>NZ_JACAPJ010000012.1:207241-598432 GCF_013385765.1 Pseudomonas sp. C8002
GCCGGAGTGAGGGCACTCCGAGCCTAGGCGAGGAGCCGAGTGGTGGGGCAAGAGCGTTTTGCTTACTTTTGCGCTTTTCAAAAGTGAGCCGCTGTAAGAGCGGAACCAATACCAGCCATCACCCAAATAACGGATATACACCCAAAACACGCCCAATCTCACCAAAGACAACACCCAGTGACCACTGAGGCAACCTGTCACGCGGCAAAAGACCACGCCTTGCTCTCGCGAAAATGGGACTACTCTTTCAGCAATGCTTGACCCAGATCAAAACCTTCGCCGGGATTGCTCTGGCGGCCGCAAGGCCAGAATCCCTGCGTGGTTGGTTATAAAAAGAAACGAATTTGAATTCGCCACACTCCATATCCGTGGGGGCAGTGGGTGCAGGCCTCCAGCCAGCATTCGGTATTACCTGACAGAGGAAGACTTATGTTCGGTTTGGAGGCGCTAGATCTCGCCCGAATTCAATTCGCGTTCACCATCTCATTCCATATCCTGTTCCCGGCCATCACCATCGGCCTGGCCAGTTACCTTGCGGTGCTGGAAGGCCTGTGGCTCAAGACCCACAATGACACCTACCGTGACCTCTACCATTTCTGGTCGAAGATCTTTGCCGTCAACTTCGGCATGGGCGTGGTCTCCGGCCTGGTCATGGCCTATCAGTTCGGCACCAACTGGAGCCGCTTCTCGGACTTCGCCGGTGCCGTCACCGGGCCGTTGCTGACTTATGAGGTGCTCACGGCGTTCTTCCTCGAAGCCGGCTTCCTTGGGGTCATGCTGTTCGGCTGGAACAAGGTCGGACGCAAGCTGCACTTCTTTGCCACGGTGATGGTGGCCGTCGGCACGCTGATCTCGACTTTCTGGATTCTTGCCTCCAACAGCTGGATGCAGACGCCACAGGGCTTTGAAATCATTGATGGCCGGGTGATTCCAACCGATTGGCTGGCCGTGATCTTCAACCCGTCGTTCCCCTACCGCCTGATGCACATGGCCACGGCCGCGTTCGTCGCTACCGCGTTCTTCGTCGGCTCCTCGGCGGCCTGGCACTTGCTGCGCGGCAAGGACAACCCGGCGATCCGCACCATGCTGTCGATGGCAATGTGGATGGCGCTGATCGTTGCACCGATCCAGGCGGTCATCGGTGACTTCCACGGCCTGAATACCCTCAAGCATCAGCCGGCGAAGATCGCCGCGATTGAAGGCCACTGGGAAAATATCGGCAACGAGCCCACGCCGCTGATCCTGTTCGGCTGGCCGGACATGAAGGCTGAAAAAACCAAGTTCGCGGTGGAAATCCCATACCTGGGCAGCCTGATCCTGACCCACTCCCTGGACAAGCAGGTGCCGGCCCTCAAGGAGTTCCCGCCTGAGGATCGTCCGAATTCGACCATCGTGTTCTGGTCGTTCCGGGTCATGGTGGGCCTGGGCTTCCTGATGATCTTCACCGGCCTGTTCAGCCTCTGGCTGCGCCGTGGCGACAAGATGTACACGTCCAAGCCGTTCCTGTACCTGGCGCTGTGGATGGGCCCGTCCGGCCTGATCGCGATTCTCGCCGGCTGGTTCACCACCGAGATCGGCCGACAGCCGTGGGTGGTCTACGGGCTGATGCGCACGGCAGACGCCTCGTCCAACCACAGTTTTGCGCAGATGAGCATTACGTTGGTGTTGTTTGTGGTGGTGTACTTCGCGCTGTTCGGCGCGGGCCTGGGCTACATGATGCGCCTGGTGCGCAAAGGGCCGGTGACCCACGAAAGCACCGAGCCCACCCACGGTGGCCCTGGGCAGAAACGCACACCGGCGCGTCCGTTGTCGGCGGCTGATGACAGTGCCGATGCCGATCACGGCGACACCTTGAACAAGGGGAACTGAGCCATGGGTATTGATCTTCCGCTGATCTGGGCCGTGATCATCATCTTCGGCATCATGATGTACGTGGTCATGGATGGCTTCGACCTGGGGATCGGCATTCTCTTCCCGTTCATCCCGGGCAAGACCGACCGTGACGTGATGATGAACACCGTCGCCCCCGTGTGGGACGGCAACGAAACCTGGCTGGTACTCGGCGGCGCGGCGTTGTTTGGCGCGTTCCCGCTGGCCTATTCGGTGGTGCTCTCGGCGCTGTACCTGCCACTGATGCTGATGCTGATCGGGCTGATCTTTCGCGGCGTGGCGTTTGAGTTCCGCTTCAAGGCCAAGGACGACAAGCGTCACCTGTGGGACAAGGCCTTCATCGGCGGCTCGCTGGCAGCGACGTTCTTCCAGGGCGTGGCGCTGGGGGCGTTCATTGATGGCATCCCGGTGGTCGACCGGCAGTTTGCCGGTGGCTCCCTGGACTGGCTGACGCCGTTCACGATGTTCTGCGGCGTGGCCCTGATCGTGGCGTATGCGCTGCTGGGCTGCACCTGGCTGATCATGAAGACCGAAGGCAGCTTGCAGGAGAAGATGCACAACCTGGCCCGGCCCCTGGCCTTCGTGGTGCTGGCGGTGATCGGTATCGTCAGCCTCTGGACGCCGCTGGCCCACCCGGAAATCGCCTCGCGCTGGTTCACCCTGCCGAACCTGTTCTGGTTCCTGCCGGTGCCGATCCTGGTGTTGGTGACCATGTACGGCCTGATTCGCGCCGTGGCCCGCAATGCGCACTACACGCCGTTCCTGCTGACACTGGTGCTGATCTTCCTTGGCTACAGTGGCTTGGGGATCAGCCTGTGGCCGAACATCATCCCGCCGTCAGTTTCGATCTGGGACGCCGCCGCACCGCCGCAAAGCCAGGGCTTCATGCTGGTGGGCACCTTGTTCATCATTCCGTTCATCCTGGGCTACACCTTCTGGAGCTACTACGTGTTCCGCGGCAAGGTCACCCACGAAGACGGTTATCACTAGGAGGATTGACTCATGTCCGGCAAACCTTCGTTGCACGACATCGAACAGGCCGAGAAAAAGCCGCTCTGGCAGCGCCTGGGCTGGCTGGCGATGATCTGGACCGGCAGCGTCCTGGCCCTGTTCGTAGTGGCCAGCCTGATGCGCATGTTCATGAATGCCGCGGGCCTGACCACCCACTGACATCCCGTTGTAACTATTGCCCTCCTTCATGGAGGGCTTTTTTATTTGCGCGCCTTGAGGACCACGAACTTCGGCGTGGTCGCCACTTGCTCGACGCCACGGAACAACCGCGCCAACTTGGTGTGATAACCCAAGTGACGGTTGCCGACGATGTACAGGGCGCCGCCCACTACCAACGCTTCCCGCGCTTGCTGGAACATGCGCCAGGCGAGGAAGTCTCCCACCACTTGCTGCTGGTGGAACGGCGGGTTGCACAGCACCACATCCAGTGACTGCGCTTCCTGATCGGCCAGGCCGTCGCCGGGACGAATCAGCACGTCACGTTCGCCCAGCGCCGCGCGCCAGTTCTCTTCCGCCGATTGCACGGCCATATAGGACTCATCCACCAGCGTGTACTGCGCCTGCGGATTCTGCAGCGCGCTGGCAATTGCCAGTACGCCGTTGCCACAGCCCAGGTCTGCTACCCGGGCGTCCCCCAGGTTTGCCGGAAGGTGCGGCAGGAAGGCCCGGGTGCCGATGTCCAGGCCTTCGCGGCAGAACACGTTGGCGTGGTTGAGCAGTTCGATGGCCGGGGTTTCCAGGCTGTAGCGCGTAGGGTAGGGCGATACGGCGTGTGGCCGATCGGCCAGGGTGGCGATCAGCAGTCGGGCCTTTTTTACCGCCAGTGAGGCGTGCATCGGACCGATGTAGCGCTCCAGCAGTTCGCCGGCAGCCCGTGGCAGGTGCTTGACCATCGCCCCGGCAATCACTTCGGCGCCGGGTGCCAGTTGACCTTGCAGGCGAATCAGTTGTTCTTCGAGCAGGGCCAGGGTTTTCGGCACGCGGATCAGTACGCGGTCGAACGGCCCGGCAGGTGTCTGGCTGGCGGGCAGGAGCGTTACCGCGTCGAAAGCCTTGCCGTTGCGCGCCAGGTTTTTCTCCAGGCCCAGGGCGCCGAGGAACGAGTCACCACTGGAGGTGACCTGCACATGCCCTTCGAGGCTGGCCGCCAGTGCGCCGAAACTGTCGTTGAGCACGAGTACGCGGGTCGCCGTCGTCAGCTGTTGTTCCGCCAGGTAGCTGAGCAAATACTCATCGGCTGCATCAAACGCTTGCAGCGGGTCGTTGTGCTGTTCTGGCTGACGGATCAGGTCGAGTTGGGCGAAGGGGCTGTCGAGCAGGGGCATGGCGGGGGAGACTCTGGGTAAGCGAACCATCGGGGTGAGCGGCGACGCGAGGCGCATCAGGGGCTCGCGTCATCACCCGGAACTGGCCGCAAATGTTACGTTTTTTTCCCCTGGATTACATGCGGTGTTTAAAACAACCCGCATTTGACTGCCGTGATCACTGCGGCAATCTTGTTACTGACCCCCAGTTTCTTCATCGCACTGCTGATATGGAAGCCGACCGTGCGTTCGGACAGGCACAGGATGGTGGCGATGTCCGAGGCGGTCTTGCCCAAGGCCGACCATTGCAGGATTTCGGTTTCCCGCGGGGTCAATTTGCTGGGCGCTTGCGGGCTGGGATTGTCTGCGTATTTTTTGGCCACCACCGCGTGCATGGCGTGGCAAATCCAGAGCACTTGCCCGGCTTTTTCATAGAGTTCTTCAGGGCCCACTGGGCCGGTGGCACGCCCCAGGCTCAACATGCTGAAAACACCCTGGAAGTCATGAACCGATTGGGTCCATCCGAAATTCAGTCCGTTGGACTGGGCATGGGCCCATAAGTCCGGTACCGAAGAAAAGGTTTTCTCGTCCCATACGATCGGTAGAACCGAGCGTTTGCAATGCGCAACCACAGGGTCGAGATCAAAGTAGTGCTCTTGTCTGTACAGCGTATTCCATTCATTGGAATAGTTGTTGAGGTTGATAGTTTTCGTTTGGTTGTTGGGTAGATGGGAACTAAGGGTGAATGCGCAGTATTGGAAGCCAAGCTCGTAGGTAAGGTTGAGGGCAGCTTCGTACATACTGGTTATTTCGCTTTCCCCTTCGAGTTTGGGCAGGCGAGTGTTGTGCCAGTTGACCATCGGTAACTCTCCATGCGAACGGTTTTTACATGGGGTACTTCCAAGGCCCCCGGTTACAACGTGAAAAAATAGTGTAGGACAACGGCTACAGCTCGAAATAAAAATTTGGTTATGTTCAAGCGGGCGTTAGGCCAATAACATTTGTACAACCTGGCTACGGTGTACAGGTTTCAGGCGTTCGATAAGATTTTTTTCCATTAGTTTTAAGAACTTGCTCTAAATGCGCCTTGTTAATATTTAGTTGCACTCCCTCATCTAATGGCTTGTTGGAAGGCGACTAATAGCCAAATATTTAGTACCGCCCAGCGGTTGCCACAATGGGCAGCGGCAATGCCAGCACAAACCATCGGTGTTTCCAGGCGGCGCTTTGGGGGACACTAGGGGCCTCTGCAAATGGAGTTTCCCATGACGGCCAGTGCTGAAAAATACACCCGCCAGACCCTGCTCGACGTGAAATCGCTGACTCCCAGCCTGTTTACCCTGCGCACTACCCGAGACCCTGGTTTTCGTTTTCGCGCCGGACAATTCGTGCGTCTTGGGGTGACCAAGGCCGATGGCGGCATTGTGTGGCGTGCTTATTCGGTGGTGTCCTCGCCCTTTGATGAATACCTGGACTTCTTTTCCATCGTGGTGCCGGGCGGTGAGTTCACCAGTGAGCTGAGCCGCCTGCGGGAAGGCGATACCCTGCTGGTAGAACGCCAGGCCACGGGCTTTCTGACCCTGGACCGGTTTGTGGATGGTCGCGATCTGTGGCTGCTGGGCACCGGGACCGGTATTGCGCCGTTTCTCTCGATCCTGCAGGACTTCGAAGTGTGGGAGAAATTCGAGCGGATTATCCTCGTCTATAGTGCCCGCGAAGCAAGTGAGCTGGCTTACCAGTCGTTGATCCATGAACTGGGCGAACGTGAGTACCTGGCAGAATACGCCCACAAGCTCACCTACATTCCCATTGTCACCCGCGAGCAACATCCGGGCGCGCTGAATGGGCGGATTACCACCCTGATCGAGAACGGCGAATTGGAGCGCGCCGCAGGCATCGAGCTGACCCCCGAGCATTCCAGGGTGATGATTTGCGGTAACCCGCAGATGATCGACGACACGCGTCAGTTGCTGAAACAGCGCGACATGCAACTGAGCCTGACCCGCCGTCCGGGGCAGGTCGCGGTAGAAAACTACTGGTAAAACAAAGGCGCCCTGCAGGCGCCTTTACTTTTTGCCGAGCTTACTCGGGCTTGCTGTTCTGTGCCTTGAGCAGATCGCGGATCTCCCCCAGCAGCACTTCTTCCTTGGTCGGGACCGGCGGCAGGCTAGGTGCCACGGCCTCTTCACGCTTCAGGCGGTTGATGGCCTTCACGCCCATGAAGATCGCAAACGCAACGATCACAAAGTCGATCACGCTCTGGATGAACTTGCCGTACGCCAGTACGACGGCCGGCGCATCGCCCTGGGCGGCTTTAAGCGTTACGGCCAGGTCGCCGAAGTCGACACCCCCGATCAACAGGCCGATAGGTGGCATCACCACGTCGCCTACAAAGGATGAAACAATTTTGCCGAAGGCGGCGCCGATGATAATACCGACCGCCATGTCGACCACATTACCTTTGACCGCGAAGGCCTTGAACTCACTTAACACGCCCATAGGTTATTCCTTGTTACAGATGAGGAGGTAGAAGCCAGTGTAAGACAGTGTGGCGAGGCTTGCTCGACACAACTGCTAACAGTGTCCGTTTTTATCGACACATTAAATCGCAAATAGTTTGCAAAGTGCCACCAATCGCGCGCGGAATACCCGCTATTTCAGTGGGTTACCACACTATTTTTTCAATCGCCATGGTAAGACTTTTCTACTTATCTTCTGACTCGCGGCTCACTAGCCTCTGGCAAGCACAACTCAATGTGCACTAAAAAAACCAGAGGATACCTCGATGAAAAACCCTATTAGCCGCGGGCCTATTTCTGCGCGACAGGTGCTGTTTGCAGTGAGCGCCAGTCTTCTTTCGCTGTCCGTACACGCCGCCAACCTCACGCGCGATAATGGCGCGGCGGTCGGTGACAATCAGAACTCGCAAACCGCCGGTGCGAATGGCCCGGTCCTGTTGCAAGACGTGCAACTGATCCAGAAGTTGCAGCGCTTTGATCGCGAGCGTATTCCGGAGCGCGTTGTGCACGCCCGTGGCACCGGCGCTCACGGTACTTTCACCGTCACCGATAACCTCAGCGACCTGACCAAGGCCAAGGTGTTTGCCGCCGGCGAAGCCACGCCGGTATTTGTGCGCTTCTCTGCGGTCGTTCACGGCAACCATTCGCCGGAAACCCTGCGTGACCCGCGCGGCTTCGCCACCAAGTTCTACACCGCCGAAGGTAATTGGGACCTGGTCGGTAATAACTTCCCGACATTCTTTATTCGTGATGCGATCAAGTTTCCGGACATGGTTCACGCCTTTAAACCAGATCCGCGCACTAACCTGGACGATGACTCCCGTCGCTTTGACTTCTTCTCCCATGTTCCGGAGTCCACTCGTACGTTAACCGAGTTGTACTCGGACTCCGGCACTCCAGCCAGTTACCGGGAAATGGACGGTAACGGTGTACATGCCTACAAGTTGATTAACGCCAAGGGCGAAGTGCACTACGTCAAGTTCCACTGGAAGAGCCTGCAAGGCATCAAGAACCTCGATCCTAAACAAGTGACTGAAGTACAGGGCCGTGACTACAGCCATATGACCAATGATTTGGTCATGCACATCAATAAGGGCGACTTCCCCAAGTGGGACCTGTATGTGCAAGTGCTGAAACCGGAAGACCTGGCCAAGTTTGATTTCGACCCGTTGGATGCCACCAAGATCTGGCCGGACGTGCCGGAGCGCAAAGTCGGGCAGATGGTGCTGAACCGCAACCCGGCCAACGTCTTCCAGGAAACCGAGCAAGTCGCCATGGCGCCGGCCAACCTGGTGCCGGGCATCGAGCCGTCGGAAGACCGCCTGCTGCAAGGCCGGGTGTTCTCCTACGCCGATACGCAAATGTACCGCCTGGGGCCAAACGCCCTGCAACTGCCGATCAACGCACCCCGGGTGACCGTCAACAACGGTAACCAGGACGGCGCGATGAATTTCGGCAAGACCACCACTGGCGTGAACTACCAGCCAAGCCGCCTGCTGCCACGGGAAGAGCCGCAAACCGCGCGGTACAGCCAGTCGGCCCTGTCGGGCAGTACGCAGCAAGCGAAGATCCAGCGTGAGCAGAACTTCAAGCAGGCCGGCGACCTGTACCGCTCGTTCAACAAGAAAGAACGCCAGGACTTGATCGACAACTTCGGCGGCTCCCTGGCCACCACCGATGACGAGAGCAAGCACATCATCCTGTCGTTCCTCTACAAGGCGGATCCGGAGTACGGCACAGGCGTGACCAAAGTTGCCAAGGGCGACCTGGCCCGCGTCAAGGCATTGGCCGAAAAGCTGACCGACTAACCGCCCACGCTCCCTGTAGGAGCCGGCTTGCCACAAGTACGCCATCGCCGGCAAGCCGGCTCCTACAGGTGGCACATCATTGAGAATTTGCCATGCGAATCTTTATAGGCGCTGTCCTTGCGTGTTTGTCGTTCAGCGTATTGGCCGAACAAGCTGCCCCGGCCGCGCTTAAGGCACAACTGCAGGATTACTACTTCGACGCCGCCCGCCGTGGCAACGTGGAAATGCTCAACACCTTCATCGAATCCGGCTATTCGCTGAACACCCAGGATGAAAAAGGCTACACGGCGCTGATTCTCGCCGCCTATCACGGTGAAAGTGCCTACGTGGACCGATTGCTCGCCGCCGGCGCCGATGCCTGCGTGCAGGACAAACGCGGCAACACCGCCTTGATGGGCGCGATCTTCAAGGGTGAGCTGAAAATCGCCCAGCGCCTGCTCGCCACCGACTGCAACCCCGACCAGCGCAACGGCGCCGGACAAACGGCGGCCATGTATGCCGGGCTGTTCAAACGCGTGGAACTGCTGGATGAACTGAAAGCCAAGGGCGCCGATCTGAATGCCGAAGACCCGATCGGTAACAGCGCTTCACGTTTGGCCAGCGGTGAAATCCGTACCCCGGCGCCGCGCTGAGCTATCATCGCGGTTTTTCGGTTGGAGGTTCTCAAATGGCAAAGGCCAAGCGCATGTATGGCTGCACGGAGTGCGGCGCGACCTTTCCCAAGTGGGCCGGCCAGTGCACGGAATGCGGTGCGTGGAACACCCTGACCGAAACCATGATCGAGAGCGGCGGCGCCGTGGCCCCCAGTGGCCGTTCCGGCTGGACCGGGCAACAAACCCAGATCAAGACCCTGGCCGAAGTCAGCGTCGAAGAAATCCCGCGTTTCTCCACCGCTTCCGGTGAACTGGACCGAGTGCTGGGCGGCGGCCTGGTGGATGGTTCGGTGGTACTGATCGGCGGTGACCCGGGCATCGGTAAATCCACGATCCTGCTGCAAACCCTGTGCAGCATCGCCAGCCGCATGCCGGCGTTGTATGTCACCGGCGAAGAATCCCAGCAGCAGGTGGCCATGCGTGCGCGCCGCCTGGGCTTGCCTCAGGACCAACTGCGGGTGATGACCGAAACCTGCATCGAAAGCATCATCGCCACCGCGCGCCTGGAAAAGCCCAAGGTGATGGTGATCGACTCGATCCAGACGATTTTCACCGAACAACTGCAATCGGCACCGGGTGGCGTGTCCCAGGTGCGGGAAAGTGCCGCGCTGCTGGTGCGCTATGCGAAACAGAGCGGCACGGCGATTTTCCTGGTGGGCCACGTGACGAAAGAAGGCGCACTGGCCGGCCCGCGGGTGCTGGAACACATGGTCGACACCGTGCTGTATTTCGAAGGCGAGTCCGACGGGCGGTTGCGTTTGTTGCGGGCGGTGAAGAACCGTTTTGGCGCGGTCAACGAGTTGGGTGTGTTCGCCATGACTGACCGGGGCTTGAAAGAGGTCTCCAACCCGTCAGCGATTTTTCTTACCCGCGCCCAGGAAGAAGTCCCAGGCAGTGTGGTGATGGCGACGTGGGAAGGCACCCGACCGATGCTGGTGGAAGTCCAGGCGCTGGTGGACGACAGTCACTTGGCCAACCCGCGTCGTGTCACCCTGGGCCTGGACCAGAACCGGCTGGCGATGTTGCTGGCGGTATTGCACCGCCACGGCGGCATTCCCACCCATGACCAGGACGTGTTCCTCAACGTGGTGGGCGGGGTCAAGGTGCTGGAAACCGCGTCTGACCTGGCGTTGATGGCGGCGGTGATGTCCAGCCTGCGCAACCGGCCGTTGCCCCATGATTTGCTGGTGTTTGGCGAAGTGGGCCTGTCGGGTGAAGTGCGCCCGGTGCCCAGCGGCCAGGAGCGCCTGAAGGAAGCGGCCAAGCACGGCTTCAAGCGCGCCATCGTGCCCAAGGGCAATGCGCCGAAAGAAATGCCACCGGGGCTGCAAGTGATCGGGGTAACGCGCCTGGAGCAGGCGCTGGATGCCCTGTTCGAATAGTCGCCAGCCACCCATCACCCCTGTAGGAGCCGGGCTTGCCCGCGATGGCGGTGTATCAGCTGATTGATATGCAAACTGACACACCGCCATCGCAGGCAAGCCAGCTCCCACATGTTCAGGTCTCCAGCAAGGCGGCGAATTCCCGCTCCAGCTCTGCCTGATCACCGAGGTTCAGCTCGATTATCCGCCGCAGGTGGCTGATGGAGTCGAGGTCGATGTGCTCGCACACAAAGCCGAGCTGCCCATGATCATCATGGGTCAGCCGCACCTGCATCTTTACGTCGGTCTCGGCGTCCAGATGAATGTCCACATCGAACGATTCGTAGCGATGGCCGTGCCATTCTTGCGGCCGTTGCACCAGCAAGCCCTTGAGCGACAAATCTACCAATTGCACCGGCCAGACACGGCCGTCTTGCGTGAGCTCGGTCCTGGCATCGAAGGCAATGCGTCGGAAACGGCGTCGGTCTGAAGGCTGTTCGCTCATGGTGAAACCCTCTGTGGATAAAGGAATTGTAGCCGTGCGCCATCATGGGGCGGTTTTTTCTGCTTTTTTTGCCCCGGCAAGGCTCTAGACCAACGTAGGGGGGTGGCCTTTGAGGCCAGTAGCGCTAAACTCGGGATGGCTGTCTTTCTGTCCACCCTGGCTGGAATATAAAAATGAAAAATAATAATAGCCTGCTACGCCATCTACCCTGGCTGCTGCTGGCAATCGTAGGAGCGTGCGCCCTGGGCGTAGTGGCCTTGCGCCGCGGCGAGGCGATCAACGCCTTGTGGATCGTGGTCGCAGCAGTGGCCATTTATCTGGTTGCTTACCGTTACTACAGTCTGTTCATCGCTAACCATGTGATGCAGCTCGATCCACTGCGGGCTACCCCCGCTGTGCTGAACAATGACGGTCTGGACTATGTGCCGACCAACAAACACATCCTTTTTGGTCACCACTTCGCGGCAATCGCCGGCGCAGGGCCTTTGGTCGGCCCGGTACTGGCGGCGCAGATGGGCTACCTGCCCGGCACGTTGTGGCTGATCGCCGGCGTGGTGCTGGCCGGGGCGGTGCAGGACTTCATGGTCCTGTTCCTGTCCACTCGTCGCAACGGCCGTTCCCTGGGGGACATGGTCCGCGAAGAAATGGGCCGTGTGCCCGGGACCATCGCGCTGTTCGGCTGCTTCCTGATCATGATCATCATCCTCGCGGTGCTGGCGCTGATCGTGGTCAAGGCCCTGGCCGAAAGCCCGTGGGGCATCTTCACGGTGATGGCAACCATCCCGATCGCGATGTTCATGGGCATCTACATGCGCTACATCCGCCCGGGCCGCATCGGTGAAATCTCGATTGTCGGCGTGCTGTTGCTGCTGGGTTCGATCTGGCTGGGCGGGCAGATTGCCGCTGACCCGGTGTGGGCCAAGGCCTTCAGCTTCACCGGCATCCAGATCACCTGGATGCTGGTGGGTTATGGCTTCGTGGCTGCCGTGTTGCCGGTGTGGCTGATCCTCGCACCACGGGACTACCTGTCTACGTTCCTGAAAATCGGCACCATCATCGCCCTGGCGATTGGCATCCTGGTGACCATGCCCGACCTGAAAATGCCGGCGCTGACCCAGTTCATCGATGGCACCGGCCCGGTGTGGAAGGGCGGCCTGTTCCCGTTCCTGTTCATCACCATCGCCTGTGGCGCGGTCTCGGGTTTCCACGCACTGATCTCCTCGGGCACCACGCCCAAGTTGCTGGCCAGTGAAGGGCACGCCCGTTACATCGGCTACGGCGGCATGTTGATGGAGTCGTTCGTGGCCATCATGGCGATGGTTGCCGCTTCGGTGATCGAGCCAGGGGTGTACTTCGCCATGAACAGCCCGGCCGCGATTGTCGGCGGTGACGTGGTGGCTGTGGCGCAAACCGTCAGCAGCTGGGGTTTTGCAATTACCCCGGAAGCGTTGCAGGCGGTGGCCCATGACATTGGTGAGTCCACCATCCTGGCCCGTGCCGGTGGTGCGCCAACCCTGGCGGTCGGTATCGCGCAGATCCTGCACAGCGTCCTGCCGGGTGAAAACACCATGGCGTTCTGGTACCACTTTGCGATCCTGTTCGAAGCGCTGTTCATCCTGACCGCAGTCGACGCCGGTACCCGTGCCGGTCGCTTCATGCTGCAGGATTTGCTCGGCTCCTTCGTGCCGGCGCTCAAGCGTACCGAGTCCTGGACGGCCAACCTGATCGCTACCGCAGGTTGTGTGGCGATGTGGGGTTACCTGCTGTACCAGGGCGTGATCGACCCACTGGGTGGCATCAACACCTTGTGGCCGCTGTTCGGTATCTCCAACCAGATGCTGGCCGGTATCGCGCTGATGCTCGCCACCGTTGTGCTGATCAAAATGAAACGCCAGCGCTACATCTGGGTGACCATGTTGCCGGCTGTCTGGCTGCTGATCTGCACCGTGACCGCAGGCTTCATCAAGCTGTTCGACGCTAACCCGGCGATCGGCTTCCTGTCCCTGGCCAAGAAATACAGCGATGCCCTGGCCGGCGGCCAGATCCTCGCACCGGCCAAGAGCATCGACCAGATGCAACACGTGATCTGGAACGCCTACACCAACGCAACGCTGACGGCGCTGTTCCTGTTCGTGGTCTTCAGCATCCTGTTCTATGCGCTCAAGGTCGGCATTGCTGCCTGGGGCAAAAAGGAACGTACGGATAAAGAAGCGCCATACCAGGCCATCCCGGACGCTTGATAGAGGATTGCAATCATGTTCAATGACATCAGTCGCCTCGGTAAATACCTCGGTCAGGCCGCGCGCCTGATGGTCGGCATGCCCGACTACGACACCTACGTCGAGCATATGCAAACCAAACACCCGGACAAACCGATGATGGACTACAAGGCGTTCTTCCGGGAACGCCAGGAGGCCCGTTACGGCGGCAAGGGTGGGCCCAAGTGCTGCTAGCCCGGTAGTTCGGGCTGCGGTGATCCCTTGTGGGAGCGGGCTTGCTCGCGAAGGCGGTCTTTCAGTGATGCATGTGCTGACTGACACGCCGCCTTCGCGAGCAAGCCCGCTCCCACATTTGTTTTGTGTTTCTTCAAGGAGAATTCTTTGTCCTCTCCCATTCCCGTCACCGTCCTCAGCGGCTTCCTCGGCGCTGGCAAGACCACCTTGTTGCGTCACCTGCTCAAGGCCGAGCACGGCTTGAAAATCGCCGTGATCGAAAATGAATTCAGCGACGCCGGTATCGACACCCAATTGCTGGGCAGCGAGCCGGTGCAAGTCATGACCCTGTCCAATGGCTGCGTGTGCTGCACCATCCACACTGACCTGACCAAGGCCCTGTACCTGTTGCTGGAGCGCCTGGACAGCGGCGAGATCGCGTTCGACCGCCTGGTGATCGAGTGCACCGGCCTGGCCGACCCGGCCCCCGTGGCCCAGACCTTTTTCATCGATGAAGAACTGCGCGAGCGCTACATCCTCGACGGTATCATCACCCTGGTGGACGCGGCCCACGCCGAGCACCACCTGACCCAGACCATCGCCCAGGCGCAGATCGGGTTTGCCGACCGCCTGCTGGTGAGCAAGCGCGACCTGGTGGACGATGCCACCTTCGACGCCCTCAGCGAGCGCCTGACTCGTATCAACCGCCGGGCGCCGATTCGTGTGGTGGAACACGGCAAGATCGACCTCGCCGAACTGTTGGATGTGCGCGGCTTCAACCTCAACGCCGGCATGAGCCTGCGCCCGGTGAGCCAGGCGCCGTCCATCGATCGTATTTCCAGCCTGGTGCTGCGCACTGACCAGCCGCTGGATATCGACAAACTCAGCGAGTTCATGAACGAGCTGCTGGAAGACCACGGCAAGCAATTGCTGCGCTACAAAGGCGTGCTGAACATTGCCGGGGAAGACCGGCGCATGGTGTTCCAGGGCGTGCTGAAGCTCTACGGGTTCGATTGGGACACCGAATGGGCCGAAGGCGAAGCGCGGGAAAGTGTGATTGTGTTTATTGCTGACGAGTTGCCGGAAGAGAAGATTCGCGAAGGCTTTGCGCGGGTTTACCAATCCTGACTTGAAACGCAGTCAAAATGTGGGAGCGGGCTTGCTCGCGAAAGCGGTGTATCAGTCAGCCCATGCATCAACTGACACAGCGCTTTCGCGAGCAAGCCCGCTCCCACATTTGATGTCATTTCAAATTGAGAAAGCAGCGTTTTCAGGCATAAAAAAGCCCGGCTCAAGAGCCGGGCTTTTCATTCAAGCAACTGCAATCAAGCGCCGTATACCGGCAGCTTCTTGCAGATGGCCTTGACCTTCTCACGCACAGCGTCAATCACTGCTTCGTTGTTCAGGTCAGCCAGGATGTCGCAGATCCAGCCAGCCAGTTCCTTGCACTCTGCTTCCTTGAAGCCACGAGTGGTCACAGCCGGGGTGCCGAAGCGCAGGCCGGAGGTGACGAACGGCGAACGTGGGTCGTTCGGTACCGAGTTCTTGTTAACGGTGATGAAGGCTTTGCCCAGAGCGGCGTCAGCGTCTTTACCGGAGATGTCCTGCTTGATCAGCGACAGCAGGAACAGGTGGTTCTCAGTACCGCCGGACACTACGTCAAAACCACGCTCGATGAACACGCCGGCCATGGCCTTGGCGTTTTTCACCACTTGCTGCTGGTAGGTCTTGAACTCAGGCTGCAGCGCTTCCTTGAAGCAGATCGCTTTGGCGGCGATCACGTGCTCCAGCGGGCCACCCTGGCCGCCTGGGAATACGGCGGAGTTCAGCTTCTTCTCGATCTCGGCGTTGGCGCGAGCCAGGATCAGGCCGCCACGTGGACCGCGCAGGGTCTTGTGGGTGGTGGTGGTCACGACGTCAGCGAACGGCACCGGGTTCGGGTAGACGCCAGCGGCGACCAGACCGGCCACGTGGGCCATGTCGACGAACAGGTAGGCGCCGACCTTGTCAGCGATTTCGCGGAAGCGTGGGAAATCCAGGATCTGCGAGTAGGCAGAGAAACCGGCCACGATCATTTTTGGCTTGTGCTCAACGGCCAGGCGCTCGACTTCGTCGTAGTCGATCAGGCCGTTGCCGTCGATGCCGTACTGAACGGCGTTGTACAGCTTGCCGGAGGAGGAAACGCTGGCGCCGTGGGTCAGGTGACCGCCGTGGGCCAGGCTCATGCCCAGGATGGTGTCGCCCGCTTGCAGCAGGGCCAGGTACACGGCGCTGTTGGCTTGGGAGCCGGCGTGTGGCTGGACGTTGGCGTAATCGGCGCCGAACAGTTCCTTGGCGCGGTCGATGGCCAGTTGCTCAACGATGTCGACGAACTCGCAACCGCCGTAGTAGCGCTTGCCCGGGTAGCCTTCGGCGTACTTGTTGGTCAGAACCGAACCTTGAGCCTCCATCACGGCGGGGCTGGTGTAGTTTTCCGAAGCGATCAGCTCAATGTGCTCTTCCTGGCGCTGAGCTTCTTGCTCCATGGCGGCAAAGAGATCGGCGTCGTACTTGGCAATAGTCAAATCACGGCTGAACATGGCGGTCCTCAAGGATCGGGGGCAGAAAAGAAGCGCATTCTAACCCAATGGGTTTTAGATGGCATATGAAAGGACATCATGTCGCGGACAAGCGGGGCTCATCTGGGGATAGGTGGTGTTTGTTCGGGCCCCTTCGCGAGCAAGCCCGCTCCCACATTCAATCGGGTTCCTTCAGGTGGAATACGGTCGAATGTGGGAGCGGGCTTGCTCGCGAAGAGGCCATCCGCATCACCTGAGGATTTCAATCGAACATGAACAGCGCATCATTGCTGAACTGCGCCTCAAACCGGTTCGCCGGCATCGGTCGCCCGAACAGGTAGCCCTGCACCTCATCGCAACCGTGCTCCCGCAGGAAGTCCAGCTGCTCATGGGTTTCCACACCCTCGGCGATCACCGCCAGGTTCAGGCTGTGGGCCATGGCGATAATCGCCCGGGCAATCTGCGCATCCTGCTCACCCGACGGCAGGCCGTCGACAAAGGTACGGTCGATCTTCAGCACGTCGATGGGGAACTGCTTGAGGTAGTTCAGCGATGAATAACCGGTGCCGAAGTCATCTACCGCGATGCTCAGGCCGAGGTTTTTCAGGCTGGCGAGGATCTGCATCGCTTCGTTGACCTCGCGCATCAGGATACTTTCGGTCAGCTCCAGCTCCAGGCACGCCGGCGGCAGGCCGGTGTCCTTGAGGATGGTGGCGATGCGCTCGCCCAGTTGTCCGTCGGAGAACTGCCGGGCCGAAATGTTGACCGAGACCTTGGGTACCCGCACCTTGTTCTGGTGCCAGGTCTTGAGTTGGCGGCAGGCTTCGCTGATCACCCAGTCACCCACGTCCACCACCAGCCCCAACTCCTCCAACACCGGGATGAAGTCCCCCGGCGGCACCAGCCCGCGACGCGGATGGCGCCAGCGCAGCAGGGCTTCGGCGCCGGTCAAACGTTTGCCGTCGCCGCTGAATTGCGGCTGGTAATACAGCACGAATTCGTTCTGTTCCAGGGCGTGGCGCAGGTCGCTTTCCAGCTCCAGGCGTTCCAGGGCGCTGGCGTTCATGTCGGCCTGGTAGAACTGGAAGTTGTTCTTGCCGCGCTCCTTGGCGTGGTACATCGCCGTGTCGGCGTTTTTCATCAACTGGCTGAGTTCGTTGCCGTCCTGCGGGCTCAGGGCGATGCCGATACTGGCGGTGACGAAGAACTCGCGGCCCTCCAGCACGAACGGCTTCACCAGGCTGGCCAGAATCTGCTCGGCCACGTGAATCGCCCGGTTCAGCGCCATCTCACGGTTGACCCGCGGTTGCAGCAGCAAGGTGAATTCGTCGCCGCCCATGCGTGCCACGGTGTCGTCTTCGGCGACGCAGCCCAGCAGGCGGGTGGCCATTTCCTTGAGCATGCGGTCGCCGGCGGCGTGGCCCAGGGAGTCGTTGATCGGTTTGAAGCGGTCGAGGTCGAGGAACATCAGCACCACCCACGACTTCTGCCGTTCCGCCGATTGCAGCGCGGTGTGCAGGCGGTCCTGGAACAGCGTGCGGTTGGGCAGGTGGGTCAGGGCGTCGTAGTAGGCCAGGCGATGGATGCGTTGTTCGCTGGCCTTGCGTTCGCTGATGTCACTGAAGAAGCACACGTAGCTGGCCAGGTCGCCTTCGTCATCGAACACGGCAGTAATTCCGACCCAGGCCGGGTAATGCTCGCCGTTGCGGCGCTTGAGCCACACTTCGCCTTCCCAGGTGCTGTGCTGGTGCAATTGCTTGAGCACGTAGCGCAGGTGGGCTTCCTGCTGTTCGTCGACGGTGAGCATGTTCGGCAACTGGTCGAGCACGTCCGCCACCGCATAACCGCTGACCCGGCTGAACGCCTCGTTGGCCTGCACGATGTAGCCGGCCGGGTCGGTGATCAGGATCGCCGAGGTGGAGTGTTCGAATACCGTGGCCGCCATGCGCAGGTCTTTTTCCGCACGGCGCTGCTGGCTGATATCGCGACCCACGCCAAGGATGCCCTCGAACGCGCCGTGTTCGTCCCACACCAGCACCAGGCGCAGTTCGATGGGGATCTTGCGCCCGTCGGCCCGCAGGCAGTCGAACAGGAACAGCTGGGTCTGCACGTCGTTGCGCAAGGCCGCGAGGGATTCGGGTTGGTCCAGGGCGCGGCTGACTTGCTCCACCAGGGAGTAGATACCGGTCAGTTGCTGCGGGTTGGCGATGGTCGATTGCCAGCCGTTTTCGAAGATCCAGTCGACGTCATAGCCCAGCACCGCGTTCACCGAAGGGCTGACGTAGTTGAGGGCCAGCTTGCTGTCGGTGGAGAAGATTACGTCGCTGATGCTTTCCGCCAGCATGCGGTAGCGCTGTTCGCTGTCACGCAGGGATTCACTGGCTTCGATCTGGTCGGTGATGTCCTTGGCGACGCCGATGATGCGCGTCACCTGGTCAGTCTTGTCACGGGCCAGGGCCTGTTCGCGGATGTCGAAGCGCCGCCATTGGTTGTTGCGGTGGCGAAAGCGCAACTGGCACTGCAACTGGCTCAGGTAGCCGGCTTGGCGCTGTTGCAGGCGCAGGTCGTGGTAGCGCTCGGCGTCTTCGGGGTGCAGCAGGATCTCCCAGAAGTACTCGCCCATCTGCTGCAGCTCGGGCTTGTTGTAGCCCAGGGTGTGGCCCAGGTGGTGGTTGCTGAAAATCATCCGCTGGCTGATCACGTCCTGCACATACAGGTGATCGGGCACGGTGCGCACCACGTCCGACCAGAAACCCTCGCGCTCCACCAGTGACAACTCGATCAGCTTGCGGCTGGTGATGTCACTGATGCTCAGGATCACGGCCTTGAAGTCGTCCTGCTGTTCCGGCAGGCGCATCACCAGCCACAGGTATTGGTCGTTGCCTTCGATATCGCTGAGCTGGATTTCCAGTTCAAGCTGCTTCTGCTGGGTCAGCACCGCGTCGATCACCTGGTTGCCGATGGCGGTCGGGCTCGACGGGCAGGCGTCGATCAGGCGCTCCCAGGCTTGCTCGCAAGAAGCGACATTCAGCAGGCGCACCGCCACCTGGTTGACCTCGGTGATGCGCAGTTCCTTGAGCAGTTGCTGGCGCTGTTCCGGGTTGTCTTGCAGCAACTGTTGCAACTGCTCGCGGGTTTGCAGTCGGGCTCTATCGAAGAACGCACGCAGGCCCGACAGGTCGAGCACGCACAGCGCCACGCCGGTGCCTTCGAAAATATCCTGGTAGCGCCGGCGCCCCTCGTGCACCTGGCGCTGGCGGCGGCGCATGTTCAGCAGCACGATCACCGGGATCAGCGAGAAGGCCAGGCCCAACAGGCATTTGCCGATAAAGGCCGGCAGCAGTTGCTCCAGCACGGCGGCGCGGTCGAACAGGCCGCGCAGTTGCCAGTCGCTCTTGCTCAGGGGCGTGACCAGTACACTTTTGTTCAACTCGTCCGGGGTCAACGCGGTGGCCCATTGGGCCGGCATCCCGCTGTCACGGCTGACCACCCGGTGGTTGAGGCGGTTTTCGATGACCCACATCGGGCGCTGGCCCTGGCCATCCTGGCGGGTCAGGTTGGCCAGGTAATTGGGGGCCAGGCGCAAGGCCCAGTACATCTTGGTGCCGCCGCTGGGCTGGTGCAGCAGCAGGTAGATGACGGTGCCGTCGTTGTTGTTGCTCAGGTAATAGGACTGGGCGTGGCTGCGCTTGACCAGTTCTTCGAGCCAGGCGCTGTCCTGGCTGTCGCTGGCGCTGTCACTGATCATCGCGCCGCTGGGGGCGAGCAGGGCGACGCTGCGCAACTCCGGCAAGGAGCGTTGCAAGGTGCGCATCAGGATTTGTTGCTGTTCGGCGTCCCGCGGCGGTTCGACGATCGGCAGCAGGTTCAGCGCAATCTGCGCACTGAGGGCCATGTTCAGGCTGATCTGTTCGGCCAGGTCGGCGCTGTAGTCGATGGTGTATTGCTGCTGGTTTTTCTGGTTTTGCTGCAACTGGTCCAGCAGTTGCCAGAACAATAACGCGAGCAGCAACAGGACCAGCGTCGCCAATGCGCCCTTCAGGGTTCCGTGCAGGGGCGCTCCCGGCGCTATATGAGCGGCGCGCAGGGGAGTTGGCGGCGTTACGTTGGACAAACTGTGATCCTGCGGTTTGGCTGGACTGGCGCGCGACGTGCACTATAAGCCGGACGCCCGGAGGGCGGCTAGCATGCCTTGTGTTGTGGCAAAGTGCCAGCCCCGCCTGGCTGGACTGCCCACCCGCATTCAGGTAGCTTTGCCGGTTACGCGAGGGCGTTCCAGCCCCAGACAATCAGGCATCTACCGCACGCAGGCATTGATAGACATCAACGGCCCGCGCGGCGCATGGCCTGGCACGGGTTTCGCCCGCTTAATTCATCAGTCACTGACGCTAGGTTCACCATGGCTCAATACGTCTTCACCATGCATCGGCTGGGAAAAGTTGTTCCGCCGAAGCGGGAAATCCTGAAAAACATTTCTCTGTCCTTCTTCCCGGGCGCCAAGATCGGCGTGCTCGGCCTCAACGGTTCGGGTAAATCCACCCTGTTGAAAATCATGGCCGGCGTCGACACCGAGTTCGACGGCGAAGCCCGCCCGATGCCCGACCTGAACATCGGCTACCTGCCACAGGAACCTATCCTGGACCCGACCAAGACCGTGCGTGAAGTGGTCGAGGAAGCGGTCAGCGTGATCAAGAACGCCCAGGCCCGCCTGGACGAGGTCTACGCGGCCTACGCTGAAGAAGACGCCGACTTTGACAAACTGGCGGCAGAACAGGCCAAGCTCGAAGCCATCCTGCAAGCCGCCGACGGTCACAACCTGGACCGCCAGCTGGAAGTCGCCGCCGACGCGCTGCGCCTGCCGGCGTGGGACGCCAAGGTTGAACACCTGTCCGGTGGTGAAAAGCGTCGTGTGGCCCTGTGCCGCCTGCTGCTGTCGGCCCCCGACATGCTGCTGCTCGACGAACCGACCAACCACCTGGACGCCGATTCCGTCGCCTGGCTGGAGCATTTCCTGCACGACTTCCCGGGCACCGTGGTTGCGATCACGCACGACCGGTACTTCCTGGACAACGTTGCTGGCTGGATCCTCGAGCTCGACCGTGGCGCCGGTATCCCTTACGAGGGCAACTACTCCGGTTGGCTGGAAGCCAAGTCCGACCGTCTGGCCGCCGAATCCAAGCAACAGTCGGCCCATGAAAAGGCCATGAAAGACGAGCTGGAATGGGTGCGTAAAGGCGCCAAGGCGCGTCAGTCGAAATCCAAGGCCCGTCTGGCGCGTTTCGAAGAGATGCAGTCCCAGGAATTCCAGAAGCGTTCCGAGACCAACGAAATCTACATCCCGGCCGGTCCGCGCCTGGGTGACAAGGTCATCGAGTTCAAGAACGTCTGCAAGGGCTACGGCGACCGCGTGTTGATCGACAACCTGTCGTTCTCCATGCCAAAAGGCGCCATCGTTGGCGTGATCGGCGGTAACGGTGCGGGTAAATCCACACTGTTCCGCATGCTGATGGGCAAGGAGCAACCGGACTCGGGCACCATCGAAGTCGGCGAAACCGTGCAACTGGCTTGCGTTGACCAGAGCCGCGACGACCTCGACGGCAGCAAGACGGTGTTCCAGCAGATTTCCGACGGTTCCGACCAGATCCGTATCGGCAACTACGAAATCCCGTCGCGCACCTACGTGGGTCGCTTCAACTTCAAGGGCGGCGACCAGCAGAAGTTCGTCAAGGACCTGTCCGGTGGTGAGCGCGGTCGCTTGCACCTGGCCCTGACCCTGAAAGAAGGCGGCAACGTATTGCTGCTCGACGAACCGTCAAACGACCTCGACGTTGAAACCCTGCGTTCCCTGGAAGAAGCCCTGCTGGACTTCCCGGGCGCCGCCATTGTGATCTCTCACGATCGGTGGTTCCTTGACCGCGTGGCCACTCACATCCTGGCGTACGAAGACGACTCCCAGGCGGTGTTCTTCGAAGGCAACTACACCGAATACGAAGCCGATCGCAAGAAACGCCTCGGCGAAGCTGCTGCCCAGCCGCATCGTGTACGGCACAAGAAGCTGGCCTGATCCGGGTTGGTGGTTTGAACAAGCGGAGCCTTCGGGTTCCGCTTTTTTTTGCGTGTTTTCAGGTGGACCGCGTCGTCTGCATCGCAGGCAAGCCAGCTCCCACAGTTGACCGCATTGTCATGGATGTACTGGATCAAATGTGGGAGCTGGCTTGCCTGCGATAGCGGATTAACTGTTGGTGCAAGGCCTGGATTGAAATCCTCATTAAGGTGCAAAAAACGCCTGTATTTATATCTAATGCACCATTTAAATTCACAAAAGCGACATTTTGCCCTGTCGCGGTGCGACATGAATTGATAAAGTCCGGGACAAATCTCCTTTAACGACAATAAATTTGCCGAGACTTTTCATGATCGAATCCGTTGAATCCTTCCTTGCCCGCCTCAAGAAACGCGACCCCGACCAGCCGGAATTCCACCAGGCCGTGGAAGAAGTCCTGCGCAGTTTGTGGCCGTTTCTTGAAGCCAATCCCCACTACCTGAACTCGGGCATCCTGGAGCGCATCTGCGAGCCGGAGCGTGCGATTGTGTTCCGGGTCTCGTGGGAAGATGACCAGGGCAAGGTACGAGTCAATCGCGGGTTCCGGATCCAGATGAACAGCGCCATCGGCCCCTACAAAGGCGGCCTGCGCTTCCACCCGTCGGTGAACCTGGGCGTGCTGAAATTTCTCGCCTTCGAGCAAACCTTCAAGAACTCCCTGACCTCGCTGCCCATGGGCGGCGGCAAGGGCGGCTCCGACTTCGATCCCAAGGGCAAGAGCGACGCCGAGGTGATGCGTTTCTGCCAGGCGTTCATGAGCGAGCTGTATCGCCATATCGGCTCGGACGTGGACGTGCCCGCCGGTGATATTGGCGTGGGCGCCCGGGAGATCGGCTTCCTGTTCGGCCAGTACAAGCGCCTGAGCAACCAGTTCACCTCGGTGCTGACCGGCAAGGGCATGAGCTACGGCGGCAGCCTGATTCGCCCGGAGGCCACCGGTTTTGGCTGCGTGTACTTCGCTGAAGAAATGCTCAAGCGCAACGGCGAGCGGGTCGAAGGCAAGCGCGTGGCCATCTCCGGCTCCGGCAACGTCGCCCAGTACGCGGCGCGCAAGGTCATGGACCTGGGCGGCAAGGTGATTTCCTTGTCCGACTCCGAAGGCACTCTGTACTGCGAAAGCGGTTTGACCGAAGAACAATGGTCGGCATTGCTTGAACTGAAAAACGTACAGCGCGGGCGCATCAGCGAGCTGGCATCGCGTTTCGGCCTGGAATTCCGCGCCGGCAAAGCACCCTGGGAACTGGCCTGCGACATCGCGTTGCCCTGCGCCACCCAGAATGAACTGGACGCCGAAGCGGCGCGCACCCTGTTGCGCAATGGCTGCGTCTGCGTGGCCGAAGGCGCCAACATGCCGACCACCCTGGAGGCGGTGGATATCTTTATCGAGGCCGGCATCCTGTTCGCGCCAGGCAAGGCGTCCAATGCCGGCGGGGTGGCGGTGAGCGGGCTGGAGATGTCGCAGAACGCCATGCGCCTGCTGTGGACCGCCGGTGAAGTGGACAGCAAGCTGCACAACATCATGCAGTCGATCCACCATGCGTGCGTGCACTACGGCGAAGAGAACGGCCGGGTCAACTACGTGAAGGGCGCCAACATTGCAGGCTTCGTGAAGGTTGCGGATGCAATGCTGGCCCAGGGCATCGTTTAACCCTCGGGTTCGATGCGCAGGATTTCGATCAACTGATCACCGACGGGGCGCCTCCACAGCACCTCGTCGCCCACCTGTGCACCCAGCAGAGCGCGGCCCAGTGGCGAACCCCAGTTGATCAGGCCCACCGTGGCGTCGGCCTGGTCTTCGCCCACTAACTGAATGCGCTGCTCTTCGTCCTGTTCGTTGGCAAAGGTCACCCAACTGCCGATTTGCACCTTGTCGGTGGAGGTTGCCGGCGCCACCACCTGTGCGCTTTGCAGGCGCTGGTTGAAGTAACGCAAATCCCGCTCAAGGTCGGCCTGGCGCTGTTTATCGGCCTGCTCGCCCTTGGCGGATTCTTCGCTGTGCTCATGCTGCAACTGCGCGACCCTGGCCTGCAATTGTGCAAGTCCGCGGGCAGTGAGGTGATTGGGTTGCGCGCTGACCTGGCGTTCCACCGGTTGGCTGGCCTGGGCAGCGGCGCTGTCTTCGTTGACGAAAGCTCGACTCATGACGTTCTCCTGCTATGGAGTTTGGGCCATGGTCGCAGGGGTTAAGTTTCGCTGGATGTCTGGAAGCGACCTATTGCGAGCGAAAGGCCCTGGCAGCGTCGCGGTCTTTTTCCTGTTGCCAGGCGCGTTCGCGGTCGTCCCAGTGGCGATTCTTGTAGTCGTTCAGGTCTTCGTTCTCGCGCATGGCCTTGCATTGGCGAAAGCCATCATCCCAGCCTTCGGCGTAGGTGCGGTCTTTCAGGTAGCGCGGGACGTTCTTGCGAAATTCCCCGGTGATCACCCCGGCAGCCTGGCGGCCGCTGCTGCAACCGTCGTCATAGCCATCGGCGAAGGCGGGTGGATAACCCTTGGCCAGCAAATCCTCATGGGTTGATTGGCAACCCGACAGCAGGGCCAACAGGCCCAGCACTACAGCGTACCGCCACATCGCTTGCTCCCTGGCCGTTGAACGGCTGATGGGGGAAGTGTAGGAGTGGATTCGTTCGGGGTATGTGAAACGGATGTGAGAAATCCGTGTGACGCTGCGGCTTCGGGCGATCACGCGTCCCCTGTGGCGAGGGAGCTTGCTCCCGCTGGGGCGCGAAGCGGCCCCTGTTCAGGGTATTGAGATATTCCAGAGAGGGTGAGGTGTCTGGTTTTGGGGCTGCTGCGCAGCCCAACGGGAGCAAGCTCCTTATGGACTAATTAGAGATCGTTCCCACGCTCTGCGTGGGCATGCCGCTTTGGACGCTCTGCGTCCGCTTTTAAAGGTCGTGACGCAGAGCGTCACAGGATGCATTCCCACGCGGAGCGTGGGAACGATCTACGGCTCAGGGATTAATAGTGATACCACTTTACTTCCAGCATCACTTCGTTCACCGGTGTCGCGAGGTGGCTGTATTCCCGCTGCGCACTCAGTCTCAGCCCCAGGTTGCGCGACAATTCCCACTGTTGATTCAGGCTTATACTGCGCCGCACCTCGCCATTGGTGAAGAAGTCACCCTTGGCTTCCAGGCTCAGGTTGCCCAGCGGGTTGCGCCACAACACACCTGTATTGAACCCGGCAGCCGGGGAGATGGCTTCACCGAAGTCGCTGTTGTGCTCCACGCGCACCGTGCCAAGGGCGAAGCCAAGCATGTCGTCGCGCAGTTGCCAGGTGCCGCCCGCGCCACCGTTGACGTGGCTGACGAGTGTCTCGTCGTCATGCTTGCCCGGTACGCGCTCCAGGCCGCCGGTGACTTGCCACGACCAGGGCTGCAGCAGCTCGTTGCGTGGGGTCAGTGAGCGGATGGTTGCCAGATCCAGTTGCTGCAATTGCCAGTGGTTGCCTTCGTACTGGCGCAGTTTCATTTGCAGGATTTCAATCTGCGCGCCCAAGGGGAAGCCTTCGGCGTTGTCGTTCAGGTCGTGGTAGGCCATGCGCAGGCCGTATTCGCCGAAAGCCTTGTCGCCCCGGGTGCCGATGCCGGCTTGCCAGGTGCGGGATTCGTGGCCGTCTTCGGGCAGGCCGGGGCGTTCGATCTTCAGGTCCGGCGCCGGGTTCTGGTTGATCGCCCGCAGCAGTTCGAAGCTGCGCTGGGAGCGTTCGGTGTCGCGCTCCAGGCCGTTGGCGCGGTAGCGGCCAAGGCGGTAGGCGGCGTCGATGATCAGGGCCTGGCGGTCTTTGGCGATGGCCTTGAACGCCGGGTCCTGCAGTTGTTTCTGGTCGTCGCTGATCTTCAGCACCCATTGCTGCTCGTCGCTGTCCAGCGGCTTGGCGCGTTCCAGCAGCTCCCGTTCACGGGAAGGGCGGTAATCGATTTTCTCCACCAGGCCGGCTTCTTTCACGGCTTTTACCGTGTCGGTAGGGATCGCGGTCAGCGGGAATTGTTCGGTTAACCGCAGGCTTGGGCGGGCCACTTGCAGCAGTTCCAGCAGGCGATAGGAGCAGTTTTCGTCGAAGAAGAAATAGTCGAATTGGATCTGCTTGAGTTCCCACACGTGCTCGACCATGCGCTCGGTCTCGACCTGGGTCAGGTTGAGGCGGTATTCCCACAGGTCGCGGTTCTCCAGGCTACGGTATTCCGAGAGTTTTTCCTGGTAGGGCACCAGCGCGAACAGGCCCGGGTAGCCGCCCATCAGGCCCTTCCAGGCGTAGAGGATGCTGTTGTCCGAGCCTTCGATATAGGCGCCAAAGTTGATCGCGTAGCTGAGCAGGGCGGTGTTGTTGCTCTGCACGTCAGCCTGGTCGATGCGCAGCAGGGTATGGCCGAACATTGATGACGGGCTGTTGAGGTAGGCCGCCGGGAAGATCATCACCGCGCTGTGGGGGGCGACGTCCTTGAACCATTGCTTGAACTCCTTGCAGTCCAGCGCCGGCAAGTCGCTCAGGTGCAACTGGTCCTTGAGCCAGCGTGTACGTGCCGGGTAAACGCATTGGGCGTGCTTTTCGCCGAGGCTGGCCGGGGCATACAGCGCCTCGACAGTGGCCTTCAGCTCCTGGTCCGGATGGTGGGCGCCATCGGGAGCGAGGAAGAATTTCTTGTCGCTGACATAGCTACGCCAGCCTTTGAACTTGCCGGATTCGTAGTGCCCCAGTGAAAGCCAGAACGGGTCGTTGGCCAGTTGCTGCAAACGTTGATCATCAAGGTGCGGCGCCGCATACAGCGGGGCGCAGGCGAAGAGTGCCAGGTAGGCAAGGCGTTTGAGCATGTGGGCAACTTAAGTCGAGATAAAAAGACCCAAAGGGGAGGCAGGTCCAAAAATAATAAAAACCCGTGCCTCGAAAGGCACGGGCGGGTCGAGCTTAAGCCTGGGTAGCGTATTTCGCCAGACGGGTGTCGCTTTTCAGTACAGCCAGGGTGTTGTTGTGCACGTCATCAGCGGTTACGTCAGCCTTGCTGAAGATTTGCTGGAAGTGCTCGTGAGTCACAGCGGCAAAGTGCTCGCGGTCTTCAGGAGCAACGCCCAGTACTACAGCGTAGGTAGTCAGCGCTTCGCCGTTACCCTTGGCCATGTCTTCGGACAGCTCGTTCATCATGCCATTCATGGCAATCCACGATTTGCCACCGTAGGTCAGTGCGCTGTTGGTGCTGCAGCCGTTGGTGCCCGAGGTCATGCCGAACGTGGCGTTACCCGAGGTACCGTTGGTGGTGGAGGCCAGGAAGTGAGCCGGAGTGCCGCGTTGGCCTTCGAACAACATGTTGCCCCAACCGCAGTTCGGGCCACCTGGCGCTTCTGCCATTGCATTGAGGGAGACGACGGTGAAGAGAGTACCGAGAAGGATCCGTTTCATAGCTTTGTTCTCTTTGTGTGCAAACCAATGGACAAGGGTTCAGGTGCCTGACAGCACCCTAGGGGTCGGTTATTAGTCCAACCCGCAGCAGGTTGGAGTTTAGGCATGATCCAAGGGTTCCGTGACTTTTTATGAAACAAGCCGGAAACACTCGGTTTTTTTACAGCCCCGAACACGGGTCTATGCTTTCCCCAAGCCGTCCTTGCCAGCCGGCCCAACCCGGCGCCAGAATGCCGTCATCTGCCCCGCCTGATGTAAGGAAGCCCGATGCCTGATCCTGTTGCTGCCAGCTTGCGTCTAGCGCCCGAAGCGCTGACTCGTCCTTTTTCCGCTGAACAGTTCAGCTTCTCGACCACCAATGATTTGGAGCCCTTTCGCGGTGTGCTTGGCCAGGAACGTGCGGTCGAAGCCTTGCAGTTTGGTGTGGCCATGCCACGCCCCGGTTACAACGTATTTGTGATGGGCGAGCCCGGTACCGGGCGCTTTTCGTTCGTCAAACGCTACCTCAAGGCCGAAGGCAAGCGCCTGCAGACCCCGGCCGACTGGGTCTACGTCAATAATTTCGATGAGCCTCGCGAACCCCGCGCGCTGGAACTGCCTGCGGGCGGTGCTGCCGCGTTCATCTCCGATATCAACGGCCTGATCGACAACCTGGTCGCGACCTTCCCGGCGGTGTTTGAACACCCGACGTATCAACAGCGCAAAAGCGCCATCGACCGTGCCTTCAACCAGCGTTACGACCGTGCCCTGGACGTCATCGAGCGCCTGGCCCTGGAAAAAGACGTGGCGCTGTACCGTGACAGCACCAACATTGCGTTTACCCCGATGCTCGACGGCAAGGCCCTGGACGAGGCCGAGTTCTCGCAGTTGCCCGAAGCCGACCGCGAGCGTTTCCACACCGATATTTCCGAACTGGAAGAACGCCTCAACGAAGAACTCGCCAGCCTGCCCCAGTGGAAGCGCGAGTCCAATAACCAGATGCGCCAGTTCAACGAAGAAACCATCACGCTGGCCTTGCAGCCACTGCTGGCGCCGTTGTCCGAAAAATATGCGGAGAACGCGGCCGTCTGCGGCTACTTGCAGGCGATGCAGGTCTACCTGCTGAAAACCGTGGTCGAGCAACTGGTGGACGATGCGAAAACCGACGCCCAGGCCCGCAAGTTGCTGGAAGAACAGTACTGCCCGAGCCTGGTGGTGGGGCATCCGATCAACGGTGGCGCCCCGGTGGTCTTCGAGCCGCATCCGACCTACGACAACCTGTTCGGTCGTATTGAATACAGCACCGACCAGGGCGCGCTCTACACCACCTATCGCCAATTGCGCCCGGGTGCGCTGCATCGTGCCAACGGTGGTTTCCTGATCCTTGAAGCCGAGAAGATGCTCAGCGAGCCGTTTGTATGGGACGCCCTCAAGCGTGCCTTGCAATCGCGCAAGCTGAAGATGGAATCACCGCTGGGCGAACTGGGCCGCCTGGCCACGGTGACCCTCAACCCGCAAGTGATCCCGTTGCAGCTCAAGGTGATCATCATCGGCTCCCGCCAGTTGTACTACGCGTTGCAGGACGCGGATCCGGACTTCCAGGAGATGTTCCGGGTACTGGTGGATTTTGACGAAGACATCCCGATGGTGGATGAAAGCCTGGAGCAGTTCGCCCAGTTGCTGAAAACCCGCACCTCGGAAGAAGGCATGGCGCCGTTGACCTCCGATGCGGTGGCGCGGCTGGCGACCTACAGCGCGCGGTTGGCGGAGAACCAGGGCCGCTTGTCGGCGCGTATCGGTGATTTGTTCCAGCTGGTCAGCGAGGCGGACTTCATTCGTCACCTGGCCGGTGATGAGCGCACCGACTCCGGGCACATCGAGCGCGCACTCAAGGCCAAGGCCACGCGCACCGGGCGGGTGTCGGCGCGGATTCTCGACGACATGCTCGCCGGGGTGATCCTGATCGACACCGCCGGCGCGGCGGTGGGCAAGTGCAACGGGCTGACGGTGCTGGAGGTGGGTGACTCGGCGTTTGGTGTGCCGGCGCGGATTTCTGCCACGGTGTACCCGGGCGGCAGCGGTATCGTCGATATCGAGCGTGAAGTTAACCTCGGCCAGCCGATTCACTCCAAGGGCGTGATGATCCTCACCGGTTACCTGGGCAGCCGTTATGCCCAGGAATTCCCGTTGGCGATATCGGCGAGTATCGCCCTTGAGCAGTCCTACGGCTATGTCGACGGCGACAGCGCGTCCCTGGGCGAAGCCTGCACCTTGATCTCGGCCCTGTCGAAGACGCCGCTCAAGCAGTGCTTTGCCATCACCGGCTCGATCAACCAGTTTGGTGAGGTGCAGGCGGTCGGCGGGGTCAACGAGAAGATCGAAGGTTTCTTCCGTCTTTGCGAGGCCCGCGGGCTGACCGGCGAGCAGGGGGCGATCATTCCCCAGGCCAACGTCGCGACACTGATGCTCGATGAGAAGGTGTTGCAGGCCGTGCGGCAGGGGCAATTCCACGTCTATGCCGTGCGTCAGGCCGACGAGGCCTTGAGCCTGCTGGTGGGTGAGCCTGCGGGTTCGCCCGACGAAGAGGGGCAATTCCCCGAAGGCAGCGTCAATGCGCGGGTGGTGGAGCGTCTGCGGGCGATCGCCGAGATGATCAGTGAAGATGACCTGAAGGAAGCCGAGAAGGAGTTGGCGCAGGAAGCACTGGCTGAGACCAAGCCGGTGTAATCAATGCCGAAGGGGCCTGGTTCCAGGTCCCTTCGGCATATTTTTGACGCCGTCGTGACGGCAGTCGTCCGTTGGTCCCCCAGCCTTGGTTTGTACCGGGTTTCTTCTATTCTCAGCTCAAGGGATAGCCACAGGAGTCGCTGGATAGAAACAGTCTTGCATTGCGAGGCTGAATACCGGATCTACCGAGGGTCGCCGCCATGTCGCGCAACCTCTGCCTCACCCGCCAGTGCCTGGGCCTGGTCACCCGTATCGAATGTTCCATTCGCCCTCTCGCGGGGGATACCGGGATGTGGACCTTGTTGTTTGCCGCCGGAATGACCGGCGAACAACCCTCCACCATCAAGTCCCAAGGCCCGTTCCACGGACCTTTCGTGGCACAAACCATCCTCGATTCGATTGTTGAAAGCCTGACCCTGCACGGGTACGAGCTGGCTGACGACCCGCAGATCTGGTGCCTGCACCTGCAGGCGCACTTGCGACAACTCAACGGTGGGCGGCAGACGGTGCTAAGCGATATCCGCTGACCGCACTCCCCCCGTAGCAGCTGGCGCTCGACAGCTGCTACGGGGGAGGGGCTATGGCTTGGGGGCAGGGGCCGCCTCGGGTTTGTCCAGCTTCACCTCAAACCCATACTGCACCGTGTCCAGGCCGGTGCGCTGGTAGGTTTCCAATGTCGTCGGCTGGCCGTAGAAGTAATGCACGTCGAACAGCGCCGTGCCGTATTCCTCGGCGCGGTGGCTGACGCCGAGAATTTCCTTCAGGTAGTTGCCGCTGGCGTCCTTGGCATAGAACCGCCAGCTGTCAGAGGGGAACAGCTTCTGGTCGACAATCAGCGCGTTGTCCTTCAGCTCCAGGCCCTTGGGCAGTTGCCCGGCAGTGAGGCTGCCTTTCTCGATGGTCGCCAGGAACAGCGGCATCGATCCGACGGCAAACCCCGGGTTTTCAGGAAACAGGTTCAAGTCATAGGTGATGGTGCCGCGCCCCGGGTCGACCTCGTAGGCTTCGGCGGGCAGTTCGATCGGCTCGCCAAGCTTGCCTTCGTCGTTGGCGGTGAGGAACGTCACCGGGGCATCGCCGCCGCCGCGGTCCTCGCCCAGCAGGTCGTCGTTGAAGGTGTAGGGGTGATCGAACTCAACGTGCGCCGCACTGGCGTCATCCACCGACTGGTTGATGGTGACGCTTTTCTTCAGTTGGTCTTCGGACAGGGTGGCGTCCTTGAGCCAATCCGCAGCCTGGTCGTCATACACCGTGACGGGCATCGGCAACGGCTGTACGGTTTTTTCCAGGCTGTTCTTGTCGAAGCGCCGTACGGGCAGGTCCAGGTCCTTGCGGGTCACTGTGGCCTGGGAAAAGTCGAGCACGCTGACTTGCACATTGTCGATCAGGCCATTGAAGTACACCTTGGTGTAATGGCTGTTCTGCTTGAGCTCGAAGGCTTTCTGCTCGTCTTCCAGCTGTTTCTCGAAGGCGTCGGACCAGGCCTTCTGCTTCTGCATTTCGGCCAGTTGCTTCTCGTAGAACGCCAGTTGCGCGGCGTTTTCGTTGATCGAGCCCGAGCGCGAGAGAAATTGCCCGGTGGTGTCACGAGCCTGCACCAGCAACGGGTTCGGCGATTCGTCCGCGACTTCCGGCGCCAGCGGGGCGCTGTTGGTCAGTTCGATCTCGGCGTAGTTCTTTTCCAGGGTCAGCAGGGTGACCGTGACGTTTTCTTCGGTGCGCTTGCGGCCCACGTCCTTTTTCGCCAAGTCGAAGGTGAAGACTTTACGCGGGGCAATCACTTCCACCTTGCCCTTGAGGGTGACGGGCTGCGGCTGGCTTTTGTTCTCCGTCTCGACGCCTTCGACGAACGGGTAGGTCACCGTCAGGTCATCGGGGTTGGTCAGGTTGGAACTGGTGGGGCTCAACTGGATGCCCGGGTCGGTTTCCGACCATTCCGGCTGGAACGGGATGACCTTGTTGTTACTCAGGGTCACCGACTGCCATTCCAGGCCGTGTGGGAAGGGGAACTGGTCGGGCATGTTGAAGTTGAACGGGAAGATCGGCTGCAGGTCCGTCAGGTAGTCCGAATGGGACGCCTTGCGCAGGACAAACAGGCCATTGATGTAGGTATCGACCAGGGCCTGCGGCGTAGGGTAATGCTTGAGCAGCGCCAGGGCGTCTTCGCTGTACTCGGCCTCGATGGGCTTGGTGGCGAGCTTGGCGCGCGCCCGTTCCAGCAACAGCAGCGAGCCTCCGAGCTCGGACACGGCGTCCTTGAGCTTGGGGTCCTGGATGGCGTCCAGGGATTGTTCGAACTTGGCGGTTTTCTCTTCGAGACTGGCTTGCTTGTGTTCATCGCTTGGGGAACAACCGCTGCCCATCAGCAACGCCGCACACAGGCCAAGGCTGGCCAAAGGGGATCGCACATCCATTATCTGAGTTTTCCTGTCCGACATCATCGAGCCGAGTTGATGAGCTCGACACTAGCAGAAAAATTCCTTAACAGATGCCGTACAGATCAGTTTTCTCGACGGTTTCTGGGGTTTGGGTGCGGCTGGTATACTCGCCGCCATTTTTAGCCAAGCTGTGTGAGATTCAATGGAACGCTTTATCGAAAATGCAATGTATGCCTCACGCTGGCTGTTGGCGCCGATCTATTTCGGGCTGTCCCTGGGGCTGCTGGCGCTGGGCCTGAAGTTCTTCCAGGAAGTGTTTCATGTGATTCCCATCGTGTTCACCATGAGCGAGTCGGATGTGATCCTGGTGCTGCTGTCGTTGATCGACATGGCCCTGGTGGGCGGCCTGCTGGTGATGGTGATGATCAGCGGCTACGAGAACTTCGTCTCCCAGCTGGACATCGACGAAAGCAAGGAGAAGCTCAACTGGCTGGGGACCATGGACTCCTCGTCGCTGAAGATGAAGGTCGCGGCGTCCATCGTAGCGATTTCGTCGATCCATCTGCTGCGGGTGTTCATGGACGCCAAGAACGTCGATCCCGAGCACCTGAAATGGTACGTGATCATTCACATGACCTTCGTGGTGTCGGCGTTTGCCATGGGCTACCTGGACAAGGTTACCAAGCATTAATCAGCCCCTGGCGCTCTCCTGCGCGGGGCTCATCAAGGGCGTGGCTTGTGTGCTAGTCTGCTCGCCCTTTTAGTTTGGACGGCACCTGTGTCGTCCTACAGCGGAGCCTTTCCATGTCCGAAGTTAATCTGTCCACCGACGAAACCCGCGTGAGCTACGGCATTGGCCGTCAGTTGGGCGACCAGCTGCGCGACAACCCGCCACCGGGCGTGAGCCTGGACGCGATCCTGGCTGGCCTGACCGACGCTTTTGCCGGCAAGCCTAGCCGTGTGGACCAGGAGCAAATGGCCGCCAGCTTCAAGGTCATCCGCGAAATCATGCAAGCCGAAGCCGCTGCAAAGGCTGAAGCTGCTGCTGGCGAAGGCCTGGCTTTCCTGGCTGAAAACGCCAAGCGTGACGGCATCACCACCCTGGCTTCCGGCCTGCAATTTGAAGTGCTGACTGCAGGTAGCGGCGCCAAGCCGACCCGTGAAGACCAGGTGCGGACTCACTACCACGGCACCCTGATCGACGGCACTGTGTTCGACAGCTCCTACGAGCGCGGCCAGCCTGCGGAATTCCCGGTTGGCGGCGTGATCGCCGGCTGGACCGAAGCCCTGCAACTGATGAATGCCGGCAGCAAATGGCGCCTGTACGTGCCGAGCGAACTGGCTTACGGCGCTCAAGGCGTTGGCAGCATCCCGCCGCACAGCGTTCTGGTGTTTGACGTCGAGCTGCTCGACGTTCTGTAAGACCTTACCTGCAGGAGCGAGCCTGCTCGCTCCTGCAGTGTTTTGCGCGGTTGCTCATGGATGAAACTTGCCATTGAGATCCGTCACCGGGCGCAACGCTCGGGCATAGCAGAACAGAAACAGATTTCTCACCACTTCCTTCAGCACCCCGGGCTCACTGGAACTCAGGCCATTGACGTCCAGGTCGCCCTGATCCTGCAGTTCGCTTAACGCCTCTTCTTCCAGCACCGCGCAGACTTCCCCGGTTTCCCGATGGAGGATTCGCAGGTAAGGGTGTGGACGGTCCAGCCAGGCATCGATCAAATAAGTCATGGGAAGTATCTCCTTGATGGGTTTCAATGAGAATAATTCTTATTCGTAGAATAGCAAGTCCCTATTGGCCATTTCCGGACTTTTCTGTGTGGATATTGTTTTTGATCAAAAGGCCTGGCCTTTTGCCGCCAGTGCGGAAGTGACGCGGGGAGGGTGAAGCGCCATCCCGTGCAGGGCACGGGATGGAGGCAGCATATTCAGACCTTGCGGACGAACTCGGACTTGAGTTTCATCGGGCCGATACCGTCGATCTTGCAGTCGATATCGTGGTCGCCATCGCACAGGCGGATGTTCTTGACCTTGGTGCCGACCTTGACCACCAGGGACGTGCCCTTGACCTTGAGGTCCTTGATCACGGTGATGGTGTCGCCGTCCTGCAGGACGTTGCCCACAGAGTCTTTCTTCACGGATTCATCGCTGGCCGCCTCGGCTTCGCCGCCGACGGCCCACTCATGGGCGCATTCCGGGCAAATCAGCTGGGCGCCATCTTCGTAGGTGTATTCGGAATTGCATTTCGGGCAGGGTGGCAACGTGCTCACTAAAGCTCCTTGGTTTCAGGATGGCTAAAAAGCGCACATTGTATAGGGTTTTAGCCGGGCAGGGGGCAGCAACGCCAGAGAACGCTGTGGGAGCTGGCTTGCCTGCGATGCAGGCACCTCGGTTTGTCTGTTACACCGCAGTGATGCAATCGCAGGCAAGCCAGCTCCTACATGGAGCAGAGCAGAATCAGTGAGTACGGGCGACCGCGAACTCACTCAGCTCAACCAGGGCGTCCCGGTATTCGCTGGCTGGAAGGGCTTCCAGGCATTGGATCGCGCGAGCCACGTAGTCACGGGCCAGTTGCGCGGTGTATTCGAGGGAACCCGAGGCTTCCACGGCTTCGCGGATGCTTTCCAGGTCTTCGATCCCGCCTTTCTGGATCGCCTTGCGCACCAGGGCGGCCTGTTCCGGCGTGCCTTCGCGCATGGTGTAGATCAGTGGCAAGGTCGGCTTGCCCTCGGCCAGGTCGTCACCGACGTTCTTGCCCAGGGTTTCGGCGTCGCCGCGATAGTCCAGCAGGTCGTCCACGAGCTGGAAGGCCACGCCCAGGTGATCGCCGAACGTGCGCAGGGCTTCGCTCTGCTCGGGCGTCGCTTCGCACAGGGCGGCGGCGCTGTGGGTCGAGGCTTCGAAGAGCATCGCGGTTTTGCCGCGAATCACTTCCATGTAGGTTTCTTCGGTGGTGCTGGCGTCGCGAACCTTCGACAGCTGCAACACTTCGCCTTCGGCGATGATGCGCGTGGCCTGTGAAAGAATCTTCATCACCGGCATCGAGCCCAGCTCGACCATCATTTCGAACGAGCGCGAGTACAGGAAGTCGCCCACCAGCACGCTCGGCGCATTGCCCCACATCGCGTTGGCCGTCTCGCGACCACGGCGCATGCCGGACATGTCGACCACGTCGTCGTGCAGCAGGGTGGCGGTGTGCAGGAACTCGATGGTCGCGGCCAGCAGGCGCAGGTCATCGCCTTCGCGGCCCAGGGCCTTGCCACACAGCAACACTAATAAAGGACGCAGGCGTTTACCGCCGGCCGACGTAATGTAGTCGCCAATTTTGGAGACCAGCGGCACTTTAGAAGTCAGCTGCTTCTTGATGATGCCGTCGACGGCGCTAAAATCGTCCGCCACCGCGCGGTAGAAAGCTTGGGGTTGCATCAGCGACAGTCGCTCCAGAAGGGTTGCGCGGCATGCTAGGACCCGCGTCCCGTAGTGTCAAGGCGCGATAGACGGCTACTTGCAACACCTCCATAGCTTGCGTACAATCGCGCACCCTGAACTTCCTGGGCAGCACCTGCCTTACGCAATTGCATTCGGGACGTCCATCCCATGCAGCCATGCCAGCCAATACCTCTTCTTATAAAGCGCTGGGTGAGCAGGATTATCGGAGAAATACCATGTCGTACGCAGTAATTGTTACTGGTGGCAAGCAATACAAGGTCGCCCCAGGTGAATACCTGAAGATCGAGAAGCTGGAAATCGCTACTGGCGAATCCGTTACTTTTGATCGCGTTCTGTTGGTCGCCAATGGCGATGACGTGAACATCGGCGCTCCAGTTGTTGCAGGCGCTACCGTTGTGGCTGAAGTGATCTCCCAAGGTCGTCACGATAAAGTCCGCATCATCAAGTTCCGTCGTCGTAAGCACCACATGAAGCGTATGGGCCACCGCCAGTGGTACACCGAGATCAAAATCACCGGTATTCAGGCTTAATTTCAGCCTAATTCCTCACTAGGAGAATTGACTCATGGCACACAAAAAAGCTGGTGGTAGTACCCGTAACGGTCGCGACTCAGAAGCCAAACGCCTTGGCGTGAAGATGTATGGCGGCCAGGTTATCATTCCGGGCAACATCATCGTGCGTCAGCGCGGCACCCAATTCCACGCCGGTTACGGTGTTGGCATGGGTAAAGATCACACTCTGTTCGCTAAAATCGACGGCGTGATCAAGTTTGAAGTAAAAGGCGCTTTCAACCGCCGTTACGTGAGCATTGTCCCGAAGACTGAAGTCGTCGCGGCATAATTACGTAGTTGCTGGAAAAGCCCTGTCTCGCGACGGGGCTTTTTCGTTTGTGGGGTGAGTCTCTTGCAAAGCTGTTTGTGATGGGCGAAAGCAGTGGATTTGCGGTCGTTGCTTGAGGTCGCTGCGCTCATTTTTGCAAGAGTCTTATGTCTTGGTTTCTTAAGCTCGTCCGTGCGACGAGAGGCGTTTTGTTATGAAGTTCGTTGATGAAGTTTCGATCCGAGTAAAAGCTGGCGACGGCGGTAACGGTTGCATGAGTTTCCGTCGGGAAAAATTCATCGAAAACGGTGGTCCTAACGGTGGTGATGGTGGTGATGGCGGCTCGGTCTACATGATCGCCGACGAAAACCTCAACACCCTGGTGGACTACCGTTACACCCGGCACTTTGATGCCGAGCGTGGCTCCAACGGCGGCAGCACTGACTGCACCGGTAAAAAAGGCGAAGAGTTGGTGCTGCGGGTTCCGGTTGGTACCACCGTGATCGACTCCGCAACCCAGGAAGTCATTGGTGACCTGACCAAAGCCGGTCAGCGCCTGCTGGTGGCTCATGGCGGCTGGCACGGTCTGGGCAACACCCGTTTCAAGTCCAGTACCAACCGTGCGCCACGCCAGACCACGCCGGGCAAGCCAGGCGAGCAGCGTGACCTCAAGCTGGAAATGAAGGTGCTGGCTGACGTGGGCCTGCTGGGCTTGCCGAACGCCGGCAAAAGTACGTTCATTCGCTCGGTGTCTGCTGCCAAGCCGAAAGTCGCCGATTACCCGTTCACTACCCTGGTGCCGAACCTGGGTGTGGTCAGCGTCGACCGCTGGAAAAGCTTCGTGGTTGCGGACATTCCGGGCCTGATCGAAGGCGCTTCCGACGGCGCAGGCCTGGGGATCCGTTTCCTCAAGCACTTGTCCCGCACCCGTTTGCTGCTGCACCTCGTCGACATGGCGCCGCTGGATGACACCAGTGCACCGGACGCTGCTGAAGTGATCGTCAGCGAGCTGACCAAGTTCAGCCCGTCCCTGGCTGAGCGTGATCGCTGGTTGGTGCTGAACAAGTGCGACCAGATCCTCGAGGAAGAGCACGAAGAGCGCGTCAAGGAGATCGTTGATCGCCTGGAATGGACCGGTCCGGTCTACGTGATCTCGGCCATTGCCAAAGAAGGCACTGAGCGCCTGACTCGCGACATCATGCGTTACCTCGAAGACCGTGCCGATCGCCTGGCCGCCGACCCTGTCTACAAGGCCGAGCTGGCTGAACTGGATCAGCGCATCGAAGACGAGGCTCGTGCCCAGTTGCAGGCGCTGGATGATCAGCGTGCCCTGCGTCGCAGTGGCGTCAAGTCGGTCCATGATATCGGTGACGATGATTGGGACGAGGAAGACGTGGATGATGAAGATGGTCCGGAAATCATTTACGTGCGCGACTGATTCGTTGCAGTAAACTTAAGCGCCGCTCAATCGAGCGGCGTTTTGGTATCTGGAAATCGGTAGTCACGAATAACGTTATGGGCGGCGCTGGGTCGCGCGGCCCTCTATCTAAGGTTGAAGATGATGCGGAGCAAGGTGACAGGTGCGCAGCGTTGGGTCGTTAAGATCGGTAGCGCGCTGCTGACGGCGGATGGCAAGGGGCTGGATCGTGCGGCCATGAGTGTCTGGGTGGACCAGATGGTGGCCTTGCATGAGGCCGGCGTCGAGTTGGTGTTGGTGTCGTCCGGGGCGGTTGCCGCCGGCATGAGCCGCCTCGGCTGGACCGCGCGACCCAGCGCGATGCATGAGCTGCAGGCTGCCGCCGCCATTGGTCAGATGGGCCTGGTACAGGCCTGGGAGTCCAGCTTTGCCGAGCACGGGCGCCACACGGCGCAGATTCTGCTGACCCATGACGACTTGTCCGACCGCAAGCGCTACCTGAACGCCCGCAGCACCCTGCGTGCCCTGGTTGAACTCAAGGTGATCCCGGTGATCAACGAGAATGACACCGTGGTGACCGACGAGATTCGCTTCGGTGACAACGACACCCTGGCAGCGCTGGTGGCCAACCTGGTTGAGGCTGATTTGCTGGTGATCCTCACGGATCGTGACGGCATGTTCGACGCTGACCCGCGCAATAACCCTGAGGCCCAGCTGATTTATGAGGCGCGTGCCGATGATCCGGCGCTGGATGCGGTGGCTGGCAGTGTCGGCGGTGCCCTGGGGCGTGGTGGCATGCAGACCAAGCTGCGTGCGGCACGGCTGGCGGCGCGTTCCGGCGCGCATACCATCATCGTTGGCGGTCGGATTGAGCGGGTGCTGGATCGTCTCAAGGCGGGCGAGCGCATCGGTACGCTGCTGTCGCCTGAGCGTGGCATGCTGGCGGCGCGCAAGCAGTGGCTGGCGGGGCATCTTCAGACGCGCGGTACTCTGGTGTTGGATGCTGGTGCGGTTTCAGCGTTGTCCCAAGGCAACAAAAGCTTGTTGCCGGTGGGTGTAAAACTGGTCCAGGGCAGCTTCCGCCGTGGCGAAATGGTGGTGTGTGTGGCGCCGGATGGTCGTGAGATTGCCCGTGGCCTTGCCAACTACAGCGCCCTTGAGGCGCAGAAAATCATCGGGCAGTCGTCTGATGCGATTGTCGGTCTGTTGGGTTACATGGCTGAGCCGGAGCTGGTTCACCGGGATAACCTGATTCTGGTTTAAGCAAAAAAGGAATTCTCGATGCGCGTGATGAAGGGGTTGCTCGGTTTACTGCTGGCGATGCCGTTGCTGGCATCGGCCGAAGAGATTGGCCAGGTGTCGACAGTGTTCAAGTTTGTCGGCCCCAATGACCGGATCGTGGTCGAGGCCTTTGATGACCCGAAGGTGGATGGCGTGACCTGCTACCTGTCTCGCGCCAAGACGGGCGGGGTAAAGGGTGGGTTGGGTCTGGCGGAGGATCGCGCCGAGGCGTCGATTGCCTGTCGCCAGGTAGGTGCGATTCGCTTCAAGGGCGAGCTGAAGGATGGGGATGAGGTGTTCAAGGAGCGCACGTCCCTGGTCTTCAAGACCATGCAGGTGGTGCGTTTCCTCGACAAGAAGCGCAATACCCTGGTGTATCTGGTCTACAGCGACCGCTTGATCGAAGGCAGCCCGCAGAATGCGGTGACGGCGATTCCGATCCTGCCGTGGCCCACAGCGCAATAAATCTGAAGCAGAGCCGGCATGCCGGCTCTTTTTTTGGCTTTCCCAAATCGCAGGCAATAAAAAACCGACCCTGGGGTCGGTTTTTTAACAAGCTTATCGCTTAGGCTGCAGCAGCAAGGTTCAGAGCCTTGATGTGGCCATTCAGACGACCTTTATGGCGAGCAGCTTTGTTCTTGTGGATGATGCCTTTATCGGCCATACGGTCGATAACTGGCACAGCCAGAACGTAAGCAGCTTGAGCTTTTTCAGCGTCTTTTGCGTCAATGGCTTTAACTACATTCTTGATGTAGGTACGAACCATGGAACGCAGGCTGGCGTTGTGGCTGCGACGCTTCTCAGCCTGTTTTGCACGTTTTTTGGCGGAAGGTGTGTTGGCCACCGTCGAGCTCCTCGAAAGACTTTTTAGGAAATAGCAAACAAAATAGGCCGCGAATCATGCCGATGAGTTGAAGTCTTGTCAAGGGCGTGTGATGCGAACTGCTGAGTGGTCGATCTTAAGAGGCGGGTGATTTATTTCCGGCGCTTGACCTGTAAACTCGCGAGCTTTGGCTCTGTGCTTGTTGCAGGCGCGGAGTATCGCATATGTGGGCCGTTTGTTCGCCTGCTCTTTATCTATAGGCAAAAACTCTTTCAATGAATCTGCTCAAATCGTTGGCCGCTGTCAGCTCTATCACTATGATTTCCCGGGTTCTGGGGTTTGTGCGTGACACGCTGCTGGCACGTATTTTTGGCGCCAGCATGGCCACGGATGCCTTCTTCATTGCCTTTAAACTGCCCAACCTGCTGCGGCGGATCTTCGCCGAGGGGGCTTTTTCCCAGGCATTCGTGCCGATTCTGGCGGAGTACAAGGCCCAGCAAGGCGAGGAGGCGACCCGCACCTTCATTGCCTATGTTTCGGGTTTGCTGACGTTGGTGCTGACGCTGGTGACGATAGCCGGGATGCTCGCCGCGCCCTGGGTGATCTGGGCCACGGCCCCCGGTTTTGCCAATACACCGGAAAAATTCGCCCTGACCACTGATCTGTTGCGGGTGACCTTTCCTTATATATTGCTGATTTCCCTGTCGTCCCTGGCCGGGGCGATCCTCAATACCTGGAACCGTTTCTCGGTGCCGGCCTTCGTGCCGACCCTGCTTAACGTCAGCATGATTATTTTTGCGCTGTTCCTGACACCGTATTTCGATCCGCCTGTGATGGCCCTCGGCTGGGCGGTCCTGGCTGGTGGCCTGGCACAACTGCTGTACCAGCTGCCGCACCTGAAGAAAATCGGCATGCTCGTGCTGCCGCGTTTGAATCTCAAGGACACCGGCGTCTGGCGGGTGATGCGCAACATGCTGCCGGCCATCCTCGGGGTTTCCGTCAGCCAGATTTCCCTGATCATCAACACCGCCTTCGCCTCGCTGCTGGTCTCGGGTTCGGTGTCGTGGATGTACTACGCCGACCGTCTGATGGAATTGCCGTCCGGCGTGCTCGGCGTGGCACTCGGCACCATCCTGCTGCCAACGCTGTCGCGCACCTATGCCAGCAAAGACCGCCACGAATATTCGCGGATTCTCGACTGGGGCCTGCGCCTGTGCTTCGTGCTGGTGCTGCCGTGTGCCGTGGCCCTGGGGTTGCTCGCCGAGCCGCTGACGGTCGCGCTGTTCCAGTACGGCCAGTTCACTGCGTTTGACGCCTCGATGACCCAGCGTGCGCTGATCGCCTATTCCGTCGGCCTGCTGGGCATTATCGTGATCAAGGTGCTGGCCCCCGGCTTTTATGCTCAACAAAACATCCGTACCCCGGTAAAGATCGCGATCTTCACCCTGGTGGTTACCCAACTGCTCAACCTGGCGTTCATCGGTCCGCTGAAGCATGCCGGGCTGGCGCTGGCGATCAGTGTGGGGGCCTGCATCAACGCCGGGCTGCTGTTTTATCAGCTGCGTAAACAGAAAATGTTCCAGCCTCAGGCGGGCTGGGGCTCGTTTGCGCTCAAGTTGGTGGTGGCGGTGGGGACGATGGCCGCGGTACTGCTGGGCCTGATGCACTTCATGCCGGCCTGGGAGCAGGGCCATATGCTCGAGCGCTTCATGCGCCTGGGAGCGTTGGTGGCGGCTGGTGTGCTGGTGTACTTCGGCATGTTGCTGCTGATGGGCTTCCGCTTGCGGGATTTCAATCGCAAGTCGCTGAGCTAGAGACTTTTCGTCGATAAGACGGTTGTTTTATCGATTCGCGCAAATGGCCTGCGCTGTTGCCTGTCGTCTGGGGCCGGGTGTGGTTATAATCGACCACTTTATGAGCAAGAAGCGCGTTATGCAGCTGGTTCGAGGTCTCCACAACCTGCGCCCCCAGCATCGGGGCTGCGTCGCCACTATTGGCAACTTTGACGGTGTTCACCGTGGCCACCAGGCTATCCTGGCCCGCCTGCGTGAGCGTGCGGTTGAGTTGGGCGTGCCCAGCTGCGTGGTGATTTTTGAACCACAGCCGCGCGAATTCTTTACCCCGCAGACGGCGCCGGCGCGTCTGGCCCGCCTGCGGGACAAGCTGCAACTGCTGGCTGAAGAAGGTGTGGACCGCGTCCTCTGCCTGGCTTTCAACCAGCGCTTGCGCAGCCTCAGCGCCGCCGAGTTCGTCGACCGTATCCTGGTGGACGGCCTTGGCGTGCAGCATCTGGAGGTCGGCGACGACTTCCGTTTCGGTTGCGACCGGGTAGGGGATTTCGATTTCCTGCAGCAGGCCGGCGTCACCCAGGGTTTTACCGTCGAAGCCGCGCAAACCGTCGAACTGGACGGCCTGCGCGTGAGCAGTACCCAGGTGCGTAACGCCCTGGCCGCTGCCGACTTCGCCTTGGCCGAGCGTTTGCTCGGTCGCCCGTTCCGGATTGCCGGGCGGGTGCTGCACGGCCAGAAGCTGGCGCGCCAACTGGGCACGCCAACCGCCAACGTGCAGCTCAAGCGCCGTCGTGTGCCACTGACCGGGGTTTACCTGGTGAGTGTCGACATCGACGGCCAATCGTGGCCCGGAGTCGCCAACATAGGCGTCAGGCCCACGGTTGCAGGTGATGGCAAAGCCCACCTGGAAGTTCACCTTTTGGATTTTGCCGGTGATTTGTATGACCGGCGTTTGACGGTGGCTTTCCACCAAAAGCTGCGTGAAGAGCAGCGTTTCGCCTCCCTGGAGGCGTTGAAAACGGCGATCAATGCGGATGTCGCCGCCGCCCGTGCACTAGCCGCACCTAGCGCCCATCGCTAATGAAGAGCCTTAAATGACCGACTATAAAGCCACGCTAAACCTTCCGGACACCGCCTTCCCAATGAAGGCCGGCCTGCCACAGCGCGAACCGCAGATCCTGCAGCGCTGGGACAGTATTGGCCTGTACGGAAAGTTGCGCGAGATTGGCAAGGATCGTCCGAAATTCGTCCTGCACGACGGCCCTCCTTATGCCAACGGCACGATTCACATCGGTCATGCGCTGAACAAGATTCTCAAGGACATGATCATCCGCTCGAAAACCCTTTCGGGTTTCGACGCGCCTTATGTCCCGGGCTGGGACTGCCACGGCCTGCCGATTGAACACAAGGTCGAAGTGACCTACGGCAAGAACCTGGGCGCGGATAAAACCCGCGAGCTGTGCCGTGCCTACGCCACCGAGCAGATCGAAGGGCAGAAGTCCGAATTCATCCGCCTGGGTGTGTTGGGCGACTGGGCCAACCCGTACAAGACCATGAACTTCAAGAACGAGGCCGGTGAAATCCGTGCCTTGGCCGAAATCGTCAAGGGCGGTTTCGTGTTCAAGGGCCTCAAGCCCGTGAACTGGTGCTTCGATTGCGGCTCGGCCCTGGCTGAAGCCGAAGTCGAGTACGAAGACAAGAAGTCCTCGACCATCGACGTGGCCTTCCCGATCGCCGACGAAGCCAAACTGGCGCAAGCCTTCGGTCTGGCGAGCCTGGCCAAGCCAGCCTCCATCGTGATCTGGACCACCACCCCGTGGACCATCCCGGCCAACCAGGCGCTGAACGTGCACCCGGAATTCACCTACGCCCTGGTGGACGTCGGTGACAAACTGCTGGTGCTGGCTGAAGAGCTGGTGGAGGCGTGCCTGGCCCGCTATAACCTGCAAGGCTCGGTGATCGCGACCACTACCGGGTCCGCGCTGGAACTGATCAACTTCCGTCACCCGTTCTACGACCGTCTGTCGCCAATCTACCTGGCCGAGTACGTTGAACTGGGCGCCGGCACCGGCGTGGTTCACTGCTCGCCTGCCTATGGCGTAGACGACTTCGTGATCTGCAAGCAGTACGGCCTGGTCAACGACGACATCATCAATCCCGTGCAAAGCAACGGCGTGTACGTGCCGTCCCTGGAATTCTTCGGTGGCCAGTTCATCTTCAAGGCCAACCCGGCGATCGTCGACAAGCTGGCGGAAGTCGGTGCGCTGCTGCACACCGAAACCATCACCCACAGCTACATGCACTGCTGGCGTCACAAGACCCCGCTGATCTACCGCGCCACTGCGCAGTGGTTTATCGGTATGGACAAAGAGCCGACCAGCGGCGAAACCCTGCGCAAGCGTGCGATCAAGGCGATCGAAGACACCAAGTTCGTTCCGGCGTGGGGCCAGGCGCGCCTGCACTCGATGATCGCCAACCGTCCGGACTGGTGCATCTCCCGCCAGCGCAACTGGGGCGTGCCGATTCCGTTCTTCCTGAACAAGGAAAGCGGCGAGTTGCACCCACGTACCGTCGAGCTGATGGAAGAGGTTGCCCAGCGCGTTGAACAAGAGGGCATCGAAGCCTGGTTCAAGCTGGACGCCGCCGAGCTGCTGGGCGACGAAGCGCCGCTGTACGACAAGATCAGCGACACCCTCGACGTCTGGTTCGACTCGGGTACCACCCACTGGCACGTACTGCGCGGCTCGCACCCGATGGGCCATGAGACCGGCCCGCGTGCCGACCTGTACCTGGAAGGTTCGGACCAACACCGTGGCTGGTTCCACTCCTCGTTGCTGACCGGTTGCGCGATCGACGATCACGCCCCGTACCGCGAGCTGCTGACCCACGGTTTCACCGTCGACGAGAACGGTCGCAAGATGTCCAAGTCCCTGGGCAACGTGATCGCGCCGCAAAAGGTCAACGACACCCTGGGCGCCGACATCATGCGCCTGTGGGTTGCCTCTACCGATTATTCGGGCGAGATGGCCGTTTCCGAGCAGATCCTGCAGCGCAGCGCCGATGCCTACCGCCGGATCCGTAATACCGCACGCTTCATGCTGTCGAACCTGACCGGTTTCAACCCGGCCACCGACATCCTGCCGGCCGAGGAAATGCTCGCCCTGGACCGTTGGGCTGTGGACCGTACCCTGTTGCTGCAGCGCGAGCTGCAAGAGCACTACGGCGAATACCGCTTCTGGAACGTCTACTCGAAGATCCACAACTTCTGCGTGCAGGAGCTGGGTGGTTTCTACCTCGACATCATCAAGGACCGCCAGTACACCACCGGCGCCAACAGCAAGGCCCGCCGTTCGGCGCAGACCGCGCTGTACCACATCTCTGAAGCGCTGGTGCGCTGGATCGCCCCGATCCTGGCATTCACCGCCGACGAACTGTGGGAATACCTGCCGGGCGAGCGGAACGAGTCCGTGATGCTTAACACCTGGTACGAAGGCCTGACCGAATTGCCGGCCGACTTCGAGCTGGGCCGCGAGTACTGGGAAGGCGTAATGGCCGTCAAGGTTGCCGTGAACAAGGAGCTGGAAGTGCAGCGCGCGGCGAAGGCCGTTGGCGGCAACCTGCAGGCCGAAGTTACGCTGTTTGCCGAAGAAGGCCTGACTGCCGACCTGGCCAAGCTGAGCAACGAACTGCGCTTCGTCCTGATCACCTCGACCGCCAGCCTGGCGCCGTTTGCCCAGGCGCCTGCAGACGCAGTCGCGACCGAAGTCCCGGGTCTCAAGCTCAAGGTGGTCAAGTCGTCCTTCGCCAAGTGCGCCCGTTGCTGGCACTGCCGTGAAGATGTCGGCGTGAACCCCGAGCATCCGGAAATCTGCGGTCGCTGTGTCGACAACATCTCTGGCGCTGGCGAGGTTCGTCACTATGCCTGAAGCCAGTCGTTTTGGACGCCTGGGCTTGCTCGTGTTGAGCGTGCTGGTGCTGGTCATTGACCAGCTCAGCAAGGCTCACTTCGAAGGCGCCCTGGAGATGTACCAGCAGATCGTGGTGATTCCCGACTACTTCAGCTGGACCCTGGCCTACAACACCGGCGCTGCGTTCAGCTTCCTGGCTGACAGCTCCGGCTGGCAGCGCTGGCTGTTTGCCCTGATCGCCGTGGTGGTCAGTGCCGTGCTGGTAGTCTGGCTCAAGCGCCTGGGGCGTAACGACACCTGGCTGGCCGTTGCGTTGGCGCTGGTGCTGGGTGGCGCATTGGGCAACCTGTACGACCGCATTGCCCTGGGCCATGTGATCGACTTTATTCTGGTGCATTGGCAGAACCGCTGGTACTTCCCGGCGTTCAACTTTGCCGACAGCGCCATCACCGTCGGTGCAATCATGCTGGCGTTGGATATGTTCAAAAGCAAGAAAACCGGAGAGACCGTTCATGACTGAACAGGTATTGGCTGAGCAACGCATTGGCCAGAACACGGAAGTCACCTTGCATTTCGCATTGCGCCTGGAGAATGGCGACACGGTCGACAGCACGTTCGACAAGGCCCCGGCGACCTTCAAGGTCGGCGACGGCAACCTGCTGCCGGGTTTCGAAGCGGCACTGTTCGGTTTCAAGGCCGGCGACAAGCGCAACCTGCAGATCCTGCCGGAAAACGCCTTTGGCCAGCCCAACCCGCAAAACGTGCAGATCATCCCGCGTTCGCAGTTCCAGGACATGGAGCTGTCGGAAGGCTTGCTGGTGATCTTCAACGATGCGGCGAATACCGAGCTGCCGGGTGTGGTGAAAGCCTTTGATGACGCGCAAGTGACCATCGACTTCAACCACCCGTTGGCCGGGAAAACCTTGACCTTTGATGTTGAAATCATCGACGTTAAAGCGCTGTAACTAACGAAATCGGCCTACTGCAGGGGCGAGCTTGTTGGGACTGCTTCGCAGCCCAGCGGGAGCAAGCGCCCTCGCCACACAAGCTCGATCCTACAGGGCAAGACACGAGGCACAGCATGCAAATCAAACTCGCCAACCCCCGTGGCTTCTGCGCCGGCGTGGACCGGGCGATTGAAATCGTCAACCGCGCCCTGGAAGTTTTCGGGCCGCCGATTTACGTGCGCCATGAAGTCGTCCACAACAAGTTTGTGGTCGAAGACCTGCGCAGCCGCGGGGCCATCTTCGTTGAAGAACTGGACCAGGTGCCGGACGACGTTATCGTCATCTTCAGCGCTCACGGCGTTTCCCAGGCGGTACGCACCGAAGCAGCAGGCCGTGGCCTGAAAGTGTTCGACGCCACCTGCCCGCTGGTGACCAAGGTGCATATCGAGGTCGCGCGCTACAGCCGTGATGGTCGTGAATGCATCCTGATCGGCCACGCCGGTCACCCGGAAGTCGAAGGCACCATGGGCCAGTACGATGGCAGCAATGGTGGGGCGATCTACCTGGTGGAAGACGAAAAAGACGTCGCTGCATTGCAGGTGCACAACCCTGAAAAGCTGGCTTTCGTTACCCAGACCACCTTGTCCATGGACGACACCAGCCGCGTCATCGATGCCTTGCGCTCGCGCTTCCCGGCCATCGGCGGCCCACGCAAGGATGACATCTGCTACGCCACTCAGAACCGCCAGGATGCGGTCAAGCAATTGGCCGACGAATGCGATGTTGTGCTGGTGGTGGGGAGCCCCAACAGCTCCAACTCCAACCGCCTGCGCGAACTGGCCGAGCGCATGGCCACCCCGGCCTACCTGATCGATGGTGCCGAAGACATGCAGCGCAGCTGGTTCGACGGTGTCGAACGCATTGGCATCACTGCCGGAGCCTCGGCCCCGGAAGTCCTGGTGCGTGGCGTTATTCAGCAACTGCAGGCCTGGGGCGCCACGGGCGCTGATGAACTGGCTGGCCGTGAAGAGAACATCACTTTCTCCATGCCCAAGGAGCTGCGGGTTCGTTCGCTGCTCTGAGGCCCAGAGTGCCGGCATAGCCCCGGCACAAAGCCTGCTCGGTCTTGTTACTGCGCAGGCTGATACGCCCGCTGGCGGCCAGCACTATTTGATACAGGCTCAGTTGCTGGTCCGTCGCACACACGTGGACGGTGCCGGCGCTGAATGCCCCTGCTGACAGCAGCGGTTCACCCAGGCTGCTGAAGCGTATCTGGGTTCTCACCGGCGTATTCCCCACAATCGGTATCTGCCCACTGTCCTGGCGCTCCAGCAGCACCGGGTTTTTGTCGTCCAGATGGCCGCGACCGTTCAGGTCCAGTATCACCCTCCAACCCCGGCTCCAGTCATCGTCCAATGCATGGATAACCACCGTGCGATTGCGTGCGATGGCTTCTGTGCGGGCATGACGCAGTCCGCCGGCAAGGGATTCGGCGGCGCTCTGGCGTCGTTGCGACTCGAGCAGTCCCTTGAGGCTCGGCACTGCCAGATTGGCCAGGATGCCGCTCAGGAACAGGCCGAGTATCAGTTCAATCAGCGAGAAACCTCGTTGTTTCATGGGCCGTCCCTCCGTGGACGCGGTGTGCTTTTTCAGTCGGTGCCGGATGGCAGACATAGTTATAGCGCCCAGTCCGACGGGTCGAATGGTGGCCATTCTGTCCAAAGTATTTCGCTTTGTTCCGGGGGGCAGCGCTCAGGCAATACCGGCGCTAGTCTTGCGTCGCACAGCAGGTTTGCGCTGCTTTCTGATGACCTTCGACATGGATGGCGATGGTAATGAACGCTTTCCCCGTAACGCCCCACCCGCAACCGACCCAGGCCGGAATGACGCTGATCGAGGTCCTGGTATCTGTGCTGATCCTCGCTGTCGGCCTGCTAGGGGCGGCAGTCATTCAGCTCAATGCATTGAAATATACCGACAGTTCCAGGATGACCAGTCAGGCCAGTTTCATTGCCTACGACATGCTCGACCGGATCCGCGCCAATTCGGGTGCTGATTACTCCTGGGGCCAGGGTGAACGCGCGCCCTCCAGCACCTCGGTCGCGAGTGTGCGTGATCTGGACCTGCACGACTTTGAAGCGAATATCGTCGGGTTCGCCGGGGAAAGCGCCAAGGGGGCGGTTGCGGTCAATCAGCGAGAAGTGACCATCAGCATCAGTTGGGACGACTCCCGTGGAGCGAAGGCTCAAGGCACCCGGGAAACATTCACCCTGACCAGCCGGGTTGCAGTCGACCCGAGGGTGTTGCCATGAGAGGTCCAGTGTGCGGTTTCAGCCTGGTGGAGATGCTGCTGGCATTGGCCCTCAGCCTGATGTTGATCCTGGGGGTGACCCAGATTGCACTCAGCTCCCGAACCACTTATGCCAGCCAGAGTGCGGCTTCGCTGTTGCAGGATGATGCACGGTTCGCCCTTGGCAAGCTGATTCAGGAAATACGCCAGGCGGGCATGTTTGGCTGCTTGTCCGCTGCATCAATCAGCAACGCTCCCGCAGGTTTTGATCGTCCCATTGGATGGAGTACCACCGGCAGTTCCCGGTCCCTGACGCTGGTGACCGCCGACGTCGGGGAGGGTGGCAGCAAGCCGGACTGGACGGTGCTTTCCGATTGCACCGGCTCTGCCCACGCCTATGTTGGAAGCCCGCCGGCAGCGACGCCCGGGCAAATCCACTTCCCACTGCGCAAGCTGACCTACACCTTTGAGGGCGGACAGCTGAAGTTCAGTACGCTGGCGGCCCCGAGCAAAGCGGTGCTGGTGGATAACGTGGGGGCATTCGATATCAGTTTCGGCGTGGCCGACAAGCTTGGCTCAACGGTTGTCAGCCGATATGACCCCAACCCCGGCGATGAGTCGCTCATCCGCAGCGTGCGGATTCTGCTGACACTTCAGGATCCAAATGGGTTGGTGAAAGACCAGGCCTACAGCGTGGTCGCGGCACTACGTAATCGCCTGGAGTAGCGTGCCCATGGGTTATTACCTCTCCCGTTCGAGGCAGGCAGGCATGGTTTTGCTGATCAGCCTGGTATTCCTGCTGCTGTTGGCACTCCTCGGATTGTCTTCGATGCAGGGAGCAATCTCGCAAGAAAAAATTACCGGCAGCCTTCGGCAGCGCAACCAGTCGTTTCAGCAGGCCGAAAGCGGCCTCAGGCTTGGCGAGTCTTTGGTGCAGGCGTCAGGTTTCGCCCTGCGCCCTTGCCACTCGACGGCTGCGTGCGCGCCACCTGCCGAATCGGTTTCGGTAGTGGGGCCGGGGACGAATCCCGTATCGACTGTGACCTGGATAGGGATGAAAGATGGCGTCTACGGTATTCAAAACCTGGGGCCGGGAACGGGTTTGGCTCAGCTCCCGGCAGAGGCCCAGGCCACGGTCTATCGCGTGACATCAGTGGGCGTCAGTGGGCACTCACGCTCCGTCCTGGAGTCTGTGTATGCCCGTGTGGGCAGTGGGCCCGGCGAGCGTTTTCGACGAATCATGTGGCGACAACTTCAATAGGTGAGCAGCACGATGGGCAAGGATTGCACAGGCTTCACCCTGATCGAATTACTGATCGCCGTGGCGATCGTCGGACTCCTGGCGGGCGTCGCCTATCCCGGGTATCTCAGCCATATGAAAAAGGTCTATCGCGCGGAAATTGCCGGGTTGCTGAGTGAGCAGGCACAGTACCTTGAGCGCTATTACGCGAGGAACGGCACTTTTATTGATGCGACTGGCGTCATCGCCGGCAATGATCGCTATAGAATCACCCCTGCATTGAACCCTCAGGATTTCGTTCTGCTTGCCACGCCGGCAATTGACTCGGTGATGGCGGGCGATCCCTGTGCCGCCTTCAGTCTGAGCAGTACCGGTGCGCGAAGCAATCCGGGAGCCGCGCCTGATATGACGCGCAAGGCGTGCTGGGGGCAATGATGAGGAAGCTGGACGATTGGGCGCCGGGCGTGCCTTTTTCTTTTTATCGGCTGGATCGAACAATGGCTAAGCAACAGCAAGTAGTGGTTGTGGGTGGTGGGGTAATCGGGTTGTTGACGGCGTTCAACCTGGCGACCCAAGGGCAAGCGGTTGTGTTGCTGGATCGTTCGGCGGTCGGTCAGGAGTCTTCCTGGGCCGGCGGCGGCATTGTCTCCCCGCTCTACCCGTGGCGCTACAGCCCGGCCGTGACGGCCCTGGCGCACTGGTCCCAGGATTTTTACCCGCAACTGGCAGAGCGTCTGTTCGCGGCTACTGGCATTGACCCGGAAGTTCACACCACCGGCCTGTATTGGCTGGACCTGGATGATGAAACCGAGGCGCTTGCCTGGGCAGCCCGCGAAGGGCGCCCGCTGAGCAAGGTGGATGTTTCAGCTGCCCATGACGCTGTGCCGGTGCTGGGTGCCGGGTTTTCCCAGGCGATCTATATGGCGGATGTGGCCAATGTGCGTAATCCGCGGTTGGTCAAATCCCTCAAGGCGGCCTTGTTGGCCCTGCCGGGCGTGACGATTCACGAGCAGTGTGCGGTTGATGGGTTTATTCAGCAGGGCGGCAAGGTTGTTGGGGTGAATACGGCGCTCGGGCCGATCCATGGCGATCAGGTAGTGCTGGCCGCCGGCGCCTGGAGCGGTGAGTTGCTGGGCCGCCTGGGGCTTGAGTTGCCCGTGGAGCCGGTCAAGGGGCAGATGATCTTGTACAAGTGTGCGTCGGACTTCTTGTCGTGCATGGTCCTGGCCAAGGGGCGTTATGCGATTCCTCGGCGGGATGGGCACATTCTGATTGGTAGCACGCTGGAGCACGAGGGGTTCGACAAGACGCCCACCGACTCTGCACTGGAAAGCCTGAAAGCCTCTGCCGTCGAGTTGATTCCGGCCCTGGCCGATGCCGAAGTGGTGGGGCATTGGGCCGGTTTGCGGCCCGGCTCGCCGGAGGGCATTCCGTATATTGGCAAGGTGCCAGGTTTCGACGGGCTGTGGCTCAACTGCGGGCATTACCGCAATGGCCTGGTGCTGGCGCCGGCGTCCTGCCAACTGTTTGCCGATTTGTTGCTGGGACATGAGCCGATCATTGATCCGGCCCCGTATGCGCCGGCAGGCCGAGTCAACGCTGGATAGATTTCGGCCCTTGCTCCAGATGCGCCTGGGTGCAATACCATTCCTGGCGCAGGCTCAAGGCTCGATCCTGTGGCAGGTGAAGGCCACAGTGGGCGCAACGAACCATCTGGATCGGGCCCTGTTCGCTGGGCCGCTGCTGTTTGGCGGCCGGACTTTTGAATTTGCGCCAAAACCATACCGCGGCAGCAATAACGGCGATCCAGAACAGTAGACGAACCATGGTGGGCAGCTTCTCGACAAGGAATCCCGCAGTTTAGCCAAGGACGTGATGGGCGCACAGCGCAATTATGCAGCGCAATAAAAAAGGGAGCTCCGAAGAGCTCCCTTTTCGCATCGCGGCGAACAATCAGTCAAAGATACCGAAAGTCATGTAGCTGAACCACGAGCGATCTTCGTTATTGCCCAGGGCTTGAGGCCCTTGCTCTTCGATGATGTCGCCGTTTTCGTCACGCGGCTTGAGGTCCGATGGAATCGAATCCTTGGCGTCCTGGTACTGCTTGATGATGTCCTGGTTGGCGCGGGTTTCGCCCGGCGGCAGCGGTGGACGGGACTCGATCAGGCCCAGGGTGTACTTGCTCAACCACGAGCGGTTGTCGGCTTCGGCAACCTGCGGTACGAACTGGCCGTCCTTCAGGCTTGGGTGGTCCGGGTAGTTGAGCTTCAGGGTTTCCAGGCTGGTGGCCGCCAGGGCGTCCAGGTGCAGGCGCTGGTAAGCCTCGGTCATCACGGCCAGGCCGTCACCCACCGATGGGGTTTCCTGGAAGTTTTCCACTACGTAACGGCCACGGTTGGCGGCAGCAACGTACGCCTGACGGGTCAGGTAGTAGTGGGCTACGTGGATTTCGTAGGAAGCCAGCAGGTTGCGCAGGTAGATCATGCGCTGCTTGGCGTCCGGCGCGTAGCGGCTGTTGGGGTAGCGGCTGGTGAGCTGGGCGAACTCGTTGTAGGAGTCGCGGGCAGCGCCCGGGTCACGCTTGGTCATGTCCAGCGGCAGGAAGCGCGCCAGCAGGCCAACGTCCTGGTCAAACGAGGTCAGGCCCTTGAGGTAGTAGGCGTAGTCCACGTTCGGGTGCTGAGGGTGCAGGCGGATAAAACGCTCGGCGGCGGACTTGGCAGCTTCCGGCTCGGCGTTCTTGTAGTTGGCGTAGATCAGCTCGAGCTGGGCCTGGTCGGCGTAACGCCCGAACGGATACCGCGACTCCAGTGCCTTCAGTTTTGCCGTGGCGCTGGTGTAGCTGTGGTTGTTCAGGTCGGTCTGAGCTTGTTGGTACAGCTCGACCTCGCTCAGGTTTTCGTCGACGACTTCCTTTGTTGACGAGCAAGCAGCAGTCATGGCGAGGATGGCGATCAGCAGCAGGTGTTTCACTTGCATGGCGGCTTGCGTCCCTATGACGGCCGCTGTCTTGGGCGGGGCCGTCCTGTTATGATGAGCGCCCCTTGGAAAGCCTCGGGGCAAAAGACGCCGTATTTAACCACAAGCGCGCAGCCGAAACCAAAGGCTGTGCCACGCCTAGTCTGAGCATGTCCGATAAAATTGAACTTCGCGCAGAGGTGCCGTCCGAATTGGGCGGCCAACGCCTCGATCAAGTCGCCGCACAATTATTCGCTGAGCACTCGCGCTCGCGCCTTTCCGCCTGGATCAAAGACGGCCGCCTGACTGTGGATGGAGCGGTTATCCGCCCGCGAGACATAGTCCATGGTGGTGCGATTCTTGAGCTGACTGCCGAGCAGGAAGCCCAGGGAGAATGGATCGCCCAGGACATTGAACTGGACATCGTCTATGAAGACGACGACATCCTGGTGATCAACAAACCTGCCGGCCTGGTGGTTCACCCGGCCGCCGGGCACGCTGATGGCACGCTGCTCAATGCCTTGTTGCACCACGTGCCGGACATCATCAATGTCCCGCGCTGCGGCATCGTGCACCGCCTGGACAAGGACACCACCGGCCTCATGGTGGTAGCCAAGACCATTCAGGCGCAGACGCAGCTGGTCACACAACTGCAGAGCCGCAGCGTCAGCCGGATCTACGAATGCATCGTGATCGGCGTGGTAACCGCCGGTGGCAAAATCAATGCCCCGATCGGCCGCCACGGCCAGCAGCGCCAGCGCATGGCGGTGATGGAAGGCGGCAAGCAAGCCGTCAGCCACTACCGCGTGCTTGAGCGTTTCCGCTCCCACACTCACGTGCGGGTAAAGCTGGAAACCGGTCGTACCCACCAGATTCGGGTGCACATGGCGCACATCAACTTCCCGTTGGTCGGAGATCCGGCCTACGGTGGGCGCTTCCGCATTCCGCCGGCGGCCAGTGCAACCATGGTTGATTCGCTGAAAACCTTCCCGCGCCAGGCGCTGCATGCACGCTTCCTGGAGCTGGATCATCCGACGAGCGGTAAACGGATGAGCTGGGAATCGCCACTCCCAGACGATTTTGTCTGGTTGTTGTCGCTGCTCAAGCAGGATCGCGAGGCGTTTATCGGATGAGTGACTGGCTGATTCCTGACTGGCCCGCGCCGGCCGGGGTGAAAGCCTGCGTTACCACCCGTGCGGGCGGCGTCAGCGTGGCGCCGTTCGACAGCCTAAATCTCGGCGATCATGTCGAGGACAGCCTCGAAGCCGTGCTCGAAAATCGCCGTCGTCTCTGCGCTGCCTTCAATATCCAGCCCGCCTGGTTGCGCCAGGTTCACGGTGTGGTTGTCGTTGAGGCGGATCCCGGCCGGACTGCCGAAGCCGATGGCAGTTGGACCAGCACTCCCGGCATCGCCTGCACTTCGATGACGGCTGATTGCCTGCCTGCCTTGTTTTGCAATCGCGCCGGTACCCGCGTCGCGGCAGCCCATGCCGGCTGGCGTGGCCTGGCCGCTGGCGTATTGGAAGCGACCGTTGAAAGCCTGGATACCGAGCCTGCCGACGTACTGGTGTGGCTGGGGCCGGCCATCGGTCCGCAAGCCTTTGAAGTTGGCCCGGAAGTGCGTGAAGCCTTTATGCAGCAACTTCCGGAAACGATTGAGGCGTTCGTGCCCAGTCAGAACCCGGGCAAGTTCATGGCCGACATTTACCAACTGGCTCGCCTGCGGCTTGCCGCCCGCGGCGTCACTGCCGTGTACGGTGGTGGCTTGTGCACCGTGACGGATCCCCGCTTCTATTCCTACCGTCGCAGCCCGCGCACCGGTCGGTTCGCCTCCCTTGTCTGGCTTGAACGCTAGACTCCTTTGACTTGGGTCAATCCTGACGCAAGTCAGCGGTCGCCCGCTTGAATCTTCCAGAATCCACCCCATCTATAAGGGTATCTGGCAGGTTTCTTCATTCAGGATGTGTTTGTTCATAGCTCCGGCCTGCTCAAAAGGAAGGTGACTAATGCGTATTGATCGTTTAACCAGCAAATTGCAGTTGGCTTTATCTGACGCCCAATCTTTGGCGGTTGGCCTGGATCATCCGGCCATCGAGCCTGCGCACTTGATGCAAGCGCTCCTGGAGCAGCAAGGCGGTTCTATCAAACCCTTGCTGATGCAGGTGGGCTTCGACGTCAACAGCCTGCGCAAGGAGTTGAGCAAAGAGCTCGACCAACTGCCGAAAATCCAAAACCCGACTGGCGACGTGAACATGTCCCAGGATCTGGCGCGTCTGCTTAACCAGGCGGATCGACTGGCGCAGCAAAAGGGTGACCAGTTCATCTCCAGTGAAGTGGTGCTGCTCGCCGCGATGGACGACAACAGCAAACTCGGCAAATTGTTGCTGGGCCAGGGCGTGAGCAAAAAAGCCCTGGAAAACGCCATCAACAACCTGCGCGGCGGCGAGGCGGTAAATGACCCTAACCACGAGGAGTCCCGCCAGGCCCTGGACAAATACACCGTCGACCTGACCAAGCGCGCCGAAGAAGGCAAGCTTGACCCGGTGATCGGTCGTGACGACGAAATTCGTCGCACCATCCAGGTCCTGCAGCGTCGCACCAAGAACAACCCGGTGCTGATCGGCGAACCTGGCGTGGGTAAAACCGCGATTGCCGAAGGCCTGGCCCAGCGCATCATTAATGGTGAAGTGCCGGACGGCCTTAAAGGCAAGCGCCTGCTATCCCTGGACATGGGGTCGCTGATTGCCGGCGCCAAGTTCCGTGGCGAGTTCGAAGAGCGCCTCAAATCCCTGCTGAACGAACTGTCGAAGCAGGAAGGGCAGATCATTCTGTTTATCGACGAACTGCACACCATGGTCGGCGCCGGTAAAGGCGAAGGCTCGATGGACGCGGGCAACATGCTCAAGCCGGCACTGGCGCGGGGCGAGTTGCATTGCGTGGGTGCGACCACGCTGAACGAATACCGCCAGTACATCGAGAAGGACGCGGCCCTTGAGCGTCGCTTCCAGAAAGTATTGGTGGAAGAACCGAGCGAAGAAGACACCATCGCGATCCTGCGTGGCTTGAAAGAGCGGTATGAGGTCCACCATAAAGTCGCGATCACCGACGGTGCGATCATCGCGGCGGCGAAATTGAGCCATCGCTACATCACTGATCGGCAGTTGCCGGACAAGGCCATCGACTTGATCGACGAAGCGGCCAGCCGCATTCGGATGGAGATCGATTCGAAGCCCGAAGTGCTGGACCGTCTGGATCGGCGCCTGATTCAGCTGAAAGTTGAATCCCAGGCCCTGAAGAAAGAAGAAGACGAGCCGGCGAAGAAACGCCTGGAAAAACTCCAGGAAGAAATTGTTCGCCTGGAACGCGAGTATTCGGACCTCGAAGAAATCTGGACCTCGGAAAAAGCCGAAGTGCAGGGTTCTGCGCAGATCCAGCAAAAGATCGAGCAGTCCCGTCAGGAACTGGAAGCAGCCCGCCGTAAAGGCGACCTGAACCGCATGGCCGAGTTGCAGTACGGGGTGATCCCGGACCTGGAGCGTAGCCTGCAGATGGTCGACCAGCACGGCAAGCCTGAGAACCAGCTGCTGCGCAGTAAGGTGACCGAGGAAGAAATCGCCGAAGTCGTCTCGAAGTGGACCGGTATCCCGGTGTCGAAAATGCTCGAAGGCGAGCGCGACAAGCTGCTGAAGATGGAAAGCCTGTTGCACCAGCGCGTCATCGGCCAGGAAGAGGCGGTGGTCGCGGTGTCCAACGCGGTGCGGCGTTCGCGGGCCGGGTTGTCCGACCCGAACCGTCCGAGCGGCTCGTTCATGTTCCTCGGCCCGACCGGCGTGGGCAAGACCGAGTTGTGCAAGGCCCTGGCCGAATTCCTCTTTGATACCGAAGAGGCGATGGTGCGGATCGATATGTCCGAGTTCATGGAGAAACATTCCGTGGCTCGCCTGATCGGGGCGCCACCAGGCTATGTAGGGTACGAGGAAGGCGGTTATCTGACCGAAGCGGTACGGCGCAAGCCTTACTCGGTGATCCTCCTGGACGAGGTCGAGAAGGCCCACCCGGATGTGTTCAACGTGTTGCTGCAAGTGCTGGAAGATGGCCGCCTGACGGACAGTCACGGGCGCACCGTGGACTTCCGCAATACGGTGATCGTGATGACCTCCAACCTGGGCTCGGTACAGATTCAGGAGCTGGTGGGTGATCGTGAGGCCCAGCGTGCAGCCGTAATGGACGCGCTGACCAGCCACTTCCGGCCGGAGTTCATCAACCGGGTCGACGAAGTGGTGATCTTCGAGCCTCTGGCGCGGGATCAGATCGCGGGCATTACCGAGATCCAGTTGGGCCGCCTGCGCAGCCGTCTGGCGGAGCGCGAGTTGTCCCTGGTGCTGAGCCGCGAGGCGTTGGACAAGCTGATCGCGGTTGGTTACGACCCGGTTTATGGCGCACGGCCGTTGAAACGTGCGATCCAGCGCTGGATCGAGAACCCGTTGGCGCAGCTGATCCTGTCGGGCAGCTTTATGCCGGGCACCAGCGTCGAGGCGACGGTGGAGAACGACGAAATCGTCTTCCACTAAGCCCAAGCGGTACTGCTATAAGAAGAGGCCCCGCATTGCGGGGCCTTTTTTTTCGATAGGGCGTTGAACTGTAAGGCAAAGGCTTGTAAAGTGCGCCCCGCAGCAACGTCAGCCCAACGGTTTCTTCTCCCCAAGGAGAAATCAGAAAGAAGCGCAAATCATTGTCTTAAAAGCAATTTAAAGGGTTGACAGGGGTTTTTAAGATTGTAGAATAGCGCGCCTCAGAGACACTAACGTAGCGATACGGAAGCGTCGAAGAGAAGGTAACATGCAACAACGTAACACTTTGAAATATGTAGTTCCGTGATAGCTCAGTCGGTAGAGCAAATGACTGTTAATCATTGGGTCCCAGGTTCGAGTCCTGGTCACGGAGCCAATTTCAAAACCGGGGTATAGCGCAGTCCGGTAGCGCGCCTGCTTTGGGAGCAGGATGTCAGGAGTTCGAATCCCCTTACCCCGACCATATTTGGGTCGTTAGCTCAGTTGGTAGAGCAGTTGGCTTTTAACCAATTGGTCGTAGGTTCGAATCCCACACGACCCACCATTTTTGAGACCAGTTAACGCTGGAATCGAATCTTAAGATCAGAGGCCAAAAGCGCTGATCGAAGAAGGCGACTGAGAGGTCGCCTTTTTTTTACCGGGGTATAGCGCAGTCCGGTAGCGCGCCTGCTTTGGGAGCAGGATGTCAGGAGTTCGAATCCCCTTACCCCGACCATATTAAAAATCCTCGTATCGAAAGATACGGGGATTTTTTTTGTGCGCGGAATCCTGTCCGCACCACAAAACAAATGTGGGAGCGGGCTTGCTCGCGAAAGCGGTGTGTCAGTCAGTGCATCTGGCACTGAACCACCGCTTTCGCGAGCAAGCCCGCTCCCACGCTAACCGAGTCCTATCCCGGAACGTGCTGTCAGTGCAGTTTCAGGCGCGGCTCGGTCCCTCGCCCGATCTTGCTCCCCAGCATCAGCATCGCCGTGCGGAAGAAGCCATACAGCGCCATCTGGTGCATGCGATACAGCGACACATAGAACATCCGCGCCAGCCAGCCTTCCAGCATCACGCTGCCCGTCAGGTTGCCCATCAAGTTACCCACCGCCGAGAAGCGCGACAGCGAGATCAGCGAGCCGTAGTCGGTGTACTTGTACGACGGCAGGTCCTTGCCCTCGATTCGCAGTTTCAGCGACTTGGCCAGCAACGATGCCTGCTGGTGAGCTGCCTGGGCCCGTGGCGGCACATTGCGATCGGTGCCGGGTTGCGGGCAGGCCGCGCAGTCACCAAAGGCGAAGATGTTCTCGTCGCGGGTGGTTTGCAGGGTCGGCAGCACTTGCAGTTGGTTGATACGGTTGGTTTCCAGGCCGTCGATGTCCTTGAGGAAGCCTGGCGCACGAATCCCGGCGGCCCAGACCTTGAGACTGGCCGGGATTACCTGGCCGCTGCTGGTGATCAGGGCGTCGGCCGTCACTTCACTCACGGCGGAGTTGGTCAGGACGGTCACCCCGAGTTTCTCCAGGGTTTTATGCACAGGCCCGCCGATCCGCTCCGGCAGGGCAGGCAACACCCGTGGGCCGGCTTCGATCAGGGTGATGTGCATGTTTTCCGGCTTGATCTTGTCCAGGCCATAGGCGGCCAGTTCATGTGCGGCGTTATGCAGCTCGGCGGCCAGCTCGACGCCGGTGGCGCCGGCGCCGACGATGGCGACGCTGATCTGCTCTACCACGTCCGTCTGCCCGGCATGGGCGCGCAGATAGTGATTGAGCAATTGCTGGTGGAAACGCTCAGCCTGCTTGCGGGTGTCGAGGAACAGGCAGTGTTGCGCCGCGCCTTCGGTGCCGAAGTCATTGGTGGTGCTGCCGACGGCGATCACCAGGCTGTCGTAGCCCAGCACGCGCGCGGGCACCAGTTCCCGGCCTTCTTCGTCGAGGGTGGCGGCCAGCTGGATTTTTTTCTGCTCGCGATCAAGCCCGCTCATGCGCCCCAGCTGGAACTCGAAGTGGTTCCATTTTGCTTGGGCAACATAATTGAGTTCGTCTTCCGAAGAGTTCAGCGAGCCGGCCGCCACCTCGTGGAGCAAGGGTTTCCAGATGTGGGTGAGGTTGGCATCCACCAGGGTGACGCTGGCGATGCCGCGCTTGCCCAGAGTCTTACCCAGGCGGGTAGCCAACTCCAGGCCGCCGGCGCCGCCGCCGACGATAATAATACGATGGGTCATGGGGATATCTCGCAAGGCTAAAGGAAATCGGTGCAGTTACCCGAGCGAGCGCCAGGCAGCTCATAGCGTCAGGTAACTCAAAAGGCGGCTCAGCAAACCCAGGCCGATCACTGCAACCAGCACCACGGCAAGGAGCAGCCAGGGCCGGAAAGGCTTGCGCTCGACTTGGTTCTGGGACAGTTGCAGGTACTCTTCGACATGCTGTTGGTCGTCGGGGTTCAGGCGGCTGGTCATAAAGGCCTCGTCAGGTAGACGTTGCTGAAGGGCGCCACGTTACAGTCGGGTGATTGGCGGCATTGCCTGAAGCATAGTCGCCAACCCGATCACAGGCTGATGCCCACATCGAACACTATGCTGCGCCCCAGATTGTTGCGCAAGAAGTCCGGTGCGTCCGGGTGCGCGAACAGTACGCGGGCGAAGGTCGGCCCCACGAGGGACAGCGAGCGCCAGCCCTGGCGCAGGTACTCGGTGGGAGGAGGGAAGTGACTGTTGAGGTCCAGTACTTCGCGCTTGAGGCTGGCGAAGGCGATGAGGTCCAGCTCCCCCAGGTCCATCCCGCGCTCTTTATAGTTGTGGGCCTTCTTGCGCAGGGTGGGCGCCAGGCGCAACAGGAATTCGTGGGCGGGAATGCGCCGGGGCTTTGCTTCTCGCCGAACCAGTTGGCTCAGGGAAAACGCGCTGCGCCGCCGCAGCAGTTCGTCGCGCCATTCATCGTTCAGGCGCCGGCCTTCATCGAGTACGAAAAACACTTCGAAACTGGCGTCGCGAAACAGCACGTCCGGCGGTTCTTGCCCGGCGGCGTGGAATTCTTCGGCGCGGTAGGGCACGTTCAAGCCTTGCAACAGGCGCTGGCAGACCCAACGCTCACGCTCCCATTTGCGGGCATTGGACAGGAACGCGTTGGCTTGTTCGGCCGCTACGGTGAGCAGGCGCAAATAATCTGAGTCATCCATGTCACCAGCTTAGCGTCCAAATGATGACCGCAGGAAGTCCTGCGTCAAAAGGTCGGTGTAGACTGGCCACTCGACAGTTTCCCGTGGCATGAGGAGTATGCAGTGAAGGGTTTTGTGGTGCTGTTCTTGAGTCTTTTGCCCGTGTGGGCCCACGCCGTCGAAGTGGGTGAGCGCGTTGCACCCTGGACGTTGCTTGATCAGTTCGACCAGGCCTACACCCTGGATGACCAGGCGCAAACCTTGCTCGTAGCGCGCAGCATGGACGCCGCCAAGATCGTCGATGCGGCGCTGCAAGGCCAGCCCAAGGGTTACCTGGAGGCTCGGCATGCGGTGTTTCTCGCCGATATCCAGCGCATGCCCCGGCTGATCGCGAAGATGTTCGCGGTGCCGGCGATGCAGGCCTACAACTATCGCGTCATGCTCGACCGCGATGCCCGTGTAAGCCCGCGCTATCCCGCACCTGTGGATAAAGTGCTGTGGCTGCAACTGGATCACGGAACGCTGGTGGCGCAGCACGAATACGATTCCGCCGCTGAACTGCGCGAGGCCCTGGAGCAGGTGCAGCCGTGATCAGCGCAGCGGTGTTGGCGCCGGAAACCCTCAGCATCGGCTGGCTGCTGTATGCGCCGGTGGTGATGTGGGCGCTCCTGCGTTCGCCGTGGGTCGAGCTGTTTGCCGACCGCCGACGCCAGCACTTGCTGTTCGGCACCGTATTCGCACTGTTCATGTTGTGGTTGGTGCGCCGGGATTTCGACACTGGGGTGTCCTACCACTTCATCGGCATGACCGCCGTGACCTTGTTGCTCGATTGGCCCCTGGCGATCGTCGGAGGCTTTGCCGCGCAAATCGGCCTGGTGTTGCTCGGCCGCCAGGACCTGGCCGCCGTGGGGATCAACGGCATGCTGCTGATCCTGTTGCCGGTGCTGGTCACCGAAGGATGTGCGCTGCTGGTGGAGCGGGCGAAGCCACGCAATCCCTTTGTGTATATCTTCTGTTCGGGCTTTTTCGCCGCCGCACTGTCGGCCTTGCTGTGCCTGCTGGCAGGCCTGGGGCTGCTGTGGTTCGATGGCCGTTTTGCGATGCCGGAATGGATCGAGGATTTTGTCGGCTACTTGTGGCTGATCATTTTCCCCGAGGCCTTTATCAACGGCATGGTGATCAGCGCCCTGGTGGTGTTCTGCCCCGAGTGGCTGGAGACATTCAACCGCACTCGCTACCTCTCGGCGCCCTGGAAGGATGACGATCCGCGGCCTTGATCCAGGTCAAATGCCGCACACGCAAGTGGTCGCATGCTCTGCAAAATTTCCAGGAGCACGGAATCATGAGTGTGTACGAGTGGGCACGGCAGGAGTTACGCAGAAGCCAGGACGCGGCGCAGGAAATCGGCTTTGACCCGGGCTTGACCCTGCGCGCCATGCTCAGTGCGGTGGTGCAGCAGAGCAAGGGCGTGCGCAGTTTTGAAGACCTGGCCGACGAGTTGCAATACCTTGCAGAGAATCTCGACGACCAGCAGGACTATGGCTTTATGCGGCCTTAGTGTTTGGGCTGAAAGTCTTCGGAGAACAGGTCGTCCTCGGCGTCCGGGCTGACCGGGATCTTGTGTTCCTCGGACGCCCAGGCGCCCAGGTCGATCAGTTTGCAACGGTCCGAACAGAAGGGACGGTTGACGTTTTCTGCTTTCCATTCCACAGGTGCGCCGCAGGTTGGGCATTCGACGTTCAAGGGTTGGCTCATGATCGGCCTCCACGCAAAGTAAGGTAAAAGTGGTGCAGTCGCTCGACCTCGGCGTGCAGCCGGGCCAGGTCCTGGTCATTGACCAGCACGTCATCGGCATGGCGCAGGCGGTCTTCACGGGTGGCCTGGGCCTTGAGAATCGCCTGCACCTGCGCTTCGCTGATGCCATCGCGTTGCAGGGTACGCTGTATCTGCAACGATTGCGGCACGTCGATCACCAGCACCCGCTGGGTCATGGTGTACTGGCCGGACTCGATCAGCAGCGGTGACACCAGGATCGCGTAAGGCGATTGTGCACGCGCCAGGTGGCTGCGAATCTCCTCGGCGATCAGCGGGTGCAGCAACGCCTCCAGCCAGCGGCGCTCGTCGGGCACTTCGAAGATCAGCTTGCGCAACGCGCCGCGGTCCAGTTGCCCGTCAGGCTGCAGCACATCCGCACCGAAATGCCCGGCAATCTGCGCCAGGGCAGGGCGCCCGGGTTCGACTACCCAGCGCGCGGCGTGGTCGGCGTCAATCAAGTCCATGCCAAGCCGGACGAAGTGTTCGGCGGCCGCGCTTTTGCCACTGCCGATGCCGCCAGTGAGGCCAAGAATCCAGGGTGTTGCGACAGAAGTGGTCATCTGAAACCGACAGACTGCAAATAGAAGTCGGTTATTTGACCACCCCAGAGCAATGCAATCCAGCCGGCAATTGCCATATACGGACCAAAAGGCATTGGAGTGGATGCGTGGGCTTTGCGCAGGCGCAATAGAATCAGGCCTCCCATCACACCCACCAGGGAAGACAGCAACAGCGTCATCGGCAGGATCTGCCAGCCGCCCCAGGCACCGAGCATGGCCAGCAGCTTGAAATCCCCGTGCCCCATCCCGTCCTTGCCGGTAATCAGCTTGAACACCCAGAACACCGACCACAGGCTCATGTAACCGGCTACCGCGCCCCACAGCGCATCGTGCAATGACACAAAAACGCCAAAGCTGTTGAGGATCAGGCCCAGCCACAGCAACGGCAGCACCAACGCATCCGGCAGCAGTTGGTGGTCTGCATCGATCAGGCTCATCGCCAGCAAGCCCCAACTCAACAACAACACCGCCCCGGCTGCCCAGCCAAAACCGAAATGCCAGGCGACAACCGCCGAGATCAGCCCGCACGCCAGTTCAGTGATGGGATAACGCGCGCCAATAGGTTGATGGCAACTTGAGCAACGTCCCTTGAGCAGTACATAACTGAGCAGCGGAATATTCTCCCAGGGGCGAATCGGGTGGCTGCAGTGTGGGCAACAGGAGTTGGGGCGCATCAGGTTATAGGGAGCCGCGATGGGCTCGGCGGGAAGGCCGAGGACCTCATGGGCCTGGGCTCGCCATTCGCGCTCCAGCATCTTCGGCAGGCGCCATACCAGCACGTTGATAAAACTGCCGACAATCAAGCCCAGCAGCAACGCGCCTGACACAAACACCCACGGCTGATAAACGAGGATCTCAGTCAGTGGCGTGCTCAAAAGGCTGTACCGAGTTGAAAGATCGGCAGGTACATGGCCAGCACCAATGCCCCGACGATGCCGCCGAGTACCACCATGATCAGCGGCTCCATGAGGCTGGTAAGGTTGTCCACCAGGTTATCGACGTCAGCCTCGTAGTGGCAGGCGACTTTTTCCAGCATGTTATCGAGGGTGCCCGACTCCTCGCCGATAGCCGTCATCTGGATCGCCATGCCTGGAAACAGGCCGCTTATGGCCATGGATTCATTCAGCTGGATTCCGGTTGCAACGTCGTGCCGCATACGATTGATTGCCTGTTTGAACTGCCCGTTACCCGTGGCGCCGGCCACGGAATCCAATGCTTGCACCAATGGAACGCCCGCCGCAAAGGTGGTCGAGAGCGTGCGAGCGTAGCGGGCGACCGCCGACTTTTTCAGCAGTGTGCCTGCCACGGGAGCTTTCAACAAACTGGCATCGAGCCAGTGGCGAAAGCCTGTGGACGAGCGATAGGCTTTGCGCAGTCCTGCGAAACCGGCACCTGCGGCCAGGATCAGCATCCACCAGCTTTGCTGCATGAACTCCGACAGGCTGATGACGCCCAGGGTAAAGCCCGGCAGTTGTGCATCGACGCCGGCAAACAACCCCTGAAACTGCGGCACCACATGAATCAGCAGGATTGCGCTGACAGCGGTGGCGACTGCCAGTACCGTCACGGGATAGGTCATGGCCTTCTTGATTCTGGCTTTCAGCTGTTCGCTTTTTTCCAGGTGAATGGCCACCCTTTCCAGCAGCGCTTCGAGTGCGCCCGCCTGTTCACCCGCCGCAACCAGGTTGCAGTACAGATCATCGAAGTAGCGTGGGTATTTCTGCAAGGCGACAGCCAGGCTGCTGCCGGCGGCGATCTCCTGCTTCAAGCCTTGTACCAGCTCCCGCATATGCCGGTTGTCGAAGCCCTCGGCGATGATATCCAGCGCCTGTAAAAGTGCGATACCAGCCTTCAGCAGCGTCGCCAATTGGCGGGTGAAGAGGGCGATCTCTGCCGGTTTGACCGGCAGGGCGAGGCTCGGCCAACCGGCGAATTTCTTGCGTACGCGCCCAGGATTGATACCTTGCTGGCGCAGCAGTGCCTTGATCAGGGCGGGATTGTGACCACGGGTTTCTCCGGATACCTTGCGCCCTTTGCGGTTGACGCCTTCCCAGGCATAGATCGCTGAAACATCATTCATTTCACGGTTCCGCACACAGACAGTGGAAGATTTATAGCTTAGTCAGGTGACGGATTCGGGCAGGCTCGCCGTGAGCGAAAAAATGTCAGTTTGTGCGTCTTGTTCAGCATTGGTTGCGCGGGGGTGAGTACACTGGCGCGGTTGCCGAGACGGGGTGCAGGATGCGCCTCGCGAAAGGTTTTATTCTGGAGAGTGAATGTGATGCGTCAGAAAGGTTTTACCTTGATCGAATTGTTGATCGTCGTGGCAATCATCGGCATTTTGGCCACCATCGGCCTGCCCATGTACACCAAGCACCAGGCCAAGGCCAAGTTCACCGCAGGGCTGGCCGAAGTCTCCGCGTTGAAGGCGGGCTTTGAAGACACGCTGAACCAGGGGACGCCACCGACCCTGGCGTTGATTGGCGGGACCAGCCCAACGGCCAACTGCAAGATTGACGTGACCGGCGACATCGCCACCGGTGCTGGCACGATTGCCTGTGAAATCCTCGATGCACCCGCGCCGGTCCTGGGCAAGATCATCACCTTGACCCGTAGCGCCACAACCGGCTGGAAGTGCACCACCACGGCAGAAGACCAATACGCCGCTAAAGGTTGTGCTTCCGGCGGCGCGTGATCATCAGGTCGTCTACTGTTTACGCAGCAAGGAAGAGCGTGTGTGTAAACCGCTCTACGCCCATCACAAGGAAGTAGAGGTTGCCGATGACGTCGTCTGTCCAGCAGCGGGGGAACATATTCCTCGTCGTGGTTATGTGTCTGCTGATGCTGGCGATCTGCGCGCCTTTCAGTAGTCATGACTGGCAACGTGCGGTGCAGATATGGGTGGCGCTGTGTGCGGTGGTGTATGGGCTGTGCTTGCCGCAGGCAGAGCGATGCGTAGACAGGTCGACAGCGCTCGGGGTGTCGCTGATCGGGGGCGCGGGGCTGGTTTCGACCCTGTTGGCCCACCAGCCACTCTGGGCGTTGACCGAGCTGGCGCTGCTCATCAGTTGTTGCGCCACTGCTGTGGCTTTCAGCCGGGCCAGGCGCAATGGGGATGAGTCCCTGGATCGTGTATTGGTCCTGTTCGTATTGCTGCTGTGCATGGTTAAAAGCATTCAATATCTGCACGCCGGGGTCCTCGCCTTCACCAGCGGCGAAGCAATCGTGAATACCGATTTGCTGTTGTCCGGGTTCTCCAATAAACGTTTCTACGGTCAGTTCCAGACCTTCACCCTGCCCCTGCTGGCGCTTCCCTTGCTGGTTTCAAACGTCGCTCGTCCAGCGCGGGGTGCAGTGTTCGCCCTGCTGTGTGTCTGGTGGCTGATCGCGATCGGTGGCGGTACCCGCGGCACCTGGCTCGGTATGGGCGCTGCCGGCTGCGTACTGATGTTCCTGGGGCCGCAGGGGCGTCGTTGGCTGGGCTGGCAGTTGGCGGCACTGGCCTGTGGGTTAGTGTTGTATTGGTTGGTCTTCACGGTGCTGGCAGGGTACTTGGGGATTGTAATTTCCAATGGTGCCGTAGACCGACTGACCACCAGCCTCTCGGGGCGTGGGCCGATATGGTGGCAGGCCTGGAGCATGATTATCGAGCGGCCCTGGCTGGGTTTCGGGCCGATGCATTTTGCCGACATCGCCAATGACATTGCCGCTCACCCTCACCAGGCGATTCTGCAGTGGGCCAGCGAATGGGGCGTACCGTCGACGCTCTGCATGATCGCGTTGGTTGCGTGGGCGGGTTGGTCAACCTTGGGCGTGTTGCGTGAGCGTGCGTTGTCATTGGCGCCCGTGGACCTGCTGCGCCTGTGCCTGTTTGCTTCGCTGATCGGTGCACTGGCCCAGGCACAGGTGGATGGGGTGATCGTGATGCCGGTGTCGCAACTCTGGCTGGCGCTGGTGGTTGGCTGGCTGATGGGATTGCATGTGTGGCGCGTTCCATCGGTCGCCCCGGTGCCGGCGTTGTACAGGGTGTGGATGGCCGCGAGCGTCGTGGCCGTGGGCTTGCTGGTGTTCGTCGCGATTCGTGACGTGCCCCGACTCACGGAGCGCAGCGAGCGCTACATGGGCCTGGGCAACGGTCACCTGCAGCCACGCTTTTGGGTGCAAGGTGTGATTGCCCTCGAAATGCAGTGAGTTGCCGGACGTCCAAGGCAGTGCTAGCTTTAGCCCACCGCCCGTGTAGCTCAGCCGGTAGAGCAGCGCACTCGTAACGCGAAGGTCGCAGGTTCGATTCCTGTCTCGGGCACAAAGGCAACACAGTTTTCAGATGATCCCAGAATGGTTCTGAAGGCCAGACGAACCGGTATTCATGCCTGTTCTTTTGTATCTGCGCGACCTTGATGACCCAGATGCATCCCCATTCCTCGATCTAAGAGAACGACATGACCACACAAGAAATGACCCAGGAAGCGCGGCACGAAGCAGCCCTCAAAAAGTACGTCGCGGAGTCGCCGGAACTGCTGGATGAGATCAAGGACCTGAGCGCCGATGATCAAAGGGACCAGATCCAATGGGCGTTTGAGGATGAGGCCGAGGCCCAGGGCCTGCAGCCATGGGAACTGACCCTGAAGTACACCTCCACCCCCGAAGCGTTCGAGGCGGCGCGCCTGGCTTTGCACAAGGAAGCGGCCGAGGTGTTGGGTGTCGACTGGAACGAGTATTGCGGGATGAACAATCTCGCGATCTGACACAAGTTTGATGTGGCGAGGGAGCTTGCTCCCGCTGGGTTGCGAAGCGACCCCAAAAACCTTGGAAGCGCTGCGCACTCCAGCGGGAGCAAGCTCCCTCGCCACAAAAGCAGGCGCTTACATTCAAGGGCGTTTCAGAGACTAAGCCGCATCGACAAATCCACCGCCTTCACATCCTTGGTCATCGCCCCGATGGAGATGTAGTCCACGCCGGTTTCAGCGATGGGCAGCAGGGTGCTTTCGTTGATCCCGCCACTGGCCTCCAGCTTGGCTTTGCCGTTGTTCAGGCGCACCGCTTCGCGCATGTCATCCAGGCTCAGCTCATCCAGCATGATGATATCGGCGCCCGCCGCCAGTGCCTCACGCAGTTCCTCCAGGCTTTCCACTTCGATTTCCACCGGCTTGCCCGGGGCGATCTTGTGGGCGGCGCTGATGGCCTGGGCAATGCCGCCGCAGGCTGCGATATGGTTTTCCTTGATCAGGAACGCGTCATACAGGCCGATGCGGTGGTTGTGGCAACCACCGCAGGTCACTGCATATTTTTGCGCCAGGCGCAGGCCGGGCAATGTCTTGCGTGTATCCAGCAGCTTGACCTGGGTGGACGCGACAAAGTCCGCCAGGTATTGGGCGCGGGTGGCAACGCCTGACAACAGTTGCAGGAAATTCAGCGCGCAACGCTCGCCACTGAGCAGCGAGCGGGCCGGGCCTTCAAGGTGAAACAGCGCCTGGTTGGGGCTGACACGTTCGCCGTCGCGCACCTGCCAATGCACCGCGACGCGTGGGTCCAATTGGCGAAACACCGCTTCCACCCAGGCCGTGCCGCTGATGACGGCGGCGTCGCGCGTGATGATCGTGGCCTTGGCCAGGCGTTCGGCGGGGATCAGTTGTGCGGTGATATCCCCGCTGCCGATGTCTTCCAGCAGTGCGCGACGCACGTTGGCTTCGATTTCGGCGGTCAGGTCGGCTAGACGAAGATTGGGCATAACAGGCTCCACAAACAAAGTGCCTGGATTATAGGGGCAGGGCGGGCCTGAACCCAAGGCAACTGGCACCTCGGGTGCGGTGCGCGATGTTCATTTACACGGCAATCACAGAGTTCGCTGGCGCAACAACCCTCATTTGCAAGATAATCTCGCGCCTTGCAATTGGCGTCATAGCTTTGACGTCACGGTGATAGCCCGATTTTCGCAGTGCCCCGGCGTGCTTCGCGCCGTTGCTGCACCGATCCTTCACACAATCGAATACCGCCGTTTCAGGAGGCCAGGATGCACAATGACGGGAAGGTGGTGCCGATCAATAAGGCACGGGCGACGCCATCGCCGCTCGCCCGCCTGCCGGTGGTGTTGCTCCAGGTCCGTGACAAGGCGGCGCAGCAACTCAGGCAGGGACTGCAGGAGCTGTTTGATAACGCCGACGACACCCTGTTCGAAATGGCCGACAAGACCCGCAGTAACGTCGACCACGGTATTTTCTTTGAAGCCATGCGCGACCTGCGCCTCAAGCGCAAGAATTTCGAGCGTGGCTTCATGGAGCAACTCTACGAAGCGTTTGCCAATCTTGGCAACGTGGAGCGCGGTGAGCTGCAACTGATTCCGGTGGTGTCCTACACCGCGGCGCCCGGGGTCTCGGGCGATGAGCTGGAAAAAGCCGTCGCGCTCGAGGCCATGCTGGGCAAGGTGCTGCGCCGTGACGGGCTCGCCCTTGGGCAATTGACAGCCCGACTCAATGCCTTGCTCGACAAACGCCTGGATGATCGGGACAACCCCCTGGGCCCGGCAATGCTGTGCGCGTTTTTTCTGCAAGCAGGACGCAGCCTTGGCGTGGAAATCCGGGTCAAGCTGATCATTCTCAAGCTGTTTGAGAAATACGTGCTCAGTGACGCTGATCTGTTGTACGGCGAAGCCAATCAGTTGCTGATCGCCACCGGCGTATTGCCCGAACTCAAGGCCGTGCCATCGCGGCGCGCCGTCGCCACGGCCGAGTTGCCTGAAGACACCCCGCCGATTGCCGGACACCCGGCAGACGACAGCGGCCAGGAAGTTTTCGCGGCGTTGCAGGAATTGCTGTCGGCAGTGCGCGGCAGCGTGGCACCCACGCTGGAAGCCAGCGCCGAGACCCAGCCCATCTCCACCCGTGACTTGCTGCGCCTGCTCTCCCATTTGCAGCAATATGTGCCTGAGCCTGAGGTCGAGGATGATTTCGACCTGCGCAACCAGCTTGAACAATTGCTGACCCGGGTCAGCGTCAAGAGCGGCAAGTCGCGGGTGGTGGAGGATGCGGACGAGGATGTGATCAACCTGATCGCCATGCTGTTCGAGTTCATCCTCAATGACGGTACGGTGCCCGAATCCCTCAAGGCGCTGATCGCGCGCCTGCAGATCCCGATGCTGAAAGTGGCGGTGCTGGACAAGAGTTTTTTCAGCCGCACCAATCACCCGGCGCGACGCTTGCTCAATGAAATCGCTTCGGCGGCCATGGGCTGGAGCCAGCGCGACGATTATCAGCGCGACAGCCTGTACCTGCACATCGAGCAGGTAGTGCAGCGGTTGTTGAATGATTTTGTGGATGATCCGGCAATCTTTTCCCAGTTACTGACCGAGTTCACCGCGTTTACCCATGACGAGCGACGCCGCAGCGAATTGCTGGAGCAACGTACCCGCGATGCGGAAGAAGGGCGCGCCCGTACCGAAATCGCTCGTCAGCGTGTAGCCGAAGCCCTCAATCTGCGGTTGCTGGGCAAAGTACTGCCCGAGGTCGTGGTGCAGTTCCTGCAACAGGCCTGGAGCCAGGTGCTGTTGCTGGCGTGCCTGAAGCATGGCGAGCACTCGCCACAATGGCTGGCCGGGTTGCGCACCATGGACGAGTTGATCTGGAGTGTCGGCCTCAGCGAAGACACCGAAGCCGGCCGGCACCTGCTGGAGCAGTTGCCAGGCTTGCTGAAAGCCTTGCGCGGTGGGTTGAGCGGCGCGGCATTCGATCCCTTCATTACCCGGGAATTTTTCACCCGCTTGCAAACCCTGCATGTCCAGTCGTTCCGGGGCAGTGCCGAGGAACAACCGTCGCTGTCGCAAGTCGAGGTGCGCGAGGCATTCGTCCTCAGTCCCGCGGCACCGGCCATCGAGGCGAGCCTGCCGGAAGATGATCCCGACCTGCTCAAGGTTCGGCAACTGCGGATCGGTTGCTGGGTGGAATTTCAGGAAGACGCCGAAAACACCCTGCGTTGCAAGCTGACGGCGATTATTGCGCCGGGCAATACCTGCATTTTCGTCAATCGAACCGGCCTCAAGGTATTGGAAAAAAATCCGCTTGAACTGGCCCTGGAGTTCAAGCGCGGCGCGGTGCGAACCCTGGATGATGCCCTGTTGTTCGACCGCGCCCTGGCTTCGGTGATTGGCAACCTGCGCCAACTTCATCGCGCCAAGTGATCGCAACCAGACAGCGGAACGCGGCATACTGAGTCACCCCAGCCTCGTTCAAGGAACCAGTATGCAGTTGGACCCCGCCAGCGGTTGGTGCCAGGGCATTCGCCATTGCCCCTCGCCCAACTTCAACGAGCGCCCCGGTGGCGAGATTTCCCTGTTGGTGGTGCACAACATCAGCCTGCCACCGGCGCAATTCGCCACCGGCAAGGTGCACGAGTTTTTCCAGAATCGCCTGGATGTCACGGAACACCCCTACTTTGAAGGTATTGCCGACCTACGGGTTTCTGCGCATTTTCTGATTGAGCGTGATGGCGCGGTGACGCAGTTTGTCTCGTGCCGGGACCGGGCCTGGCATGCCGGGGTATCGAGCTTCGAGGGGCGTGAGACGTGTAACGACTTTTCCCTGGGGATCGAGCTGGAGGGCACTGATGACCTGCCCTTCACCGATGCCCAGTATCAATCCCTGATCGCCCTGACGCGCCAGTTACTGGCGGCGTACACGGGCATTACCCGCCAGCGCATTTGTGGCCATAGCGATATCGCCCCGGGACGCAAGACCGACCCCGGACCCGAATTTGATTGGGCGCGCTTTCGCAGCGCCTTGCAGGATGGAGGACACGCACAATGAGTTTTCTGGTGTTGGTGCTGGCGGTATGGATCGAGAAGTTCTCGGCCCTGCGTCATCGTATACAACGTGATGGCGGTTGGTTGCGGGAACTGGCCAAGCTGGAGTCGAGCGCCAGCCTGGGCAAGCAGCCGTGGCTGATCCTCACATTGCTGGTGCTGCTGCCGGTGGCCTTGCTTGCGTTGTTGTTGCTGGTGCTGGAGCCAGTGGCCTATGGCCTGTTGGCGCTGCCGGTGCACCTGCTGGTGGTGATCTACAGCCTGGGCCGTGGCGATCTCCTGGCCGGATTGGGCCCGTTCCGTGATGCCTGGCGCCGGGGTGACCTGCAAGCGGCCGAACATGTGGCCGAACGTGACTTGAGCATCAGTGCCGAAAGTGGTGAGCAGTTGCTGGAGCGGGTCCAGGGCCATCTGTTGTGGCAGGCCTACCAAAGCTTCTTCGCGGTGATTTTCTGGTACTTCCTCCTCGGGCCGGTGGCCGCCCTGGCCTACCGTCTGCTGGCGCTGGCGACCGAGAACAGCAAGAACCCACTGGTGGCCGAGCGTGCCGGGCAATTGCGCCATGCCTTCGACTGGTTGCCGGTACGTTTGCTGGCGGCGAGTTTCGCCCTGGTCGGCAACTTTGTGGCGGTCGGCCGGGTGATGCTGCATGAGCTGCTGAGCTGGGACATCAGTGCTGCGCAACTGGTGGAGAAGGTGGGCCTGGTGGCCGCGGAGATCCCGCCACCGGTGGTAGGCGCCGAGGGCATCAACAGCCTTGATCGTATCTGGGAGTTGCTGCTGCGTGCCGCCGTGCTGTGGTACGCCGGCTTTGCCATCTGGACCGTGCTGCCCTGATTTGCCTCCCTGTAGGAGCGGGCAAGCTCGCTCCTACCTCGTTAACCTTAAGTTACAAACCTCCTTTTCGAATTGAGCTATACAGACAGAGCGCCAAATAGTGGCTATCTGCCGCCGCCCTGCGCCCTCAATAAAAATAAAAGAAAAGGGAGTTCACCTGTGAAGAGCTTGCTCTATCCCGCCGTCGCGTTCATGAACCGCCTGACCTTCGGCATGAAGTTCAGCCTTATCAGCGTGCTGTTCCTGTTGCCGATGCTGGCCACCAACTACTACCTGGTGCGCGATTCCTGGCGAGAATTCCAGGGCACTCGCATCGAGCTGCAAAGCCTCGACCTGCTGGGCAGCAGCCTGGCCCTGCGCCGCGACCTGGAAACCCTGAACAACCAGGTACAGATCAACGCAACCCTCGGCCAATCAGGCAAGGCCGGTGATATCGAAAACAAAATCACCGCCCTCGAAGACAGCCTGCTGCAGCGCCTGCAAAGCTTCCACGCCCTGTCCGCCGACCCTGAGCAGGCCGCCGCCTTCGAAGCCAAGCGCGATGAAATGATCGCCGCCTTCAAGGCCCAGCAACAGGAAACTTCACTGCTCAGCAAAAGCGCGCTGATCGGCAAACTCCTCAACAAGGCGCAGATGCTCAGCCAGATCATCGCCAGCCAGTCGGGTTTGAGCCGTGACCCCCAGGGCGACCTGCGCCAACTCAGTGAACTGATCACCAGCGTCACCCCGCAAGTCACCCAGACCCTGGGGGAAGGCCGGGCCATGGGGGCTTATTCGTTGGGCCAGGGTTTTCTCAATTCGTCGTCCAGCACTCGTTTTGACGAGCTGCTGCAGCAACTGGAAAAGCTCCAGGCGGAATACGGCCTGAAACTGCAGGATGCCCTCGGCTCCAGCAAGCCCGCCCACGCAGCATTGGCGAGCCTGGCGGACGCGAGCAAGGCCAGCCTCAAGCAAGGCAGTGAGTTGTTCGAAGAGCAGGTCGTGGTGGCCGAAACCCTCGACGCCCCATGGCAAGGCTTCTACGACGACGTCAGCACGTTGATGGCCAAGACCTATCAGCTCGACGAAGCCACCCTGACCTTTCTCGAGCAGCAACTGGAGCAACGCCTGTCAGAAAACCGCACGCACATGATCGGATTGGTGGCGGCACTGGCGTCGGTGTTTTTGCTGATCTTCTATTTGTATGCCGGTTTCTACGCCTCCACCCGCACCACCTTGCGCCGCCTGGGGGCGACGATGGACAAGGTGGCGGCCGGTGACATGACCGTCACCTTCATCGCCCACAGCCGCGACGAACTGGGGGATTTGGGCCAGGTGTTCAACGCCACCGTGGCCAAGATCCATGACCTGATCGAGCGGGTAGGGCACACCGTCAACCAGGTCGAACACCAGGCCGGACAAGTGGAGTCGGTCTCGGCCAGCAGCAACCAGGCCGTGTCCGGCCAACGCAGCCAGATCGAGCAGGTGGCGACCGCCATGAACCAGATGTCCTCCACTGCCCAGGAAGTGGCGCGCAGCGCGGCGGCGGCGGTCAGCAGCGCCCACAGCGTCAACGATGAAACCGTCAGCGGACGCGGCCTGGTGCAGTCCCAGCAAGGCAGTATCGCGGCGTTGGCTTCGGAGATCGATCAATCGGTACGGGTCATCAACCAATTGGCCATCGACAGCCAATCCATCAGTCGCGTGCTGGAAGTGATCAAGAGCATTGCCGAACAGACCAATCTGCTGGCGTTGAATGCCGCCATCGAGGCCGCGCGCGCCGGTGAGCAAGGACGCGGTTTCGCCGTGGTGGCCGATGAAGTGCGCACTTTGGCCCGGCGCACCCAGCACTCCACCGAAGAGATCGAGCAGATGATTGCCAAGCTCCACAGCGGTGTCGGCGCTGCGGTGAAGGCCATGGGCACCAGCCACGAGATGGCCAATGGCACGGTGGGGCAGTCGGAAAAAGTCCAGCAGGCCCTCGAAAACATCCTCGGCGCGGTAGGCATGATCGTCGACCAGAACCAGCAGATTGCCGCCGCCGTCGAACAGCAGACTGCCGTGGCCCATGACATCGATCAGAACATCGTCGAGATCAATCGCGCCGGTGAACATGCAGCGCAGGGCGCGCACCAGACTGAAGAGGCCAGCCGGCAGTTGTCCTTGCAAGTGATCGAGCTGAAGCAGTTGATCGGGGCCTTTCGAGTGTGAGGCATGGCCAGGCATGCATCGGGGATGGGCCCCTACCAGTTGAACAGCTCGCAGGCAGTGCGGGTGCTCGCCTCGGCCAGCGCTGAGGAGCTGATGCCCATACGCTCCGCCAGGGCGGCGCAGATGTCTGGCAGGTGTTCGGGGCTGTTGCGCTGGCCGGGGTACATCACGGGGGCCATGTCCGGTGAGTCGGTTTCCAGTACCACGCTTTCCAGCGGCAGCCGGGCGATCACCTTGTGCATGCGCAGGGCTTGCGGCCACGTGGCCGCGCCGCCCAGGCCCAGTTTGAAGCCGAGCTTGATGTACTCGCGGGCCTCTTCCTGGCTGCCGGCAAACGCGTGGATGATTCCGCCCCGTGGCAGCCGAATGCGCTTGAGGGTGGCGATCACGGCAGCGTGGCTGCGGCGCACATGCAGCAACGCCGGCAGTTGGAAATCCACCGCCAGCTTCAGTTGCGCTTCAAACAGGCTTTGCTGGCGTTCGCGGTCCAGCTGTTCGAGGAAATAATCCAGGCCGATTTCGCCCACCGCGCACAGTTGCCGGTGGCCGTTCAGGCGGGTCAGCCAGTCGCCCAGTTCCGTCAGGTCGGCGGGGCGATGGTCGTCGAGATACACCGGGTGCAGGCCGAAGGCGGCGAATAAATCCGCGTCGGTTTGCACCAGGTCCCACAACCGTTGCCAATTCTGCTGATAGACCCCGAGCACCACCATCCTGCGCACGCCCAGGCGGCGACTGCGGCTCAGGACTTCGCGGCGGTCCGTATCGAAGTCCGGAAAATCCAGATGGGTGTGGCTGTCGATCAGCTCCACACCGCTTACTCCGAGTGAATCCGCTGCTTGAACGTACGGCCGATGGCATGCACGCCGGGTTCGTAGTGCTGTTCTTCAATGGCCGCCAGCGCCAGGCGCAGCGCGGTGTCGGCAATCAACTGATGCTGCTGGGCCATGGCATTCACCGGCAGCGGCAGGAAATCCAGCAGTTGGGTGTCGCCAAACGTCCCCAGTCGCAGTGGCCGGGATTTGAGCGGGAAGTCATGCAGCGCGTCAAACACCCCTTGCAGCAAGACGTAGGACGTAGTCACCAGTGCGTCAGGCAAATGCCCCAGGCTTTGCAGCAACTGCTCCATCAGCTGTCGGCCACAGTCGCGGCTGAACGACTCGCCTTGTTCGATCAGCACTTCGCCGCTGAAGTCTTTCAGCGCTTGCTTGAAACCGGCGGTACGTTCCTGGCTGATGCTCAGCTCTGGCCGCGCGCCGATCAACACGATCTGCCTGGGCAGCGGGTGCAGCAGGCTGCTGGTCAATTGCTGGCAGGCCTGGCGATCATCGCTGACCACCGAGCAAAACTGCGTAGACTCCATCACCCGGTCGATGGCGATCACCGGCAAACCCTTGGTTTGCAGTTCGCGGTAGCTGTCGTCGGTGGTCGGCAGGCAGCTGGCGACAAACAGCGCATCGCAACGGCGGGCGCGGAACAGTTGCAGCAGTTGCCGCTCACTGTTGGCGTCGTCGTCGGAGCTGGCGATCAGCAATTGATAGCCGCGGGCACGGGCGCCTTGTTCGAGCAGCTTGGCGATGCGTGCGTAACTGGGGTTTTCCAGGTCCGGCAGGATAAAACCCAGGGTACGGGTGTGCCGGCTGCGCAGCCCGGCGGCCTGGGGGTTGGGCGTAAAGCCATGTTCTTCAACCACGGCGCGCACCCGTTCGACGGTTGCGCTGCTGATCCGTTGCTGTTCGGCCTTGCCATTGATGACGTAGCTGGCGGTGGTCACAGACACACCGGCAATGCGCGCGATATCACTGAGTTTCAAACCGGGATTTCCTTGTTTTTTAGAGCTTGCCCCGACATTTTGTCCAATCGTAACCGATTACTGCAGGCGACCATTGTCGCAACTCAACAGCCGAGTGGCTCTTCAATCATGGGAAATTAACGCGTAATCTGCCATAAATTCTAGATTAAACGTTTCAGCAAGCGTATTTTTACGATTATCGCGACGAGTGTGGTCCTGCCAACTGACCACTCAGTCAATTTTATTCGAACGCTTTTGCACTGATTTATTCAAAATAATACCTAGTGCGCCCGCCGCACTAACTAGGAGAACGGCATGCTTGAGCTCACCCACGAGCAGATATCCATGGGCCAGACGGCTGTGGATAAGTCTGCTGCCTTGCAACTGCTCGCTGAAAAACTGGTGGCCGATGGCCTGGTCGCCGAGGGTTACCTCAGTGGCTTGCAAGCGCGTGAAGCCCAAGGCTCGACCTTTCTCGGCCAGGGTATCGCCATCCCCCACGGCACCCCCGAAACACGCGACCAGGTGTTCGCCACCGGCGTGCGCCTGCTGCAATTTCCCGACGGCGTGGATTGGGGCGATGGCCAGATCGTCTACCTGGCGATCGGCATTGCCGCCAAATCCGACGAACACCTGCGCCTGCTGCAACTGCTGACCCGTGCCCTCGGCGAGACCGACCTGGGCCAGGCCCTGCGTCGCGCCAGTTCTGCCGAGGCCTTGCTGAAACTGCTACAAGGTGCGCCGCAGGAGCTGGCGCTGGACGCACAGATGATTGGCCTGGGCGTGTCGGCTGATGATTTCGAAGAACTGGTGTGGAGAGGCGCACGCCTGCTGCGCCAGGCCGATTGCGTGAGCAATGGCTTTGCCGCCGTGCTGCAACAAGTCGACGCGCTGCCCCTGGGCGATGGCCTGTGGTGGTTGCACAGCGAGCAGACGGTGAAGCGCCCGGGCCTGGCTTTTGTCACCCCGGATAAACCGATGCGTTACCTGGGCCAGCCCTTGAGCGGCCTGTTCTGCCTGGCCAGCCTCGGCGAGGCCCACCAGACCTTGCTCGAACGCCTGTGTGCCTTGCTGATCGAAGGCCGTGGCCAGGAACTCGGCCGCGCCACCAGCAGCCGGGCCGTACTGGAAGTGCTCGGCGGTGAACTGCCCGCCGACTGGCCAAGCGTGCGCATTGCCCTGGCCAACGCCCACGGGCTGCATGCGCGCCCGGCGAAGATCCTCGCGCAATTGGCGAAAAGTTTTGCCGGTGAAATCCGTGTGCGCATCGTCGATGGAGACGTCGGCGCGGTATCGGTAAAAAGCCTGAGCAAGTTGCTCAGCCTCGGTGCGCGTCGTGGCCAGGTGCTGGAATTTGTCGCCGAGCCAACCATTGCCGGTGACGCCTTGCCCGCCTTGCTGGCGGCAGTGGAAGACGGCCTCGGCGAAGAAGTCGAGCCGCTGTCGGCAGTCAGCGCCCAACAAGCCGTGGTCGAGATCGAACCGGTGATCAGCGCGCCAGTGTCCGGCAGCCTGATCCAGGCCATCGCCGCCGCCCCCGGCATTGCGATTGGCCCGGCGCATATCCAGGTGCTGCAACCTTTCGAATACCCGCTGCGCGGCGAGTCGCCGGTGATCGAGCGCCAGCGCCTGCACGCGGCGTTGACCGACGTGCGCCGGGACATCCAGGGCCTGATCGAGCGCAGCAAGTCCAAGGCCATCCGCGAGATCTTCATCACCCACCAGGAGATGCTCGACGACCCGGAACTGACCGACGAAGTCGAGACGCGCCTCAAGCAGGGCGAAAGCGCCGAGGCCGCGTGGATGAGCGTGATCGAAGCCGCCGCCAAACAGCAGGAGTCGCTGCAGGACGCCTTGCTCGCCGAGCGCGCTGCCGATCTGCGTGACATTGGCCGCCGCGTGCTGGCGCAACTGTGCGGCGTCGAAACCGCCCAGGAGCCGGACGAACCCTACATCCTGGTGATGGACGAAGTGGGTCCTTCGGACGTGGCGCGCCTGGACCCGGTGCGTGTCGCCGGCATCCTCACTGCCCGTGGCGGCGCCACCGCCCACAGCGCCATCGTCGCCCGCGCGTTGGGCATTCCCGCGCTGGTGGGTGCAGGCCCTGCTGTATTGCTGTTGGCTTCGGGCACGCCGTTGTTGCTGGATGGCCAGCGCGGTCGCCTGCATGTGGACGCCGACGCCGCCACCTTGCAGCGCGCCACCGTCGAACGCGACACCCGCGAACAACGCTTGAAAGCCGCCGCAGCGCAACGCCATGAACCGGCCCTGACCCGCGATGGCCATGCCGTCGAAGTATTCGCCAATATCGGCGAAAGCGCCGGGGTTGCCGGCGCGGTGGAGCAGGGCGCCGAAGGTATCGGCCTGCTGCGCACCGAACTGATTTTCATGGCCCACAAACAAGCGCCCGACGAGGCCACCCAGGAAGCCGAATACCGCCGCGTGCTCGACGGCCTCGGCGGCCGGCCGCTGGTGGTGCGCACCCTTGATGTGGGCGGCGACAAACCGCTGCCGTACTGGCCGATCGCCAAGGAAGAAAACCCCTTCCTCGGCGTGCGCGGCATTCGCCTGACCCTGCAACGCCCGCAGATCATGGAAGCGCAATTGCGCGCACTGTTGCGTTCGGCAGACAACCGTCCACTGCGCATCATGTTCCCCATGGTTGGCAGTGTTGACGAGTGGCGCCAGGCCCGGGCCATGACCGAGCGCCTGCGCCTGGAAATCCCGGTGGCCGACCTGCAACTGGGGATCATGATCGAAGTGCCGTCGGCCGCGTTGCTGGCGCCGGTACTGGCCAAGGAAGTGGACTTCTTCAGCGTCGGCACCAACGACCTGACCCAATACACCTTGGCCATCGACCGTGGCCATCCGACGCTGTCGGCCCAGGCTGACGGCCTGCATCCGGCGGTGTTGCAACTGATCGACATCACCGTGCGCGCCGCCCATGCCCATGGCAAATGGGTCGGCGTGTGCGGCGAGCTGGCAGCCGACCCTTTGGCAGTTCCGGTGCTGATCGGCCTGGGAGTGGATGAGCTGAGTGTGTCTGCGCGCAGCATTCCCGAGGTCAAGGCACGGGTGCGTGAATTCAGTCTGAGCGAGGCCCAGGGCCTGGCACAAAAAGCCCTGGCGGTGGGTTCTCCCGCCGAAGTGCGTGCGCTTGTGGAGGCCGTGTAAATGGCAAGGATTTTAAGCCTGACGCTGAACCCGGCGTTGGACCTGACGGTGCGCCTGGCGCGCCTGGAACCGGGCGAGGTCAATCGCAGCGAAGCGATGATCACCCACGCTGCCGGCAAGGGCGTGAACGTCGCCCAGGTGCTGGCGGACCTTGGTCATCAGGTGACCGTGGGCGGCTTTCTTGGCGAGGACAATCCCCAGGCATTCGAGATGCTGATTGCCCGTCGCGGTTTTACCGATGCCTTTATTCGCGTGCCGGGCGAAACCCGCAGCAATATCAAGATCGCCGAGCAGGACGGGCGGGTCACGGATGTCAATGCGCCGGGCCCGTTGGTCAGCGAGCAGGCGCAACACGCACTGCTTGAGCAACTGGCGCGGATTGCTCCGGGCTACGACGCCGTCGTCGTGGCCGGCAGCCTGCCACGCGGCATCACCCCTCAGTGGTTCCAGGGCCTGCTGCAGCAACTGAAAAACCTCGGCTTGAAAGTCGCCCTGGACACCAGCGGCGAAGCGCTGCGCGCCGGATTGAACGCCGGCCCGTGGTTGGTCAAACCCAATACCGAAGAACTGGCCGATGCCCTTGGTCATTCCACAGATGCCATCCGCCAACTGCATCGGCAAGGTGTGGAGCATGTGGTGGTCTCCGACGGTGCCGCGGGTGTGAGCTGGTACAGCCCGGATACCGCGCTGCACGCCACGCCGCCCAAGGTAACCGTGGCCAGTACCGTAGGCGCCGGCGACTCGCTGCTGGCCGGGATGCTTCACGGTTTGCTCAGTGGCGATACGCCGGAGCAGACCTTGGGCCGCGCCACCGCTATTGCCGCGATGGCGGTCACGCAGATCGGCTTTGGCATCACCGACGAAGCGCAGCTTGAGACTTTGCAGAGCGGCGTCCACGTGCGGCCGCTGACAGAACAATAAGAGGGTTGGTCATGAAGTTAGCCATTGTTACTGCCTGCCCGAACGGCATGGTCACCAGTGTGCTGTGCGCCCGCTTGCTGGATGCCGCCGCGCAACGCCAGGGCTGGAGCACCAGCGTCGAAGTGGTCGACGTGCAGCATCCGGAACGCCAATTGTCGGCGGCCACCATTGAAGCCGCCGAGTGGGTATTGCTGGTCAGCAGCACGCCGGTGGACATGCAGCGTTTTGTCGGCAAACGTGTATTCCGCAGCACGCCGGCCCAGGCGTTGCAGGATGTGGACGCGGTGTTGCGTCGCGGGGCCGAGGAGGCCCAAGTGCAGGTAGCTGACGCGGCACCGGCGAAAAGCACGCCGCGTATCGTCGCGATCACCGCGTGCCCGACCGGCGTCGCCCACACCTTCATGGCTGCCGAAGCGTTGCAGCAAACCGCCAAGCGCCTCGGGTATGACTTGCAGGTGGAAACCCAGGGCTCCGTGGGCGCCCGCACGCCGCTGAGTCCCGAGGCGATTCGTGACGCCGACGTGGTGCTGCTCGCCGCCGACATCGAAGTCGCCACCGAGCGCTTTGCCGGCAAGAAAATCTATCGCTGCGGCACCGGGATCGCGCTCAAGCAATCCGAGGCGACCCTCAACAAGGCGCTGGCCGAAGGCAAGCAGGAATCCGCTGCCAGTGGTGCCGCTGCCAAACCGGAGAAGACCGGTGTCTACAAACACTTGCTCACCGGCGTGTCGTTCATGCTGCCGATGGTGGTGGCGGGCGGTCTGCTGATCGCCCTGTCATTCGTGTTCGGCATTCATGCCTTTGAAGAAAAAGGCACTCTTGCCGCCGCGCTGAAAACCGTCGGCGACCAGGCGTTCATGCTGATGGTGCCGCTGCTGGCGGGTTACATCGCCTACTCGATTGCCGACCGTCCTGGATTGGCCCCCGGCATGATCGGTGGCCTGCTGGCCAGCACCTTGGGCGCGGGGTTTATCGGCGGGATCTTCGCCGGCTTTCTCGCCGGCTACTGCGTCAAATTCATCAGCCGCGCGATCCGTTTGCCCCAGAGCCTGGAAGCCCTCAAGCCGATCCTGATCATCCCGTTGCTGGCGAGTCTGTTCACCGGCCTGGCGATGATTTACCTGGTAGGGCCGCCGGTGGCGAAGATGCTCACCGGCCTCACGGATTTTCTCAGCACCATGGGCACCACCAACGCCGTGCTGCTGGGCATCTTGCTGGGCGGCATGATGTGCGTCGATCTCGGTGGCCCGATCAACAAGGCGGCCTACGCGTTTTCCGTCGGCCTGCTGGCAGCGCAAAGCGGTGCACCCATGGCCGCGACCATGGCTGCCGGCATGGTGCCGCCGATTGGCATGGGCATCGCCACCTTCCTGGCGCGGCGCAAGTTCGCCCAGACCGAGCGTGAAGCCGGCAAGGCCGCGTTGATTCTCGGCATGTGCTTTATCTCTGAAGGCGCGATTCCGTTTGCTGCCAAGGACCCGTTGCGGGTAATCCCGGCAAGCATCGCCGGCGGTGCGCTGACCGGTGCGCTGTCGATGTATTTCGGCTGCAAGCTGATGGCGCCCCATGGTGGATTGTTTGTGATGCTGATCCCGAATGCGATCAACCATGCGCTGCTGTACCTGCTGGCGATCGTGGCGGGCAGTTTGTTGACGGCCGTGGTGTATGCATTCCTCAAGCGCCCTGAGACCGTAGAGCTTTCTGTCGCACCCGCCCAGGCATAACGCGGTTCATGTAGGAGCTGGCTTGCCTGCGATGCAGGCACCTCGGTGTATCAGCGCAACCGAGTTGAGGCTATCGCAGGCAAGCCAGCTCCCACATTTGACCTCCGTGAGCAATAAGGCCGGTGTCATAACTCGTTCATCCCGTCATGCTTAAGTTTCCCTTTTGCTGCTCGAGAGGGAACCCGCATGAGCCACTTCAATCTCGGCCGCCGCCGCGTGATGCAAGCCGTCGGCGCCGGCCTGTTGCTGCCGGGCCTCGCGCCTGCGGTGATCGCCTCGGTCAAGGATCGCCCGCAACTCACCGACGGCGTGCAGTCCGGCGACCTGCTGGGCGACCGCGCGATGATCTGGAGCCGCAGCGACCGCCCGGCCCGGATGGTAGTGGAGTGGGACACCCGTAGCGTATTCAGCAACCCGCGCAAATTCGTCTCGCCCCTGGCCGACAGCCGCACCGATTTCACCGCCCGTGTCGAACTCACCGGCCTGCCCGTCGACCAGGCGATTTTCTACCGTGTGCACTTTGAAGATGCCCAGACCGGCGTGGCCAGCGAGCCCTGGTTCGGTCACCTGCGCAGCGTGCCGCAGCAGCGCCGGGATATCCGCTTTGTGTGGAGCGGCGACACCGTCGGCCAGGGCTTCGGCATCAACCCGGACATCGGCGGCATGCGCATCTACGAAGCCATGCGCCTGCGTCTGCCGGACTTCTTCATTCACAGCGGCGACACCATCTACGCCGACGGCCCGGTGCCCGCGCAACTGACCACCGAGGACGGACGCATCTGGCGCAACATCACCACCGAAGCCAAAAGCAAAGTCGCTGAAACCCTGAATGAATACCGGGGCAACTACCGCTACAACCTGATGGACGAGAACGTACGTCGCTTCAACGCCGAAGTGCCGCAGATCTGGCAGTGGGACGACCACGAGGTGATCAACAACTGGTCGCCGAGCAAGCAACTGGATGAACGCTACAAGACTCGCGACATCAATACTCTGGTGGGCCGTGCGCGCCAGGCCTGGCTGGAATATTCACCGATGCGCCGGCAAAGCGCCGACCAGGGCGGGCGCATCTATCGCAAGCTCGGCTACGGCCCGTTGCTGGATGTGTTTGTGCTGGACATGCGCAGCTATCGCGGGCCGAACGATGACAACCTTGGCGGTGAAAAACCGTTCCTTGGGCGTGAGCAACTGGACTGGCTGAAGCGCGAATTGAAGGCCTCCCAGGCGCAGTGGAAAGTCATCGCCGCCGACATGCCCATTGGCCTGGGCGTGCCCGACGGTGAGGTCAGCCCCGGCGTGCCGCGTTGGGAAGCGATCGCCAACGGCGACCCGGGCCCGGCCCAGGGGCGCGAGTTGGAAATTGCCGAATTGCTCGCGTTTCTGCGGGCGCAGCAGGTGCGTAATCACGTGTGGCTGACAGCGGATGTGCATTACTGCGCGGCCCATCATTACCATCCGGATCGGGCGGCGTTTCAGGATTTTGAGCCGTTCTGGGAGTTCGTCGCCGGGCCGTTGAATGCCGGGAGTTTCGGGCCTAATCCGCTGGATAAAACCTTTGGCCCGGAAGTGGTGTTCGAGAAGGCGCCGACGGTGCAGAACAGCTCGCCGTTTGACGGGTTCCAGTTCTTTGGCGAGGTGCAGATTGACGGGCAGACGGCGGAGCTGACGGTGATTTTGCGGGACCTGGATGGGGTTTCAGTGTTTGAACAGAAACTGGCGCCAGTGTGATTGCAATGCAATCTACCTACTGAAGAAGAGCCAATGTGGGAGCGGGCTTGCTCGCGAAGGCGGTGTGTCAGTCAACAGATGTATCGACTGATCCACTGCCTTCGCGAGCAAGCCCGCTCCCACATTTTGATCGGTGTATCTTCAGGGGGTCAGTAAACATCCCGGCGATAGCGGCCCTGCTCGATCAAGCGTTCGACGGCTTCGCTGCCCAGCACATCGTGCAGCACCTGATCCACACCCGCCGCCATCCCCTGCAAACTGCCGCAGACGTAAATCGCGGCGCCATCGGCCACCCATTTACGCAGCACATCCGCTGATTCGCGCAGGCGATCCTGCACGTAGATTTTCTCTGCCTGGTCCCGGGAAAAGGCCAGGTCCAGTAGCGCCAGGTCACCGCTGGCCAGCCAGCCTTGCAACTCATCCTGGCAGTGGTAGTCGTGGGCGATATTGCGTTCGCCAAACAGCAGCCAGTTGCGCTGCTGGCCGTCGGCAACCCGCGCCTTGAGCAGGCTGCGCAACCCGGCAAGGCCGGTGCCGTTGCCCAGCAGGATCATCGGGAGCGGCTCGGTCGGCAGATGGAAACCACTGTTGCGCCGCACTCGCAGGCTGATGGTCGAACCCAGCGGTGCATGTTCGGTCAACCAGCCGGAACCCACGCCCACGCTGCCATCGGGGTGACGCTCCTGGCGCACGATCAGCTCCAGCACACCGTCGCTGGCAATCGAGGCGATGGAGTATTCGCGCATGCCCAGCGGCACCAGTGCATTGACCAGCGCCTGGGCATGCAGGCCCACCAGGTGTGCGCGATTGTCCGGCAGTTGGCGGCCGGCCAGGGCCTGGTCGAGGGTGTGTGCAAGGCCGTCGACTACCACACCTTCGCTGCCGGCCAGTCCCAGGCCTTCCAGGAAGTGTTCGATGGCCCATGGGCAATTGCGTGGCAGCACTTCCACCAGGTCGCCGGCCAGCCAGTCCCGGGGGGCTGGCGGGGTGAGCCCGAGCAAATAGACGCCGGAGCCACTGCTGTGCGGGTTGAGCAGGGTGCGTTGCTTCAGGGTCCAGTTTTCATAGGTCGCGCTGGCCCATGCCGCAGCGGGTGCATGGCCGGTCAGTTGGCCCAGTTGTTGTTGCCAGTGCAGCAACGCATCGGTGTCGCCGCTGTCGACTTCCACCGGGGCGAACAGCGGGTTGCCGCCCTGGTTGGTCAGCCAGAAATGCAGGCGCCGGGCGAAGCCGCAGAAGTGTTGGTACTGGCGATCACCCAGGGCCAACACCGAGTAGTTCAGGCCCTTGAGGGACAGGTCCTGGCCGAGCACGCTGCGCTCGAAACCGCGGGCGCTGTCCGGTGCCTCGCCGTCGCCGAAGGTGCTGACCACGAACAGCGCATGGCTCGATTGGCGCAAATCCTCTTCGCTGACGCTGCCCAGCGACTGCACGTTCACTGGCACGCCGGCGGCCTGCAACTGCCCGGCGGTCTGCCAGGCCAGTTGCTCGGCAAAGCCGCTCTGGCTGGCAAAGCCGATCAGCCAGGCCGGCGCGTCGCTGTGGTTGCCGGTCAGGCCTTTGCGGGCATCGCGCACCTGGCGTTTCTTGCGGCGGCGGTCCAGGTACAGCAGCCAGCCGGTGATGAAGAACAGCGGCATCAGCAGCGCGCTGAACGTCAGGATGATCCGGCCGGGCAGGCCGAAGTAGCTGCCGGTGTGCAGCGCATAGATACTGGTCAGGATCTGCGCCTTGAAGCTTTTGCCGGCGTAGGTGTCATGGGATTTGACTTCGCCGGTGCCCGGGTCGAGGTTGATCTGGTTCAGTGCGCGGTCGTGGGGCGAGGTCTTCAGCAGGTAGTAGACGGTGGCGGGTTGGCCGGCGACCGCGGGCATGCGGATGTTGTAGCCGCTCAAGCCGGGGCCGGCGTTGCTGTAGATGCTGCTCCAGATCGCGGCGTAATTGGCCACCGGCGCAGGCCCTTCGGGGGCCGGGCCGCGCTTGCGTACGCGTTCGTTCTGCGGCGCGTCGGACAGCAGTCTGGTCATGCCGTTGCTGTACCACTCGTAGGACCAGAACAGTCCGGTCAGTGCCGCCAGAAGATAGAACAGCAGGCACCAGGTGCCGAATACCGAGTGCAGGTCCCAGTTGAAACTACGGCCTTTCTTGCGCCAGTCCACCGCCAGCCATGCACGCCAGCTTGCCACTTGGCGCGGCCAGCGCAGGTACAGGCCCGAAAGGCAGAAGAACACCAGGATCAGCGTGCAGGCGCCGGTGATTTGCCGGCCGGTGTCGCCGATGGCGAGGAAACGGTGCAGTTGCAGCACGAAGCCAAAGAAGTCCTGGCCGACGGCATCGCCCAGGTAATCGCCGGTGTACGGGTCGAAGTAGCGCATCTGCCCGCGGCGTTCACCGGGCGGTGGGGTGAACCAGACCTTGGCTGCGTTGGTACTGTCGGGCTGCACCGTGAGCATCGACACGACTTTGCCTTCACGGGCTTCCAGCAGGTGCACCAGTTCAGCGGGCGGCAGTACCCCGGCCGGACGCTTTTCCACCGTCAACACCGTCGGGTTCAGCAACTCGATGATTTCATCCTGGAACGACACCGTCGCGCCGGTGATCCCCATCAAGGCCAACACCAGCCCGGCGGTAATGCCGAAGAACCAATGCAACTGGAACAGGGTTTTCTTCAACACGTCGTACGGCCTCGTCATCAGGTTAGGTGTTTCACGGCGCGCATTATGCCGCGAGTTGTCGAGAAACATTCTTTTTTACACGCAAAAACCCCACGCATCCGATGCGTGGGGTTTCGTGCATTCATTTGTATCGGTTTAGAAATGGAAACTGGTGGTCAGCAGGGCCGTACGACCGGCTGCCTGGTTGGCAAAATGCGAGGCATAGGCCTTGTCGTAGTAGGTCTTGTCGGTGAGGTTCTGCACGTTCAACTGCAGGTCGACGTTCTTGGTCAGCTTGTAGCTGGCCATGGCGTCGTAGCGGGTGTAGGACGGCACGTAGACGGTGTTGCCCGCATCGCCGTAGACCTCGTCGACATAGAACGCGCCGCCGCCGATGGTGAGCTTGGGTGTCACGTCATACGTCGTCCACAGGCTGAAGGTGTTCTTCGGCGTGTTGGGCATCTGGTTGCCTTTGTTCGAGCCGGCACTGACGACACCGTTACGACCGTTCAGGCCCGGGTCCACCAGTTCGCTTTTCAGGTAGCTGTAGCCGGCGAACACTTGCCATTGATCGGTCAGCTTGCCGCTGGCGGAAAGCTCCAGGCCGTCGACGCGGGATTCGCCACCGTTTTCATAGGTCAGCGCGTCCACCAGGATCCGCGTGTTTTTCTTCTCGGTGCGGAACACCGCAGCGGTCAGGGACAGGCGGTCGTGGAACATGTCCCACTTGGTGCCCAGCTCGTAGTTGACGGTCTCTTCCGGTTTCAGGTCGCTGGTGGCGGCGCCGGCAGACAGCGGGTTGCCGTCGGCGCCTTCACCTACCAGGCCGCCGGCCGGTGAGGCTGAGGTGGCGTAGGAGGCATAGATGCTGCCGTTTTCAACCGGCTTCCAGACCAGGCCCGCCTGCCAGTTGAAGAACTGGCTGTCGTTCTTGATCTTGCTGCGGGCCTTGACGGTGGCGGTCGGCACCGCATTGGTGTTGGCCACGGTGTCGAAGGTGTCGTAGCGCAGGCCGACGTTCAGCAGCCATTTCGGGTCCAGCTCGATGGTGTCGAACACATAGGCGGCACGGCTGGTGGCCTTGGTGTTGGTGCCGTTGTAGTTGCGCGCAATGCTGCCGGTCCAGGCATCGTCCGGGTTCGGGTTGCCCAGCGAGGTGCACTGGCCACCTTTGCCGGGCGCCGGGCAACCGGGGTTGCTGTTCGGGCTGACGGTGTAGCCGCTGTAGCGGGTTTCTTCGCCGGTGAACTCAAGACCGGTGGAGTAGGTGTTCTTGAAGCCCAGCGCCTGGAAGCTGCCAAACAGATCGGTCTGGTTGGTGGTGGTCTCGGTGGTGGACACGCGGGTGTTCGCGCGGCGCCACACGGTGCCGAACTGGTTGACGTTGTGCTGGCTGTCGTCGGGTTGCGTGACGATATAGTCCTGGCCGGTGTTGCCGTGGCGCAGGGTGTTTTTCAGCGTCATGTTGTCGTTCAGGTCGTGCTCGATGGAGAACGTGCTGATGTCGGCGCGGGTCTTGCGGAAGTCGCGATCCTTGAGGCCGTAGAAGTTGTTGCTGTCGCCGCCGTCGGTTGGCTTGTCATGCACGTGGGCGGCTCTTGCGCCGCTGTTGCGGTAGCCATACGGAATGCCCGAATCCGGCAGGTCGTTGCTTTCCATGTGGTAGTAGCTGAGGTTGACGCGAGTCGGGGTGCCCAGGCCGAAGGTCAGCGACGGCGCCACGCCCCAGCGGTCGTAGTTGACGGCATCACGCCCGGCGACGTTCTGTTCGTGGCTCATCAGGTTCAGGCGGAAGGCCGCGCTGTCGAGGAACTGGCGGTTGACGTCGAGAACATAACGGCGGGTCTGGTCGGAGCCGTAGGTGAAGCCACCGTTGGTGAAGTCCCGCGCCTGTGGCGTCTTGCTCACCAGGTTGAGGCTGCCGCCGGCCGAGCCGCGGCCGCCGAATGACGAGTTGGGGCCTTTGCTGACTTCGATGGATTCGATGTCGAAGATCTCGCGGCTCTGGCCACCCGTGTCGCGCACGCCGTCGAGGTAGGTATCGCCCTGGGCGTCGAAGCCGCGAATGAACGGACGGTCGCCCTGCGGGTTGCCGCCTTCACCGGCGCCGAAGGTAATCCCCGGCACGGTGCGCAAGGCGTCCTGCAACGAAGTGGCGGCGGTGTCCTTGAGCACTTGCTGCGGCACCACGGTGACCGAGCGCGGAGTATCTACCAGCGGCGCGGTGTACTTCTGCGAGGAGGCTTTTTCGACCTGGTAGGACGTGCTGTCCTGTTCCTGGCCGGTGATGCTGGTGGCTCCCAGGGAAATGCTGTTGCGCTCGCCTTTCTGCTCGGTGTCTTCAGCAGCTTGCGCCATTTGGGCGGCAGAGCTGGCGCTGATGGCAACGCCGATGGCCGAGGCCAGCAAACGTGGTGAACTGGCAGGTGTTTTTATCGAAGTGCGCGGCATGAGTGTGTCCTTTCCCCAAGGAGGTGAGGCCGCGGAATATAGGGAGAACAAGACTTCATATCAATTGCGATACATTACTATTCGCACTGAATTTACGTTCTTTACACTTTTTGCTTACGGTTTTGACGATCTCGTTCGTCCTTTGGGCGGGAGTAGGGTTGTACACAGTCAATAAGAATCACTATCATTGGCGCCTCACTGTTTTCAGGTAATGCCTCCATGTTGCTGCACATTCCCGGCCTGTTCTCTCGCGAGGAAGTGCTGCGCATCCGCGAAGCCCTGGCGCACACCGAGTGGGCCGACGGCAAAATCACTGCCGGGCACCAATCGGCCAAGGCCAAACACAACCTGCAACTGCCGGAAGGCCACCCGCTGGCAAAGGAAATCGGCGCGGCGATCCTCGATCGCTTGTGGAAAAATCCGCTGTTCATGTCAGCGGCGTTACCGCACAAGGTCTTCCCGCCATTGCTCAACTGTTACACCGCCGGTGGCAGTTTCGACTTCCATATCGACAACGCCGTGCGCCAGTCCAAGGGCAGCCACGAGCGGGTGCGCACTGACCTTTCCTCCACCGTATTTTTCAGCGACCCCGACGACTACGACGGCGGCGAGCTGGAAATCCAGGACACCTTCGGCCTGCAGCGGGTCAAGTTGCCGGCGGGCGACATGGTGCTGTACCCCGGCTCCAGCCTGCACAAGGTCAACGCCGTTACCCGTGGCGCGCGCTACGCCTCGTTTTTCTGGACCCAAAGCCTGGTGCGCGAGGACAGCCAGCGCACCTTGCTGTTCGAGATGGACGGGGCGATCCAGCAACTGAGCCGCGACGTGCCCGACCACCCCGCGCTGATCCAGCTCACCGGCACCTATCACAACCTGCTGCGCCGCTGGGTTGAGGTCTGACCGTGGGCTTTTTATTGCGCCGTGAAGAAGTACTCAACGTTGAGCAATTGCAGAGCATGCTCGACGACTCCCCGGTGCGCGCCGCCCAGGCGATTTTGATCGCCGCGAAAGAGGGTGTGGTGGATGCCCAGGCGCTGCTCGGGCAAATCCTGCTGGAAGGGCGCGGCATCGAGCGCGATGAAGCACTGGCAATGCGCTGGTTCCGCATCGCCGCCAAGGGCGGGCATTTGATGGCGCGCAATATGCTCGGGCGTTGCCTGGAGCATGGCTGGGGTTGCGAGGCGGATGCCGTGGCGGCGGCCCGGGAATATCGTCGGGCGGCCGAGGCCGGGCTGGATTGGGGTTTGTACAACTACGCCAACCTGCTGGCGACCGGGCGCGGGGTTGCCGAGGATCAAGCCCAGGCGCTGGCGTGTTATCGACAGGCGGCGGAACTGGGCCATGCCAAGTCGATGAACCTGCTGGGGCGTTATCTGGAAGAAGGGCAGGACTGCCCGAGGGATCTGGAGGCGGCGGTGGCGTGGTATCGCCAGTCAGCAGAAGGCGGGGATTTTCGCGGGCAGTTCAGTTATGCGGCGGTGTTGGCGGACCGGGGCGAGATAGAAACGGCACTGGAATGGTTGCGCAAGGCACTGGCGGGCGGGAATTTGAAGTTCTTGCGGGTGGCGCACAAGGCGTTGTGTGCCGCCAATGAGCCGCAGATACGGGCAATGGCCGAGATCTATCAAGAGCATGCGATTGAACTTGATCGTTCCCACGCTCTGCGTGGAAATGCCGCCCTGGACGCTCTGCGTCCGCTCTAACGGCGTGACGCAGAGCGTCACCGGATGCGTTCCCACGCAGAGCGTGGGAACGATCAGGGCGTGCGTTTACAGGTAGAACGATTTCAATGGCGGGAAGCCATTGAATTCAACTGCGCTGTAGCTGGTGGTGTACGCACCGGTGGACAACCAGTACATCCGGTCACCAATCGCCAGGTTCAGCGGCAGGCCGTACTTGTAGTTCTCGTACATGATGTCGGCGCTGTCGCAGGTCGGGCCGGCGATGACCACTTCTTCCATCTCGCCTTTCTTCTCGGTCCAGATCGGGAACTTGATGGCTTCGTCCATGGTTTCGATCAGGCCGGAGAATTTGCCCACGTCGGTGTATACCCAGCGCTCGACGGCGGTGCGGGATTTACGCGCAACCAGTACCACTTCGCTGACCAGGATCCCGGCGTTGGCGATCAACGAACGGCCCGGCTCCAGGATGATTTCCGGCAGATCGTCACCGAAGTCTTCCTTGAGGAAGCGGATGATTTCCTCGGCGTAGGTTTCCAGGCTGTTGGTGCGGGTGATGTAGTTGGCCGGGAAGCCGCCGCCCATGTTGATCAGCTTCAGGTGGATGCCGTCTTCTTCCTTCAGGCGCTCGAAGATCACTTTGACCTTGGCAATCGCCGCGTCCCACACGCTGATGTCACGCTGCTGCGAGCCGACGTGGAAGGAGATGCCGTAAGGCACCAGGCCCAGGTCGCGGGCGAGAATCAGCAGGTCCATGGCCATGTCGGTCTGGCAGCCGAATTTGCGCGACAGCGGCCAGTCGGCGGTGGTCGAGCCTTCGGTGAGGATACGCACATACACTTTCGAACCCGGGGCGGCCTTGGCGATGTTGCGCAGGTCGGCTTCGGAGTCGGTGGAGAACAGGCGCACGCCCTTCTCGTAGAAGTAGCGGATGTCCTTGGATTTCTTGATGGTGTTGCCGTAGCTGATACGGTCGGGGCTGACGCCGCGGTCCATGACCTTGTCCAGCTCGTAGATCGACGCGATGTCGAAGCTCGAACCCTTGTCCTTGAGCAGGTCGATGATCTCGACGGCCGGGTTGGCCTTGACGGCGTAATACACCTTGGCGAATTCGAAACCGGCGCGCAGGTCATCGTAGGCCTGGCTGATCATCGCGGTGTCGATCACCACGAACGGGGTTTCCTGGGTGTCGGCGAACGCCTTCATTTTGTCAAAAGTGGCGCGCGCGAAATAGTCTTCGACCTGGATCGACATGCTGGGAACTCCTACTGGCAAACTAGATTGATCAATGGGTGCAAATGAACGTCCTCCGTATCCCCACTTTGGTTCGCCTACTTCCCAAGGCATGTCGCCGAAAGCAAAAAGGCCATGGGATCAACCGCTTCCCTTGGCCTTGCTGTCTCGTCGTCAGTACTTGAGCCGGATGGATCGTTTCCAGCATGGACGTTCGGCGCGAACTTTAGGACGTGAGGGGCTATAGATCAACTAAAAATGTCGCGTTTTTGCACGCGTTCGTCGTGCGGCCGCGTGCAGCTACTTATGTAACCGACCGGTATGACGGATTGATGTTCCCCGGTAGGGGCAATTTGAGGTGTTGCGGGTACAGTGAAGATCCAATGTGGGAGCGGGCTTGCTCGCGAAGGCGGTGTATCAGCCAATGCATCCGGTGACTGACACTCCGCCTTCGCGAGCAAGCCCGCTCCCACATTTTGACCGCTGTGTGTCAGGTCAGGCCAGTGCTGTCTCGGCAGGCGACACAATGCTGGTCTTGCCCCCACGGGACTTACCGGAACTCAGATACTCGGCAATCGACTCCTGGGTCACTTCCCCCAGGAACACCCGCTCCGCATCCATCACCGGCAACCACGAGCGGTTGAACTCGTACATGCGCGACAGCAGGATGCGCAAATGCTCGTCATACGCCGCCGTGGCGTTGAATTCCCGCAGGTACTGGCCGCAGGTACCGGTCTGACGATGCAGGTCGCGACGTCGCACATAACCCAGGGCCTTGTTCTCGGCATCGGTGACCACCACGTAGCGACGGTCCAACTCATCCATCTGCTCCAGGGCCTCCGCCACCGGGGTTTCCGGGCTGACCGACGGCGCGTTGTCCGCCGCATCTTCAGCCTTCACCAGCAGCAGGCGCTTGAGGGTGCTGTCCTGGCCAACGAAGTTGCTGACGAATTCGTCGGCAGGGTGGGCCAGCAGGGTGTCCGGGTGGTCGATCTGCAGCAGCTTGCCGGCGCGGAAGATCGCGATCTTGTCACCCAGCTTGATGGCTTCGTCGATGTCGTGGCTGACCATGATCACGGTCTTGTTCAGCGCGCGCTGCATCTCGAAAAACTCGTTCTGGATCATCTCGCGGTTGATCGGGTCGACCGCGCCGAACGGCTCATCCATCAGCAGCAACGGTGCATCCGCCGCCAGGGCGCGGATCACGCCGATCCGCTGTTGCTGGCCGCCGGACAGCTCACGCGGGTAGCGATGCAGGTACTGCTTGGGTTCGAGCTTGATCATGCTCATCAACTCGCGGGCGCGGTCGTGGCATTTCTGCTTGTCCCAGCCCAGCAGCTTGGGCACCACCACGATGTTCTCTTCGATGGTCATGTTCGGGAACAGACCGATCTGCTGGATCACGTAGCCGATGTTGCGACGCAGGGTCACTTCGTCGAGGTCGGTGGTGTCTTCGCCGTTGATCAGGATCTTGCCGGAGGTCGGCTTGATCAGGCGGTTGATCATCTTCAGCGTGGTGCTCTTGCCGCAGCCCGAGGGGCCGAGGAATACGCAAATTTCGCCTTCGTTGACGGTCAGGCTTACGGAATCAACGGCGGTGATGGTCTTGCCGTTGCTTTGGAAGGTCTTGGTCAGGTTTTGAAGTTCGATCATTTGAGCAGTCCTTTTGGAGTCAGCGTGCGTTGCAGCCATTGCAGAAGCAGGTCGGCGAAGATGGCCAGGAGACTGACCAGCACGGCGCCAACGATCAGCATCGACATGTCGCTGCGGCTGATGGAAGCCAGAATAAGTACACCCAGGCCACCGGCGCCGATGGTGGCGGCGATGGTCATCACACCAATGTTCATGACGACGGCGGTGCGCACACCGGCGAGGATCACCGGTACGGCAATCGGCAGCTCGACCATGCGCAAGCGCTGGCCGAAGGTCATGCCGATGCCTTTGGCGGCCTCGCGAATGCCTGGCTCAACGCCGGTGAGGGCGAGGTAGGTGTTACGCATGATGGGCAGCAGGGAATAGAGGAACACGGCGGTGATCGCCGGCATCGGCCCCAGGCCCTGGCCGAACTTGGAGTAGAACGGCAGCAGCAGGCCGAACAGCGCGATCGACGGCACGGTCAGCAACACCGTGGCACTGGCTTGCAATGGGCCGGCGAGCGTCGGGAAGCGGGTCATCAGCACGCCCAGGGGCACGCCGACGACGATTGCGAGGATCACTGCAATGCCGACCAGGGTGATGTGCTGCCAGGTCAGGTGCAGGACTTGGGCCCAATCAAGATGGGAAAAGGCGTTCAGGAATTCCATGTCTTCTCCTCTTAGTTGATCGGATGCTGGCGCAGGAAATCTGCGGCCACGGCGGACGGGCTTTCGTGGTCGACGTCGACCCGCGCATTCAGCTGGCGCATGGTTTCGTCGTCGAACAGCGCAGCCAGTGGCTTGAGATCAGCGGCCAGTTGCGGATGGGCATCGAGGTAAACCTGACGCACCACCGGCGCGGCGGTGTAGTCCGGGAAGTAGTGCTTGTCGTCTTCCAGCAGCTTCAATTTGAAGGCGTTCAGGCGACCGTCGGTGGTGTAGACCAAGCCGGCAAACACCTGGCCATTACGCAGCGCGGTGTACACCAGGCCGGCGTCCATCTGCCGGGTGTTCTTGCGGGTCAGGTTCATGTCGTACAGCTTGACCATGCCGGCCATGCCGTCGGAACGGTTGGCGAACTCGGTGTCCAGGGCCACCAGGCGGTTTTCCTTGGTTTTCTCGGCCAGTGCCGCGGTCAGGTCGCTGATGCTGTTGATCTGCGGGAATTCCTTGGCCACGTTCTCTGGCAGGGCCAGGGCGTAGGTGTTGCTGAATTTCGACGGGGAGAGCCAGACCAGGCCTTTTTTCGCGTCGAGTTCTTTCACTCGGGCGTAGGACTGTTCGCTGTCGAGCTTCTCGTCGACGTGGTTGTAGGCCACCAGCGACACGCCGGTGTATTCCCAGATCAGGTCCAGTTGCCCGCTTTCCTGGGCACTGCGTGCCAGGTTGCTGCCCAGGCCGCCGGTCACACGGGTGTCGTAGCCCTTGGTGCGCAGGTACTGGGAGGTGATTTCGGCGAGCAGGGTCTGTTCAGTGAACACCCGGGCACCGATGCGGATGACCGGTTTTTCAGCGGCTTGCGCAAACCCTGCGAACAGCAGGACGCAGCTCAATATCAATGTCAGTTTTTTCATGTGAATTCCTGTTTCAGGCCCAAGACGGGGCCAAAGCCTTAAGACGGACGCAACCCGCGTTCCAGCCAAAGGCGGCTGGCCATGGTCACCAGACCGTCGAGCAGCAAGGCCAGCAGCGCGGTGCATGCGGCGCCGAGCAGCAGTTGCGGCTGATTGTTCAGGGCGATGCCGGGGAAGATCAGGCTGCCCAGGCTGTTGGCGCCAATCAGGAACGCCAGGGGCGCGGTACCGACGTTGATCGCCAGGGCCACGCGTACACCACCGATGATGATCGGCACGGCGTTGGGCAATTCCACGCGAAACAGCACCTGGCGCGGCGTCATGCCGATGCCGACGGCGGCTTCTTTCAGGGAACCTTGAACGTTTTTCAGGCCTTCATAGGTGTTGCGCACGATGGGCAGCAACGAGGCGAGGAACAGCGCGAAGATCGCGGGGCCGCTGCCGATGCCAAGGACACCGAGGGCGATGGCCAGTACGGCCAGGGGAGGGACGGTATTGCCGATGTTGAAGATCTGCATGAAGCGTTCTGCGCGCCCGACCATGTTGGGTCGGCTCAGCAGGATACCGGCGGGAATCCCTACGATCAGGGCGGCCAGCATCGAAACAAGGACGAGGATCAAGTGAGCTTGCAGGTAAAACAACAAATCGTCGCGGTACAGTTCGATCGTGTTGATGCCGATCCAGTGGACCAGCAGGGCCAGGAGAGCGACGACAACCGCTCCTCCTATCAGCCCTTTGCCATAGCGAATAGCCACAGGCGGACTCCTTTTTTCTTTTGTCGGCGAACACATTTCCGAGCGGCAATGCCATTCCTGGCTGTCGGCGAATGTGGTCGCGAATAGCAGCTCGCCCCTACCGGCAACGCGGTATGCGGTCGAGCCATGAGCGCAGCCTCGTCAGGCTAACTTGCTGATTTTTCAGCCCCTGTTACGAGTGCGATAGCAGGGGAGTGGACGTCTCTACCTTTTAAAAGGTTCCATACTTGGCAGCAATTAGCCACCCCCAATGGGGTGAACGGTGGTCCGTCACCCCGGGTTTGCGCTATACTCGCCGCCCTTTTTTGACTCACCTGCCAGGCGATTTCCCATGACCCACCAGGCCGCCGAAGTCGCGAAACGCCGCACTTTCGCCATTATTTCCCACCCCGATGCCGGTAAAACCACCATCACCGAAAAGCTGTTGCTGATGGGCAAGGCGATCGCGGTGGCCGGCACGGTGAAATCCCGTAAATCCGACCGCCATGCCACCTCCGACTGGATGGAAATGGAAAAGCAGCGTGGTATTTCCATTACCACGTCGGTCATGCAGTTCCCGTATCGCGACCACATGATCAACCTGCTCGACACCCCGGGCCACGAAGACTTCTCCGAAGACACCTACCGCACCCTGACGGCGGTGGACTCGGCGCTGATGGTCCTCGACGGCGGTAAAGGCGTCGAGCCCCGCACCATCGCGCTGATGGACGTGTGCCGCCTGCGGGATACGCCGATTGTCAGCTTTATCAACAAACTCGACCGTGACATCCGCGACCCGATCGAACTGCTGGACGAAATCGAAGCCGTCCTGAAGATCAAGGCCGCGCCGATCACCTGGCCGATTGGTTGCTACCGCGACTTCAAGGGCGTGTACCACCTGGCCGACGACTACATCATTGTGTACACCGCCGGCCACGGCCACGAACGTACCGATGTGAAAATCATCGAGAAGCTCGACTCCGACGAAGCCCGCGCCCACCTGGGTGACGAGTACGACCGGTTTGTCGACCAGCTGGAACTGGTGCAGGGCGCCTGCCACGAGTTCAACCAGCAGGAATTCCTCGACGGCCAGCTGACGCCGGTGTTCTTCGGTACCGCCCTGGGCAACTTCGGTGTCGACCACGTGCTGGATGCCGTGGTCAATTGGGCCCCCAAGCCGCTGGCCCGGGTTGCCAACGAGCGTACCGTGGAGCCTGTGGAAGAGAAATTCGCCGGCTTCGTGTTCAAGATCCAGGCGAACATGGACCCCAAGCACCGCGACCGTATCGCCTTCATGCGTATCTGCTCCGGCAAATACGAAAAAGGCATGAAGATGCGCCACGTGCGTACCGGCAAGGACGTGCGCATCGGCGACGCCCTGACCTTTTTCTCCTCCGAGCGTGAGCAACTGGAAGAAGCGTTTGCCGGCGACATCATCGGCTTGCACAACCACGGCACCATCCAGATCGGTGACACCTTCACCGAAGGCGAAGTGCTGGGCTTCACCGGTATCCCGCACTTCGCCCCGGAACTGTTCCGCCGCGTACGCCTGCGTGACCCGCTGAAATCCAAGCAACTGCGCCAGGGTTTGCAGCAGTTGGCGGAAGAGGGCGCCACTCAGGTGTTCTTCCCGGAGCGCAGCAACGACATCATCCTCGGCGCCGTCGGTGTGCTGCAGTTCGATGTAGTGGCCAGTCGCCTGAAAGAGGAATACAAGGTGGAATGCTCCTATGAGCCGATCACCGTGTACTCCGCGCGCTGGATCGACTGCAGCGATAAGAAGAAGCTGGAAGAGTTCAAGATCAAGGCCGTGGAAAACCTGGCGATCGACGGCGGTGGTCACCTGACCTACCTGGCCCCGACTCGGGTCAACCTGGCGCTGATGGAAGAGCGCTGGCCGGATGTGAAATTCCGCGCGACCCGTGAGCATCATTAAGGGTTAGCGATATAAGAGAGGGCGAAGCTGTGATGGCTTCGCCTTTTTCTTTGGCTGCTATTCAGGTTGTTTCATTGGCGAAAACTTCAGTTCGGGACTAGTTTGAAGCAAGGCGACGGTGGACAGCTGTCGTACGCAGTTCAACTCCTGACTGGGCGGAATTCGACCATGAGTATCTTTCAACGTGTGGTGCTGTTGCTCAAAGTGCTGGTGATGATGTCATTGGGCATGTCTGCCGCGTGGGCCAATACGGCTGTGCAAAGCCATGGCACGGGGTTTGTGGCGGCGAAGACGGTGCAGGCGGGTGGCTTGCAGTTGGCCAAGAGTGAATCCGAGCCCGGTGACGAAAACCAGGGCGGTTCCAAGGACGATGACGACGCCGAGAACCCGGACAATGATGGCGAAGACAGCGACACTTACAACGATGGCGACAGCGATACGTAAGTAACGCAGGCAAAAGAAAGCCCCGCTTGCCGAACAGATGCGCTATCCGACAAGCAGGGCTGTAGAACACTGGAATGCTCTGGACTCACCCTCCAGAGCATTTTTTTTGCACGTCAGACCACAAATTGCTCCGCGTAGTGGCAAGCCACCTGGCGGTTGTCCAGAGGTCGCAGCACCGGTTCATCGGTGCTGCACAGCTGGGTCGCGTACGGGCAGCGCTTGTGGAAGGCGCAGCCGGATGGCGGGTTCAACGGGTTGGGCAACTCCCCGACGATTTTGATCTTCGGTTTGTTCGGGTCCGGATGAATGGTCGGGGTTGCCGACAGCAACGCCTGGGTGTACGGGTGCAGCGGGCGTGCGTAGATGTCTTCCTTCGGGCCCACTTCCACCGGGCGGCCGAGGTACATCACCATTACGTCGTCGGCGACGTGCTGCACCACCGCGAGGTTGTGGGAGATGAACACGTAGGCGGTGTTGAATTCCTGCTGCAAATCCATGAACAGGTTCAGCACCTGGGCCTGGATCGATACGTCCAGCGCCGAGGTCGGTTCATCCGCCACCAGCACCTTGGGTTGCAGCATCATCGCCCGCGCCAGTGCGATTCGCTGGCGCTGGCCGCCGGAGAACATGTGCGGGTAGCGCTGATAATGCTCAGGGCGCAGGCCCACTTGCTTCATCATCGCCTGGACCTTTTCCCGGCGCTCGGCGGCAGACAGGTTGGTGTTGATCAGCAGCGGCTCGCCCAGTTGGTCGCCGACCTTCTGGCGCGGGTTCAGCGAGGCGTAAGGGCTCTGGAACACCATCTGCACGTCTTTGCGCAGTTGCTTGCGCTGGGCCTTGTCGGCACCGGCGACTTCTTGCCCGGCGATTTTCAGCGAGCCGGAAGACGGCTCTTCAATCAAGGTCAGGGCGCGGGCCAGGGTGGATTTGCCGCAACCGGACTCGCCTACGACCGCGAGGGTCTTGCCGGCTTCCAGTTCGAACGACACACCGTTGAGTGCGCGCACCAGGGCATGGCCCTTGAACAGGCCACGGGACACTTCGTAGTGACGGGTCAGGTCGCGGGCGGTAAGTACGACGGCCATTACGCCACCTCCTGATTCAGCGGGTAGAAGCAGCGGGCAAGGCTGTGGCTTTTCGGGTCAAGGCCCGGGCGTTGGGCGCGGCAGGACTCCTGCACATACGGGCACCGCGGCGACAGCAGGCAACCCTGCGGGCGGTCATAACGGCCGGGAACGATACCCGGCAGCGTGGCCAGGCGCGTGGCGCCGAGGCTGTGCTCGGGGATCGCCTTGAGCAACGCTTCGCTGTACGGGTGCGCCGGGATGTCGAACAACTGCGGCACCTGGCCGACTTCCACGGCCTGGCCTGCGTACATCACGCACACGCGCTGGGCGGTTTCGGCCACTACCGCGAGGTCGTGAGTGATCAGCACCAGGCCCATGTTCTGCTCTTTCTGCAAGGCCAGCAGCAGGTCCATGATCTGGGCCTGGATGGTCACGTCGAGGGCGGTGGTCGGTTCATCGGCGATCAGCAGTTTCGGCTCGCCGGCGATCGCCATGGCGATGGCCACACGTTGGCTCATGCCACCGGACAGCTGGTGCGGGTAGGCATCCATACGGCTGGCTGCGCCCGGGATTTCCACCTTTTCTAGCAGTTCGATGGCACGCTTGCGCGCTTGCTTGCCGGACATTTTCAAATGCAGGCGCAGCACTTCTTCGATCTGGAAACCCACGGTGTAGCTGGGGTTCAGGGCGGTCATCGGGTCCTGGAACACCATCGCCAGGTCTTTGCCGACGATCTGCCGACGCTGGCGGTTGCTCAGCTTGAGCATGTCCTTGCCGTCGAAGTTCAGGGCGTCGGCGGTGACGATACCGGGGTGCTCGATCAGGCCCATCAGCGCCATCATGGTCACGGATTTACCCGAACCCGACTCGCCAACGATCGCCAGTACTTCGCCTTTGTCGACGGAGATGTCGAGGCCATCGACCACCGGCACGGCGGTCTTGTCGCCGAAGCGGACATTGAGATTCTTGATTTCTAGCAGTGACATGGGAATCTCCTCAGGCGGCGTTCTTGAGTTTCGGGTCCAGCGCATCGCGCAGGCCGTCGCCCATCAGGTTGATTGCCAGCACGCTGAGCAAAATGGTCAAGCCAGGCAGGCTCACGACCCACCAGGCGCGTTCGATGTAGTCGCGGGCCGAGGCCAGCATGGTGCCCCACTCAGGGGTTGGCGGTTGTACGCCAAGGCCCAGGAAGCCCAGGGCTGCAGCATCGAGAATCGCCGAGGAGAAACTCAGGGTGGCCTGAACGATCAGCGGCGCCATGCAGTTCGGCAGCACGGTGACGAACATCAGGCGCGGCAGGCCGGCGCCGGCGAGGCGGGCGGCAGTCACGTAGTCACGGTTCAGTTCGCCCATCACCGCAGCGCGGGTCAGACGGACATAGGACGGCAGCGACACGATCGCGATCGCAATCACGGTGTTGATCAGGCCAGGGCCGAGGATCGCGACAATCGCCACAGCCAGCAGCAGCGACGGCAGGGCCAGCATGATGTCCATCAGGCGCATGATGGTCGGGCCGAGCAGGCGCGGGAAGAAACCGGCGAACAGGCCCAGCAGGATCCCCGGGATCAGCGACATCACCACCGACGATAAGCCGATCAGCAACGACAGGCGCGAACCCTGGATCAGGCGCGACAGCAGGTCACGCCCGAGTTCATCGGTGCCCAGCAGGAACTGGATCTGCCCACCTTCCAGCCAGGCCGGAGGGGTCAGCAGGAAGTCACGGTATTGCTCGCTCGGGTTATGCGGGGCCACCCAAGGGGCGAAGAGCGCGCAAAACACCACCAGCAACATGAACAGCAGGCCGGCAACGGCGCCCTTGTTCTTGGAAAAGGCTTGCCAGAATTCTTTGTACGGGGACGGGTACAGCAGGCTTTGATCGACTGCTACCGCGGGAGTAGGTGTGGTCATGGTCATGATCTCAGCGCTGGTGACGGATGCGTGGGTTGGCGAAGCCGTAGAGGATATCCACCACGAAGTTCACCAGAATCACCAGGCAGGCGATTAACAGGATGCCGTTTTGCACCACGGGATAATCCCGTGCGCCAATGGCTTCGATCAGCCATTTGCCGATGCCGGGCCACGAGAAGATGGTTTCGGTCAGGACCGCACCGGCCAGCAATGTGCCGACTTGCAGGCCGACCACGGTGAGTACCGGGATCAAGGCGTTACGCAGGCCGTGGACGAACACCACGCGCGCCGGCGACAGGCCCTTGGCCTTGGCGGTGCGGATGTAATCTTCGCGCAGTACTTCGAGCATCGACGAACGGGTCATCCGCGCGATAACAGCCAGCGGGATGGTACCGAGCACGATGGCTGGCAGGATCAGGTGGTGTAGGGCATCCCAGAATGCGTCCGGCTCGTCGGCCAGCAGGGTGTCGATCAGCATGAAGCCGGTGCGCGGCTCGATGTCGTAGAGCAGGTCGATCCGTCCGGAGACTGGCGTCCAGCCCAGGCTGACGGAGAAGAACATGATCAGGATCAGGCCCCACCAGAAGATCGGCATCGAATATCCCGCCAGGGAGATGCCCATCACCCCATGGTCGAACAGGGATCCTCGCTTCAAGGCCGCGATCACCCCGGCTAACAGCCCCAGGATGCCGGCGAACAACAGGGCGGCCATGGACAGTTCCAGGGTCGCAGGGAAAAGGGCGGTGAATTCAGTCCACACGCTGGTACGGGTGCGCAGGGATTCGCCGAGGTCGCCGTGGGCGAGCTTGCCGACATAATCCAGGTATTGCGCGTAGAGCGGTTTGTTCAGACCAAGGCGTTCCATTGCCTGAGCGTGCATCTCGGGGTCGACTCGTCGTTCGCCCATCATGACTTCGACGGGGTCGCCAGGGATCATGCGAATCAACGCGAAGGTCAGCAAGGTGATGCCGAAAAACGTGGGGATCAATAACCCCAATCGGCGGGCAATAAAACTAAACATCTTGTTGTGTACCTCAATCAGCCGGTTAGGCAGGTTCGGCACCGTCAATGTCGACGGTGCCGAGCGTCTCTTATCTACTTCACCTGGGTGGTGGCGAAGTTATTTGTGGTCAGAGGGCTTTGGGTATAACCCTCGACGTTTTTACGCATGGCGGTGAACATTTTCGGGTAAGCCATGGGAATCCATGGTTGGTCCTTGTCGAAAACGTCCATTGCTTGTTCATAGAGTGCAGCGCGCTGGGTGGGTTCAGCGATGGCGCGCGCCTTGTCGATCAAGTCTTGAAACTCCTTGTTACACCAGCGGGCGTAGTTTTCGCCGTTTTTCGCTGCATCGCAACTCAAGTTCGGGGTGAGGAAGTTATCCGGGTCCCCGTTATCCCCCGCCCAGCCGGCGGAGACCATGTCATGTTCGCCATTCTTGGCGCGCTTGAGCATTTCGCCCCATTCCATGACCTTGATGTTCACTTTCAGACCGATCTGCGCCAGATCCGCCTGCATGCGCTGGGCGCCGAGCATTGGGTTGGGGTTGGTCGGGCCGCCGCCGTTGCGGGTAAACAGGGTGAACTCGGTGCCTTCCGGTACGCCGGCTTCCTTGAGCAGGGCGCGGGCCTTGTCGAGGTCGCGGGGCGGGTTTTTCAGCTTGTCGCTGAAACCCAGCAGGGTTGGCGGGTACGGGCCGGTGGCGTCGACCGCGTTGCCTTTGCCGTACAGGGATTCGTTGTAGCCCTTCTTGTCGAACGCGATGTTGATCGCGTGACGCACCCGCGCGTCGCTCATGTACTTGTGGGTGGTGTTCATGGCGGTGTAGGCGGTGGTCATCGCCGCCAGTTCCGCCACCTTCAGGTTCGGGTCGGCCTTCATGCTCGGCACGTCATCCGGTTTCGGATACAGCGCGATCTGGCATTCGTTGGCCTTGAGCTTTTGCAGGCGCACGTTGTTGTCGGTGGTGATGGCCAGGATCAGCGGGTCAGCCGGCGGCTTGCCACGGAAGTAGTCCGGGTTGGCCTTGAAGCGCACTTGGGCGTCTTTGGCGTAGCGGGTGAAGATGAACGGGCCGGTGCCGATGGGCTTGGCGTTCAGGTCGTCGGTCTTGCCGGACTTGAGCAACTGGTCGGCGTATTCGGCGGAGTGAATCGAGGAAAACGCCATGGCCAGGTCGGCCAGGAACGGTGCTTCAGGGCGGGTCAGGGTGAAGACCACGGTGTGGTCATCGGTCTTCTCTACGCTCTTGAGCAGTTCCTTGAAGCCCATGCTTTCAAAGTATGGGTAGCCCACGTTGGACTTTTTGTGCCACGGGTGATTCGGGTCCAGCTGGCGCTGGAAGCTCCAAAGCACGTCGTCGGCGTTCATGTTGCGCGTGGGTTTGAAGTAGTCGGTGGTGTGGAACTTGATGTCGTCACGCAGGTGAAAGGTGTAGGTCAGGCCATCGGCGCTGATCTCGGGCAGGTCTTTGGCCAGTGCCGGGATCACTTCGGTGGTGCCGGGCTTGAAGTCCACCAGGCGGTTGAAGATGGTTTCGGCCGCGGCGTCGGCGGTGACAGCCGTGGTGTACAGGACCGGATCGAAGCCTTCCGGGCTGGCTTCGGTGCAGACGACCAACGGTTTGGCCGAGATGCCCACAGCGACGCTCAACAGCGCAGCGGCAATGGCAGCTTGTAACGGGAGCATTTTCATCTAAGAGCCCTCTGCAATCGATTGGACCAGACAAGCGTAGGCGGCGGGCCCGTCCTGAGCCCGCCGCCGACCTGGCGCTGATTAAAGAATGTTGAACGGGATGGTGGTCACCAGGCGGAACTCACGCAGGTTGCCGTCAGCCTGGTTGGCGCTGGCACGGTGAGTCACGTAGGTACCACGAATGGTGGTGGCCTTGAGTGCGCCGCTCTGGATCGCGTAAGCCGCGCCTACACCGTATTCCTGGTGCTTCTCGCCGTCCTGGGCCTGAATGCCGTTGTAGGCAAAGCCAGCGCGGCCGCCGTCGCCGGTGTAGTGAGTACCGTCGATACCCCAGCCACGTGCCGAGTAGACGTTGAACTTCAGGCCCGGCACGCCGTATTCGGCCATGTTGATGCCGTAGGCGATCTGGAAGGACTTCTCGTTCGGACCGTTGAAGTCGGACGTCAGGGAGTTGGCCAGGTAGATGCCGTTGGTTTCGTGCAGGTAGTCGAAGTACTCGTCGCCGTTCACGGCCTGGTAGGAGAAGGTCAGGCTGTGAGCCTGGTGGGTCAGGCCGAACGACAGCGAGTAGGTATCGTTGTCGATCTTGCCCATCAACTTTTTGCCTTCGTCGACGGTTTTGTAGTAGTTCAGGCCCGTGGTCAGGGACAGGGTCTGGCTGTCACCCAGCTCGTGGGTAGCACCGAAGTAGTACTGGTTCCAGAAGTCTTCCACGTTAGCGGCGAACAGGCTGGTCTTCAGGCTCTTGAACGGCTGGTAGTTGACGCCCAGGGTGTTGACCTTGTCGGTTTCCTGGCGACCATTGCCGTATTCGGTACGGAATTTCGACAGGCTCTGCTCGGTCCGTGGCGAAACGCGGTCGAACACGCCGCCCTGGAAGGACAGGTTGCTGAACTCTTCGCTGTTGAAGCTCACACCTTCGAAGCTCGAAGGCAGCGCACGGTTACCGATGGTGTCGATGATGCCGCTGCTGAAGTTCTGGCGACCGGCGGTCAAGGTGGTGTTCGAGACACGGAACTTGACGTTGGCCAGGCCCAGTTTGCTCCACTGGTCTACAGCGTCGCCGTCGGAGTCGGCCAGGGTACGGTTGGAGCCGCCCTTGATGTCGCGCTTGCTGCGGTCCAGGACCAGAGCGTTGTAGACCGCCACTTCAGTGCTCACGCCAACGGTGCCTTGGGTGAAACCCGAGGTAGCGTTGAGGATGGTGCCTTGCACCCAGTTGGTACGGTAGTTGTCAGTACGGGCTTCGCCGTGCTTCTGGTAAGTGAACTTGCTGCCACGGAAGCGTTGTTCGTTGGAGAACCAGTTGCGGGTTGTACCGCCCAGGCTTGCGCCATCGATAAAGCCTTTGGCCTCGCTTTGGGCGCTGGTGCCGGCCAGTGTGGTTGGAACGAAGTCCTGGCTTGCAGGATCAGCGTAGGCGTTAGCCGTGATGCTGCTGATGGCCAGGGCCAGTAGCGCGGTGCTGCTCAGTTTCATGGGTGAAGCTCCTTTGGTTCTCTTTTTAATGCCGGTCTTTTTAGGTGAACCGGCTATTGGGTGTGTAACTCGTTCAAGCCTTTGCAAACGTTTGCCCATGGGTAAAACCCGAAATAAGGCTGCACGTTTGCAGCAAGGCGAATGCTCGCCCTGCGCAATCCGGTTATCTTTTTATGGGTTGATGCTGACGCCCGAGAACACGTTGCGGCCGAAGGGGCTCACTTTGAAACCTTCGACTTTGGCGCTTAACGGCTGGTTGACCGTCGAGTGGGCGACTGGCGTGATCGGCACCTGCTGCTTGAGCAGTTGCTGCGCCTGTTTGTATAGAACAGTCCTTTGTTCGCGGTCGGTGACGACCTTGGCTTGCTTGATCAGCTTGTCGTACGCCGGGTCACACCACATGGAGTAGTTGTTCCCGCCGATGGCGTCGCAGCTGTAGAGGGTGCCCAGCCAGTTGTCCGGGTCACCGTTGTCGCCGGTCCAGCCGATCAGGCTGATGTCATGCTCGCCATTCTTGGTGCGCTTGATGTACTCGCCCCATTCATAGCTGACGATCTTGACCTTGAGGCCAATCTTTGCCCAATCGCTTTGCAGCATTTCGGCCATCAGCTTGGCGTTGGGGTTGTACGGCCGTTGTACCGGCATCGCCCACAGGGTGATCTCGGTACCTTCCTTCACGCCGGCAGCCTTGAGCAATTCCTTGGCTTTTTCCGGGTTGTAGGCGGCGTCCTTGATGGTGTCGTCGTAAGACCACTGGGTCGGCGGCATGGCGTTGACCGCCAGTTGCCCCGCGCCCTGGTACACGGCGTTGAGGATGCTCTGCTTGTTCACCGCCATGTCCAGGGCCTGGCGCACTTCGAGCTGGTCGAAGGGCTTGTGCCGCACGTTATAGGCGATGTAGCCGAGGTTAAAGCCTGGCTTGGTCAGCAGTTGCAGCTTCGGATCGGCCTTCAGGGCTTCGACGTCGGCCGGGCGCGGGTGCAGGGTGATCTGGCATTCGCCGGCCTTGAGCTTTTGCACCCGTACCGAGGCGTCGGTGTTGATCGCAAAAATCAGCTGGTCGAGCTTCACGCGGCTCGGGTCCCAGTACTGTTTGTTGCCGGTGTAGCGAATCTGCGAGTCTTTCTGGTAGCGCTGGAACACGAACGGCCCGGTGCCGATCGGCTTCTGGTTGATGTCGCTGGGCTTGCCGACCTTGAGCAAGTGGTCGGCGTATTCAGCCGACAGGATCGAGGCGAAGCTCATGGCGATGTTCTGGATAAACGCGGCGTCGACCGTGTTCAGGGTCATCACCACGGTGTGCGGGTCGGTTTTCTCGACCTTGGCGATATTCTTGTTCAGGCTCATCCCGTTGAAGTACGGAAACTCGGTGGGGTAGGCCTTGCGGAACGGGTGTTCGGGGTCAAGCATGCGATTGAAGGTGAACAGCACGTCGTCGGCGTTGAAGTCGCGCGTCGGCTTGAAGTCCTTGTTGCCGTGGAATTTCACCCCTTCACGCAGGTGGAAGGTATAGGTCAGGCCGTCTTCGGAAATATCCCAACGGGTTGCCAGGCCCGGTACGACATTGGTCGCGCCTTTTTCAAACTCGGCCAAGCGGTTGTAGATAGGCTCGGCGGCGTCGTTATCGGTGGCCGTCGTGTATTGCGCGGTGTCGAAGCCCGCCGGGCTGCCTTCGGAGCAAAACACCAGGCTCTTTTTCTCGGCAGCCTGGCCCATCGAGGCCACAGCCAGCAGGCTGGTGCCAAATATCGCGGATAGAACGGTGGTATGGCGCATAACAATCCCGATCCTTGTTTGTTGTTTTCGTCAGTGAGCAATCGCAAGGTCATTCACGACCTTGCGACAACACTGATCCCACAACGGCAGTTGCCCTACAGAGACGATGCGACTGCCGTACCACGACGTTATGGGTCGGGAGCCAGGCAGTAAATGCAACGAATCTGACAGACCTTGTAGGTAACGGAGCCGCGATTCGCAGTTAGCTGCCGTAGGACGGCAGCGTGTGCGGAGGTGGTCTGTTTCCTACGGTCTTGGCGGATGCAATAACGGCGACGTTATGAAACGTCGCCGCCAGAGATCCTTACTTGCCGCTTACGCTCACGCCGTAGAAGGAGTTCAAGCCAAATGGGCTGATCTTGAAGTCCTGCACGTTGTTGCGCATGGGTTGATACACCGTCGAGTGCGCGATAGGTGTCATCGGGACTGCATCTTTGAGGATATGTTGCGCCTGCTTGTACAGCTCGGTGCGTTTGGCTACGTCGGAAGTCGCCTTGGCTTCTTTCACGATGCCGTCGAATTTCTTGTCGCACCACTTGGAGAAGTTGTTGCCGGCCAGGGAATCGCAGCCGAACAGCACGTTCAGCCAGTTGTCCGGGTCACCATTGTCGCCGCTCCAGCCAATGATCATGGCTTGGTTCTCGCCGCCTTTGGAACGCTTGATGTACTCGCCCCACTCATAGCTGACGATGTTCACTTTCAGGCCGATCTGTTTCCAGTCGTTCTGCAGCATCTCGGCCATCAGCTTGGCGTTCGGGTTGTACGGACGCTGGACCGGCATCGCCCACAGGGTGATCTCGGTGCCTTCCTTGACGCCGGCTTCCTTGAGCAGAGCCTTGGCTTTGGTCACATTAAACGGCGCATCCTTGATGGTGGTGTCATAGGACCACTGGGTTGGCGGCATGGCGTTGACAGCCAGTTGGCCTGCGCCCTGGTACACCGAGTCGATGATCTGCTGCTTGTTCACCGACATGTCCAGGGCCTCACGCACGCGCAGGTCGGACAGCGGGTTAGGCGCGGTCTGGCCCTTGAGGACCGGCATTACGTTGTAGGCGATGTAGCCCAGGTTGAAACCGGCTTGGTGCGGCAGTTTCAGGTCCTTGTCTTCACCCAGCGCCTTGAGGTCGGCCGGACGTGGGAACAGGGTCACCTGGCATTCGTTTTTCTTCAGCTTCTGGATACGCACCGACGGGTCGGTAGTGATGGCGAAGATCAGGTTGTCGATCTTCACGTCTTCAGGTTTCCAGTAATCCTTGTTGCCGGTGTAACGGATGTTGGAGTCTTTCTGGTAGCTCTTGAACACGAACGGGCCAGTGCCGATTGGCTTCTGGTTGATGTCCTGTGCCTTGCCTTCCTTCAACAGCTGGGCGGCGTATTCAGCCGACTGGATGGAGGCGAAGCTCATTGCCAGGTTCTGGATGAAGGCGGCGTCCACGGTGCCAAGGGTGAACTTGACGGTGTGGTCATCGACTTTCTCAATGTTCTTGATGTTGGTGTCCATACCCATGTCCGTGAAGTACGGGAACTCGGTCGGGTAGGCTTTACGGAACGGATCGTCTTTATTGATCATCCGGTTGAAGGTGAACAGTACGTCGTCAGCCGTGAATTCACGAGTTGGCTTGAAGTACGGGGTGGTGTGGAACTTGACGCCTTCACGCAGGTGGAAGGTGTACGTCAGGCCATCCGGGGAAACGTCCCAGGTCGTGGCGAGCCCAGGAACAACAGCGGTGCCGCCGCGCTCGAACTGGGTCAGACGGTTGAACATGGTTTCGGCCGAAGCATCGAAGTCTGTTCCGGTGGTGTACTGGCCTGGATCAAAACCGGCCGGGCTCCCTTCGGAGCAGAACACCAGGTTGCTCGCCGCTTGGGCGAAAGGTGCAGCAGCCATTAAACCGGCGCTGACTAATAACGGAATGACTGCGTGTTTAAGCATGTTGGCCTCATGATTTGTTGTCATTTTTGGTAGTGAGGGCGACCTCGTGAGTCGACCTGCGGATACTTATGCAGGGCCCATACCCAATGCAAGATGTTGAGAGCCTACAACGGCTAAACAGTGGTACGAACGTACACGAATGTCGCATATGTGTAAGTTCAGACACATTTACGCACTTTTGAGGGTTTTTTTCGGTGCGAGGGCTGCACCAGGAATGCCCAACCGAGGCGTCTGGCGCACTCGGTTGGGGCGCGGCTGTTACTTATTCAGACTGACGCCGTAGAAGGGAGTGAGTCCAAAAGGACTGATCTTGAAGTCCTGCACTTCCTTTCGCAGGGGCTGGAAAACCGTCGAGTTTGCGATAGGCGTTATAGGTACTTGTTCCTTAAGGATTTTTTGTGCCTGTTGATACCACTTGATGCGCTGCTCGCGGTCGCTGCTGACCTTGGCCTGCTGCACCAGTTTGTCGTAGGCCGGGTTACACCATTTTGCATAGTTGCTGCCCTTCACCGCGGCACAACTGTAGAGCACGCCGAGCCAGTTATCCGGGTCGCCGTTGTCGCCGGTCCAGCCGTAGATCATCACGTCGTGCTCGCCGGCTTTGGCGCGTTTGATGTACTCGCCCCACTCATAGCTGACGATATTGGCCTTGATGCCAATCTTTTCCCAATCCTGCTGGATCATCTGCGCCGACATCCGGGCATTGGGATTCGACGCGCGTTGTACGGTCATCGCCCACAGGTTGAGGGTGGTACCTGGTGCAACCCCTGCTTCTTTTAGTAGCGCCCGCGCCTTGGCCGGATCGTAGGGCGCGTCCTTGATTGTCGGGTCATAAGACCACTGGGCCGGAGGCAGGGCGTTCTGCGCCAATTGTCCGGCGCTCTGGTACACCGCCTTGATAATTGCCGGCTTGTCGATGGCCATGTCCAGCGCCTGGCGCACCTTGAGCTGGTCCAGGGGCGGGTGGGTCACGTTGTAGGCGAGAAAGCCCAGGTTGAAGCCGGCTTGCTGAAGAACCCGCAGGTTGGGGTCTTGCTTCATCACTTCGATGTCGGAAGGGCGCGGGTAACCGCTGACCTGGCACTCGCCGGCCTTGAGCTTTTGCAGGCGCACGGCGGCGTCCGGGGTGATCGAGAACACCAGGTTGTCGAGCTTCACATCTTCGGGCTTCCAATACTGTTTATTGGCGCTGTAGCGAATCTGCGAATCCTTCTGGTAACGCTTGAACACAAATGGCCCGGTGCCCACCGGCTTCTGATTGATGTCCGCGGCCTTGCCTTCCTTGAGCAATTGCGCGGCATATTCGGCGGACTGCACCGAGGCGAAGCTCATGGCCAGGTTCTGCACGAAGGAGGCGTCAACGTTGTTCAGGTTGAAGCGCACGGTGTGCTCGTCGAGTTTTTCGACGCTCTTGATCGTGGTGTTCAAGCCCATGTCGGTGAAGTAGGGCGACTCCGATGGATAGGCCTTGCGGAACGGGGTCTCGGGATCCAGCAGGCGCTGGAAGGTGAAGAGCACGTCGTCGGCGTTGAAATCACGGGTCGGGGTGAAATAGTCGGTGGTGTGGAACTTGACGCCATCGCGCAGGTGGAAGGTATACATCAGGCCGTCTTTGGACACGTCCCAATTGGTTGCCAGGCCGGGTTCGACTTCAGTGCCGCCACGCTTGAACTGGGTCAGGCGGTTGAACACGGTTTCGGCGGAGGCATCGAAATCGGTGCCACTGGTGTACTGGCTGGGGTCGAAGCCGGCGGGGCTGGCTTCGGAGCAGTAGACCAGGGTGCTGGCTGCCTGGGCCATGGGCATGAATGCCAGCAGGCCGGCAGCAAGGAGCAGCGGTTTTAAGGTGATTCTTTCCATGGAGACCCCTGAAGTGGCAGGCAAATAGTGCCCGAACGAAAACGGCAGTCACCGAGGTTACCGCCGTTCTTGTCACTCAGGTAGAGATAAGCATGCGAGGCCCCAGTGTCTCCGGGATTCGGCTATTCCAGGTCGCTACGATTTAGCCGGAAAGTGTTCGGGTTTATAAGTGAACGCCCACCACTTGAACGGATTCCAGTACGGGTTGTTCTTTGACGGCTTGAATTTCTTGATTCGCGCCATTTCTTCGCTGACATACTGTTCAGCCTCAGCTCTTACTGCGGTACGGACGTTATCGGTGATCTGAATATTTTGTGCGGATAAGTTCTCCAGGTAGATTTTTTCTACCTTGTCAATGGCAGCTTTTATCTCTTCAGGGGCCAGGTTGGCACTCAAGGTGCCGCTATAACCTTTGACAGGGCGGCCAATCAACTTTTGGAATTGAGCGGCAAACGAAGCATCCCCACCGGTTGCGGAATCACATGACAGCAGGCGCACGTTGTCGAACTCTTCCGGATGGATCCCTTTGCTGTGAAGCGTATCCAGCAATTCTTCCGGACTATTGAGCTTTCCATCATAAGAAACTTTTGCGACCCCGGTAGTCTCATCGACTTTACCGTGTACCAGTATGTTCAATCGCTGGGCCGAACCTTGTTTGTTCACATCCACGAACGTGTAAAGTTTATCGTTGATAGTGTTCAGGCTATCTATTTCTCCACTGAGAATACTGGTTTTTTCAGCAGTAGAAAAAAGGGCCTCGCCGACCGGCAGATTTTTAACCGTTTTCAGGGGCGGCAGTTCGACGCCGTCTACGTTGATAGATGCCGGGGGGACCTCTGGTCCACTCGACTCAATTTCATTTAAAGACGGGTCCGGATGACTATCGCCGGATACTTTCGAAACGCGTGTCAGCTCAAATTCGCTCTTCTGCGAATTATAGTTCCAGCGGTAGTCTTCAGTAACGGTGGAGTTGAACGTGATCGGAGTTTCACCCAGGCTCGCCTCGACCAAACCGGGTGCAACTTCGTGTGCCAGCATCAGGCTTGAGATGACGGCCGCAGCAGTTCCCCCTGTGCGCTCGCCTGCGGTCTTGCCATAGAGGCTGTCATGCACGCCAAACACGATATTGCCTATATTGCCAACAATGGGCAGATTACCAAAGGTTTTGCCCCAGGTGTCTTTCACCGACTTCCAGGCTTGCTGCGAGGCACCAAACACATCCGTCTGGTCGGCCCACACCGCATTGTTGGCGTTCTGCTCCTGATAGTGGGGGGCGATACCTTTGTTCAGATCGCCAAATTGCAGCCCATAACCTGCTTTTCGCGATTCGGTGTAGTTGAATAGCTCTCGTACCGGCACGGATTTATCTTTGTACCAGTGTTCGTACCCCGGATATCGCGACCGATTATCCTGGATGAGGCTGTCGAGCACCGCCCCGGCCGGTGGCCAGTGGGCATTGTGTCGCCCTTGCATATCACCGGTATTGAAACGGCGCATCAATTCATCACGATTGTCTTTGGCCCAGTTCGCAAATTCGTCATCGCCTTTTATCTCGCGGACAGCGCCGTTCTTCAAGTCGATCATGACTCCCTGATTGGGGCGATTGGCGGTATTGCCATCGTAAGGCGTGTAGGGGATAAAGGCATACCCGCTCATGGGGTAGCCGTAAATATTGGGGATAATCACTTGCCCATTCTTGTCCAGCGTGCGATTCACCGCTTCCTGGCCGGCAGGGCTTAACCTTGCGAAATTTTCCGTGTCACTACGAAGGCTCAGCAACGTGCCCCGTGTTACATAGGCGTCTGCTTTTCCCGATCGCTCTGCTATTGTTCCGGAGCCCTCGCGCATCGGCGCGGCTATGTCTTTCTCCCAGCGAGCTTGAAGTTGTCGGCCGAACGCTTCCAAATCATTGATTTTTGTCCGGTCTTTTTTTTCTATTTCCATTTCAGGAAAATTTAAAACCCCACCACGTGCGGGTCTGTCGTGCGCTAGAGCACCCGCTGCAATTTCCCATGCGAAATAAGTGTGTGTCTGGGTATCAGAGAGATTTTGTGCTGTGCCCATACCGACATAGGTATTGAACGTTACCGTGAACTTTTCATGCGGGTCGAACCCGGCTGCCAATAAACCCCCACTGAAGTATCCTGCGGGGTCCATGAACAGGCGCACGTTCTGGAACTTGACGTTTCGTTCGCCTTCAGTGCCACTTTCTATATTTTCGATCTGCGTCTTTACACGATTGGCATAGGCATCGATATGAGCCTCTCGCTCATTGTAGATATACCCATCGCCTGGCGCGTGAACAAAGTCGGGTCCGTAAATGGTTGCCTTGTAGATATCAGACTCGTTCCTGGCGGCAGTGCCAACGTTGTCCGTTTCATAAATATCGGTACTCTTCAATGGCGTTGGCGGTATCCGTTCCAGCGCCTCGGTACGTTGTTCTTGAGTCGTACCGGGTAGCGGTGTTTTTGGGTAATGGACAATGTTAAGTTGAACTGAGCTTGTCATTTCAGATTACCTGGCTGGATGTTGATTGCACGCATCTGCGCCGCCATAAACTGTGGATGAGGAGTACGGTGATCTACGCCATGAGTGGTGCAGCGTCCAGGCGTGTTCCGCTCGTTGAGGGTGAGGATGTAGTTGTCCATTGCACGGGTTATAAGTTGAAAAGATTTATCACCAACGCACTTCAATGTGTCCGGACCAGCAGACGCCCGGCGATTAAGCATTTTCTGAAGCTGGTAACCGGTTATTACCGCTGAAACTTCTTGAATTAAGTGCCAGGCAAAAAAATGCTGCCCGAAGGCAGCGGCATTGCAGTCCTGCTCCCTGAAATGGCAGGTAAACGCTACGCGAACGAGAACGGCGGTCACCACGGTTGCCGCCGTTCGGGTTACCCAGGTTGAGATAAGCGCCTGCGTCGCGGCGATCGCCTTAAAACACCTGTGCGCCGCCATAAACGGTGGACTGTATCCACCGCGGGTCCATAGGATCGCTCCAGACGTGCCGAGGCGGCGTACCACCATCTCCGATCAGGATTTGCCGGCCCTCGTCGCTCCATTCCTGCATGCGTTGTGCGAATTGGCCGTGGTACTCGTTGGCCGGACAAGTGATACCGGCCCATGGGTCCACTATCCACGCATCAGCCCATTCGGGCTCGGCAAATCCAGCGGTCAAGAGGTTAGGCTGACTTGCGGGGCCGCCGACCACGCTGAAGGTGTGTCCCTGCACTTGTGCAATGCGGGCAAAGCCGCCACTGGCGTTAACGGTATCGGTGGCGACCCTGGCCATCTGGTCGCAATTGCCAGCACCCGTTTTCAGGATGACCTCCGAGTAGTTGGGCGCGCCGGTTCGAGTGTATAGCCAGGTCACTATTTCATTGGCCACGTCGCTGCGCAGACTGTTACCGGCATCGGCCAGGGTTTTCTGGTTGGCCGACCGTATACCGGTTGTCTGGAACTGTTCCTCCACCGTTCTCTTGCCCCAACGGGCGTAGGCCTTGTTTTGCTCGTTGACCGTGAGCTGCCCGAAATAGTGAGGCTTTTGAAGGGGCTCAAGTTGTATGGTCTTGGCGGCCACCTCTACCTTCTTGTCCCAGGCATAGACTGCCAGTAGAACTTCACGTTTCTTTTCATCGGACAGTCCGGCCAGGACTCGGTCCAGTTGGGTGGCTTGATCGGGTGTGAAGTTGTATTCAAGGCTCAGTTTTTTTGCCAGTGAGTCCAGGGAGGGCAGTATCACCAGATCGTTATTGTGGGTTTTTCCGGAAATGTCACGATAGAGGTCCTTGTACTCGTCATGCAGCCTGATGATGTCCCGGCTGGCCGGATCGGTGTTTGCGGCGATGCGTTGAAAGTTGAGCGCAGGGTTCGAACCGTCGTATTCGGCCACGTAGTAAATGCCGGTATCGCCCTCGACCACCACATAATCTATTCCTGCGTAGGGTATTTTTATGCCCCTCAGGACGCGCTGGTCATCACTGAGATCACTGATCTGGTCCAGCTTTACAACCACGGTTTCCTGGTTGAGCGCCCGTGGTTGACCGATATCTTCATAGCCGAAGTCCGGCTCATTGAGCACCACCCCGCTGGTTTGGTTGCGGTAGGTAACCGGCGTGTGCCCGGGCACCGACATCAGCTCCTGGCTGGATGTGTCGCTCACTCTATACAGCCTGTGCTCATGCACCACGGTCCGCGCGCCTTCCTGCGTTGGGGCGCCCGGCAAGAGACGCCGATGCTCAAGTGCCTGGGCGTCTTGAGCGACCGATGTATCGGCGTCCTCGATCATTTTTGTGTAGCACAAGCTGTCAATGTTGCGCTTTACGCGGCGCCCAACCGGCGCACAAACGGCTTCAAAATCCTCCAGCGGCTCGGCATGCTCGGTAGGCCCCATCTTGGTCAAGGCGTCCGGTTGTGCGGGGTCGTAGCGGTAAACGTCATCCCCGACCACTACATCGGTATGGGTTGTACGCTTGATCAGGAAGGTCTGGTCTGCGGACAGGCCCTCAGGTACCAGCACGCTTGCCCCTGCAGCTCCCGGCTCGACTTCGCGCGTGAGGGCGATGCGGGTGGAGGACTCAAGGGCTTTCGAGGCCCTCTCTATCCCTTTCTCCACCAGTGAAGTTGCGCCCGAAGCCACCGTCGGCAGCGCATTGAGCACTCCGAACACGATATGGTCGGCCCCGCCTTTCTTGCCGTGCTTGACGTCATCGATGCCGATACCGGCCTCCGCTACGCCGGAGGCGACGTAGAACACCTCGAGGGCCACGGCGACTTCGGGCATCACCAGTGCCAGCGGCGTCATCAGCATCGCGACCTTGGTGGCGGTTTCCAGGCCTTTGAGGATGTTGGCTTTGGTCACGTCGCTGTCGGTGACGATTTGGGTCTCGGCATCCTTGTACGAGCGATCTTTCTGGCGGGCAGTAATGGCCTCGAATGGGTCCTGGGCGAGGGGTTCGGTGGTGATGAAAGTCTGCGGGTTGAATTCATTCAGGCGCTCCAACACATCGGCATCCGGCGCGTCTTTGCGGTGCCAGCCACCCAGCCCGGTCAGTGTCTGGTTCACGCCGTCGGAGAACGTCCGGTCGGCCTGGTCACGCAGCGTGAAATGGGTTGAAAGGGCTTCGCGCTTGGTGGGGTCGGCAGCTTGCTCAGCCAGCCAGTTTTTCATCTGGGCCTGGCTGTCAAAGCGATGAATAGGCGACGAGTTGCCGGGAATATACAAAAGCGTGGGGCTGATGATCTTGCCGTCATCGGTGACCTTGGGGTTTTTGTCGGTGATGTACAGCAGGTCCGAAGATTGAAAACCGTTGATGCTGAGCAGACCCATTTCCAGGCCTGGGTCCTGGGCGGCAGAGGCTTTCAGGTCCTCGACGCGGAGGTTCGACCAGTCTTTATCGGTGGTCAAGTTCGCTGCGCGTAGCGCCAGTTCCTTGTCGCTTGGGCTCAGGCTGCCGGTCTTTTCCTGGAGCAGGATGGCGGCAACGAAGGAGGCCTTGGTCAATGCCGTGTATTTGCTTTCGTGGCTGGGCCAGAACGTATCCAGGAATGTTTTATACGGCGCGGCGCGTTCGGTGTTCCACACCAATTCCCTGAATTGCTCCGGGGTCTTTTTGATCCGCATCGACTCGTTGTATTGCTGGCGCTGGCCGGGCGGGGAGGCGCGGTATATAAACTCATAGGTCTGCTGGGCATTGACGGCAGAGTCAATGGCAAGCCCCGCCTGGCCCAGCGGCGAAAACGTCAGTAGCCGTTCCAGCCAGGTATGCAGGGTCGTGCGTGTTTTTTCCTCGGGCGTCTGGTGTTCATCGGTGTTGTTTTTTTTCTGCACATCTTGCAGGGCCGCCTGGGTCAAGGTTATCCGGTTCAGTACCTTTGCATTGCGAGGAGGCCTTCCCCGTGTCGGGTCGTAGTTGAAGGTAGTAATAAACGTGTTGTCCGGATCAACGTCCTCGCCCCACTTTTTCTTGATTTCGGCCTTGATAAGGTTGGCGGTGCTTTCCAGGGGCGTCTCGAACCCTGTCGTTGCACTGCGAATGTAGTTTTCGACTGTCTTGTTGTATGGCAATCCCGGGATCAACACGTCGTGAGTGTGACGGCGGGGTCGTGATGCGGGAGTGTCGGTGGCCCGATCGGCTGCCTTTACGGGCTGCCCTGGCGAATATGTCTGCCGTGAAGTATCCGTACCTTGGCGGGGTTTTCCCTGTTCTTCGGCAATACCTGCCGAGGAGGGGGTATCAAGGAAGAAGCCGTTGTTTGCCGCGATGGAACCTATGGTGGTCATATGACAAATCCTGATGTGCATGGTGTGCAGGAATGATGTGATGTCCGCCATAGGTGGTTCAGCGTGTAGGCGTGTTCCGTTCTTTGATGGGGAAGATGTAGTTCGCCATTACGCGGGTTATAAGCTGAAAAGATTTATCGCCGGTGCGCTTCAAGGTGTGTGGACCAGAACACTCTCAGCCATTGAGTATTTTCTTAAGCTGATATCCGGTTATTACCGCTGATACTTCTTGAATGAAGTGCGCAGGCAAAAAAAAACGCTGCCCGTGGGCAGCGTCATTGCAACTGGGGTACCGCTCGATCAAGGCATCTGGACTTCGATCACGCCATCTGCGGTCATGTTGACCTGGCTGGTGCCGGCTTCGACTTCCGGCGTCGGTGCCGAATCCATCGCTGCGGCTTTCATCATCATCCCGCCGCGGGCATACGGCTGTGGATAACCGTTGGTGTTGAAGTTCAGGTTGACGATCTTGTAGCCCTTGCCGCCCAGCGCATCGGTGGCCAGTTGGGCACGGGCCTTGAATGCGGTGACCGCTTCTTTAAGCAGGGCATCTTCGCTGGCCTTGCGGGTCGGGTTGGCGATGGCGAAGTCCATGCTGTCCATTTTCAGGTTGGTCAGCATGTCGCCGGTGAGCTTGGACAGGGCGGCGAAGTCGGCACTTTCCATGCGCAGCTCAGCGCGTTCACGCCAGCCGGTGATTTTCTGGTTCTTGTTGTCGTAGATCGGGTAGCTGTTGCGGCTACCCTGGCGCAGGGTCACGCCTTTGACTTCGCGGGCCTGGGCCAGCGCCTTGTTCATGGTGGTGGTGATTTCGGCGGCAAGCTTGGCCGGGTCGGTGTTCTGCGACTCGGTGTACAGGGTGACGATCATCTGGTCGCGCGCCACTTCCTGGCTGACTTCGGCACGCAGGGAAATCTGGTTGTAATGCAGTTCGTCAGCGGCCATGGCCGGCAGGCTGGCGAGGGTAGCGGCGCCGAGGGTGAGGGTGGCTGCACTGCGAATGAAACGAGACATGTAAGCTCCTTGAGATGTTCGTGTTCGGTAAGACTGTAGACGCAAGGTTTCAGTTCTTCGGGTTTACACATTCGCTACAAGTTGGCGGATGCCGACGAACGGTCATGATCCTGACCCCTGCGTCAAAGAGCCACACACGCCGTGCCAGCGCTGTCGCTTCGTTTATACTCCGTGCGATCCGCCTGCAGCGCTCATCGGGAGAGCTCATGCTCGCCGCCGTAAAACTGACTTCCGCCACCCGCCAGAACCTTTGGCGCCTGACGTTCATCCGCACCCTGGTGCTGGCCGCACAGGCCGGTTCGGTGGGGCTCGCCTATTGGTTCAAGCTGCTGCCGCTGCCCTGGTTGCAGTTGGCCGTGACCCTCGGCTTCTCCACGGTGCTGTGTGTATTTACCGTGATCCGGCTGCGCACCACGTGGCCTGTGACCGAGCTGGAATACGCCCTGCAACTGGCCTGCGACCTGTTTATCCACAGCGTATTGCTGTACTTCTCCGGCGGCTCCACCAACCCGTTCGTGTCCTATTACCTGGTGCCACTGACCATCGCGGCGGTGACCTTGCCGTGGCGTTATTCGGTGGTGCTGTCGGGTATTGCCCTGACCCTGTACACCCTGCTGCTGGCACAGTTCTACCCGTTGCAGACCTTCCCCATCGCCCGGGAAAACCTGCAGATCTACGGCATGTGGCTGAGCTTTGCCCTGTCGGCGGCGGTCATCACCTTTTTTGCCGCACGAATGGCGGAAGAGCTGCGCCGCCAGGAAGAACTGCGCGCCATTCGCCGTGAAGAAGGCCTGCGTGACCAGCAGCTGCTGGCCGTTGCCACCCAGGCCGCCGGCGCGGCCCACGAATTGGGGACGCCGCTGGCGACCATGAGCGTACTGCTCAAGGAAATGACCCAGGACCATCACGACCCGGCCCTGCAAGACGACCTGAGCGTGCTGCAGGAACAGGTCAAGCAGTGCAAGCTGACCTTGCAGCAGCTGGTGCGCGCCGCCGAGGCCAATCGCCGCCTGGCGGTGGAGATGCAAGACGTCACCCAGTGGCTGGACGAAGCCCTGAACCGCTGGCACCTGATGCGTCCCGAAGCCAGTTACCGGTTCCACCTGCTGGGCCAGGGCACGGTGCCGCGCATGGCACCGCCGCCGGACCTGACCCAGGCGCTGCTGAACCTGCTGAACAACGCCGCCGATGCCTGCCCGGAAGGGTTGGAAGTGACCCTGGACTGGGATACGGAAGACTTCACCATCAGCATTCGCGACCACGGCGCCGGTGTGCCGCTGGCGATTGCCGAGCAGATCGGCAAGCCCTTCTTTACCACCAAGGGCAAAGGCTTCGGCCTGGGCCTGTTTTTGAGCAAGGCCAGCGTGACCCGCGCGGGCGGCTCAGTGAAACTCTATAGTCATGAGGAAGGCGGCACGCTCACCGAGCTGCGCCTGCCCCGTGTCGCACGAGGAGACATCGATGAGTGACGAGATCCAAGTCGAAGGCGAAGAACTGCCGCACCTGCTGCTGGTAGATGACGACGCCACCTTTACCCGCGTGATGGCCCGCGCCATGAGCCGTCGTGGCTTTCGCGTCAGCACCGCAGGTTCCGCCGAGGAAGGCCTGGCCATCGCCACGGCCGACCTGCCGGAATACGCGGCCCTGGACCTGAAAATGGACGGCGACTCCGGCCTGGTGCTGCTGCCCAAGCTGCTGGAGCTGGACCCGGAAATGCGCGTGGTGATCCTCACCGGCTATTCCAGCATTGCCACCGCCGTCGAGGCGATCAAGCGTGGCGCCTGCAACTATCTGTGCAAGCCGGCAGATGCCGACGACGTGCTGGCCGCCTTGCTCTCCGAGCACGCCGACCTCGACACCCTGGTGCCGGAAAACCCGATGTCGGTGGACCGCCTGCAGTGGGAACACATCCAGCGGGTGTTGACCGAGCACGAAGGCAACATCTCCGCCACGGCCCGCGCCCTGGGCATGCATCGTCGAACGTTGCAGCGCAAGTTGCAGAAACGCCCGGTTCGACGTTGAACGGCGACTGAACAATCTGCTTCAGGCCGCACGGAGCCCTGAACCGATCGTTTATGATCGGTTCAAACGCCTGTTATTTTTTTTCCTACCGAGCCTGAACAATGAATCAGAACGCTGAGTATTCCGCGGTCAATGACGCGGTGCGTGGGCAATTTTTAAGGAAAGTCTGGGCGCTGATCACCCCCTACTGGCGCAGTGAGGAGAAGTTCAAGGCCTGGCTGTTGTTGCTGGTGGTGCTGGGGCTTTCGCTGTTCAGTGTGGCCGTGTCGGTGTGGTTCAACAGCTGGAACCGCGACTTCTATAACGCCCTGGAAAAGAAGGACTACGACGCCTTCACCCACCTGCTGATGTATTTCAGCGTGATCGCCGTGGTGGCGATCGTCACCGGGGTGTTCACTTCCTATTTGCAGCAAATGCTCACCATCCGCTGGCGGCGCTGGCTGACTGAAACCTACTTCGCCAAGTGGCTGAGCGAGAAGAACTACTACCACCTGGAATATGGCGGCTACACCGATAACCCCGACCAACGTATTTCCGAAGACCTCAACGCCTTTACCAGCAGCACCCTGAGCCTGGGCCTGGGGTTTATCAGTAACCTGGTGAGCCTGGTGTCGTTCTCGGTGATCCTGTGGGGCGTGTCCGGCAGTATCGAGGTTTGGGGCATCACGATTCCCGGCTATATGTTCTGGGCGGCACTGGTATATGCCGTGCTGGGCAGTTGGTTGACCCACTTGATTGGTCGAAAACTGATCGGCTTGAGCAACCGCCAGCAACGCTTCGAGGCCGACTTGCGTTTCAGCCTGGTGCGGGTGCGCGAGAACGCGGAAAGCATCGCGCTGTTCAATGGCGAGCCGAATGAACACCAGCAACTGAGTGCACGTTTCGGGCGGGTGTGGAGCAACTTCTGGAGCATCATGCAGCTCAAGAAGCGCCTGAACTTCTTCACCAGTGGTTACTCGCAGATCGCGATCATCTTCCCGTTTGTGGTGGCAGCGCCGCGTTACTTTTCCGGCCAGATAGAGCTGGGCGTGCTGATGCAAGTGGCCAGTGCGTTTGGCAGCGTGCAGGGCAGCCTGAGCTGGTTTGTCGACGCGTACACCGTGTTGGCCAGCTGGCGTGCGACCTGTGATCGTCTGCTGAGCTTTGGCGAGGCGATGGAAGAAAACGAAGGCCGCAACATGGGCATCGAGTTGCAACGCCAGGGCGGCAATTTGCAGATGAGCAACCTCAGCCTCGATCTGGCGGATGGTCGTCACCTGCTGGATGGCGCCAACCTGACGGTTGCCGAGGGTGAGCGATTGATGCTCAGCGGGCGTTCCGGCAGCGGCAAGTCAACCTTGCTGCGGGCCATGGGCAATCTCTGGCCAAACGGCCACGGCAACATCCGCTTGCCGGCCGAGCGTTATCTGTTCCTGCCGCAAAAGCCGTACCTGCCGATTGGTACCTTGCGGGGTGTGTTGAGTTATCCACAGGAGGAGGGCGCGTACCCGCCGCAACGTTATGCACAGGTCCTGGAAACCTGCCGCCTGGCGCACCTGATTCCACGCTTGGACGAGGCCAATCACTGGCAGCGCATGCTGTCGCCGGGTGAGCAACAGCGCCTGGCGTTTGCGCGGGCGTTGTTGTTTGAACCGCAATGGCTGTACATGGACGAGGCCACCTCGGCGATGGACGAGGAAGATGAGGCGGCGCTGTATCAGGCGTTGATCGATGAGTTGCCGGGGTTGAGCATCGTCAGCGTCGGGCACCGCAGCAGCCTCAAGCGTTTCCTTGGGCGGCATGTGCGGATACAGGACGGGCAGCTACAAGAACAGCCAGTGTCCTGAAGTCGGACTCGGTCAATGTGGGAGCGGGCTTGCTCGCGAATACGGTGGGTCAGTTAATACATAGGATGACTGATAGACCGCATTCGCGAGCAAGCCCGCTCGCACATTGGATCAGTGTCGTCTGGTCGACCTGGTTCCAACAAAAAAGCCCGGCTGATCATCGATCAGCCGGGCTTTTTCATGCCGCTTGAAAAGCTATTACTTCTTCAAGCCGTAATGCTCATCCAGCATCCCCGGGGCGTTTGGCGTTTTTGGCGCGTAATCCCGTGGCGGTTCCTGATTTTCCCGCGGAGGGGTCAGGCGTTCCCGTGGAGCGTGCGGTGCATCGGAATGCAGCGCGGCCAGCAGGCGCTGGCGGGTGATGTCGTCCAGGGCCAGGCGGTTGGCACCCTCGGCGAGATGATCCTGTACTTCCTGATAGCTCTGAGTGAGCTTTTTCACCAGGGTCGCGGTGCTGTTGAAGTGGGTAACAACCTCGTTCTGATAACTGTCAAAACGTTCCTGAATGTCATCCAGCTGACGCTGCGTGCGGTTAGGCGCGGCATTCGGCAGCAGGCGGGCGACCAGGAATCCAATGGCGACACCGGCAACCAAGGCGAGAGTCGGCAACAACCAAACTAAGAGCGAGTGTTCCACGAGTCCTTCCTCTATAAACGGCTTTGCTTTACGTTAACGGCTCGGACCTGCGCTGTATACCGCGATTAAGCTCGCAATGATGCCATGCACAGACTTTTAGCTAGACGAGTCGACCCCTTGAGAGGTCACGGAGTTCCTTCCTTGCTGATGCGTGAAACCCCCGTTTTGATCGATGGCCCGGTAGGCCAACTGGAAGCCCTGTATCTGGATCACCCCGAGCCACGTGGCCTGGCGCTGATCTGTCACCCGAACCCGGTGCAGGGCGGCACCATGCTCAACAAAGTCGTATCGACCCTGCAACGCACCGCGCGCGATGCCGGCTTGATCACGTTACGTTTCAATTATCGCGGTGTCGGCACCAGTGCCGGTACGCACGATATGGGCACCGGTGAAGTCGACGACGCCGAAGCGGCAGCCACCTGGTTGCGTGAAAAGCATCCCGACCTGCCGATCACCCTGCTGGGTTTTTCCTTCGGCGGGTTTGTCGCGGCCACCCTCGGCGGCCGCCTGGAAGCCAAGGGCGAAAAACTCGCGCACCTGTTCATGGTGGCCGCGGCCGTAATGCGCCTGCGGGATAACGACGTGTTGCCACAAGGCTGCCCATTGACCGTGATCCAGCCGGAAACCGACGAAGTGGTCGACCCGCAACTCGTCTACGACTGGTCCGCGGCCCTGAATCGCCCCCATGAGCTGCTGAAAGTGGCAGAATGCGGACACTTTTTTCATGGCAAGCTGACCGATCTCAAGGATCTTGTGCTGCCACGTCTTTCGAATTGATGACAAGCGATCACCCATGACGACCCGTACCCGCATCCTCACCGGCATCACCACCACCGGCACGCCGCACCTGGGCAACTACGCCGGCGCGATCCGCCCGGCGATCCTTGCCAGCCAGGACGCCAACGCCGACTCCTTCTACTTCCTGGCCGACTACCACGCCCTGATCAAGTGCGATGACCCGCAGCGCATCCAGCGCTCGCGCATGGAAATTGCCGCGACCTGGCTGGCCGGTGGCCTGGATGTGAACCGGGTAACCTTCTACCGCCAGTCCGATATCCCGGAAATCCCCGAGCTGACCTGGTTGCTGACCTGCGTGGCGGCCAAGGGCCTGCTCAACCGTGCGCACGCCTACAAGGCCTCGGTGGACAAGAACCTGGAGAACGGCGAAGACCCGGATGCGGGGATCACCATGGGCCTGTACAGCTACCCGGTGCTGATGGCCGCGGACATCCTGATGTTCAACGCCCACAAGGTGCCGGTCGGTCGTGACCAGATCCAGCACGTGGAAATGGCTCGCGACATCGGCCAGCGCTTCAACCACCTGTTCGGCAAGGGTAAAGAATTCTTCACCATGCCCGAAGCGCTGATCGAAGAAAGCGTCGCCACCTTGCCGGGCCTGGATGGCCGCAAGATGTCGAAGAGCTACGACAACACCATCCCGTTGTTCACCAGCGCCAAGGACATGAAGGACGCAATCTCGCGGATCGTCACCGACTCCCGCGCGCCGGGCGAAGCCAAGGATCCGGACAACTCGCACCTGTTCACCCTGTACCAGGCGTTTGCCACCCAGGCCCAGGAAGAAGAGTTCCGCGGTGAACTGCTGCAAGGCCTGGGCTGGGGCGAGGCGAAGAACCGTCTGTTCCAACTGCTGGACGGCCAGTTGGGTGAAGCGCGCGAGCGTTATCACCAGCTGATGTCGCGCCCGTCGGACATGGAAGACCTGCTGCTGGTCGGCGCCCGCAAAGCCCGCGCCGTGGCTGCGCCGTTCCTGGCCGAGCTGCGTGAAGCGGTGGGCCTGCGCTCGTTCGTCAACCCGGTCGCCGTTGCGCCCACCACCAAGAAGAAAGCTGCGAAAGCCGCACGCTTTGTCAGCTTCCGCGAAGACGACGGCAGCTTCCGCTTCCGTTTGCTGGCGGCCGAAGGCGAGCAACTGCTGCTGTCGCGCAACTTTGCCGACGGTAAAACCGCAGGCGCCGTAACCAAGCAGCTGCAATCGGGTCAGGCGCTGGATGTACGCAGTGAAGCCTCGAGCTTCAGCGTGTGGCTGGACGGTGAAGTCGTCGCCGATAGCCCGGCGTTCGCCGACAGCGCCTCGCGGGATGCGGCGATCGAAGCCTTGCGCGTTGCGTTGACCCCAATCGAGGATTGACCCGACCAAGGGTTGATTGCCATTCTTCAGGGCCGTCGTTACAGTGGCGGCCCGTTTTTGTTGCCTTGCTAACGAATTATGACGCCCCTAGAACGATATCAAGCTGATCTGAAACGCCCTGAATTCTTCCATGACGCTGCCCAGGAAACTGCGGTGCGCCATTTGCAGCGCCTGTACGACGATCTGGTCCAGGCCTCGCAGAACAAGCCGGGCATGTTCAGCAAGCTGTTTGGCAAGAAAGACCATACGCCGGTCAAGGGCCTGTATTTCTGGGGTGGTGTTGGCCGGGGCAAGACTTACCTGGTGGACACCTTCTTCGAAGCGCTGCCGTTCAAGGAAAAGGTCCGCACCCACTTCCACCGCTTCATGAAGCGCGTGCATGAAGAGATGAAGACCCTGCCGGGCGAAAAGAACCCGCTGACCATCATCGCCAAGCGCTTCTCGGAAGAAGCCCGGGTGATCTGTTTCGATGAGTTCTTCGTGTCCGACATCACCGACGCGATGATCCTCGGCACCCTGATGGAAGAGTTGTTCAAGAACGGCGTGACCCTTGTCGCCACCTCGAACATCGTGCCCGACGGCCTGTACAAGGACGGCCTGCAACGCGCGCGTTTCCTGCCGGCCATCGCCCTGATCAAGCAGAACACCGACATCGTCAACGTCGACAGCGGCGTCGACTACCGCCTGCGTCACCTTGAACAAGCCGAACTGTTCCACTACCCGCTCAACGAAGTGGCCCAGGAAAGCCTGCGCAAGAGCTTCCGCGCGCTGACGCCGGAATGCACCCAGGCGATTGAAAACGACAAGCTGATCATCGAAAACCGCGAAATCATCGCACTGCGCACCTGCGATGACGTGGCCTGGTTCGAATTCCGCGAACTGTGCGACGGCCCTCGCAGCCAGAACGACTACATCGAACTGGGCAAGATCTTCCACGCGGTGATCCTGAGCGGTGTCGAGCAGATGAGCGTCACCACCGACGACATCGCGCGGCGCTTTATCAACATGGTCGACGAGTTCTACGACCGCAACGTCAAGCTGATCATCTCGGCGGAAGTCGAGCTCAAGGACCTCTACACCGGCGGCCGCTTGAACTTCGAATTCCAGCGCACCTTGAGCCGCTTGCTGGAAATGCAGTCCCACGAGTTCCTGTCGCGGGCGCACAAGCCGTAAGCGATGTGCTTGAAATGAAAAAGGCCCGCAGCGATGCGGGCCTTTTTTTATGCAAATTTCCAGGTCAACAGAAAGCAACTGTGGGAGCCGGGCTTGCCCGCGATAGCGGTCTGTCAGCTGATGCCTCTGGTGCCTGGCACGCCGCCATCGCAGGCAAGCCAGCTCCCACATTTTTACTGCGTATACCCTTTGGTTACGCGGCCTGCTGGAACTGCTGGCGATACTGGTTGGGCGACAGCTCGGTATGCTGGCGGAACAGCCTCGCAAAGAAGCTCGCGTCGTCGTAGCCCACCTCGTAACTGATGGTCTTGATGCTTTTGCGGCTGCCGGACAGCAGGCCCTTGGCTGTCTCGATGCGCAACCGTTGCAGGTAGTGCAGCGGCTTGTCACCGGTGGCGGTCTGGAAGCGGCGCATGAAGTTGCGGATGCTCATGCCGTGTTCCCGGGCCACGTCTTCGAAGCGGAACTTGTCGGCGAAGTGCTCTTCGAGCCAATGCTGGATCTGCAGGATGATCACGTCCTGGTGCAGCTTCTGCCCGCCAAAACCGATGCGCCCGGGGGCGTAGCTGCGTTGCACTTCGTAGAGGATGTCGCGGGCTACGGCCTGGGCGATGTTGGCGCCGCAGAAGCGTTCGATCAGGTAGATGTAGAGGTCGCAGGCTGAAGTGGTGCCGCCGGCGCAGTACAGGTTGTCGGCGTCGGTCAGGTGCTTGTCCTGGTTCAGCTGCACCTTGGGAAAGCGTTCGGTGAAAGCGTTGAAGAAGCGCCAATAGGTGGTCGCTTCCTTGCCATCCAGCAGGCCGGCTTCGGCGAGCCAGAACACCCCGGTGGCTTCGCCGCACAGCACCGCGCCACGGGCGTGTTGTTCACGCAGCCAGGGCAGCACTTGGGGGTAGCGTTGGCACAACGAGTCGAAATCGTCCCAGAAGGCCGGGAGCACGATGATGTCGGCGTTTTCGAGGCCGCCGTCCACCGGCATGATCACATCGCTGAAGCTGCGCACCGACTGCCCGTCGGGGCTGACCAGGCGGGTTTCGAAGGCGGGAGTGAGGCCCTGGCCCAGCTGTTTGCCGTAGCGCAGGCTCGCGAGGTGGAAGAAATCCTTGGCTTGCATGAGGGTTGAAGCGAATACCCGATCAATGGCCAAAATGCTGACGCGCCGCAAGGGCGTGGAGATTTGGTTAGACATAATTTCATTTATTCTTATAGGGGAAAGTGGTCACCAGACGGCTGGATCGTCTTATTTTTTGTCGCATGTGTCCAGTGTCCTGTGACGCCTTCGCGGCTTAGGCTCTGTGATCCCGGTCTTGTCCGACAATTCACACAGGTGACCCATGATTCCCAGAACCTTGTTCAGCTCGGAGCACGAACTCTTCCGCCAGAGCGTGCGCACCTTCCTCGAAAAAGACGCGGCGCCGTTCCACGGGCAATGGGAAAAGCAGGGCTACATCGACCGCAACCTGTGGAACAAGGCGGGGGAGGCGGGGATGCTCTGCTCGCATTTGCCGGAAGAGTACGGCGGCCTCGGGGCGGACTTTCTCTACAGCGCGGTGGTGATCGAGGAGATCAGCCGCCTGGGATTGACCGGGATTGGTTTCTCCCTGCATTCGGACATTGTTGCGCCCTACATCCTGCATTACGGCAGTGAGGCGCTGAAGCACAAGTACCTGCCCAAGCTGATCTCCGGGGAAATGGTCACGGCGATTGCCATGACCGAGCCGGGGGCCGGGTCCGACCTGCAAGGGGTCAAGACCACGGCGGTGCTGGATGGCGATGAATACGTGATCAACGGCTCCAAGACGTTCATCACCAATGGCTTCCTGGCTGATCTGGTGATCGTCGTGGCCAAGACCGATCCCAAGGCCGGCGCCAAGGGCACCAGCCTGTTCCTGGTGGAGGCCAACATGCCGGGTTTCGACAAGGGCAAGCGCCTGGAGAAGGTCGGGATGAAGGCCCAGGATACATCGGAGCTGTTCTTCCAGGATGTGAGGGTGCCCAAGGAGAATCTGCTGGGCCAGGCGGGGATGGGCTTTGCCTACCTGATGCAGGAGTTGCCGCAGGAGCGTTTGACGGTGGCGATTGGTGCGCTGTCGTCAGCCGAGGCGGCGCTGCAATGGACGCTGGAATACACCCGCGACCGCAAGGCGTTCGGCAAGGCGATCATCGACTTCCAGAACACCCGTTTCAAGCTGGCGGAGATTGCGACGGAAACCCAGATCGGCCGGGTATTTGTCGACAAGTGCATGGAGTTGCACCTGGAAGGCAAGCTCGATGTGCCCACGGCCGCGATGGCCAAATACTGGGCCACGGACCTGCAGTGCAAGGTGCTGGATGAGTGTGTGCAACTGCACGGCGGGTATGGGTTTATGTGGGAATACCCGATTGCGCGGGCGTGGGCAGATGCGCGGGTGCAGCGGATTTATGCGGGGACGAATGAGATCATGAAGGAGATTATTGCGCGGGCGCTTTGAATTCTTGGTGTTTTTGAGGGCCTCTTCGCGAGCAAGCCCGCTCCCACATTCGACTGCATTCCAAAGGTGGAACTCGGTCGAATGTGGGAGCGGGCTTGCTCGCGAAGGCGGTCTAGAGATCAATCAAGGCGCAGGATTCGGATGATCCTTCTGAATCGCCTCAATCCCTGCCAGCACCTCATCCGACAGTTTCAAATCAGCGCTGGCGATGTTGCTGTCCAGCTGCTCCAGGGTCGTGGCGCCAATGATGTTGCTGGTCACGAACGGTTGTTGGGTCACAAACGCCAATGCCATCTGCGCCGGGTCCAGGCCGTGCTCACGGGCCAGTGCCACATAACGGCTGCATGCAGCTTCCGACTGCGGGTTGAAGTAGCGGCTGAAGCGGCTATAGAGGCTCAGGCGGCCCTTGGCCGGGCGTGCGCCACCTTCGTACTTGCCGCTGAGCATGCCGAACGCCAGCGGTGAATACGCCAGCAAACCGCACTGTTCACGGATGGCGATTTCCGCCAGGCCCACTTCAAAGCTGCGGTTGAGCAGGTTGTAGGGGTTCTGGATCGACACCGCGCGGGTCCAGCCACGGGCTTCGGCCAGGGCCAGGAACTTCATGGTGCCCCACGGGGTTTCGTTGGACAGGCCGATGTGGCGGATCTTGCCGGCCTTGACCTGCTCATCCAGGGCTTCGAGGGTTTCTTCCAGCGGCGTCAGGTCTTCTTCGGCCTTGTGCTTGTAGCCCAGTTGGCCGAAAAAGTTGGTGCTGCGTTCCGGCCAGTGCAGCTGGTAGAGGTCGATCCAGTCGGTTTGCAGGCGCTTGAGGCTCGCGTCCAGGGCTTCGGCGATGTGCTTGCGGTTGTGCTTGAGGCTGCCATCGCGGATGTAGTCGATGGTGTTGCCGGGGCCGGCGATCTTGCTGGCGAGGATCCAGTCGGCACGGCCGCCGCGGCTTTTGAAGTAATTACCGATGTAGCGCTCGGTGGTGGCGTAGGTGTCGGCCTTGGGCGGCACCGGGTACATTTCCGCGGTGTCGAGGAAGTTGATCCCCGCGGCCTTGGCCCGTTCGATCTGTGCGAAGGCCTCTGCCTCGCTGTTCTGCTCGCCCCAGGTCATGGTGCCCAAGGCTATCGCGCTCACGTTCAGATCGGTTCGGCCCAGCTGTCGATAGTCCATCGGGTACTCCTTCGGGGAAAACAATCATAAAAGCAGGTTGAAATTTTTTTGGCAATCTGCATAATTGCCCACCTCTTTCTGCAGTGGAAGTGATGCGCCGCCTGCCGAAGAATCTTGCCGTTGAACGGACGCGCCGACCCGAGCCCCCGATAGCGTCTGTATCCGGCTGCCTTTGACTTGTCAAAGTACGCACTATTCAGTAAGATCCGCCGTCTAATTTACAGGGCGGCCCCTGAGGCTATTAAAGAATGACAACTTTTACTGCAAAACCAGAAACAGTTCAGCGCGACTGGTTTGTCGTCGACGCCGCTGGTCAGACCCTGGGTCGTCTGGCCACTGAAGTCGCCAGCCGTCTGCGTGGCAAGCACAAGCCTGAGTACACCCCTCACGTTGATACCGGTGACTACATTGTCATCATCAACGCCGAGCAGGTACGTGTTACCGGCAACAAAGCGCAAGACAAAATGTACTACCGTCACTCCGGTTTCCCAGGCGGTATCAAGTCTTCGAACTTCGAAGGCCTGATCTCCAAAAAGCCTGAAGCCCCGATTGAAATCGCGGTCAAAGGTATGCTGCCGAAGGGCCCACTGGGTCGCGACATGTATCGCAAGCTGAAAGTCTATGCGGGCGCTGCTCACCCTCATGCTGCTCAGCAGCCCCAAGAACTGAAGTTTTAACGGAATAGTTCATTATGTCGGCGACTCAAAATTACGGCACTGGCCGTCGCAAAACCGCTACCGCTCGCGTTTTCCTGCGTCCGGGTACTGGTAACATCTCGATCAACAACCGCACTCTGGAAAATTTCTTCGGTCGCGAAACTGCCCGCATGGTAGTTCGTCAGCCGCTGGAATTGACCGAGACCGTTGAAAAGTTCGACATCTACGTCACCGTTATCGGTGGCGGTGTAAGTGGTCAAGCTGGCGCAATCCGCCACGGTATCACTCGCGCTCTGATGCAGTACGACGAAACCCTGCGTGGCGCTCTGCGCAAAGCTGGCTTCGTGACTCGCGATGCTCGTGAAGTTGAACGTAAGAAAGTTGGTCTGCGTAAAGCGCGTAAGCGTCCGCAGTACTCGAAGCGTTAATTCGCTTTTACGTTCCAGAAAACGCCCAGCCTCCTCACGGAGCTGGGCGTTTTTTATTGCCTGCTATTTATGTAAAAAAATCTGTGTGACAACTTGCCACATCCGTAGAGCCCCTATACTCAAAGGCTTGGAGCCAGTGCCGGGGGTAATTACCTTGTCAGACGTGGGGCTTTTCATTACCATTCGGCAAAATTTTTATAAGTTCAGATTTAACACTTAGTAGACGCCTGATTTAACAGGCCACAAAGCTGATGGGAGAGGACTGAATGAGCAATGACGGCGTGAATGCAGGCCGGCGTCGCTTCTTGGTAGCAGCCACATCCGTGGTGGGTGCTGCAGGAGCGGTGGGGGCTGCGGTCCCGTTCGTGGGGTCATGGTTTCCCAGTGCCAAGGCGAAAGCCGCAGGTGCACCGGTGAAGGTGAATGTCAGCAAGATCGATCCAGGCCAGCAAATGATTGCTGAATGGCGCGGTCAGCCAGTGTTCATCGTTCGTCGTACCGGGGAAATCCTGGGAAATCTGAAGAAGATCGAGGGCCAGCTGTCCGACCCCGACTCGAAGAATTCCGACCAACCCGCTTACGTCGATAAGGAAATTCGCTCGATCAAGCCGGAAATTCTGCTGCTGATCGGTATCTGCACCCACTTGGGTTGCTCTCCCACCTTCCGCCCGGAAGTGGCGCCCGCGGACCTGGGCAAGGACTGGGTCGGGGGCTATTTCTGCCCGTGCCACGGTTCTCACTACGACCTCGCTGGCCGCGTCTACAAGTCACAACCTGCACCACTGAACCTGCCAGTTCCGCCACATCACTACGAGACTGACAGTGTCATTGTCATTGGCGTCGACGAGGGGGAGAAAGCCTGATGAGCAAGTTCATGGATTGGGTGGATGCGCGCTTCCCCGCGACCAAGATGTGGGAAGACCACCTCAGCAAGTACTACGCACCGAAGAATTTCAACTTCTTCTATTTCTTTGGCTCCCTGGCACTTCTGGTACTGGTCAATCAGATCGTTACCGGTGTCTGGCTGACGATGAGCTACACGCCGTCGGCCGAAGAAGCCTTCGCCTCCGTCGAATACATCATGCGCGACGTCGAGTACGGCTCGATCCTGCGTCTGCTGCACTCCACCGGCGCCTCGGCGTTCTTCATCGTCGTCTACATGCACATGTTCCGTGGCCTGCTCTACGGCTCGTACCAGAAGCCTCGCGAGCTGGTGTGGGTGTTCGGCATGCTGATCTACCTGGCGCTGATGGCCGAGGCCTTCATGGGCTACCTGCTGCCGTGGGGCCAGATGTCCTATTGGGGCGCCCAGGTGATCATCTCGCTGTTCGGTGCGATCCCGGTCATCGGCAACGACCTGACCCAGTGGATTCGCGGTGACTACCTGATCTCCGGGATCACCCTGAACCGCTTCTTCGCCTTGCACGTGGTGGCCTTGCCGATCGTGATCCTGGGCCTGGTAGTGCTGCACATCCTGGCGTTGCACGAAGTGGGTTCGAACAACCCCGACGGCGTGGATATCAAGAAGCACAAGGACGAAAACGGCGTACCGCTGGACGGCATTCCGTTCCACCCGTACTACACCGTGAAAGATATCGTCGGTGTGGTGGTGTTCCTGTTCATCTTCTGCTCGATCGTGTTCTTTTTCCCGGAGATGGGCGGTTATTTCCTCGAGAAACCGAACTTCGAACAGGCGAACGCCTTCAAGACCCCGGAACACATTGCCCCGGTCTGGTACTTCACTCCGTTCTACGCGATCTTGCGGGCGATTCCCGACAAACTCATGGGCGTTATCGCCATGGGCGCAGCGATTGCAGTGCTGTTCGTGCTGCCGTGGCTCGACCGTAGCCCGGTCAAGTCCATGCGCTACAAGGGCTGGCTGAGCAAGATCTGGCTGTGGGTGTTCTGCATTGCGTTCGTGATCCTGGGTGTACTGGGCGTATTGGCGCCGACCCCGGAGCGTACGTTGCTGTCGCAGGTCTGCACCTTCCTGTACTTCGCCTACTTCATTCTGATGCCGTTCTATACCCGGCTCGAGAAGACCAAACCGGTACCGGAAAGGGTGACTGGCTGATGAAAAAATTATTCGTTGCATTCATTCTTGCGGCCCTGCCGCTGCTGTCTTTCGCCGCTGAACACGGCCCAGAACTGGAAAAAGTCGACATCGACGTGTCGGACAAAGCCGCAATGCAGGACGGGCTGCGTACGTTCACCAACTACTGCATGGGCTGCCACAGCGCCAAGTTCCAGCGTTACGAGCGAGTGGCCGACGACCTGGGCATTCCCCATGACGTGATGCTGAGCCACTCGGTGTTCACCGGGGCGAAGATCGGCGACCACATGACCATCGGCATGCAACCGGCCGACGCCAAGACCTGGTTCGGGGCTGCACCGCCCGACCTGACCCTGGTGGCCCGTGTGCGTGGCACCGATTGGCTCTATGGCTACCTGAAATCCTTCTATGAAGACCCGACGCGTCCCTACGGCGTGAACAACAAAGTGTTCCCGAACGTCGGTATGCCTAACGTTCTGGTCGGCCTGCAAGGTCGCCAAGTGGTAGGATGCAAGCAAGTACAAATCGTCGAAGACGGCAAGAAGCAGTATGATCCGCTCACCGGTACGCCTTTGACTCATGAAGCGTGCGATCAGCTGACCATAGTGCCGAAGACCGGCACGCTGAACGAAGAGCAGTTCGACGAGAAGGTCAAGAATCTGGTGACCTTCCTGGCCTACTCGGCCAACCCAGTGAAGCTGCAGCATCAGCGCATTGGTACCTATGTGTTGCTGTACCTGGCCTTCTTCTTCGTGTTCGCCTATCTGCTGAAACGCGAATACTGGAAGGATGTGCATTGATCCAACCGTAAGTAATTGCTGTTAATCTTGCGCGCCCAGCGGCATCTCTGAAGGTAAGTCTGGTTTATCCAGGCATCACGGAGATGCTCACTGGGCGCGCTCGTTTTTGAGCTTCCGATAATTTCAACAAGCGAGGAGGACCGCCATGGGCGTGACCAATCGGTTGGCCTGTTACTCCGACCCCGCCGACCACTATTCCCACCGAGTACGCATCGTGCTCGCAGAGAAGGGTGTCAGCGCAGAGATCATCAGTGTGGAGGTGGGACGTCACCCGCCGAAACTGATCGAAGTGAACCCTTACGGCAGCTTGCCCACCCTGGTCGATCGTGACCTGGCGTTGTGGGAGTCAACCGTGGTGATGGAATACCTGGATGAGCGTTATCCCCATCCACCGTTGCTGCCGGTGTATCCGGTGGCGCGTGCCAACAGCCGCCTGCTGATCCATCGGATCCAGCGTGACTGGTGTGGCCTGGTGGACCTGATTCTGGATTCACGCAGCAAGGAAGCGGCCCGGGTTCAGGCGCGCAAGGAATTGCGCGAGAGCCTGACCGGTGTTTCGCCGTTGTTTGCCGACAAACCTTTTTTCCTCAGCGAGGAACAAAGTCTGGTGGATTGCTGCCTATTACCCATACTCTGGCGCTTGCCGATTTTGGGCATAGAACTGCCGCGGCCTGCCAAGCCGCTGCTTGACTACATGGAGCGCCAGTTTGCGCGTGAGGCTTTCCAGGCGAGTCTGTCTGGTGTCGAACGCGATATGCGCTAAGGCTTAAGGAGCCGTTGATGAACTCCAGTCGACCTTACCTGGTCCGCGCGCTCTATGAGTGGATAGTGGACAACGATTGCACCCCGCACATGCTGGTCAATTCCGAGTTTCCCGCGGTTCAGGTACCGCAAGGTTTTGCCAGTGACGGACAAATCGTCCTGAACGTTTCACCCAGTGCCGTGCGACACCTGCACATGGACAATGAAGCGGTCAGCTTTGAAGGGCGTTTCGGCGGTGTGCCGCATACGCTGTTCGTGCCCATCGGTGCCATCCTCGGGATCTACGCCCGGGAAAATGGCCAGGGCATGGTGTTTGATCTGGAGTCTTCCCTTGAGGATGACGAAGCGATCGAGCTCGAAGGCGAAGATGATGTGCCGCCGCCGGATTCCGAGCCGCCGCGTCCAAGCGGTCGGCCGAGTCTGAAAGTGGTGAAGTAACAAGGCGCGGGCCCTCGGGCCAGCGTTGAAAATGCCTCGGCGATGCCGGGGCATTTTTTTGCCTGACGAAAACCCCGGCGGTTATAGATGAAAGTCATGACAGGACGGTGATCGTACAACCGCCATGGGCTATCATGCGTGCTTCAGATCGCCGAGATAGATGATTCATCATGGAAAACTCCAGCGCCGCCCCTCGTCTTCCCCGCAAGCGCCGCAGCCTTGCCCAGGAATTGGTCACGGTGTTGTCCGAGCAGATCCGCGACGGCCAACTCAAACGTGGCGACAAACTGCCCACCGAGTCGGCGATCATGGACGCCCATGGGGTCAGCCGCACCGTGGTGCGTGAAGCCATCTCGCGATTGCAGGCCGCCGGGCAGGTAGAAACCCGCCATGGCATCGGTACCTTTGTGCTGGATACGCCAAGCCCCAGCGGTTTCCGGATTGATCCGGCCACTGTCGTCACCCTGCGTGATGTGCTGGCCATCCTTGAACTGCGGATCAGCCTGGAAGTGGAGTCTGCCGGGCTCGCCGCCCAGCGTCGTAGCGACGAGCAATTGGCCGGCATGCGTGCTGCCCTCGATGCGCTGAACGAAAGTGCGGCCCACGCCGGTGATGCGGTGGCGTCGGACTTCCAGTTCCACCTGCAGATTGCCCTGTCCACCGGCAACCGCTACTTCACCGACATCATGACCCACCTGGGCACCAGCATCATTCCGCGCACGCGGCTGAACTCGGCACGCCTGGCCCATGATGACCAGCAGCACTACATGAGCCGCCTGAGCCGCGAACACGAAGAGATCTATGAGGCGATCGCGCGCCAGGATTCGGATGCGGCGCGGGCGGCCATGCGGTTGCACCTGACCAACAGCCGTGAGCGGCTGCGCCATGCCCATGAAGAGGCGGAAGCGCAGCGCGGTTGATTCCAGGCTGGACGTAAGCGTGTGGCTTGAAAGCTCATTGTGGCGAGGGAGCTTGCTCCCGTTGGGCCGCGCAGCGGCCCCAAATCCATTGCCCCGAGTTCTGTCTGAAAGAACCCCGTGTTCTTGCTGGGGCTGCTTCGCAGCCCAACGGGAGCAGGCTCCCTCGCCACAGGTTAGTGCGCGAGGCTTAACTCACGTCTTTCAGGTCGGCTGATTCGGCTTGTAGTCCTTGAGCAGCAGATACGTGCTCCAACCCCACCAGTCATTGGTCCACTGCTTGTCGTTCAGGTTGTTGACGTCCTTGCGTCGCAGCACCTTGTCGCCTTCAGCCTTGAACAGCGGTGAGAAGTTGTTCACCGGGTTCTGCGCGGCGTTCAGGTCCGGCACATACAGCGGCGCCTTGAAGTTGGCCGGGGAGGGCGCCATGCCGCTGGTAAACGTTTCGAAGATCTCATCGGCCGAGGCCTGCACGGCGCGTTTGACCATGGCGCGGTTGGCTGCATCGTTGCTGTCGAAATAGCGTTTATCACCGTAGGCATGCCACTGCTCGCCCAGGGCGTTGCGCACATTGAGCCCGAACTTGCTGTCTTCATCGTGCATGAAGCGGCTGATCAGCGAGCCCAGTTCACCCGGTGTCACCACCGCCGCCAGTTGCTTGCGCGGTACCCGCAGGTGCCCGGCGGAAAATAGATCGGTCAAAAAGTGATCAGCAAAGCTGTTCATGGCATAGGCCAGTTCCAGCGCCTGGTCGGTGCCGGTCTGATGCGCCACGACGGCTTGTTGCAAGGCTGCCGTATGCCCCGCCAGATAGGCCGCCAAAGCCCATTCGCCAAAGTGGTCGGCATTGTCTGCCGCCAGTTTCAGGTAGCGCCCCAGTGGAATCAGCGCCGAGACGGCACTGCCGCCGCCGGTGATGCGGTTCCATTCCTCGGACAAGGTGTCACCCAGCGCGTCATACGCTTCATGGGGTTGCTTGCCGTCCTTGATCGCCTGGTTGACCGCATTGATCTCCTTTTGCATCACCGCCAGGATCTTGCCCGCTTCTTCCCGTGATGCTGGCAATACCGCCAGCGAGTTGAATGCATCGGTAAAGCGCTGCACACGATCAGCGGGCGATGTGCCTTCGTTGATGGGGCGCCCGGGGATGCCATAGAAATCACCGCCCAGGGCGATGATCTGGCCGTAGCTCAGCGCCAGGCCATTGGGCAGGTGCAATTCGACCTGCCGGGCGGGAATCGGCGGGGCGTCCTTGACGAAACGCAACAGGGTGTCGTCGCCGATGGCGGTGTGTTCGCCGCCTTCAAAACGCAGGGTTGGCGGGGTTTTCACAGGTGTGGCGAGTTCAAGATCTGACATGTTAGCTCCTTGCTATGTCGTAGGAATCTTCCGTAATAACTGTACGTATATACAGTTATCCAGAGCGTAGAGGAAAAACTTCCTACGTCAAGAAAGCAGCAATCGAGAAGGGCGGCGATGAATTGCAGTTGACGAATATTTTTATAGTTGTACGATGACGTACGACATCAAGATAACCATCCGTAATCTCACAACAGAAAGTCTTCGCCCAGGGTGTTCGAATAATGAATCCACAAGAACTGAAGTCCATCCTCTCTCACGGTCTGCTGTCTTTCCCGGTGACCGATTTCAATGCCCAGGGTGATTTCCACCAGGCGGGCTACATCAAGCGTCTGGAATGGCTGGCCCCTTATGGCGCTACCGCCTTGTTCGCCGCTGGCGGCACCGGTGAGTTTTTCTCCCTGGCGGCCAGCGAATATTCGCAAGTGGTGAAAACCGCCGTTGATACCTGCGCCACCAGCGTGCCGATTCTTGCCGGTGTCGGCGGTGCCACCCGCCAGGCCATCGAGTACGCCCAGGAAGCCGAGCGTCTGGGCGCCAAAGGCCTGTTGCTGCTGCCGCACTACCTGACCGAAGCCAGCCAGGACGGGGTTGCCGCCCACGTTGAAGCGGTGTGCAAGTCGGTCAAGATCGGTGTAGTGGTCTACAACCGCAACGTCTGCCGCCTGACCGCGCCGCTGCTGGAACGCCTGGCCGAGCGCTGCCCGAACCTGATCGGTTACAAGGACGGCCTGGGTGACATTGAATTGATGGTGTCGATCCGTCGTCGCCTCGGTGACCGTTTCAGCTACCTGGGCGGCTTGCCGACTGCAGAGGTTTACGCCGCTGCCTACAAGGCCTTGGGCGTGCCGGTGTACTCCTCGGCGGTGTTCAACTTCATTCCAAAAACCGCGATGGATTTCTACCACGCCATTGCCCGGGAAGATCACGCCACCGTCGGCAAGATCATCGACGACTTCTTCCTGCCGTACCTCGACATCCGTAACCGCAAGGCCGGTTACGCGGTGAGCATCGTCAAGGCCGGGGCGAAAATCGTCGGTTACGACGCAGGCCCCGTGCGTACGCCGCTGACCGATCTGCTGCCGGAGGAATACGAAGCCCTGGCCGCGTTGATCGACAAGCAAGGCGCGCAATAACCCATCACCAAGGCCGCTGAGTAATCAGCGGCTTTTTGCGTCAGGAGAGAATTCGTGTCCCAAGCCAAGCGTTTTGAAAACTACATCGGTGGCCAGTGGGTTGCCGGCGCCGACTACTCGGCCAACATCAATCCGTCGGAGTTGTCTGATGTCATTGGCGAATACGCCAAGGCTGACCTCGCCCAAGTCCACGCGGCCATCGACGCTGCGCGCGCTGCTTTTCCGGCGTGGTCCACTTCCGGGATCCAGGCGCGTCATGATTCGCTGGATAAAGTCGGTACCGAAATCCTCGCCCGTCGCGAAGAACTCGGCACCCTGCTGGCCCGGGAAGAGGGCAAGACCCTGCCGGAAGCCATCGGCGAAGTGACCCGCGCCGGTAACATCTTCAAATTCTTTGCCGGTGAATGCTTGCGCCTGTCCGGCGACTACCTGCCGTCGGTGCGTCCGGGCGTCAACGTTGAAGTGACCCGTGAGGCGTTGGGCGTGGTTGGCCTGATCACGCCGTGGAACTTCCCGATTGCCATCCCGGCCTGGAAGATCGCCCCGGCCCTGGCCTACGGCAACTGCGTGGTGCTCAAACCGGCTGAACTGGTACCGGGCTGCGCCTGGGCCCTGGCCGAAATCATCTCCCGCGCCGGCTTCCCTGCCGGTGTGTTCAACCTGGTGATGGGCAGCGGCCGTGTGGTCGGCGATGCCATGGTCAACAGCCCGAAAGTCGACGGCATCAGCTTCACCGGCTCGGTGGGCGTGGGTCGTCAGATCGCCGTCAGCTGCGTGTCGCGCCAGGCCAAGGTGCAGTTGGAAATGGGCGGCAAGAACCCGCAGATCATTCTCGACGACGCCGACCTCAAGCAAGCCGTCGAGCTGTCGGTACAGAGCGCGTTCTACTCCACCGGCCAGCGTTGCACCGCGTCCAGCCGCTTTATCGTCACCGCCGGGATTCACGACCAGTTCGTCGCGGCCATGGCCGAGCGGATGAAGTCGATCAAGGTCGGCCACGCCCTGAAAACCGGCACCGACATCGGCCCGGTGGTTTCCCAGGCCCAACTGGACCAGGACTTGAAGTACATCGACATCGGCCAGAGCGAAGGCGCCCGGCTGGTCAGCGGCGGTGAGCTGGTGACCTGCGACACCGAAGGCTACTTCCTCGCGCCGACGCTGTTTGCCGACAGCGAAGCCGCGATGCGCATCAGCCGTGAAGAGATCTTCGGGCCGGTGGCCAACGTGGTGCGCGTGGCGGATTACGAGGCGGCGCTGGCGATGGCCAACGACACCGAGTTCGGCCTCTCGGCCGGTATCGCCACCACCTCGCTGAAATACGCCAACCACTTCAAGCGTCATTCCCAGGCCGGGATGGTGATGGTCAATCTGCCGACTGCCGGTGTGGATTACCACGTTCCATTCGGCGGCCGTAAGGGTTCATCCTACGGTTCGCGTGAGCAGGGTCGCTATGCGCAAGAGTTCTACACCGTGGTGAAAACCAGCTACATCGGTTCGTAACGGCTGCACCCTGTGGCGGGTCCGTGCCCGCCACAGGCTTACAATTTGATTACCCGCAAAAAAAATAATTAGTGGGAGTACATCTTCATGCAAGCGACCAAGCCGACCCATGTCCGCTATTTGATCCTGCTCATGCTGTTCCTGGTGACCACGATCAACTACGCCGACCGGGCCACCATCGCCATTGCCGGCTCCAGCCTGCAAAAAGACCTCGGCATCGACGCGGTCACCCTTGGCTATATCTTCTCCGCATTCGGTTGGGCCTACGTGGCCGGGCAAATTCCCGGCGGCTGGCTGCTGGACCGCTTCGGTTCGAAAAAAGTCTACGCCCTGAGTATCTTCACCTGGTCACTGTTCACCGTGCTGCAAGGCTATGTCGGTGAGTTCGGTGTTTCCACGGCCATCGTTGCGCTGTTCATGTTGCGCTTCCTGGTGGGCCTGGCTGAAGCGCCATCCTTCCCCGGAAATGCGCGCATCGTGGCGGCATGGTTTCCTACGGCTGAACGCGGGACTGCCTCGGCGATCTTCAACTCGGCGCAGTACTTCGCGACTGTGTTGTTCGCACCGCTGATGGGTTGGATCGTCTACACCTTCGGCTGGCAGCACGTGTTCGTGGTGATGGGCGGCATCGGTATCGTATTCTCGCTGATCTGGCTGAAAGTTATCCACAGCCCGCGCCAGCACCCGATGATCAACGAGGCCGAGTTCCAGCACATCGCTGCCAACGGGGCCATGGTCGACATGGACCAGGACAAGGGCAGAGGCAAGAAAACCGACGGCCCGAAGTGGGATTACATCCGTCAGTTGCTGACCAACCGCATGATGCTCGGCGTGTACCTGGGCCAGTACTGCATCAATGGCATCACCTATTTCTTCCTGACGTGGTTCCCGGTGTACCTGGTTCAAGAACGCGGCATGACGATTCTCAAAGCTGGCTTCATCGCGTCCTTGCCGGCGATCTGCGGCTTTATCGGCGGCGTGTTGGGCGGGGTGATTTCCGACTACCTGCTGCGCAAGGGCCATTCGCTGACCTTCGCCCGCAAGGCGCCGATCATTGGTGGCTTGCTGATTTCCAGTAGCATTGTCGCGTGCAACTACGTGGACATCGAATGGATGGTGGTGGGCTTCATGGCCCTGGCCTTCTTCGGTAAAGGCGTTGGCGCACTGGGCTGGGCGGTGGTGTCCGACACCTCGCCGAAACAAATCGCTGGCTTGAGTGGCGGTTTGTTCAACATGTTCGGCAACCTGGCCTCCATCAGCACCCCGATCGTGATCGGCTACATCATCAGCACCACAGGCTCCTTCAAGTGGGCGCTGGTGTTTGTCGGTGCCAACGCATTGCTGGCGGTGTTCAGCTACCTGGTAATCGTTGGCCCGATCAAGCGTGTAGTGCTCAAAGAGCCGCCGGCCAAAGGCCCCGAGATGACTAAACTTTCCCAAGCGCATTCCTGAAGGGGCCCGCGTCATGCAGTTGATTGAACATGCCGATTCGCCACGCTCCATCCGTTTGCACGCGCTGGATAACGTGGTGATTGTGGTCAACGACCAGGGCGTACCGGCGGGGACCGAGTTTCCCGACGGCCTGGTGACGGTGGATTTCATTCCCCAAAGCCACAAGGTGACGCTGGAAGACATCCCCGAAGGCGGCCGCATCATTCGTTACGGCCAGACCATCGGTTATGCGTTGCGCCCGATTCCGCGAGGCAGTTGGGTGCAGGAAGATCAACTGCGCATGCCCACGGCGCCGCCGCTGGACAGCTTGCCGCTGTCCACCGAAGTGCCCGAGGCCCAAGCGCCCCTGGAAGGTTTTACCTTCGAGGGTTATCGCAATGCCGACGGCACCGTGGGCACGCGCAATATCCTCGGGATTACCACCACGGTTCAGTGCGTCACGGGCGTGCTGGACCATGCGGTGAAGCGCATCAAGGACGAGTTGCTGCCCAAGTACCCGAACGTCGATGACGTGGTGGCGCTGACCCACAGCTACGGCTGCGGCGTGGCGATCACGGCCACCGACGCCTACATCCCGATCCGCACCGTGCGTAACCTGGCGCGCAATCCGAACCTGGGCGGTGAAGCCCTGGTGATCAGCCTGGGTTGCGAGAAGTTGCAGGCCGGGCAGGTGATGCATGAAAACGACAGCTCGGTGGACCTGAGCGAGCCATGGCTGTATCGGTTGCAGGACTCCAGCCACGGCTTTACCGAAATGATCGAACAGATCATGGAACTGGCCGAAACCCGCCTGAAGAAACTCGACCTGCGCCGGCGGGAAACCGTACCGGCGTCGGAGTTGATCCTCGGCATGCAGTGCGGCGGCAGTGATGCGTTCTCGGGGATTACCGCGAACCCGGCGCTGGGTTATGCCTCGGATTTGCTGCTGCGGGCGGGCGCGACGGTGATGTTTTCCGAAGTGACCGAAGTGCGCGATGCGATCTACCTGCTGACTTCCCGTGCCGAGAACCAGGACGTGGCCCGGGAACTGGTGCGGGAAATGGACTGGTACGACCGCTACCTGGCCAAGGGCGAGGCGGATCGCAGCGCCAACACTACGCCGGGGAACAAGAAGGGTGGGTTGTCGAATATTGTCGAGAAGTCGTTGGGTTCCATCGTCAAGTCGGGCAGTAGTGCGATCAATGGCGTGCTTGGCCCGGGCGAGCGGTTCAATCGCAAGGGCCTGATCTTTTGTGCCACGCCGGCGAGTGATTTTGTGTGCGGCACGTTGCAGTTGGCGGCGGGGATGAACCTGCACGTGTTCACCACCGGGCGTGGCACGCCGTATGGGCTGGCGATGGCGCCGGTGGTGAAGGTTTCGACGCGCACCGAGCTGGCGCAGCGTTGGCCGGACCTGATTGATATCGATGCCGGGCGGATCGCCACCGGCCGGGCCACGATTGAGGAGCTGGGTTGGGAGTTGTTCCACTTCTACCTGGATGTGGCCAGCGGCAAGAAGCAGACATGGGCGGAGCAGCACAAGCTGCATAACGACATTACGTTGTTCAATCCCGCGCCGATTACTTAAGACCGAGTCGCCTGCTTCGCGAGCAAGCCCGCTCCCACATTTGACTGCATTCCAAAGGTAGAACTCGGTCAAATGTGGGAGCGGGCTTGCTCGCGAAAGCGGTAGTCCAGACGAAGCTGGCCATGCTGGCTTATCATTAGCCACCTACCGACGCCCACCCAAGGTTCTCCCCGGCATGCTGGCAATCTTCCTACAAACCCTGAACATCACCGCGCCGGTGTTTGCCATGCTGTTCCTGGGCGTCCTGCTCAAGCGCATCAACTGGATCAACGACAACTTTATCCATATCGCCTCGGCCCTGGTGTTCAACGTCACCATGCCGGCGTTGCTGTTTCTCGGGATTCTCCACGCCGACCTGCATTCGGCCCTCAAGCCCGGCCTGCTGATCTATTTCGCGGTTGCCACGCTGTTGAGCTTCGCCCTGGCCTGGGGCTGGGCGATCTTTCGGTGCCCGCGTGTAGACCGTGGCATTTACGCCCAAGGCGCTTTCCGCGGTAACAACGGTGTTATCGGCCTGGCGCTGGCGGCCAGCATGTACGGCGACTACGGGATTTCCCTTGGCGCGGTGCTCGCGGCGCTGGTGATCCTGTTCTACAACACCCTGTCGACCATTGTGCTGGCGGTGTACAGCCCGGTGATCAAGTCCGACCCGTGGAGCATCTTCAAGAGCGTGCTGGCCAACCCGTTGATCATCAGCGTGATCGCAGCGGCGCCCTTCGCGTATTTCCAGATCGGCTTGCCTGGCTGGCTGGAATCCTCCGGGCAGTACCTGGCGGACATGACCTTGCCATTGGCATTGATCTGCATCGGCGGCACGTTGTCGCTGGCGGCACTGCGCAAAAGCGGGGACATGGCCCTGAGTGCCAGCTTGATGAAGATGATCTGGCTGCCGGTGCTCGCTACCTTTGGCGCTTGGCTGCTGGGGTTCCGTGGGCCGGAGCTGGGGATTCTGTTCCTGTACTTCGGTGCGCCCACAGCAGCGGCCAGTTTTGTCATGGCACGGGCGGCGGAGGGCAATCATGAGCTGGCGGCCGCGATTATCGTGATCACCACCTTGATGGCGGCGGTGACCACGAATATCGGGATTTTCGTGTTGCAGGCGGGTGGCTGGATCTAGGCGTCTTTCTGGTAGCTGTCGATCACTTCCTGCGCGGCGCGGAAGGCGTCAATCGCCGCCGGCACACCGGCATACACCGCACAATGCAGCAGCGCCTCGCGAATCTCCTCCACGGTGCAACCGTTGTTCAGCGCGCCGCGCACGTGGCCCTTGAGTTCCTGCGGGCACTTGAGGGCGGTCAACGCGGCGAGGGTGATCAGGCTGCGGGTTTTCAGCGGCAACCCTTCGCGATTCCACACGCTGCCCCAGGCATGCTCGTTGACGAAATCCTGCAGCGGCTGGCTGAACTCCGTGGCATTGCCCAGCGCCCGATCGACAAACACATCACCCATCACCTGGCGGCGCATTTCAACGCCGGGCTTTTTCTGTTCGGTCATTGCGATTCCCTCTTGTGTTGGCGGCGCCAGGCTTGCAGCGAGGTGAACAACAGGAAAGCCACCAGCGCTGGCAGGACGTAATACAGCATCAGTTGTTCAAGCTTGTTGGCCAGCGGCATGCCGAAGGTGAACGACACCACGTGCAGCCCGTACACCAGGTACAGGCCCAGGAACACCAGGCCTTCGGCCCGGGTGACGCGGTAGCCCGAATAAAACACCGGCAGGCACAGGGCGACCACGCCGAGCATTACCGGCAGGTCGAAATCCAGGGCATTGGGCGACACCGACAACGGCGAGGGCGCCACCAGGGCGGTAAAGCCCAGCACCCCAAGCAGGTTGAACAGGTTGCTGCCGATCACGTTGCCCACGGCAATTTCCCGCTGGCCGCGCAGGGCGGCGATCAGCGAGGTGGCCAGGCAGGGCAGGGAAGTGCCGACACCAATCAGCGTCAGGCCGATGATGCGTTCCGACAGGCCCAGGTCAGAGGCCACGTCCACCGCCGCGCCCAGCAGCAGGTGCCCGGCCAGTACGAGGATCAACAGTCCACCGAGCATCAGCAGCACGCTGCTCAGCCACGGCGCCTGCACCACAGTGTCCCGGGTGCGCGGGCGGCGGGAGTGGCGGGTCTGGTAGAGCAGCACGCCGAGGTAGGCCACCAGGGCCACCAGCAGTAACAGGCCATCGATCGGCGTGAGTTCTTCATTGGCGGCTAGCACAAACACCAGCAGGCTGGCGATGATCATCATCGGGATATCCAGGCGTACCAGTTGCCGGGAGACCCGCAGCGGAATGATCAGGGCTGCCAGGCCAAGGGTCACGAGGGTGTTGAAGATGCTGCTGCCGATCACACTGCCCACGGCGATGTCGGTGTTGTCCGCCAGGGTCGCTTGCAAGCTGATCGCCATCTGCGGCGCGCTGCTGCCGAAGGCGACGATGCTCAGGCCGATGATCAGCGGGCGCACCTTGAGGCTGGCCGCCAGGCGCACGGCGGCGCGTACTAATACTTCTGCGCCGAAGATCAACAGCAGCAGGCCGCTGATCAGTTCGATCAGGCTAAAGGGCGAGAGGGCGGTTAATGCGGAAATGGCCTGGGCTCCGTCGGTCAGTTGCTGAGGGCTTGCACGCGAACGCGCGCGGTGCCGCTGCCGATCATACCGATCTGTTCGGCGGCCTTGCGTGAAAGGTCGATCAGGCGCCCACGGGTATGCGGGCCGCGATCATTGATGCGGACAACGACGCTTTTGTTGTTGTCGAGATTGGTGACCTTCACCTGCGTGCCGAAGGGCAGGCGACGATGGGCGGCGGTCAGGGCATTCTGGTTGAACGGTTCACCGCTGGCAGTGCGGTTGCCGTGGTGTTTGGCGCCGTAGTAGGACGCGGAGCCGGTTTCGTCATAGCCGTTGGGGTCGATGAGGCCGCTGGCGCAGCCGGCGAGCAGAGAGAACAGGGCCAACAGGCCGAGTAGACGCTTCATTTTCAAGGTTTCCCCCTTACAGATGTGGGAGCGGGCTTGGGTGGGAGCGGGCTTGCTCGCGAATGCAGTGTGTCAGGCAACGAATAGGCTGACTGATCCACCGCTTTCGCGAGCAAGCCCGCTCCCACACAAGCCCGCTCCCACAAGGGGTCAGAGTTGGACGTGAGGTCCTGCTCCGACCATTTCACCGCGTTTAGCCTTCGAGTTTGCTTTTCAGCAGTTCGTTGACCTGTTGCGGGTTGGCCTTGCCTTTGGAGGCTTTCATCGCCTGGCCGACAAAGAAGCCGAACATCTTGCCCCGCTTGGCTTCATCCGCCGCACGGTATTGTTCAACCTGCTCGGCATTGGCTGCCAGCATCTCGTCGAGCACGGCCGAAATCGCGCCGCTGTCGGTGACTTGCTTCAGGCCGCGCTTTTCGATGATCTCGTCAGCGTTGCCTTCGCCGGCGGCCATGGCTTCAAACACGGTCTTGGCGATTTTGCCGGAGATGGTGTTGTCCTTGATCCGCAGCAACATGCCGCCCAACTGTTCTGCCGACACCGGTGCTTCGTCGATTTCCAGGCCCTGTTTGTTCAACAGGCTGCCCAGCTCAACCATCACCCAGTTGGCCGCCAGTTTGGCGTCGCCGGCAATGCTCACGACTTTTTCGAAGTAGTTGGCTTGCTCGCGGCTCGACGCCAGCACGCTTGCGTCATACACCGAAAGCCCGAACTGCGCCTGGAAACGCTCGCGTTTCTGCGGTGGCAGTTCCGGCAGCGTGGCGCGCACGTCAGCCAGGAACGAGTCCTCGATGACCACCGGCAACAGGTCCGGATCGGGGAAGTAACGGTAGTCGTTGGCTTCCTCCTTGCTGCGCATGGCGCGGGTTTCGTCTTTGTTCGGGTCGTACAGGCGGGTCTGCTGGATCACCTTGCCGCCGTCTTCGATCAGCTCGATCTGGCGACGTACTTCGGTGTTGATCGCCTTCTCGATGAAACGGAACGAGTTGACGTTCTTGATCTCGCAGCGGGTGCCGTACTCGGCCTGGCCTTTTGGCCGCACCGACACGTTGCAGTCGCAACGCAGGGAGCCTTCGGCCATGTTGCCGTCGCAGATCCCGAGGTAACGCACCAGCGCGTGGATCGTCTTGACGTAGGCCACGGCTTCCTTGGCGCTGCGCATGTCCGGCTCGGAAACGATCTCCAGCAGCGGGGTGCCGGCGCGGTTCAGGTCGATGCCGGTGGCGCCGTTGAATTCTTCATGCAGGCTCTTGCCGGCATCTTCTTCCAGGTGCGCACGGGTCACGCCGACACGTTTGATGGTGCCGTCTTCCAGCGGGATGTCCAGGTAGCCCTTGCCGACGATCGGCAATTCCATCTGGCTGATCTGGTAGCCCTTGGGCAGGTCCGGGTAGAAGTAGTTCTTGCGGGCGAACACGTTGTGCTGGCCGATCTCGGCATCGATGGCGAGGCCGAACATCACCGCCATGCGCACCGCTTCCTGGTTCAGCACCGGCAGCACGCCGGGCATGCCCAGGTCTACCAGGCTGGCCTGGGTGTTGGGTTCTGCGCCGAACGTGGTGGCGCTACCGGAGAAAATCTTCGATTGGGTGGCGAGCTGGGTATGAATCTCCAGCCCGATCACGACTTCCCATTGCATAGTGTTCTCCTCAGAAGCCGGTAGGGGTGCGAGTGTGCCAGTCAGTGTTCAACTGGTACTGGTGCGCCACATTGAGCAGGCGGCCTTCCTGGAAATACGGGGCGAGCAGTTGCACGCCCACCGGCAAGCCATCGACGAAACCTGCAGGCATGGACAAGCCCGGCAGACCGGCGAGGTTGGCGGTGATGGTGTACAGGTCTTCCAGGTACTCGGCGATCGGGTCGCCGGTCTTGGCGCCGATCTTCCAGGCCGGGTTCGGCGTGGTTGGGCCGAGGATCACGTCGACTTCATTAAAGGCAGCCATGAAGTCGTTCTTGATCAGGCGACGGATCTTTTGCGCCTTGAGGTAGTACGCGTCGTAGTAGCCGGCCGACAGGGCGTAGGCACCGACCATGATCCGGCGTTGTACTTCCGCGCCGAAACCTTCGCCACGGGAGCGCTTGTACAGGTCGGTGAGGTCTTTCGGGTTTTCGCAGCGGTAGCCGAAGCGCACGCCGTCGAACCGCGACAGGTTGGAGGACGCTTCTGCCGGCGCGATCACGTAGTAGGCCGGAATCGCGTGCTGGTTGTTCGGCAGGCTGATTTCCTTGATCACGGCGCCGAGCTTTTCCAGCTCCTTGACGCTGTTGTGCACCAGTTCGGCGATGCGCGGGTCGAGGCCGGCGCTGAAATACTCTTTCGGCACGCCGATGCGCAGGCCTTTGATCGAGGTATTCAGGCTGGCGCTGTAGTCCGGCACGGGTTCATCAATGCTGGTGGAGTCCTGCGGATCGAAGCCTGCCATGCCTTGTAACAAAATTGCGCAGTCTTCAGCGGTGCGTGCCAGGGGGCCGCCCTGGTCGAGACTGGAGGCGTAGGCAATCATGCCCCAGCGGGAAACGCGACCGTAGGTCGGTTTCAGACCGGTGAGGTTGGTGAAAGCGGCCGGTTGGCGGATCGAGCCGCCAGTGTCGGTGGCCGTGGCGGCAGGTAACAGACGAGCGGCAACCGCGGCCGCCGAACCACCGGACGAACCGCCGGGCACGTGCTCGAGGTTCCACGGGTTTTTCACCGCGCCGTAGTGGCTCGACTCGTTGGCCGAGCCCATGGCGAATTCGTCCATGTTGGTCTTGCCCAGGGTCACGGCCCCGGCAGCGGCCAGCTTGGCGACCACAGTGGCGTCGTAGGGCGCCTTGAAATTGTCGAGCATCTTCGAGCCGCAGCTGGTGCGAATGCCCTGGGTGCAGAACAGGTCCTTGTGGGCAATCGGCGCACCCAACAGGGCGCCGTTCTCACCGTTGGCGCGACGTGTGTCGGCGGCCTTGGCCTGGCTCAGGGCCAGCTCTTCGGTGATGCTGATGAAGCTGTTGACCTTAGGGTCCAGCTCGGCGATACGCGCCAGCAGGGTCGTGGTCAGCTCTTCGGAAGAAAACTTTTTGTCGGCGAGACCGCGGGCGATCTCGGCCAGAGTCAATTGATGCATTGCAGGCTCTTTCCCTTTAGTCGATGACTTTCGGAACCAGGTACAGGCCGTTTTCGACCGCTGGCGCGATGGACTGGTAAGCCTCGCGATTATTGCGCTCGGTCACGACGTCGGCGCGCAGGCGCTGGCTGGCTTCCAGCGGGTGAGCCAGGGGCTCGATGCCGTCGGTATTCACGGCTTGCATTTGGTCGACCAGCCCGAGAATGCTGTTCAGGGCTGCGGTGGTCTGTGGAAGATCGGCTTCATTGAGGCCCAGGCAGGCCAAATGAGCGATTTTTTCCACGTCGGAGCGTTCAAGCGCCATGGGATTCTCCAGTGGAAAACAGAACGGAAGCTATCCGTGTGTTAGATTGTAGGAACACTACCGCATTTCTACGGTCATATGGCCGCGATTGTGGGGGTTGGTGCACAGAAAGTCGGCCAATTTAGCACATTGGCGCCTTGCCCAAAATCCCTGTCGTTGTTAGAGTTTGCCGCACTTTTTTACCCACGCGTTGCCTAGGGTCCCTTTCCCATGTTCAAGAAACTGCGTGGCATGTTTTCCAGCGATCTTTCCATCGACCTGGGCACTGCCAACACCCTTATTTACGTGCGCGAGCGCGGTATCGTCCTGAATGAGCCATCGGTTGTGGCCATTCGGACCCATGGTAATCAGAAAAGTGTCGTTGCCGTTGGCACCGAGGCCAAGCGCATGTTGGGCCGAACACCGGGCAACATTGCTGCCATTCGTCCGATGAAGGATGGCGTGATTGCTGACTTCAGTGTCTGCGAAAAGATGCTGCAGTACTTCATCAACAAGGTTCACGAAAACAGTTTCCTGCAGCCCAGCCCTCGTGTGCTGATCTGCGTTCCGTGCAAATCCACCCAGGTGGAACGTCGTGCCATCCGTGAATCGGCCCTTGGCGCCGGTGCCCGTGAAGTGTTCCTGATTGAAGAGCCAATGGCCGCTGCGATCGGTGCCGGCCTGCCGGTTGAAGAAGCGCGCGGTTCGATGGTGGTGGATATCGGTGGTGGTACTACTGAAATCGCCCTGATCTCCCTCAATGGTGTGGTGTATGCCGAATCCGTACGGGTTGGCGGCGACCGCTTCGACGAAGCGATCATCACCTACGTGCGTCGCAACTACGGCAGCCTGATCGGCGAATCCACCGCCGAGCGCATCAAGCAGGAAATCGGTACCGCTTACCCGGGCGGCGAAGTTCGCGAAGTCGATGTTCGCGGTCGCAACCTGGCCGAAGGCGTCCCACGTGCCTTCACCCTGAACTCCAATGAAGTGCTGGAAGCTCTGCAAGAGTCCCTGGCCACCATCGTTCAGGCGGTGAAGAGCGCCCTGGAGCAATCGCCTCCGGAACTGGCTTCCGATATCGCCGAGCGTGGCCTGGTACTGACCGGTGGTGGCGCCTTGCTGCGCGACCTCGACAAGTTGCTGGCCCAGGAAACCGGTTTGCCAGTGATCGTCGCTGAAGACCCGTTGACCTGCGTCGCCCGCGGCGGTGGCCGTGCACTGGAAATGATGGATAAACACACCATGGACCTGCTCTCCAGCGAATAAGAATTTGCTGGTTTGCCCATGTTTCGCTCACAGGCAGCACTTTGCAGTGCTGCCTGTTGGCGTTTATCTTCTTCAATCTGCATCCGGGCCGGTTTGATGCCGTATGAATAAAGAAAACATTTGCCTGGGAGGAGCGGCTTATTAAACCGCTTTTTTCCAAAGGCCCCTCATTGGGCGTGCGCCTGTTGGTGCTGGTCGTGCTATCGGTTGCGCTGATGGTGGTCGATGCCCGCTTCACACTGCTCAAGCCAGTGCGTAGCCAGATGTCGCTGGTCCTGATGCAGACGTACTGGATCACTGACCTGCCGCAGCGTCTCTATCAGGGTGTCGCCAGTCAATTTGGCAGCCGCACCGAACTGGTGGCCGAGAACGAAAAACTCAAGACCGAAAACCTGCTGCTGCAGGGGCGCATGCAAAAGCTGGCGGCCCTCACCGAGCAGAACGTTCGGCTGCGCGAGTTGCTCAATTCCTCTGCGCTGGTCAATGAGAAGGTCGAAGTGGCCGAGTTGATCGGTATGGATCCGAACCCCTTCACCCATCGCATCATCATCAACAAGGGTGAGCGCGACGGCGTAGTCCTCGGCCAGCCGGTGCTCGATGCCCGTGGCTTGATGGGCCAGGTGGTGGAGTTGATGCCTTATACCTCTCGCGTGCTGTTGCTGACCGACACCACCCACAGCATCCCGGTGCAAGTCAACCGCAACGGCCTGCGGGCGATTGCCAGCGGTACCGGTAACCCGGAACGCCTGGAGTTGCGTCACGTCGCAGACACCGCCGACATCAAGGAAGGCGACCTGCTGGTCAGCTCCGGCCTGGGTCAGCGGTTCCCGGCAGGCTACCCGGTCGCGACGGTCAAGGAAGTGATCCACGATTCCGGCCAGCCGTTCGCCATTGTGCGTGCCGTGCCGACCGCCGCATTGAACCGCAGCCGTTACCTGTTGCTGGTGTTCAGTGACAACCGCACCCCGGAAGAGCGTGCCAACGAAGCCGCCCAGGCCCAGGAAGCGGAAGACAAGCAAAACGGCACCGCGCCGATCATTCCGGCCACCGTGCCAAAACCGGCGGCACCTGCTGCCCCGGCAGCCGCTCCGGCAACGCCAGCCGCGCCGGTTGCGACACCGGTCAAGCCTGTGGCCCATAGCGCGCGTCCGGCCAAGCCTGCGGCTGCAACACCTGCCGCTGCCAAACCGCCCGCCGCCGCCAAACCACCGGCCGCGGCCCCGGCAACCACTCGGCAGAGGGAAGAATAATGGCCGGTACTCATTCGCGTAACGGCTGGATCGTCTGGCTGACCTTTGCCATCGGCTTGCTGCTCAGCGTTTCGCCGCTGCCGCAATTCATGGAGATCCTGCGCCCGCTGTGGCTCGCCTTGCTGCTGGCGTTCTGGGCCCTGGCGCTGCCGCACAAGGTCGGGATGGTCACGGCCATGTGCCTGGGGCTGATGGAGGATGTGCTCTACGGCACCCTGCTCGGGCAGAACGCGTTGATCCTGACCCTGATTACCTTCCTGGTGCTGTCATTGCAGCAGCGCCTGCGGATGTTCCCGATGTGGCAACAGTGCCTGGTGATCCTGGTGATCTTCGGCCTGGCGCAGTTGGTACAGCTGTGGCTTAGCGCCTTGACCGGCAACCGCCAACCGACCCTGGCGCTGGTGTTGCCCGCGCTGGTCAGCGCGCTGTTGTGGCCCTGGGTCAGTTTTGGCCTGCGTGGATTGCGTCGTCGCTATAAAATCAATTGAATGGATCGCGAGGCTCTGCCTGGTTATCGAACCCTACAGGGAGAGTCTGCATGAATTCGCTTTATCTGGCCTCGGGCTCCCCGAGGCGGCGTGAGCTGCTGACACAGATCGGCGTGCCGTTCACCGTCGTCAGCGCCGCCATTGATGAAACTCCCCTTACAAATGAATCGCCCGCGTCCTACGTAGAACGCCTGGCGCGCGGCAAGGCTGCGGCCGGTCGAGCGACCTTGGCCGATGCCACCGGCGCCTGTGTGCTGGGCGCGGACACAGCCGTGATCCTCGACGGCCGGATCCTCGGTAAACCCGTGGATCAAGCCGACGCCCTGGCCATGTTGCTGGCCCTTTCCGAGCGTGAACACGAAGTCTTGACGGCCATTGCCCTGATTGACGGCCAGCGTTGCGAAACGCAGCTGGTCAGCAGTCGTGTGCGCTTTCGCAGGATTTCAGCGGACGAAGCCACCACTTATTGGCACAGCGGCGAGCCCCAGGACAAAGCGGGCGGCTATGCTATCCAAGGCTTGGCGGCGGTGTTCGTCGCCGGACTCAATGGCAGCTACTCTGCCGTCGTTGGCCTGCCGGTCTGCGAAACCGCAGAACTGCTGGGCCAATTCGGCATACCCTGTTGGCAAAACCTTACCGTGCGCTAAACGCCGTATTCCAGCGCCAAGCCTTAAGCGATCGGTCACTATTGTGAAAACGCCTGAACGAGACCCAGCCATGAGTGAAGAGATTCTGATCAATATCACGCCGATGGAATCGCGCGTGGCGGTGGTAGAGAACGGTGTTCTGCAAGAAGTGCACGTCGAGCGCACCCAAAAGCGCGGGATCGTCGGGAATATTTATAAAGGCAAGGTCGTGCGTGTGTTACCGGGGATGCAAGCGGCGTTCGTCGACATCGGCCTGGACCGCGCTGCGTTTATCCATGCTTCGGAAATCTCCCTGCGCGAAGGCCCGGCGGTCGAAAGCATCAGCGCCCTGGTGCACGAAGGGCAGAGCCTGGTGGTGCAAGTCACCAAGGATCCGATTGGCTCAAAGGGCGCACGGCTGACCACGCAACTGTCGATTCCTTCGCGCTACCTGGTGTACATGCCGCGCACGGCCCACGTCGGTATTTCCCTGAAAATCGAAGATGAAGCCGAGCGCGAGCGCCTGAAAAAGGTGGTCAGTGACTGCGTGGCGCTGGAAGGTATCAAGGAGGCCGGCGGCTTTATCCTGCGTACTGCCGCAGAAGGTGCCGGTGCCGATGAAATCCTCATGGACATCCGCTACCTGCGCCGCCTCTGGGACCAGATCGGAGCGCAGATCAAGACCATTGGCGCCCCCAGCGTGATCTACGAAGACCTCGGCCTGGCCCTGCGCACCTTGCGCGACCTGGTCAGCCCGAAGATCGAGAAAATTCGCATCGACTCGCGGGAAACCTTCCAGCGCACTACGCAATTTGTTGCCGAGCTGATGCCGGAAATCGCCGATCGCCTGGAGCATTACCCGGGCGAGCGGCCGATTTTCGACCTGTATGGCGTCGAAGACGAAATCCAGAAAGCGCTTGAGCGCAAAGTGCCGCTCAAGTCCGGCGGTTACCTGGTGGTGGACCCGGCGGAGGCCATGAGCACTATCGACGTGAATACCGGTGCCTTTGTGGGCCATCGCAATCTCGAAGAAACCATCTTCAAGACCAACCTCGAAGCGGCCACCGCGATCGCCCGCCAATTGCGCCTGCGCAACCTGGGCGGGATCATCATCATCGACTTCATCGACATGGAAGACGAAGAGCACCAGCGCCAGGTGCTGCGTACCCTGGAGAAGCAACTGGAGCGCGATCACGCCAAGACCAACATCATCGGCATCACCGAGCTGGGCCTGGTGCAGATGACCCGCAAGCGCACCCGCGAAAGCCTGGAGCAAGTGCTGTGCGAGCCGTGCAGCAGTTGCCAGGGGCGCGGAAAGTTGAAGACCCCGGAAACGGTTTGCTACGAGATTTTCCGGGAAATCTTACGGGAGGCACGCGCCTACCAGGCCGAGGGCTATAGAGTCCTGGCTAACCAGAAGGTGGTCGACCGTTTGCTGGATGAAGAATCCGGCAACGTAGCCGAGCTGGAGGGTTTTATCGGGCGCACCATTCGCTTCCAGGTCGAAACCATGTATTCCCAGGAACAATATGACGTGGTGCTGCTCTGATTCGCGTTAGTTCTTATCAACGAGACGGGCAGGCCTTGATCTGCCGTCCGACTATTGCCTTTGAGGGTCGCCTGACATGGAGCGTCTGATACGCTTTTTTGCCGCATTGACCCGCTGGGGCCTCGGCCTGTGCGCCTTGCTGCTGGTATTGGCGGCGGTGTACGTGAGCCTGGGCCGTGAATTGACGCCGTTGGTGGCGGAATACCGTGGCGAAATCGAGGCCAAGGCGCGTACTGCGCTGGATATGCCCGTGAACATCGGCAGCCTGGAAGGGCGCTGGAGTGGCTTCGCGCCGGTATTGTTGGCTCACGACGTGATGGTCGGCGAGGGCAGCAGCGCCCTGCGCCTGGACCAGGTGCAAGTGGTGCCGGATATCTGGGCCAGCCTGCTGGCGCGTGAAGTGCGCATTGCCCACCTGGAAGTCAGCGGCCTGCAAGTCAGCGTGAAGGAAGACCAGGACGGCCACTGGGCGCTGCAAGGCCTGCCGGTGCAGGATGACCAGCCGCTGGATCCCGAACAACTGCTGACGCGCATGCAAATGGTCGGGCAGGTTTCATTGCTCGACAGCCAGGTGACGCTGCAGCCGTTCGACCAGGCTCCGCTGACCTTGACCTATGTCGGCGTGAGCCTGCAGACCGGCGCCAACCGCCAGCGCCTGGACGCGCGCCTGACCCTGCCCGACGGCCAGCCCCTGGCGTTGAACCTGCGCACCCGAATCCGCGCCAGCCAGTGGAAAGACGGCGAAGCCGAGGCTTACCTGAGCTTGCCCCAGAGTGACTGGGCAAAATGGATCCCGGCAAAACTGACCCAGCAATGGAAACTTTCCGAACTCAAGGCTGGCGGCGAATTCTGGCTGACCTGGGCCAAGGGCACCGTGCAAAGCGCCGCCGTGCGCCTCAACGCCCCGCAGCTCAAGGGCAGCTATGCCGATCGCAAGCCGACTCATATTGAGAACCTGGCCCTCACTGCGTACCTGCAACGCAGTGACAGCGGCCTCAAGGTGCTGTTTGACTCGCTCGCAATGAACCTCGGCGACACTCGCTGGGAATCGCGCCTGCAACTGCAACAAACCCTGGCCACCGACAAGGCCCAGGAAGTCTGGAACCTGCAGGCCGATCGCCTCGACCTGACGCCGATCACGCCATTGCTGCACGCCTTGGCACCCTTGCCGGAAGCCGTGGCCACCACCCTGGATCATCTGAAGGCCACTGGCACGCTGCGGAACGTGTTGCTGGATTATCGGCCTCAAGACACCACCGACCAGCGCGTGAGCTTCGCGGCCAACCTCGACCGTATTGGTTTCGACGCTTACTTCGGCGCACCGGCAGCCCGCAATGTCAGCGGCAGCATCAGCGGTGACCTGGGCAAGGGTGAGCTGCGCATGGATAGCAAGGATTTCTCCTTGCACCTGTTTCCGATCTTCGCCAAGCCCTGGCAGTACATCCAGGCCAACGCCCGCCTGACGTGGAAGCTCGACAAGGAAGGCTTCACCCTGATCGCGCCGTATATCAAGGTGCTGGGCGAGGAGGGCAAGGTCGCCGCCGACTTCCTGATTCGCCTGCATTTCGACCATAGCCAGGAAGACTACATGGACCTGCGGGTCGGTATGGTCGACGGCGATGGCCGCTTCACCCCCAAATACCTGCCGGCGGTGTTGAGCCCGGCACTCGATGAGTGGCTGCGCACTGCGATTCTCAAGGGTGCAGTGGACGAGGGCTTCTTCCAGTACCAAGGCTCGCTGAACCACGACGCACTGCCTGCCTCGCGCAATATCAGCCTGTTCTTCAAGGTGCATGATGCCGAGCTGGCATTCCAGCCGGGCTGGCCGCACGTGAGCAAGGTCAAGGGTGAAGTGTTTGTCGAGGAAAGCGGCGTGCGCATCCTGGCCAGCAAGGGCCATCTGCTCGACACCAAGGTCAATGATATCTACGTCAACATTCCCCACGCCCCCGAAGGCAAGGACAGCCACCTGCTGCTCACCGGCAACTTTGCCGGTGGCCTGGGCGATGGCCTGAAAATCCTTCAGGAAGCGCCGATCGGCACCGCCTCGACCTTCGCCGGCTGGAAAGGCGAGGGCGACCTGCAAGGCAAGCTGGACCTGGATATTCCCTTGGCCAAGGGCGCCGATCCCAAGATCGTGGTGGATTTCAAGACCGACAAGTCCCGCCTGCAACTGGCCGAGCCTACGCTGGACCTGAGCCAGCTCAAGGGTGATTTCCGCTTCGACAGCGCCAAGGGCCTGAGTGGCCAGAACATCAGCGCCCAGGCCTTCGACCGACCGATCACCGCGCAGATTTTCGCCGATGGCAAGCCAGGCGACCTCAACACCCGCGTCACCGCGAAAGGGCAGGTGACCGTCAAGCGGCTGACTGACTGGCTGAAGGTCAGCCAGCCGTTGCCGGTGTCCGGCGATATCCCCTACCAATTGCAGCTCAACCTCGATGGCGCCGACAGCCAGTTGATGGTCAGCTCCAACCTCAAGGGCGTGGCCGTGGACCTGCCGGCGCCGTTCGGTATGCCGGCGAGCCAGGGCCGCGACAGTGTGTTCCGCATGACCTTGCAGGGTAAGGAGCGCCGTTACTGGTTCGATTATGGCGAGTTGGGCAGCTTCACCTTCGCCGCCCCGGCGGACAATTTCGCCGACGGCCGGGGTGAGCTGTTCCTGGGAGATGGCGATGCGGTGTTGCCGGCCGGCAAGGGCTTGCGAATCCGCGGCGTGTTGTCGGAGCTGGATATCGACCCCTGGAAAAAGCTCGTGGACCGCTACGCCGGCAACGACCCGGGTGGCAGTGCCAAGCAGTTGTTGAGCGGGGCCGATTTCAAGGTCGGCAAGCTGACCGGTTTCGGCACCCAGTTCGACCAGGTCAGCTTGCAGCTGGACCGTAAACCCGCTGCCTGGGGCTTGCAGTTCGACAGCCAGCAGGCCAAGGGTACCGTGGGGTTGCCGGACGCCAAGGGCGCGCCGATTGCAGTCAACCTGCAGTACGTGAAGCTGCCTGCGGTGGATCCGACCGTGCAGGCGGATGAAAATGCGCCGGACCCATTGGCTGATGTTGATCCCAAGGATATTCCCGCGCTGGATATCTCGATTGCCCAGTTGTTCCAGGGCCCGGACCTGGTAGGTGCCTGGTCTCTGAAAGTTCGCCCGACCACCAGGGGCATGGCGTTCAACAGCCTGAACCTGGGGCTCAAGGGCATGGTGCTCCAGGGCGCCGGCGGTTGGGAAGGTGCACCCGGTGCCAGCAGCAGTTGGTACAAGGGCCGCCTCGATGGCAAGAACATTGGCGACGTGCTCAAGGGCTGGGGATTTGCGCCGAGCGTGACCAGCGAAGATTTTCACGTGGACGTGGACGGCCGCTGGCCGGGTTCGCCGGCCTGGGTAGGTCCCAAGCGTTTCTCCGGCAGCCTGGACGCCAGTTTCCGCAAAGGCCAGTTTGTTGAAGTGGACGGCGGTGCGCAGGCCCTGCGGGTGTTTGGCTTGCTGAACTTCAACTCCATCGGTCGCCGGCTGCGCCTGGACTTCTCGGACTTGCTTGGCAAGGGCTTGAGTTATGACCGGGTCAAGGGCTTGCTGGCCGCCAGTAACGGCGTGTTTGTAACCCGTGAGCCGATCACCATGACCGGCCCGTCGAGTAACCTGGAGATCAACGGCACCCTGGACCTGGTGGCTGATCGCGTCGATGCCAAGTTGCTGGTGACGCTGCCGGTCACCAACAACCTGCCGATTGCTGCATTGATCGTCGGCGCGCCGGCCATTGGCGGGGCGCTGTTCCTGATCGACAAGCTGATTGGCGACCGTGTTTCGCGTTTCGCCAGCGTGCAGTACAAGGTAGAAGGCCCGTGGAAGGACCCGAAAATCACCTTCGACAAGCCATTTGAAAAGCCAAACTGAGTACCTGTGGAGTAGCATGGCCTCATGCCTTTTCTGGAGTGTGGGCCCATGTCCTTTGCGGTAATTCAAATGGTCAGCCAAAGCGATGTGCTGGCCAACCTGGCTCAGGCTCGGCGCCTGCTGGAGCAAGCGGCGGCGGGCGGTGCAAGGCTTGCGGTACTCCCGGAAAACTTCGCCGCCATGGGCCGTCGCGATGTGGCCGATATCGGTCGCGCCGAGGCCTTGGGCGAAGGTCCGATCCTGCCATGGTTGAAACAGACCGCCCGCGACCTCACCTTATGGATAGTGGCCGGCACTTTGCCGCTGCCCCCAAAGGATCAGCCGAACGCCAAGTCCAATGCCTGCTCGCTGCTGATCGATGATCAGGGCGAAATCGTTGCCCGCTACGACAAGCTGCACCTGTTCGATGTCGATGTGGCCGATGCCCGGGGTCGTTATCGTGAATCCGATGACTATGCTCATGGTAGCCAGGTGGTCGTGGCGGATACGCCGGTCGGCCGCCTGGGGCTGACGGTGTGTTACGACTTGCGCTTCCCGGAGCTATACAGCGAATTGCGCGCTGCGGGTGCCGAGTTGATCACCGCGCCCTCGGCCTTTACAGCGGTAACCGGCGCCGCGCACTGGGATGTGCTGATCCGTGCGCGTGCCATCGAGACCCAGTGCTACCTGCTGGCGGCCGCCCAGGGTGGCGTGCATCCGGGGCCCAGGGAAACCTTCGGGCATGCAGCGATCATCGACCCATGGGGGCGCGTGCTGGCACAACAGGATCAAGGCGAGGCGGTGTTGTTGGCCGAACGCGATAGCAGCGAACAGGCGTCGATACGGACGCGCATGCCGGTGGCGGGCCATCGGCGCTTTTTCTCGCAGGGCGCACAGCGACCTGCTTCAGAACGATGAATTTAAGGCCAAACCTATGAGCGAGTTGTTGTCCTCAGTCAGTGAACACCTCCTGGCGCCTGGTGGCGTGACCATCGAAAGCTTGCAAACGGTCCTCGGCGATCTGGCCGGGCCAGGCATCGACGCGGCCGACCTGTATTTCCAGGGGCAGATTTCCGAGTCCTGGGCCCTGGAAGACGGGATCGTCAAGGAAGGCAGTTTCAACCTCGACCAAGGCGTGGGTGTGCGTGCGCAGTCCGGTGAAAAAACCGGCTTTGCCTACAGCAACGCCATCACCCTGGAAGCCCTGGGGCTGGCGGCTCGCGCAGCGCGTTCGATCTCCCGTGCCGGGCAAAACGGCACGGTGCAGGCGTTCAGCACCCAGGACGTGGCCCAGCTGTATGCCCCGGATAACCCATTGGAAGTGATCAGCCGCGCCGAAAAGGTCGAGCTGCTCAAGCGTGTGGACGCGGCGACCCGCGCCCTGGATCCGCGTATCCAGCAAGTCACCGTAAGCATGGCCGGGGTGTGGGAACGCATCCTTGTGGCCTCCACCGATGGCGGCCTGGCGGCGGATGTGCGGCCGCTGGTGCGCTTCAATGTCAGCGTGATCGTCGAACAGAATGGCCGTCGCGAGCGCGGTGGCCACGGCGGCGGCGGGCGTACCGACTACCGTTATTTCCTCACCGAAGACCGCGCCATGGGGTATGCCCGTGAAGCGTTGCGCCAGGCCCTGGTCAATCTGGAAGCAATTCCGGCCCCGGCGGGTACGTTGCCGGTGGTATTGGGCTCTGGCTGGTCCGGCGTGCTGCTGCATGAAGCGGTGGGCCACGGCCTGGAAGGTGATTTCAACCGCAAGGGCAGTTCCGCCTACAGCGGGCGCATGGGCGAGATGGTTGCGTCCAAGCTCTGCACCATCGTCGATGACGGTACCCTGGCCGGGCGTCGCGGTTCGTTGAGCGTCGATGACGAAGGCACCCCGACCGAGTGCACCACGCTGATCGAAAACGGTGTGCTCAAGGGCTACATGCAAGACAAGCTCAACGCGCGCCTGATGGGCGTGGCCCGCACCGGTAACGGTCGTCGCGAGTCCTACGCGCACCTGCCGATGCCGCGCATGACCAACACCTACATGCTCGGCGGCGAAAGCGATCCGGCCGAAATCATCGCCTCGGTGAAACGCGGCATCTACTGCGCCAACCTCGGTGGTGGGCAGGTGGACATCACCAGCGGCAAGTTCGTGTTCTCCACCAGCGAGGCGTATTTGATCGAAGACGGCAAGATCACCGCGCCGGTCAAGGGTGCAACGTTGATTGGCAACGGCCCGGAAGCCATGAGCAAGGTGTCGATGGTCGGTAACGACCTGTCGCTGGACAGCGGTGTGGGGACGTGCGGCAAGGATGGTCAGTCGGTGCCGGTGGGTGTCGGCCAGCCAACCTTGAAAATCGATGCGATCACCGTGGGTGGCACGGGGTCGTAAGAACGGGAGCTTCGGGTGGCGAAGGCCGCCACCCGGGGAAGAGGGTCAGCGCAGGCCGCGTTGACTATCGTCCAGCTCACGGATGTATTTGAAGATTTTTCGGCTGGAGGCCGGTGGCTTGCTTTGCGCCAGTTCGTGCTGGGCCTGACGGATCAGGGAGCGCAATTGTTGGCGATCGGCATCCGGGTACTCGATGACGAACTTCTCCAGTACCGCGTCATCGCCAGCGATCAGGCGATCGCGCCAGCGTTCCAGGTTATGGAAGCGCTCGTTGTACTGGCGAGTGGAGGCATCGAGTTGATCGAGCAACGTCAGAATGGCGTCAGTGTCCTGGTCGCGCATCAGTTTGCCGATGAACATGAGGTGCCGTTTACGCGCGATATTCGCGGTGTGCTTGGGCGCATCGTTCAGAGCCCGGCGCAGGGCGTCGGTCAATGGCAGTTTTGCACACAAGTCAGGCTTGAGTGTTGTAAGGCGCTCGCCGAGGTCAACCAGAGCATGCAGCTCGCGTTTGACCTGAGATTTGCTTTTCTCCCCATCGAGGGAGTCGTCGTAAGAATCAACCATGGTGGCAGTCCGCAAAGAAACGCCGCCATGATAACCAGTCGGGGGCCGCTTGTCCGGCCCGGTCGCTAGAAGGCCTTAACCGAAAGCAGAATTTGAGTGGAGAAAACCATGAGTGCAGCCCAAAGCGTCGGTCCGCAAGCGTTACCGGCACTGCAGGAACAAGTCGAGCAGATCATTGCCGAGGCCAAGCGCCAGGGGGCCAGTGCCTGTGAAGTGGCGGTGTCCCTGGAGCAGGGGTTGTCGACTTCGGTGCGCCAGCGGGAAGTGGAAACCGTCGAATTCAACCGCGACCAGGGGTTTGGCATCACCTTGTACGTGGGCCAGCGCAAGGGCTCGGCCAGCACTTCTGCCAGCGGCCCGGAAGCGATTCGCGAAACCGTTGCAGCAGCGCTGGCGATTGCCAAGCACACCTCCGAAGATGAAAGCTCCGGCCTGGCTGATGCAGCCCTGATGGCTCGGGACTTGAAGGATTTTGACCTGTTCCATGCCTGGGACATCACCCCGGAACAGGCTATTGAACAGGCACTGACCTGTGAAGCGGCGGCATTCGATGCCGACAGCCGGATCAAGAACGCCGATGGCACCACCTTGAGTACTCATCAGGGTTGCCGCGTATACGGCAACAGCCACGGTTTTATCGGCGGTTATGCCTCGACGCGTCACAGCCTGAGCTGCGTGATGATCGCCGAAGCCAACGGCCAGATGCAGCGTGATTACTGGTACGACGTGAACCGCCAGGGCGAATTGCTGATGGACCCGGTACTCATCGGCCAGCGTGCCGCGCAGCGTGCTGCCAGCCGCCTGGGCGCGCGCCCGGTGCCGACCTGTGAAGTGCCGGTGTTGTTCTCGGCGGAACTGGCCGGTGGTTTGTTCGGCAGTTTCCTTGGGGCGATTTCCGGCGGTAACCTGTACCGCAAGTCGTCGTTCCTGGAAGGTGCGATTGGCCAGAAGCTGTTCCCGGAATGGCTGACCATCGATGAGCGCCCGCACCTGATGCGCGCCATGGGCAGTTCGTCGTTTGACGGTGATGGCCTGGCCACCTATGCCAAGCCGTTCGTCGAGAACGGTGAGCTGGTGTCCTATGTGCTGGGCACCTACGCCGGTCGCAAACTCGGCCTGCCAAGCACCGCCAACTCCGGTGGCGTACACAACCTGTTCATCACCCATGGCGATGAAGACCAGGCGGCGCTGTTGCGGCGCATGGGCCGTGGCTTGCTGGTCACCGAGTTGATGGGCCATGGCCTGAATATGGTCACGGGTGATTACTCCCGTGGTGCGGCGGGTTTCTGGGTGGAAAACGGCGAAATCCAGTTCGCCGTGCAGGAAGTGACCATCGCGGGCAACATGCGTGACATGTTCAAGCAGATTGTCGCGGTGGGTAATGACCTGGAACTGCGCAGCAACATCCGCACCGGTTCGGTGTTGATCGAAAAGATGACCGTCGCCGGCAGCTAATCCGCCGACAGACGCCATAAAGAAGGCGCGCCACCCATTGGGTGGCGCGCCTTTTTTTGTGCCTGGAATTCCGGGTGATTCCCTCAGGCTCTTGTTTTAATTCTCAATATCATTTAATAATAAATATCATTACCGAATGAGTGTGGATCATGAGTTCTGTCCTGCATGAGGATCCCTACCTGGAAAGCTGGCGTTGGATGAGTCGTCAGATTCGTTGCGGCCTTGCTCCCGACGAGCCCCGCCTGATCGAACATTACCTGGCCGAAGGCCGGTACCTCGCCTGTTGCACTGCGACCCACCCGTGGACCATCGGCGAAACCTCATTCCGCCTGCTGCTGGACACCGCCTCCGACATCGCCTTGCCCTGGCACTGGCGGTCCATGTGCCTGGACCAGGCCTGGCGCCCGTTGCGCGACCTGGAAAAACTTTCCCACTGTGCCTGCCGCCTCAAGCGCTGGCAGGCCTTTGCCTGGCAATTGGCGACCTGCGAATTGCTTCCATCCATTTCTCACTCTGACCTGGTGCAAGGATCTTCCGATGATTAGGGTCGACCATCACTTATTTCCTGTGTCGCGCCGGGCCTGCAATTGCGCAGGGCAAGGCGCGAGGAGCGTGGTTTGGTCGTTCCAAATGAGCTTCGAGCAACGCAGCCCTGCGCAATTGCAGGCCCGGCCCTTCGGGTTGTGTCTGAAAGCGGGCCAGGCTGCGTTGCAGTCCTTGGCAAGGGAACAACCATTACCAGCGGACTGCGCCTTGCCTGGCCCGCTTTCAGACCTCAACGCGACACAGGAAATAAGTGATGGCCGACCCTAACACCCGTATCGAACGCGACAGCATGGGCGAACTGCAAGTGCCCGCCGAGGCCCTGTATGGCGCACAAACCCAGCGTGCGGTGAACAACTTTCCCATCAGCCACCAGCGCATGCCGGCGCAGTTCATTCGTGCGTTGATCCTGGCCAAGGCTGCCGCCGCTAAAGCCAACGTCGAGCTGAAACAACTGAGCGAAGCCCAGGGCAAGGCCATCGTTGATGCCGCCCAAGGCTTGCTGGAAGGCGATTTCATGCAGCATTTCCCGGTGGATATCTTCCAGACCGGTTCCGGCACCAGCTCCAACATGAACGCAAACGAAGTGATTGCGACCCTCGCCAGCCGCTTGCTGGGCGAGCCGGTCAACCCTAACGATCACGTCAACTGCGGCCAGAGCAGCAATGACATCATCCCCACCACCATTCACGTCAGTGCGGCGCTGGTGCTGCATGAGCAAACCCTGCCGGCGCTGCTGCACCTGGTCCAGGTGATCGAGCACAAGGCCGAGGAGGTGCACCGTTTCGTCAAGACCGGTCGGACGCATCTGATGGACGCCATGCCGGTGCGCATGAGCCAGGTGCTCAATGGCTGGGCGCAGCAGCTCAAGGCCAATATCGGCCATCTGCAAGACCTGCTGCCGAGCTTGCAGGCGCTGGCCCAGGGTGGCACTGCAGTCGGCACCGGGATCAATGCGCATCCGGAGTTTGCAGCGCGCTTCAGCCAGCAACTGAGCAGCCTGACCCACGTCCAGTTCACCCCAGGCAAGAACCTGTTCGCGCTGATCGGCTCCCAGGACACGGCCGTCGCGGTCTCCGGGCAGCTCAAGACCACCGCCGTGTCCCTGATGAAAATCGCCAACGACCTGCGCTGGATGAACTCCGGCCCATTGGCGGGCCTTGGTGAAATCGAGCTGGAAGGCCTGCAGCCGGGCTCTTCGATCATGCCCGGCAAGGTCAACCCGGTGATCCCGGAAGCCACCGCCATGGTTGCCGCACAAGTCATCGGCAACGACACGGTGATTACCATCGCCGGCCAGTCCGGCAACTTCGAACTCAACGTGATGCTGCCGATCATTGCCCAGAACCTGCTCGGCAGCCTGGAGTTGCTGGCCAACTCCAGCCGACTGCTGGCAGACAAGGCCATCGCCAGCTTCAAGGTCAACGAAGCCAAGCTCAAGGAAGCGCTGTCGCGCAATCCGATCCTGGTGACCGCACTCAACCCGATCATCGGTTACCAAAAGGCCGCCGAAATCGCCAAGAAGGCCTATCAACAAGGCCGTCCGGTGATTGATGTGGCGCTCGAACATACCGACTTGCCCCGCAGCCAACTGGAAATCCTGCTGGATCCGGAAAAGCTCACGGCTGGCGGCGTGTAATCACCGACCCTGCTTTGGAGGCTCACCATGGAGCACTGGAAACGCACGATCGAACGGGCCAATCGCTGCTTTATGGCGGGCGAGCTGGTAGATGCCCGCGAGGCCTACCTGCAAGCCCTGGCCCTGGCTCAAGTGTTGTTTGAGCGCTGGGCGGATGCCGACGAAGCGGTGGCGGCTTGCGTCATTTCCCATCACAACCTGGCCGACCTGCACTTGCGCCTGAACCAGCCGGAAGAAAGCGCGGAATACCTCTGCGCCATTCACCAGCGCCTGTTGCAGACCATGCAAGACACCCGTCTTAACCCGCTACTGCGGGAAGCGGCCCTGCGCCAGAGCAGCAAGACCTACGTCGAACTGCTGAATTTCATCAGCGATCACGGTGAGTACCCACGTACCCACCGCCTGCTGGGCAGCAACGTGGCGCCATCGGATGCGTCGACCCGCAACAGCCCTTTTTATGGAGCTCATTGATATGTCCTACACCTTGCCGGCCTTGCCTTACGCCTACGATGCCCTTGAACCGCATATTGACGCGCAAACCATGGAGATCCACTACACCAAGCACCACCAGACCTACATCAACAACCTCAACGCAGCCGTCGAAGGCACCGAGTTTGCCGCTTGGCCGGTGGAGAAACTGGTGTCCAGCGTCCAGCAACTGCCGGAAAAACTCCGGGCGGCGGTGATCAACCAGGGCGGCGGCCACGCCAACCACTCGTTGTTCTGGGCTGTCATGTCGCCCAAGGGCGGCGGCAAGCCAGACGGCGCGCTGGGTAACGCCATCGACGAGCAGTTGGGCGGTTTCGACGCCTTCAAAGAGGCCTTCACCAAAGCTGCCTTGACCCGTTTCGGCAGCGGCTGGGCGTGGTTGAGCGTGACGCCGCAAAAGACCCTGGTGGTGGAAAGCAGCGGCAACCAGGACAGCCCGTTGATGAACGGCAATACGCCAATCCTCGGCCTGGACGTCTGGGAACACGCTTATTACCTGCTGTACCAGAACCGTCGTCCGGAATACATCAATGCGTTCTACAGCGTCATCAACTGGCCGGAAGTTGCCGGCCGCTACCAGGCTGCGCTGGGCTGAAACTCCTCTATAACAAGATCTAAGGCCGACTATGGGCACTGAAACACTGGCGATCAGCAGCGTGCGAATGTTTCGTTATGCGTTTGGCTCGCTGCTGCTATTGGCAGGAACTGCATTGCTGGTGGCCCAAGGGCTGGCCTGGCTTGACCTGGAACCGCGCATCCTGCGTGCCTTGCAGGGCGGGGCCATCTGCGCGCTCGGCACCGCCCTGGGTGCCGTGCCGGTACTGGTGATCCGCCGGATGCCATTGGCGGTGAGCGACACGCTGCTGGGCTTCGGTGCCGGGGTGATGTTGGCCGCTACGGCATTTTCGCTGATCGTGCCGGGTATTGCGGCTGCCCAAAGCCTGGGGCTGACGCCATGGGGCGCCAGTGGATTGATCAGTTTCGGCATCATGCTGGGCGCGTTCGGGCTGTATCTGGTGGACCGCAAGGTCTCCGGCGCGAGCCCGGAAATGCTGGTGGGCAGTCCGGATCATCCGGTGATACCGCCGCGTATCTGGCTGTTTGTGTTCGCCATCATTGCCCACAACATTCCCGAAGGTATGGCCGTGGGTGTCTCGGCAGGCGGCGGCATGCCAGATGCCGACAGCCTCGCCATGGGTATTGCCTTGCAGGATGTGCCGGAGGGACTGGTGATTGCGTTGGTGCTGGCCGGGGCAGGGATGTCGCGGGTCAAGGCGTTCCTGATCGGCGCGGCGTCAGGGCTGGTGGAGCCGGTGTTTGCGGTGCTGTGTGCCTGGCTGGTGAGCCTGGCTCAGGTGCTGTTGCCGCTGGGGCTGGCGCTGGCGGCCGGGGCCATGCTGCTGGTGGTGACTCACGAAGTCATTCCCGAGTCGCGGCGCAATGGCCATGACAAGCTCGCCAGCCTGGGGCTGTGTATCGGGTTTTGCTTGATGATGGTGATGGATACGGCGTTGGGCTGAGGCTGTCGCGCTTCTACAAGAAGCGCTTGCGGTAGTCGCTGGGGGTAACGCCCAGGCGGCGAACGAAGGCGCGCCGGAACCCATCAACATTGGCATAGCCGACCTGATCGGCCAGGCGTTTGAGCGAGACATTCGAGCCTTCGATCAGCCGCCGTGCCTGGTCGATACGTGCCAGCTCCACGAACTCGGCAGGGGTGAATCCACCCTCGGCCTTGAATACCCGGGCAAAGTTGCGCTCGCTCATGTCAGCGCGCTGGGCCAGCAATGCCACGCTCAGGTCTGCGGCCAGGTTGTCGACGATATAGGTCTGTATCTGGCGAATGTTCGTGCGCTCTGCGGTCTGTGCCGCCAGTTGGGCGCTGAACTGTGACTGGCCGCCCGGCCGTTTGAAGTACATCACCATTTCCCTGGCCACACTGAGCGCCAAATCACGGCCGTGGTCCTCCTCGACTAACGCGAGAGCCAGATCCATACCGGCCGTCACACCGGCGGAGGTGTACAGGTTACCGTCGCGGATAAAAATGCTGTCCGGTTCGACCACGGCATCGGGGTATTGCCTGGCCAGCAATGCACTGGAATTCCAGTGCGTGGTGACGCGTCGCCCGACCAGCAAACCAGCAGCCCCCAGCACAAAAGCGCCACTGCAAACCGAGCCTATCCGCCGCACGCGCGTGGCCTGGTAGCGCACCCAGTCCCGCAGGTGGGCGTCGTGTGCCACGTCATTCACGCTGGGGCTTCCAGCGATCAGCAGCGTATCGATAGCCCCCTTAAACGTCTCGATGGAGTCATCCGTGGCCAGGCGAAGCCCATTGGTTCCCTTGATCTGCCCGGCGACGGTACCGATGACCGAGATCCGGTATGCACGGGAATTGCCCAATTGCCTGGCCGCTTCAGCGAACACATCGGCAGGGCCCACGACATCCAGCATTTGCACACGGGGAAACGCCAGGAGGGCAATTCGCATGGTGTCGGTCTCCGTAGTGGAAATGGCTGAAATCGTCGTTAAGCGACACTATAGGACAGAGGGGAGGTAGGCGACACTGTCCGTCACGTGCTTTATCGTCAACCGGAGACCCGCATGAGCATCTGTAACGCGCCACTTCCCCCCTTCGCTGTCGAATCGAGCGAGCGGTCGGGGTCCATCAAGAATCTTCCCATCAATTTGTTTGGCGCCGTGATGGGGTTGGCCGGCCTGAGCCTGGCCTGGCAGTCCGCCAGTGAATATGTGGCTTACGCGCAAATGATCGGAGCGGTCATTGGTGGGTTTGCCATTCTGGTGTTTATCGCACTGGTGGCGGGGTATCTCACCAAATGGGTTAAATACCCTGCGGCGGTCAAAGCCGAGTTCAATCACCCGATATCAGGAAATTTCTTTGGCACGGTGACGATCGCGTTGCTGCTGCTGTCGGCAGTCGTAGGCTCAGCTAGCACCCTGATCAGCCAGGGGCTTTGGATGTTGGGTAGCCTGCTGACCATGATCCTGGCGGCAATTGTGCTCTCGCGACTGTTGTCCGGTAATCAGGAGTCGCAATATGCGGTGCCTGCCTGGCTGATCCCGGGGGTGGCGGCGCTCGACATCGCGGTGACAGGTGCCCACATGCCCATGGCGTGGGCATACGAGTTCAATCTGTTCGCGATGGCGGTAGGGAGTGTGATTGCGCTGGTGTTCTTCACGCGAATTTTTTCACGTCTGGTTCACGAGCCGATGATGGCCAAAGGTATGACACCTTCGCTGATGATACTTATCGCCCCCTTTGAAGTCGGCTTTCTGGCTTACACCAACTTCTTTGGCAGCGTCGACTACTTTGCCAGCGTGCTCTTCTACTTTGGCCTGTTCCTGTTTGGGGTGCTGGCATTCAAAGTATTCCGTCAGGCCGCGCCTTTTTCTCCTGCCTGGTGGGCAATCAGCTTTCCGATTGCGGCATTGAGCAACGCTGCGTTGAAATATGCCGATGCCAAAGGAGGCGTGATCCTGGAGGTGATTGCCTATCTGATCCTGGCTTTCCTGACGATCGCCCTGGCCGTACTGACGGTCAAGACGTTGAAGATTCTGTTCAACGGCAAACTGCTGTCCAACTGACGCAGGGGAGGGGTGATTACCTACTCGCCCTCATCAAAGAAATTATTGATCAACGCTACCAGGGCATCCATCGCTTCCTGCTCTTGCTCGCCTTCGGTCTTCAAATGAATCTTCGTGCCCTTGCCCGCAGCCAGCATCATCATGGCCATGATGCTTTTGCCGTCGACCATGGATTCCGGGGTGCGCCCGGCGCGGATCTGGCAAGGGAACTGCCCGGCGACGCCGACGAACTTGGCCGAGGCCCGGGCGTGCAGGCCCAGCTTGTTGATGATTTCAATTTCCAGAGCGGGCATCGCGGGGGTGTTCCTTTCAGCTGAGGTCGCGGTGGCGAACCTGGACGTTCTTGAGGGTTTGTTGCAGCACCTTTCCCAGGCGTTCGGTCAGGTAGACGGATCGGTGGTGGCCGCCGGTGCAGCCAATGGCGATGGTGACATAAGCCCGATTGCTGGCCGCAAAACGCGGCAGCCATTTGAGCAGGTAGCTGGAGATGTCCTGGTACATTTCCTCGACATCCGGTTGCGCCGCCAGGTACTCGGCCACAGGTTGGTCCAGCCCCGACTGATCCCGCAGTTCCGGCTTCCAGTACGGGTTGGGCAGGCAGCGCACATCGAACACCAGGTCGGCATCTACCGGCATGCCGCGCTTGAAACCGAACGACTCGACAAGGAACGCCGTGCCTGGCTCCGGCTGGTTCAGCAGACGCAGCTTGATCGCATCCCGCAGTTGATACAGGTTCAGGCTGGTGGTGTTGATCTTGAGGTCGGCCAGGTCAATGATCGGCCCCAGCAGTTTGGTCTCGTCCTCGATGGCTTCGGCCAGGGAACGATGAGGGCTGCTCAACGGGTGGCGGCGACGGGTTTCAGAGAAGCGCTTGAGCAGGGTCTCTTCGTCGGCGTCCAGGTACAGCACATCGCAATGGATATGCTTGGCCCGCACTTCTTCGAGCAGTTCAGGAAAGCGTGTGAGGTGGCTGGGCAGGTTGCGGGCGTCGATCGACACGGCGACCAGCGGTTGCGCCAGCTCGGTATGAATCAGCGCGCGTTCCGCCAGTTCCGGTAGCAGGCCGGCGGGCAGGTTGTCGATGCAATAGAAGCCGTTGTCCTCAAGAACATTGAGGGCCGTGCTTTTACCTGAGCCGGAACGGCCGCTGACGATGATCAAACGCATGATTAATGCCCGTTTTGTTCATCCAGGACAACCTGGTAGAGCGCCTCATTGCTTGAGGCACTACGCAGTTTGTCGCGTACGTCCTTGCGGTCGAGCATGCTGGCGATCTGCCGAAGCAGCTCCAGGTGCGCATCGGTGGCAGCTTGCGGGACCAGCAGTACGAACAGCAGGTCGACCGGCGCGCCGTCGATGGCGTCGAAATCGATAGGGGCGTCCAGGTGCAGCAGGGCGCTGACTGGAGACTCACAGCCTTGCAGGCGGCAGTGAGGAATGGCGATGCCGTTGCCAAAGCCGGTGGAGCCGAGCTTTTCACGGGCGATCAGGGCCTCGTACACAGCTTGCGTATCCAGTTCGGGCACTTCGCGGCCGATCAGGTTGGCAATTTGTTCGAGGGCGCGCTTTTTACTGCCGCCCGGCACGTTCACGAGGGAACGGCCGGGGGTCAGGATGGTTTCAAGTCGGATCATGGGTGGGGAGTGTTAGCGGCCAGTGCCTTGAAGAAGGCTCTGCTGCTTTTCCTTATGCTTTTTAAGTTGGCGGTCAAGCTTGTCTGTGAGCAAGTCGATTGATGCATACATGTCTTCATGTTCGGCATTGGCGACCACTTCGCCACCGGGTATCTGAAGTGTCGCTTCGATTTTCTGCTGAAGCTTGTCGACCTTCATGATGACCTGCACGTTGGTGATCTTGTCGAAATGGCCCTCAAGCTTCTTCAGCTTCAGCTCGACGTATTCGCGCAATGGAGGGGTGACTTCTACATGGTGTCCACTGATGTTGACTTGCATACAGCTTCTCCTTCGTTGCCAGTGCATAAAGCGGCGGGTAGGAATACCCGCCACTGGAACGCTATGGCCCGCCCGTCACATCAAACGCTTACGCTCGCTGGAAGGCGCGATCCCTAGGGACTCGCGGTACTTGGCGACGGTTCGACGGGCGACCTGAATGCCTTGTGCCTCCAGTAAACCAGCGATCTTGCTGTCACTCAACGGCTTTTTCTGATTTTCCGCGGCAACCAGTTTTTTGATGATCGCGCGGATCGCCGTGGACGAGCATTCGCCGCCTTCGGAGGTGCTGACGTGGCTGGAGAAAAAGTATTTCAGCTCATATATACCCCGTGGGGTATGCATGAATTTTTGCGTGGTCACCCGGGAAATAGTTGATTCGTGCATGCCCACCGCCTCGGCGATATCGTGCAGTACCAGCGGCTTCATCGCTTCATCGCCGTATTCCAGGAAGCCGCGCTGGTGCTCGACGATCTGGGTGGCGACTTTCATCAGGGTTTCGTTGCGGCTTTGCAGGCTCTTGATGAACCAGCGGGCTTCCTGCAGTTGGTTACGCATGAAGGTGTTATCGGCGCTGGTGTCGGCGCGGCGCACAAAACCTGCGTATTGCGGATTGACCCGCAGGCGCGGCACCGATTCCTGGTTCAGCTCCACCAGCCAGCGTTCGTTGTCCTTGCGCACAATCACGTCGGGCACGACATATTCGGCTTCGCTGGACTCGATCTGCGAGCCCGGGCGTGGGTTGAGGCTCTGCACCAGCTCGATGATCTGGCGCAGGTCATCTTCCTTGAGCTTCATGCGGCGCATCAACTGGCTGTAGTCGCGGCTGCCCAGCAGGTCGATATAGTCGGTGACCAGGCGCTGCGCTTCGCTCAGCCAAGGCGTCTTGGCCGGCAATTGGCGCAGTTGCAGCAGCAGGCACTCGCTGAGGTTGCGGGCGCCGATGCCGGCCGGCTCGAATTGCTGGATGCGGTGCAGGACGGCTTCGATTTCGTCCAGTTCGATGTCCAGTTCCGGGTCGAACGCCTCGAGGATCTCCTCCAGGGTCTCGTCCAGGTAGCCCTGGTTGTTGATGCAATCGATCAGGGTCACGGCGATCAGGCGATCGGTATCGGACATCGGTGCCAGGTTCAGTTGCCAGAGCAAATGGCTTTGCAGGCTCTCGCCGGCTGATGTGCGGGTGGTGAAGTCCCACTCGTCGTCATCGTTGCTGGGCAGGCTGCTGGCGCTGGTCTGGTAGACGTCTTCCCAGGCGGTATCCACGGGAAGTTCGTTGGGAATGCGTTCGTTCCATTCGCCTTCCTCAAGGTTATCCACCGTGGGGGCGGTTTCCTGGTAGGAGGGTTCCTGTACGTCGGGGTTGGGCTTTTGCTCGATGTTGTCGGCCAGCGGGTCTGCATTATCGAAGTCGTCGCCTTCTTCCTGGCGTTCGAGCATCGGATTGGACTCCAGGGCCTCCTGGATTTCCTGTTGCAGGTCCAGGGTCGACAATTGGAGCAGGCGGATGGCCTGTTGCAGCTGCGGTGTCATCGTCAGCTGCTGGCCCATTCTCAGGACTAGCGATGGTTTCATGGCAGGGGCTTAACACCTTATTCGCCGGCGCAATGCGCCATCCACGACAGGGCGCGTGAGCGCCAAACATAAGCAAATTATATGCCTGATATCGGGGGCTTTGCCTAGAGCGCGGTAACAATAAAAATACTGAGGTTTTTATTGACTACCGCGCTCCATGGCGAATGGCCTGATACCACCGTGTTTACAGGCGGAACTCGTGACCCAGATACACTTCCTTGACCAGTTCGTTGGCCAGGATAGTGGCAGAGTCACCTTCGGCAATCAGCTGTCCATCGTTGACGATGTAGGCGGTTTCGCAGATATCGAGTGTCTCACGGACGTTGTGGTCGGTGATCAATACACCGATGCCCTTGGCCTTGAGGTGATGGATGATCTGCTTGATGTCGCCGACCGAGATCGGGTCGACACCGGCGAAAGGTTCGTCCAGCAGGATGAACTTGGGCGCCGTGGCCAGCGCGCGGGCGATTTCCACACGACGACGCTCGCCGCCGGAAAGGCTCATGCCGAGGTTGTCGCGAATGTGGTTGATGTGGAATTCCTGCAGCAGGCTTTCCAGCTCTTTCTTGCGCCCGGCGCGGTCGAGTTCCTTGCGGGTCTCGAGGATGGCCATGATGTTGTCGGAAACCGACAGTTTGCGGAAGATCGATGCTTCCTGGGGAAGATAGCCGATACCAGCCTGCGCACGGCCGTGCATAGGCTGGTGGCTCACGTCCAGGTCGTCGATCAGGACGCGGCCTTGATCGGCCTGCACCAGGCCGACGATCATGTAGAAGCAGGTGGTCTTGCCGGCACCGTTGGGGCCGAGCAAGCCGACGATCTGGCCGCTGTCGATCGACAGGCTGACGTCACGCACGACCTGACGGCTTTTATAAGCCTTGGCCAGATGCTGGGCTTTCAGGGTTGCCATTAATTCGCCTTCTTCGCGTCGGGTTTCGGCGCCGGCTGGGCTGCGCCCGGTTTCTGCTTCGGCTGGATAACCATGTCGATACGCGGCTTCGGCGTGCTGATTTTCGAGCCGGTAGCACGGCCGGCCTGGGCGATCTGCTTCACCGTGTCGTAGACGATTTTTTCGCCGTCGGTGGTGTTGCCGTCATTGATGACCCGGGCCTGGTCGATCAGCACGATGCGGTTTTGCTGGGCGTGGTACTGGATCGTCTTGCCATAGCCTTTGACCGGCGTAGGGTCGCCCACTTTCTGCAGTTGTTCGAAATACGCCAGGTTGCCCACCGAAGTGACCACGTCGATATCGCCTGCCGGGGTACGAGTCAGTGTCACGGTGTTACCCGTCACTTTCATCGAGCCCTGGGTGATGATCACGCTGCCCGTGTAGGTCGCGATACCTTGCTTGTCATCCAGCTGCGCATCGTCAGCCTGAATGTGGATCGGTTGCTGGCTATCGTTCGGCAGAGCCCAGGCGCTCACGCTTCCCAGTGCTGCGCCCAGGCCGAGCAAAATAGGGAGGGTTTTAACGAGCCTCATACTGTCCTCTTACGTTCGATAGCAGGTGTATCCTGCTTTCTTTCAAATACGCTTTCATTCCCTTGCCAGTCGATACACCGCCAGCGCCGTCAATTCTAACGTCTTGCTCGGTCTGCGCATATTGCTTCTGTGGGAATACGGTCATGCGACTGCTGGTAATAATGGTGTCGCGGTTCTTGGCGTCAGTGCGGGCTACCCGCACCGAGTCAATCAGTTCCACTTGGGTGCCGTCCGGGTTGACCTCGCCACGCTCGCTGGTGACGTGCCATGGAAATTCGGCGCCGCGGTACAGGTTCATGTCCGGCTTGGTCAGCAAAGTGACCTCGGATGCCTTCAAGTGTTCGACCTTGTCGGAGGTCATTTCATACTGGACCTTGCCATCGGGCAGGTACTGGATGCTGTGGGCGTTGATGGCGTAATAGTCGATAGCACTCTCGTCAACCTGTGCAACCGGCTTGTCGAGGAAGCGCTCCGGGCTGATATTCCAGTAGCCGACCGCGAGGAAAACCGCGGCGATGACTGCAAGTATCAGGAAATTGCGAATCTTTTTACTCAGCATAAAACGCTCTATAGGTAGGCGGCGTGGGCCGCTTCAAGGCTGCCTTGGGCGCGCAGAATCAACTCGCAGAACTCGCGGGCGGCGCCTTCGCCGCCGCGGGCGGTGGTTACACCATGGGCGTGTTCGCGAACGAACGCCGCCGCATTGGCCACGGCCATGCCCAGGCCGACCCGGCGAATCACCGGCAGGTCGGGTAAATCGTCACCCAGGTACGCAACCTGCTCATAGCTTAGGTTGAGTTGGCCAAGAAGCTCGTCCAGAACCACCAGTTTATCCTCGCGGCCCTGATACAGGTGAGGAATACCCAGGTTTTGTGCGCGGCGTTCCACAACCGGGGTCTTGCGACCGCTGATGATGCCGGTTTGCACGCCCGCCGCCATCAGCATCTTGATGCCCTGGCCGTCGAGGGTGTTGAACGTCTTGAATTCGCTGCCGTCTTCCAGAAAGTACAGGCGGCCATCCGTCAGCACGCCGTCGACGTCGAAAATCGCCAGCTTGATGTGCTTGCCCCGTTGCATCAGGTCGGTGGTCATTTACATCACTCCCGCACGCAGCAAGTCGTGCATGTTCAGGGCGCCAACCGGACGGTCGTCGCTGTCGACCACCACCAGCGCCAGGATCTTGTGGTCTTCCATGATCTTCAGTGCTTCGGCCGCGAGCATGTCAGGGCGTGCGGTCTTGCCGTGAGGCGTCATGACTTCGTCGATGGTGGCGGTCTGGATGTCGAGGTTGCGGTCCAGGGTGCGGCGCAGGTCGCCGTCGGTGAAGACCCCGGCCAGCCGCCCGTCGGACTCCAGGATTACGGTCATGCCCAGGCGCTTGAGGGTCATTTCCATCAAGGCATCTTTCAGCAAGGTGCCGCGTGGCACTTGTGGCAGCTCGTCGCCGGCGTGCATGACGTTTTCCACTTTCAGCAGCAGGCGACGGCCAAGGGCGCCGCCCGGGTGGGAAAACGCGAAGTCTTCGGCGGTAAACCCGCGGGCTTCCAGCAATGCCACGGCCAGCGCATCGCCCATGACCAGGGCAGCGGTGGTGGAGGAGGTCGGTGCCAGGTTCAGCGGGCAGGCCTCGTGGGCAACGTGCACGTTCAAATTCACTTCGGCGGCTTTTGCCAGCGTCGAGTCCGGGTTGCCGGTCACGCTGATCAGCTGGATACCCAGGCGCTTGATCAGCGGCAGCAGGGTCACGATTTCGTTGGTGGTGCCGGAGTTGGACAGTGCCAGGATGATGTCGTCCCGGGTGATCATGCCCATGTCGCCGTGGCTGGCTTCGGCCGGATGCACGAAGAACGCGGTGGTCCCGGTGCTCGCCAGGGTGGCGGCGATCTTGTTGCCGACATGCCCGGATTTGCCCATGCCGACCACCACTACGCGGCCCTTGCTGGCCAGAATCATCTCGCAGGCGCGTACGAAATCCGCGTCGATATGGGCCAGCAAGCCTTCTACGGCTTCAAGCTCGAGGCGGATGGTGCGTTGTGCGGATTGAATAAGGTCGCTGGATTGGCTCATGTCTGAAATCGTATAGCCTGACGAAAAGTCGGCGATTATAACGGTAATGATCAATTCCCTCACACAAGTTCGTCAGGCTTTATTCAATCCACCTGTGGTTGAGATTGAACCTCAGCCAGGATTTTTTAGCTGTCCTGTTTCTGAACAAGCTCTGTTCCGGCCTTGGGGGCGCTGTACCAGCAGTGATATAGTTCGCGGCCAGTTCGGTCCGCACGGCCTTTTTGTCTATTCGGCGCAAGCATTTGTCGAAAACAAAGTGTCTGAGTGAAAGGCTGCATCCCAAGGAGTTTAGATGAGTGCCGATAACGCCTACGCGGTCGAGCTGAAGGGCCTTTCCTTCAAGCGCGGTACGCGCAGCATCTTCAATAATGTGGATATTCGCATTCCCCGCGGCAAAGTCACGGGCATCATGGGGCCTTCCGGCTGCGGCAAGACTACGCTGCTGCGCCTGATGGGCATGCAATTGCGCCCCTCCGCCGGTGAAGTCTGGGTCAATGGCCAGAACCTGCCGACCCTTTCGCGCAGTGACCTGTTCGATGCCCGCAAACACATGGGCGTCCTGTTCCAGAGCGGCGCGTTGTTTACCGATCTCGATGTTTTCGAAAACGTGGCGTTCCCGCTGCGGGTGCATACACAGCTGTCCGATGAAATGATTCGTGACATTGTGTTGCTGAAATTGCAGGCCGTCGGGCTGCGCGGTGCTATCGATTTGATGCCCGACGAGTTGTCCGGAGGCATGAAGCGTCGTGTCGCCCTGGCGCGTGCCATCGCCCTCGACCCGCAGATTCTCATGTACGACGAGCCTTTCGTTGGCCAGGACCCGATCGCCATGGGGGTGCTGGTACGCCTGATCCGCCTGCTCAATGATGCGTTGGGTATCACCAGTATCGTGGTTTCCCACGACCTGGCCGAGACCGCGAGCATTGCCGACTACCTATATGTAGTGGGCGATGGCCAGGTGCTGGGGCAGGGCACGCCTGAAGAACTGATGAACGCAGACAACCCGCGCATTCGCCAATTCATGACCGGCGATCCCGATGGCCCGGTGCCTTTTCACTTTCCGGCAGCGGACTACCGCTCAGATCTTCTGGGGAAGCGCTGATGCGCAAGACATCATTACTCGAAAAGGTTCGCCTTTTCGGTCGCTCCGGCATCGATATCATCGGTGTGCTGGGGCGTTCGACGATTTTCCTGTTTCATGCCTTGCTCGGCCGCGGCGGTATTGGCGGCGGTTTCGGCCTGCTGATCAAGCAACTGCACTCCGTGGGCGTGATGTCCCTGGTGATCATCGTGGTTTCCGGGGTGTTCATCGGCATGGTGCTGGCGCTGCAAGGCTTCAATATCCTCTCCAGCTACGGGTCCGAACAGGCTGTTGGGCAGATGGTTGCCCTGACGCTGTTGCGTGAGTTGGGCCCGGTGGTGACCGCTCTCCTGTTTGCCGGGCGTGCCGGTTCGGCGCTGACGGCCGAAATCGGCAACATGAAGGCCACCGAACAGCTGTCCAGTCTGGAAATGATCGGTGTCGATCCGCTCAAGTACATTGTTGCCCCGCGCCTGTGGGCCGGCTTCATTTCCCTGCCACTGCTGGCGATGGTGTTCAGCGTGGTGGGAATCTGGGGCGGTTCCTGGGTCGCGGTTGACTGGCTGGGGGTCTACGACGGCTCCTACTGGGGCAACATGCAAAACAGCGTGACCTTCAGCGGCGACGTGCTCAACGGCATCATTAAAAGCATCGTCTTCGCCTTTGTAGTGACCTGGATCGCCGTATTCCAAGGCTATGACTGTGAGCCCACCTCAGAAGGGATCAGTCGCGCCACCACCAAGACCGTTGTGTACGCCTCGCTGGCGGTACTGGGCCTTGACTTCATTTTGACCGCCTTGATGTTTGGAGATTTCTGATGCAAAACCGCACTGTGGAAATCGGTGTCGGCCTTTTCTTGCTGGCTGGCATCCTGGCTTTACTGTTGCTCGCCCTGCGAGTCAGCGGCCTATCGGCCAGCCCCACCGCCGATACTTATAAACTTTACGCCTACTTCGACAATATCGCCGGTTTGACTGTCAGAGCTAAAGTGACCATGGCGGGTGTAACCATCGGCAAGGTCACGGCAATCGATCTGGACCGCGACAGCTTCACCGGCCGTGTGACCATGCAGGTGGACAAGAAGGTAGATAACCTGCCGACTGACTCCACTGCGTCTATCCTCACCGCTGGCCTGCTGGGCGAGAAGTACATCGGCATCAGCGTCGGCGGGGAATCTGCCCTGCTCAAGGATGGTTCGACCATTCATGACACACAGTCGTCGTTGGTGCTGGAGGACTTGATCGGTAAATTCCTGCTCAATACCGTCAATAAAGACGCCAAATGAGGAATGTGTTCATGATCTCTACTTTGCGACGTGGCCTGTTGGTACTGCTCGCGGCACTGCCGTTGATGGCTAACGCCGCTGCCGGCGGTTCTGCGCATGACCTGGTGCAGGACACCACCAACAAGATGTTGGCTGACCTGAGTGCCAACAAGGAAAAGTACAAGCAGGACCCGAGTCAGTTCTATAACGCGCTGAACACGATTGTCGGGCCTGTTGTTGATGCTGAAGGTATTTCCAAAAGCATCATGACCGTCAAGTACTCGCGCAAGGCTACGCCTGCGCAGATGCAGACATTCCAGGAAAACTTCAAGAAGGGCTTGTTCCAGTTCTACGGCAACGCCCTGCTGGAGTACAACAACCAGGGGATTACCGTCGCCCCTGCCGGGGATGAGTCGGGTGACCGCACCAGCGTCAACATGAGCGTCAAGGGCAACAACGGCGCGGTCTACCCTGTGCAGTACACGCTCGAGAAGGTCAACGGCGAGTGGAAACTGCGTAACGTGATCATCAACGGCATCAACATTGGCAAGCTGTTCCGTGACCAGTTCGCGGATGCCATGCAGCGCAATGGCAACGACCTGGACAAAACCATCAACGGTTGGGCCGGTGAAGTGGCCAAGGCCAAGGAAGAAACCGACAAAGCTGCCGGGAAGCCTGCCCAATGACCGAGTCGGCCATTCGCCTTGGCGAGTCCGGTGAGCTGTTGCTCAGCGGCGTGCTGGATTACAGCACTGGGCCCGCCCTGCGCAAGCAGGGCCAGGCGCTGATCAATGCCAGTACCGCTCCTGCGCTGGTGCTGGACTGCTCGGCGGTGGTGAAGTCCAGCAGCGTCGGCTTGTCGTTGCTGCTGTGTTTCATGCGCGATGCGCAGGCCGTCAAAAAGCCGGTGAGCATTCGTGCATTGCCCGAAGACATGCGTGAAATCGCTGAGGTTTCCGGTCTGACCGAGCTGTTGGCGCATCCTTAATACACATTATTAAAGAAGCCCCCCGTCAGAGTCCTGCTATGCGGGGTTCGCAGGCGCGGGGCTTTTTTGTATGATGTGCGACCCGCGCGCACTGGGCGCCCATAGAGGTTGATCATGCAGGCCCTAGAAGTTAAAAGCTTCCTTGAAGGAAAGCTGCCCGAAACTAATGTTGAAGTTGAGGGCGAAGGCTGCAATTTCCAGCTGAACGTGATTAGCGATGAACTGGCGGCATTGAGCCCGGTCAAGCGTCAGCAGCAGATCTATGCCCATTTGAACCCGTGGATCACCGATGGCAGCATCCATGCGGTCACTATGAAATTTTTCAGCCGCGCGGCCTGGGCCGAGCGCACCTGAGCCCCCAAGGCGTCGAGATTCTTATGGATAAATTGATTATTACCGGCGGTGCTCGTCTTGATGGCGAGATCCGTATTTCCGGGGCGAAGAACTCCGCCCTGCCGATCCTGGCAGCGACCTTGCTGTGCGATGGCCCGGTTACCGTGGCCAACCTGCCGCACCTGCATGACATCACCACCATGATCGAGTTGTTCGGTCGCATGGGCATCGAGCCGGTGATCGACGAGAAACTCAGCGTCGAAATCGACCCGCGCACCATCAAGACCCTGATCGCACCGTACGAGCTGGTGAAAACCATGCGCGCCTCGATCCTGGTACTGGGCCCGATGGTTGCCCGGTTCGGCGAAGCCGAAGTCGCACTGCCTGGCGGTTGCGCCATCGGTTCGCGTCCGGTGGACCTGCACATCCGTGGCCTCGAAGCCATGGGTGCAACCATTGACGTCGAAGGCGGCTACATCAAGGCCAAGGCGCCGGAAGGCGGCCTGCGTGGCGCAAACTTCTTCTTTGATACCGTCAGTGTGACCGGTACCGAGAACATCATGATGGCCGCTGCCCTGGCCAATGGCCGCAGCGTGCTGCAAAACGCCGCGCGCGAGCCGGAAGTGGTCGACCTGGCCAACTTCCTGATCGCCATGGGTGCCAACATCACCGGCGCCGGCACCGACACCATCACCATTGATGGCGTGAAACGCCTGCATTCGGCTACCTACAAGGTGATGCCGGACCGCATCGAGACCGGTACCTACCTGGTCGCGGCTGCCGTCACCGGTGGCCGTGTCAAGGTCAAGGACACTGATCCGACCATCCTCGAAGCCGTCCTGGAAAAACTCAAGGAAGCCGGCGCCGAGATCACCACCGGTGAAGACTGGATCGAGCTGAACATGCATGGCAAGCGGCCAAAAGCCGTTAACGTGCGTACCGCTCCGTACCCGGCGTTCCCGACCGACATGCAGGCGCAGTTCATTTCCCTGAACGCGATTGCCGAAGGCACCGGTGCCGTGATCGAGACCATCTTCGAAAACCGCTTCATGCACGTGTACGAGCTGCACCGCATGGGCGCCAAGATCCAGGTCGAAGGCAACACCGCCATCGTGACCGGCATCGAGAAGCTCAAGGGCGCGCCAGTGATGGCTACCGACCTGCGTGCCTCCGCCAGCCTGGTGATCTCGGCGTTGTGCGCTGACGGCGACACCCTCATCGACCGCATCTACCACATAGACCGTGGTTACGAGTGCATCGAAGAGAAGCTGCAGATGCTCGGCGCGAAAATCCGCCGCGTACCGGGCTAGTTCCAGGAACTGCAAACACGTTCATTGTGGCGAGGGAGCTTGCTCCCGCTGGACTGCGCAGCAGTCCCAGTCTTTTTAAACAAAGATCAGGGCCGCTTCGCGCCCCAGCCGGAGCAAGCTCCCTCGCCACATGACGATGTATGCTGTTAGCTGATTTGTTTCAAGTCGAGGCTGTAATGGCCTCGATCTGTGTCTGGCGCCGATTGCGACCGGACAGCAATAGCCTGATGAAGGACTGACGTTTCCCATGTTGACCATCGCACTGTCCAAGGGCCGCATCCTTGACGACACTTTGCCGCTTCTGGCTGAAGCGGGCATCGTGCCGACCGAGAATCCGGACAAGAGCCGCAAGCTGATCATCCCCACGACCCAGGACGACGTTCGCCTGCTGATCGTGCGTGCCACCGATGTGCCAACTTACGTTGAACATGGCGCGGCCGACCTCGGCGTCGCTGGCAAAGACGTGTTGATGGAATATGGCGGCCAGGGCCTGTACGAGCCGCTGGACCTGCGTATCGCCCTGTGCAAGCTGATGACCGCCGGCCGCGTCGGTGACGTCGAGCCTAAAGGCCGCCTGCGGGTGGCGACCAAGTTCGTCAACGTTGCCAAGCGTTACTACGCCGAGCAAGGCCGCCAGGTCGACATCATCAAGCTTTACGGCTCGATGGAGCTGGCACCGCTGATCGGCCTGGCCGACAAGATCATCGACGTGGTCGACACCGGCAACACCCTGCGTGCCAACGGCCTGGAGCCCCAGGACTTTATCGCCGACATCAGCTCCCGGCTGATCGTCAACAAAGCTTCGATGAAAATGCAGCACGCCCGTATCCAGGCGTTGATCGACACCCTGCGCAAGGCAGTGGAGTCTCGACACCGCGGTTGACTCACCCGCGCGGCCCCAAGCCGCGCCCGTCTATCCGCCTCATAGCCAGAATTCTCAGGTGCCCAAGCGGATCGACTGCTAACTTTCGGCGCCTGAGCATTTTTGCCATTCCTATGAGGCCCTCGCTATGACCACGTCCACTGCAATTGCCCGACTCAACGCTGCCGACCCGGATTTCGCCCATCATCTGGATCATCTGCTGAGCTGGGAAAGCGTGTCCGACGATTCGGTCAACCAGCGGGTGCTCGACATCATCAAGGCCGTGCGCGAGCGCGGTGACGCGGCGCTGGTTGATTTTACCCGGCAGTTCGATGGCCTGGACGTCGCCTCCATGGCCGACCTGATCCTGCCCCGCGAACGCCTGGAACTGGCCTTGACCCGCATCACCGCGCCCCAGCGCGAAGCCCTGGAAGTGGCGGCCGCGCGGGTGCGCAGCTACCACGAGAAACAGAAACAGGATTCCTGGAGCTACACCGAGGCCGACGGCACCGTACTGGGCCAGAAGGTCACGCCGCTGGACCGTGCCGGCCTGTACGTGCCGGGCGGCAAAGCGTCGTACCCGTCCTCGGTACTGATGAACGCGATTCCGGCCAAGGTGGCCGGCGTGACCGAAGTGGTCATGGTGGTGCCTACCCCGCGCGGCGAAATCAACGAACTGGTGCTGGCAGCGGCCTGCATCGCGGGCGTTGATCGCGTGTTCACCATCGGTGGCGCCCAAGCGGTAGCGGCCCTGGCCTACGGCACCGAAAGCGTGCCGAAGGTCGACAAGGTGGTTGGCCCGGGCAACATCTACGTGGCCACGGCCAAGCGCCATGTATTTGGCCAGGTCGGCATCGACATGATCGCCGGCCCTTCGGAAATCCTCGTGGTGTGTGACGGCCAGACCGACCCGGACTGGATCGCCATGGACCTGTTCTCCCAGGCCGAGCACGACGAAGACGCCCAGGCGATCCTGGTCAGCCCGGACGCCGAATTCCTGGACAAGGTCGCCGCCAGCATCGCCAAGCTGCTGCCGACCATGGAGCGCGCCGAGATCATCGAGAAGTCGATCAATGGCCGTGGCGCCCTGATCCTGGTCCGCGACATGGAGCAGGCCATCGAAGTGGCCAACCGTATCGCCCCGGAACACCTGGAGTTATCCGTCGCCGACCCACAAGCCTGGCTGCCGCTGATTCGCCACGCCGGCGCGATCTTCATGGGCCGCCACACCAGCGAAGCCCTGGGCGACTACTGCGCAGGTCCCAATCACGTGCTGCCCACGTCGGGCACTGCGCGGTTCTCCTCGCCGCTGGGCGTATATGACTTCCAGAAGCGCTCGTCGATCATCTTCTGCTCGCCAGAGGGCGCGTCGGAGTTGGGCAAGACCGCTTCCGTGCTGGCCCGTGGCGAGTCGCTGACCGCCCACGCCCGCAGCGCCGAATACCGCATCGTTGACGATAAGCAGGGGAACTGAAACATGAGCAAATTCTGGAGCCCGCTCGTCAAGGATCTCGTGCCTTACGTGCCCGGTGAGCAACCGAAGCTGACCAAGCTGGTAAAACTCAACACCAATGAAAACCCCTACGGCCCATCGCCCAAGGCGCTGGCTGCCATGCAGGCCGAGCTGAACGACAACCTGCGTTTGTACCCGGACCCCAACAGCGACCTGCTCAAGCAGGCGGTGGCCAAGTACTACGGGATCGACGCGGGCAAGGTGTTCCTCGGCAACGGCTCCGATGAAGTCCTGGCGCACATCTTCCACGGTTTGTTCCAGCACGACCTGCCGCTGCTGTTCCCGGACATCAGCTACAGCTTCTACCCGGTGTACTGCGGCCTGTACCGCATTGCCTTCGACGCAGTGCCGCTGGATGAACAGTTCCAGATCCGCGTGTCGGACTACGCCAGGCCCAACGGCGGGATCATCTTCCCGAACCCGAACGCGCCGACCGGTTGCGTGATGGCGCTGGACGCCGTGGAGCAAATCCTCAAGGCCAGCCCGGACTCGGTGGTGGTGGTCGATGAAGCCTATATCGACTTCGGCGGCGAGACCGCCATCAGCCTGGTGGACCGTTACCCGAACCTGCTGGTGACCCAGACCCTCTCCAAGTCGCGCTCCCTGGCCGGTTTGCGGGTGGGCCTGGCCGTGGGCCACCCGGACCTGATCGAGGCGCTGGAGCGGGTCAAGAACAGCTTCAACTCCTACCCGCTGGACCGTCTGGCGATTGTCGGCGCGGCCGCCGCTTTTGAAGACCGCGAATACTTCCGGAACACCTGCAAGTTGGTGATCGATAGCCGTGAAAAGCTGGTGGCGCAACTGCAGGCCAAGGGGTTTGAAGTACTGCCGTCGGCGGCCAACTTCATCTTTGCCCGGCATCCAGGGCACGACGCTGCCGGGCTGGCGGCCAAGGTGCGGGAGCAGGGGGTGATTGTGCGGCACTTCAAGCAGGAGCGGATTGCCCAGTTCCTGCGGATCAGTATTGGCACGCCGGAGCAGAACCAGGCGCTGATCGATGCGTTGGGCGAGCTGTAAGCCACACTGAAACTCAAAAAATGTGGGAGCGGGCTTGCTCGCGAATGCGGTGGTTCAGTCACTGATGTGCTGAATGACACACTGCATTCGCGAGCAAGCCCGCTCCCACACTGGTTTTGCGTTGGCAGTTAGATCAGCGGCTCATCCGGCTTCCTGTTCTTCCAGCCGTCATTGCCCGGCAGCAGCAGATTCAACGCAATCGCTACCACCGCACACAGGGCGATGCCCTTCAGGCCAAAGTCATCCGGGCCAGTGCCGGTGCCTACCAACACACCGCCAATCCCGAACACCAGGGTCACCGACACAATCACCAGGTTGCGCGCTTCGCCAAGGTCGATCTTGTGGCGGATCAGGGTGTTCATCCCCACTGCGGCAATCGAGCCGAACAGCAGGCACAGAATACCGCCCATTACCGGGACTGGAATGCTCTGCAGCAGCGCGCCGAACTTGCCGATAAACGCCAGGCTGATGGCAAATACCGCCGCCCAGGTCATGATCTTCGGGTTGTAGTTCTTGGTCAGCATCACCGCGCCCGTCACTTCCGCGTAGGTCGTGTTGGGCGGGCCGCCGAACAGGCCGGCAGCGGTGGTGGCGATCCCGTCACCCAGCAGGGTGCGGTGCAGGCCAGGCTTCTTCAGGTAGTCGCGACCGGTCACGCTGCCCACCGCAATCACACCACCGATGTGTTCGATCGCCGGGGCCAGGGCCACCGGGACGATAAACAGGATCGCCTGCCAGTTGAATTCCGGCGCGGTGAAGTGGGGCAGGGCGAACCACGGTGCGGCGGCGATCTTCGCGGTGTCGACTACGCCGAAGTAGAACGACATAGCGAAACCCACCAGCACGCCGGAGATGATCGGCACCAGGCGGAAAATGCCTTTGCCGAACACCGCCACGATCAACGTGGTCAGCAGCGCCGGCATCGAGATCAGCATGGCGGTCTGGTAGTGGATCAACTCGCTGCCGTCACCGGCCTTGCCCATCGCCATATTGGCCGCAATCGGCGCCATGGCCAGGCCAATGGAAATGATCACCGGCCCGATCACCACCGGCGGCAGCAGCCGGTCGATGAAACCGGTGCCCTTGATCTTCACGGCCAGGCCCAGGAAGGTGTAAACGAAGCCGGCCGCCATCACGCCGCCCATGGTCGCCGCGAGGCCGAACTGGCCCTTGGCGAGAATGATCGGGGTGATAAACGCAAAGCTCGACGCCAGGAACACCGGTACCTGGCGCCCGGTGACGACCTGGAACAACAAGGTGCCCAAGCCTGCGGTGAACAGGGCGACGTTTGGATCGAGACCGGTGATCAGCGGCATCAACACCAGCGCGCCAAATGCTACGAAGAGCATCTGTGCGCCAGACAGGATCTGGCGCCAAAGCGGGTCGTTGAACTCATCCTGCATGGTCACGCGTCCTTCTGCTTGGTACCGAAGATCTTGTCGCCGGCATCGCCCAGGCCCGGGATGATGTAGCCATGTTCATTCAGGCGTTCATCGATGGATGCGGTGTAGATCAACACGTCCGGGTGGGCTTTCTCGACGGCGGCGATGCCTTCGGGAGCGGCCACCAGCACCATGGCGCGGATGTCCTTGCAACCGGCTTTTTTCAGCAGGTCGATGGTGGCAACCATGGAGCTGCCGGTGGCGAGCATCGGGTCGATGATCATCGCCAGGCGCTCGTCGATTTCCGGTACCAGTTTTTCCAGGTAGGTGTGGGCCTGCAGCGTCTCTTCGTTGCGGGCCACGCCTACGGCGCTGACCTTGGCACCCGGGATCAGGCTGAGCACGCCTTCGAGCATGCCGATACCGGCACGCAGGATCGGCACCACGGTAATCTTCTTGCCGGCGATTTTCTCGACCTGGACGGGACCACACCAACCGGCGATCTCGTAGTTTTCCAGGGGCAGGTCTTTGGTCGCCTCGTAGGTGAGCAGCGCTCCGACTTCCTGAGCAAGCTCACGGAAGTTCTTCGTGCTAATGTCGGCGCGGCGCATAAGGCCGAGTTTATGTCGGATCAGCGGATGGCGGATCTCACGGATGGGCATGGGGAAAGGCTCCGGCGGCGGGCAAAAAAACCGGCCTAGATTAATCTATCCGAGGGTGTTGTCCTATAGACATCTAGTACGTTAGTCCATTAAGGCTTGAACGTTGCGCCTCACATGCGTACCTTTGCCCGCTTTTCTTGCCACAGCACCCCCTTGGAGAGCGCCATGTCCGCTGATCTCGAGCATATCCGTCAAATCATGCGCGAGGCTGACTGCCTGTACACCGAAGCGCAAGTCGAAGAGGCCATCGCCAAGGTCGGCGCGCACATCTCCCGTGAAATGGCCGACACCAACCCGGTGGTCTTTTGCGTGATGAACGGTGGCCTGATTTTCGCCGGTAAATTGCTCACCCACCTGCAATTCCCGCTGGAAGCGTCCTACCTGCACGCCACTCGCTATCGCAATGAAACCAGTGGCGGCGACCTGTTCTGGAAAGCCAAGCCGGAAGTCTCGTTCATCGACCGCGACGTGCTGATCATCGACGACATCCTCGACGAAGGTCACACCCTGGGCGCGATCATCGACTTCTGCAAACACGCCGGCGCGCGCAAGGTGCACACTGCCGTGCTGATCGACAAGGACCACGACCGCAAGGCCCGTCCGGACCTGAAAGCCGATTACGTGGGCCTGCCGTGCATTGACCGTTACATCTTCGGTTACGGCATGGACTACAAAGGCTACTGGCGCAACGCCAATGGGATCTACGCCGTCAAAGGGATGTAAGCGGGATTCAGGCGCAGGGTTGTCATGCTATCGTGCTTGGCCCCTGCGTCTGGAGCTGTTCATGAGCCTGTTGATTCGCACCTGCGCCGCCCTGGCGCTGACCCTCAGTTTGCCCCTGGCGGCTGCTCCGGCGCCGCTGCACAGCCAATTCCTGCCGCCCGACGACCTGACCCTGCGCGCCGAAACCCCGGACCAGCAGCAATTGCTGCAAGTCACCGAGTATTCGGTGGTGGTGGGTAACCAGCGCCAATCCACCCAGCAGCCGATCCCGGTGACCTCGCCGTTGATGATCCGCCTCAAGGGCAAGTCCCTGAACAAAGGCGCGACCATCGCCCAGGTGATCCTCAACTTTGATGCTGAAAGCAAAAGCCTGAAAAAGCCGGTGTTCGACGACAAAAGCAAAACCCTGACCTTGTCGTATCCGGTGACCCAGTATCGGGTGATCGTCGACTTGTTGCGCAATGACACGGTCTATGTGCAATTCCTCACTTACGCCAACGGCCATATCTGGGCCGATTTGCACACCGGGGCGGTGCGCGCCAAATAATCCAGCCGACGCGCATTCGGCGGTGTAAATACAGTCAATGTGGGAGCTGGCTTGCCTGCGATAGCGGTGGGTCCGTTGGCCCATCTGTTACTGATGCACCGCTATCGCAGGCAAGCCGGCTCCCACATTGGTTCGCGTAGCTTTCGAAGCCGCTGTGCCGCAGGTAAACTGCTTTTCCCGTGTAAATGTCTGCAGGCTGGAGTCGGTAATGCGTAAAGATAAGAAACAGGTGATTGGTGATGAAATCGGCGACGAGCAAATCAAGCTGTTCCTGGATTTCGAGCCGGTAGACGCCACTTCGCCGTCCCTGCACAAACTGATCAAGGCCTACCGCGGCCTGCGTATCGACGACTTCGAACGCTTCCTGGTTTTCTTCAAGGAAGCCGGCCTGGACCTCGATGGCAAGGACGAGCATGGCCTGACCTTCGTTGAAGTGATCAAGGACCAGCGCAACGCCGCCGAGTACATCGAGCTGATCGAACAAGCTCGCGGCTGATTGTTGCGGACGAAAAAAAACGCCCCGTTAGGGGCGTTTTTCGTTCCCACGCTCTGCGTGGGAATGCATCAACTGACGCTCTGCGTCACGACGCTCAAGCGTAGCTTTCGGTCTCGCTGCTCTGCTCAACCAGTTCCAGGCTGATGTTGTTCTGCGTGTTGATCTTGCGATACAGCTCGGCATCGGTCTCCAGGACCTTTTCCCGAGCCGGGAAGATCTCGTGCAGCTTGGCGGCCCACTCACCGGCCGCTTTCGTCGGGAAGCAGCGTTCGATCAGTTCCAGCATGATCGACACGGTCACCGAAGCACCTGGAGACGCGCCGAGCAGGGCGGCCAGCGAACCGTCCTTGGCCGCAACCAGTTCGGTACCGAATTGCAGCACGCCGCCTTTCTTCGGGTCTTTCTTGATGATCTGCACCCGTTGGCCGGCCACTTCCAGGCGCCAGTCTTCGGCTTTTGCCTCAGGGTAGAAGCGACGCAGGGATTCCAGGCGCTGCTCCATGGACTGGCGCACCTCGCTGACCAGGTACTTGGTCAGGTCCATGTTGTCCCGGGCCACGGCCAGCATCGGGCCGATGTTGCCGGCACGAATCGACATGGGCAGGTCAAGGAACGAGCCGTGCTTGAGGAACTTGGTGGTGAAACCGGCGTATGGCCCGAACAGCAGGGATTTCTTGCCGTCGACCACACGGGTGTCGAGGTGCGGCACCGACATCGGTGGCGAACCCACGGCCGCCTGGCTGTAGACCTTGGCCTGGTGGTGCTTGACCACTTCCGGGTTGTCGCAACGCAGCCACTGGCCGCTGACCGGGAAGCCGCCGAAGCCCTTGCTTTCCTCGATGCCCGAGGCTTGCAACAGCGGCAGGGCCGCGCCACCGGCGCCGAGGAACACAAACTTGGCGTCCACATCACGGGAGTTGCCGCTGTTGACGTCCTTGATGCTCACGGTCCAGCCGGCGCCGTTGCGCTTGAGGCCGGTGACGCGCTTGCTGTACTTGACCTGGGCATCCGGGGCGCTGGTCAGGTGCGAGAGCAACTGGTTGGTCAGGGCGCCGAAGTTGACGTCGGTGCCGTTCATCACGCGGGTGGCGGCGATTTTTTCGTCCAGCGGGCGGCCGGGCATCATCAGCGGCATCCACTCGGCCATCTCGCTGCGGTCTTCGGTGTAGTGCATGTCCGAGAACGCGTGGTGCTGGCTGAGGGTTTCAAAACGCTTCTTGAGGAACGACACGCCTTTCTCGCCCTGTACGAAGCTCAGGTGCGGCACGGGGCTGATAAAGGATTTGGACGAGCCAAAGGTGCCTTTCTTGGTCAGGTAGGCCCAGAACTGCTTCGACACCTCGAATTGGGTGTTGATGTGCACGGCTTTCTTGATGTCGATGGAGCCGTCGGCGGCCTGCGGTGTGTAGTTCAGCTCACACAGCCCGGCGTGGCCGGTACCGGCGTTGTTCCACGGGTTGGAACTTTCCGCGGCACCCGAATCCATCAGCTCAACGACTTCCAGCTTGAGGCCGGGGTCGAGCTCTTTGAGCAGTACGGCGAGGGTGGCACTCATGATGCCCGCACCTACCAGTACTACGTCGACTGCTTCGTTATGCGCCATTTAACGCGTCTCCAAAATCTGCAGCACCAAATTGACGGCATGGCTGCCAGGAGTGACGGGGCGGTTCACGTGATGCCCCAGGTTACCCATGGCCAGGATCGCCATGTCCGATTCTTCGCAATTTATCGCAAGCGGACGCTGCCGACCGGGCCTGATCTGCGTATGAACGCATTTAAGGGCGCCTGTGGCAATTCGACTTATGGTCAAGCTCGTCCGATCGTGCAACCAAATCCGTAGCGGACAGGCTTCAAGCTCCGGTTCTTGAGGAGTGCTCGGTCCTGTGTGGTGGGGCTGTTCCAGACGCTGATGGTGCTTGTACAAACGCAAAACTATTCATTTGCTCGCCACACTCTTGTGAAGTTGTGAAAACCCGTTTTTTTCACGCTCTTTTGAAGACGTGAACCTCAAAAAAGGGCTGCCCCAGCCTGGCACCTGGCCCGAAATCACTGCCGGCAAGCGGCAAAACGGGCAAACAACTCAAGTGGCCGAGCGCATGGCAGCTCTGGCAGATTCGGGTAAAGACGATGGTTTGCAGAGAAAACAGCAAGCTCGCCAGCTTCACACGATCTGTGTGGGCGGCTCTCTGTGGGCGGTGCGGGGGAGCTAATACAAGTGCATTAGCGATGCTGCGAGGCCCGATCAGGAGACGTCCTTATAATCGGGGGGAGATTGTAGCGAAGAAATGCGCGCAAATGGACGTGTTTAATGACTTTTATTAGCAGTCTGGTCAGGAGGCCAACGCGTGCCGTGCCTGTGGCTGCGAAACCCGGGGGCTGACGCGCGCGCTGGCGGGCAGCGGACGGTGCATCCAGCTCAGGCGGGTCTCTTCGACTTCGACCCAGCCTTCACCGACGGGCGGCAGGCTGCACTGCTTGAAAGCCTGGCAGCAGCCTTGGGCGTCGAGCAGGGCGAAGTGGCGATGGCTGGCGTGGGAAAAGAACAAAGATTTGAGAAGGCGCATGGCTGTGTACCCGGTTCGTTACATGCTGCGAAGGTTGGCAGTCTGGCATGACATTGAGGTGACGGTTCTGTGTGAAAATTGTAATTTCGCCGACAGTTCAGGCGCCGTTCAGGAATTCTGGTGAGTGGCGAGCGCTCACCGTTATACTGGCGCCCTGTTTGCATCTAGTCCTGGAGAAATGAGTATGTTGCAACGCCTGTTGTTCGGTTTGATCACTGTGACCAGTTTGACCCTGGTTGGCTGCGCCCACAGCCCGCAACAACTCAGCCCGCAACCGAAAATCACCACCCAGCTGGCGCCTGTCGGCCATGGCCAGCCGGTGTCGGTGCGTGTGGTTGACGGTCGTCCGTCGCCGACCCTCGGCACCCGTGGCGGCCTGTACCCGGAAACCAGTGCCATTACGGTGACCGGTGCGGACGTGCTGCCCAAGCTGCAAGCCCAGGCCGAAGCGGCCGTGCGCCTGTTGGGCTTCACCCCTTCCAACTCGCCAGGTGCGCCACAACTGACCATCACCCTGGCCGAGCTGAAGTATCAGTCGCCCAAGGAAGGCCTGTACGTGACTGAAGCCACCATCGGCGCGACCTTCAAGTCCGACGTGACTGCCGGTACCCGTCGCTACAGCGGCCGTTACGGCGCATCCCTGGACCAGCGCTTCGGCATGGCGCCGAACCAGGAAACCAACACCAAGCTGGTCAGCGACGTGTTGAGCGATGCCCTGACGCGCCTGTTCAAGGACCCGAGCATCGGTTCGCTGCTCAGCTCGCAGTAACCGTCAGGCGGGCGCGGAGCGCCCCAGTCGGCATTCCTTTGCGGCGCGTGGGAACGATCAAAAAACCGGGCTCATCACTGAGCCCGGTTTTTTTACGCCTGCCGTTTTCATGCAGCCGTTTCGACATAAAAGTCCAGCACACTCACGCCAGTGAGCAAGTCCAGCTCCGGCAGGTCGGCATGTTGATGCCCGCCGAGGGCGCAATACACCAGCCAGTGGCGGTCCTGCACATTGAACGCGAGGCCGCCCACCAGGGCCTCTTGCTCATCACTTGGGGCAATCAGATACAGCCGATCCTGGTTCTGCGCGTGCAACATGACAAGCTCCCGGGCTTTCGAAGGGCCACAGAGTGGCTTGTTAAGGTGACGTTCAGGTGACGCTGTAAATTACTGGATACATTAGCCGTCAATGGGGAAGGAGTAATGACGCGCAGGCGGCGCATATCATTCAGGTTTGTATCTGGATTGATACCAAGACACTGATACATCGAGGTTTGCGATGTCGCTGACCGCACTACTGCTCAATTCCCTTGCCCTGTTACTGGCCTGCCCGGCGGCATGGCTGCTGTTTGTCACGCGCCTGCATGAACAGCGCGCGATGGCCCGCCTTGCCGCGCAAAGCGAACTGCGTGCCATTGATCAGCCGATGCTGTATCTGGACGTGTTGACGCAGCGTACCTATCGCCTGTTCTACCGGTTGGGGTTTGCCTGTCTGGGGCTGGCGTTGCTGGTGTCCTTTCTTAGTACCCGATTGTAGGAACACCCTAAAAACAACTGTGGGAGCGGGCTCGCTCGCGAAAGCGCGGTGTCAGTCAATACATGATTGGCTGATCCACCGCCTTCGCGAGCAAGCCCGCTCCCACATTGGGTTTGCGCTGTTGCTGGTACCGGGTTACAGGGCAATCCCGGCCTTGACCCGGTACTGATTCCTCACCGGCGTCGCGTATTGCAACACCAGATACGGCCGATGCTCGGCCGGGCACGCATTCAAGCGCCGCTCCCACTCTGCCTTTGCCTTGGCCAACTCGTCCGCCGGGAATACCTCGGCTGCGGTCGGTACCTGCAATTGCGGATCGGCATCGCTCCATTGGGCGTACGCCAGGTAATGCACCGGGAACAACCGATACCCACCCAGGATCTGCCGGTCCATTTCGATCGCCAACAGCTTGGTGTCTTCGAACGCCTCGGTGATCGGCGGCGCGAAGTTGACGTGTACCCGGCCCTTGTAGCCGGTGATGCCCAGGGCGATGCTCACGTCATCTTCCCCCGGCGCCTTGCTGTAGGTGCCGGTGGTGGCGCGGATGTACAGCTCGCGGGCCTTGGCTGCGTCGCACGGGTCGTATTCGTAGCTGATGGACACCGGCGTCAGGTTCAGTGACTGGATGACTTCGGCGAACGGCTCGTCCTTGCGGCTCATGTGGAACATCTTGAGGATCGCCGACTCGGTGCGATCATCCCCATCCTTGGCGCGGCCTTCGGCCTGGGCGATCCAGATCGACTGGCAGTCGTTGCGAATCGAATGGTTGATGTAGGCCGACAGCAACTGATAGGCCGCCATCTTCTCTTTGCGCCCGGTGATCGAGCGGTGCACGATGAAACTCTTGTTCAGGCGCATCAGGTCGCTGACAAACGGCTTCTGCAGCAGGTTGTCGCCGATGGCGATGCGCGGCGTCGGCAGGCCGGCGTGGTACACGGCGTAGTTGACGAAGGCCGGGTCCATCACGATGTCGCGGTGGTTGGCCAGGAATAGGTAGGCGCTGCCGGACTTGAACTGCTCCACGCCGGTATAGGTCACGCCGTCGGTTGCCCGCTCGATGGTGTGGTCGACGTAAAACTCGACTTTGTCCTGCAGCGTGGCCACGGTGGTGACGCCGGCGAACTCACGGCGCAGTTTATGAGCGATCATCGGCTTGAGCAGCCAGCCGAAGGCGCCGGCAAAGCGCGGGAAGCGAAAGTGGGTCAGGATGTCCAGAAAGGCCTTGTCACTGAACAGTCGGGCCAGCACTGCCGGGACTTCGCTGTCGTTGTAAGGTCGGATGGTATCGAATTCGCCCATCATGCTCTCTTGTTAGAAACGGCTAGGGTAAGTAAAGGTTTGGAACAATAAATATCAGGGCGTGGTCCGGGCAATTGACCGGGACGAAAAATAGCCCTGTAAATAGACCGGCGATTATACGCACAAGTCACCTTGGAGACCGCGATGGAAGAGGAGTCGTACGAATGTCCTTATTGTGGGGAGGTTGTCACGGCGTTACTGGACCTGTCCGGGGGTGATCAGGAATATATAGAAGACTGCCCGGTGTGCTGCCGGCCCATTGTTTTCGAGCTGCAGGTTCATGACGACGAATGGATGCTCAACGTGCGCAGCGAGAACGAATAAAGGTACGCCCATGCAGCGAATCTACGAGCCGGAAAACCTGATGGAAGGCGAGCTGCTGCAAGGCATGCTCGAAAGCGAGGGCATCACCGCGCACCTGGTGGGGCGCGATTTGCTCGGGGGTACCGGCGAACTGCCGATCTATGGCCTGCTGGCGCTGGCGGTGGAGAACGACCAGGCCGCCTACGCCCGCGAGCTGATCACCGCCTACAACGGTGCGCAACCACTGCCCGGTGATGAACCCGACAGCTTTCCCGACGTGCTGGTCTGTTAGGCTGTCGGCCGGTTTCTCCAAGAGTCGTGTTGCCCCATGTGTGGACGTTATGCCCTGTTTCGCTGGAACCCCGCGTTTGCTGCCTTGCCGGGCTTCCCGGCCGACCAGCAGGCCCAGTGGAACATCTCTCCCAATGACTCGGTGCTGATCCAGCGCCTGAGCGACGGCCAGCACACCCTGGCGCGGGCGCGCTGGGGCCTGACGCCGCCCTGGCTGACCGATCTCTCTCGTACACCGGCCCATGCCCGGGCGGAAACCCTTGCCGAACAGCCGATGTTTCGCGAAGCGTTTCGTCAGCGCCGCTGCCTGCTGCCGGCCAATGGTTTCTACGAATGGCGCGGCACCCAGCGCAAGCGCCCGTACTGGCTGACGCCGGGGGAGGGCAGCACGCTGTTCTTTGCGGCGATCTGGGAGGCGTATCCGGTGCAGGAGCAGGTTTGGTTGAGTACGGCGGTGGTGACCCAGGCGGCGCAGAGTCAGCGCCGACCGTTGATTCTGGATGCGGCGGGGCAGGCAGCCTGGCTGAACCCCGAGACGCCGCTGCACACCTTGCAGGCCTTGTTGGCCAGTGAACCCACCGCGTTGCGCGAGCGGGTGCTGGCCAATATGGTCAACGATCCGAAGCTGAATGGACCGGAGTGCCTGACGCCGGGTTGAGCGTTGTGTTGAATCGGCCGGCCTCTTCGCGAGCAAGCCCGCTCCCACATTTGATTGCATTTCAACTGAAGGAATGCGATCGAATGTGGGAGCGGGCTTGCTCGCGAAGGCGCCCGAAAGGGCGCCGCTTGACTCAAACCTTGAACTGATTGATCAACCGCCGCTGCTGCTCCGCCAGCTTGGTCAGGTCTGCGCTGGCCGCGCTCGACTCATCCGCTCCGCCGGCCACTTCATTGGCCACCTGTCCGATATTGATCACGTTACGGTTAATGTCCTCGGCCACCGCGCTCTGTTCCTCGGCGGCGCTGGCGATCTGGGTGTTCATGTCGTTGATCACCGACACCGCCCGGGTAATGGTCTCCAGCGCCTGAGCCGCCTTGGCCGCATGTTGCACGCTTTCATCGGTGCGGTTCTGGCTGTCTTCCATCACCCGCACCACGTCGCGGGTGCCCTGCTGCAGTTGCTGGATCATGGCCTGGATTTCTTCGGTAGCCTTCTGGGTCTTCTGCGCCAGGTTGCGCACCTCGTCGGCCACCACCGCAAACCCGCGCCCTTGCTCACCGGCCCGTGCTGCTTCGATTGCCGCGTTGAGCGCCAGCAGGTTGGTCTGCTCGGCAATCCCGCGAATCGCCGTGAGGATGGCATCGATGTTCTCGCTGTCCTTGGCCAGCGCCTGCACCACACCGACCGCCTTGCCGATTTCCTCGGCGAGGGCGCCGATGGAGGTGGAGGTGTCGCGCACAATCTGCATGCCCTGGCTCGCCGCTTGATCAGCGTGGCTGGCGGCCTGTGCGGCCTGGGTGGCGTTGCGCGCCACGTCCTGTGCGGTCGCGGTCATCTCGTGCACGGCGGTAGCCACCTGGTCGATCTCGACCATTTGCTTGTGCACGCCCTGGTTGGTGCGAATCGCAATGTCGGCGGTGTGCTCCGACGAGTCGCTGACCTTCTGCACCGAACTCACCACCTGGGTAATCATCCCCTGCAACTTGGCCAGGAATGTATTGAAGCCGCTGGCAATCGCCCCCAGTTCGTCGGCGCGATCACTGGTCAGGCGCCGGGTCAGGTCGCCTTCGCCCTGGGCGATGTCATTGAGCATCGCCACCATTTGCTTGAGCGGCCGGGCAATGCCGTGGCCCACCAGCCAGATCACCAGCAAGCCGATGCCGGCGATCAGCAGCCCGGCCACGGCCATGCCGAAAATATCGGTTTTGCGCTGGGCGTCGAGGTCGTGCTGCATCGCCTGTAGGTCGGCCATTACCGCACTCAGGGGCAGTTGCAGGAGCAGGGTCCAGCGGGCGTCGGTCTGGCCGATGTTGAACGGCAGGAACAGCTCGATATGCCCGTGTTGCTTGTCCACGTCGTAGCGCACTTCGCCGATCTTCAGCTGGCCGAGGTTGGCCAGTTCGTTGCTGTCCAGCAGGTCGCTGGCCTTTTCCCCGAGCTTGCTGGCGTCCTTGGTGTAGGCCACCAGGCGACCGTTGCTGGAAATCAGCGCCAGTTCACCAGCACCGTTGTACAAATTCTGATCGGCCTTGGTGAGCATTTCCTGGATGAAGTTCACCGACAGGTCGGCGCCGACGATGCCCTGGAAGGTGCCGTCGATCATGATTGGTTCGATAAACGAGGCGAGCATCACCATCGCATTCCCGACTTTATAAGGGGCCGGATCGATGGCGCAGGGCTTTTTGCTTTCCTTGGAACACAGGTAGTACTCACTGGCGCGCACGCCGGTGGACAGGATGGTCTGGTCGGCCACGTCAGCCAGTTTATCCAGGCCCAGGCTGCCGTCGGCATTGCGGAACCACCACGGCAGGAAGCGGCCGTTGGTTTCGATGCCGACCACCGGGCTGTTGACGTAGGCAGCATCGTTGTGGTCGATGGCGTTGGCTTCCCAGCCTATATAGGCGCCAAGAATCTTCGGGTTACGCACCACGGTTTCGTGGATCAGGTTGATCAGCTGTTCGCGGGAGACCGCCAGTTGCGGGTTGCCGTTGGCGTCTTTCATGCCCATCAGAGCGTTGGCGGTGGCCAGGCCCTTGGCCGTCACCAGCGGCGCTTCGAGTTCGCGCTGGATCAGCGTCGCCTGGGTTTGCGCCAGGGCGGTCAGGCGCTGCTCGATGATTTGTTCGAATTGACCCTGGGTGCGTTCCTGCACCATCTCCTGGGTGCGCGCCCCGGCGAACAAGGCATACAGCACCAACACCGCCACCACGCTCAGGACAATGGCCCCGGCCAGTGCCGCGACAGAAAATTGAATCGACTTGAACTTCATGACGGCTCCGAACGCAGGGGGAGATTGGCTGCTTGTGTATATCGGCCGCGGGCGGGGGAGACATGAGGGCCATTACCTCAAAATGGCTGTGCCGGATGGGCGAATGTCGTAAATGGAATGGTTGCCAGCGTTTGTGAATTTTTTGCGGCAGTGTGGGATGTATCTGAAATCAGGTGGCTATACGTCTGTTGTATCTGGCGTCGATACAATTGGCCGACTACGATACGCGCCATGTTTTCAGGGAGCAGGTTGATGAAAAAGACAGTGGCGGTATGTGCGTTGGGCGCGGCTTTGTTGCTCGCCGGTTGTCAGTCGGTCAACACCACCAGCGGCGGCGCCGTGGGGGTTGAGCGCAAGCAGTACATGTTCAGCATGTTGTCGAGCCAGGAAGTCGACCAGATGTATGCGCAGTCCTACCAGCAGACCCTGGGTGAAGCCAGCGGCAAGGGCCTGGTGGACAAGACCAGCGCCAACGCCAAGCGCGTGCAGGCGATCGCCAACCGCTTGATCGCCCAGGCGCCCACCTTCCGTCCGGATGCGGCGCAGTGGAAGTGGGAAGTGAACCTGATCAAAAGTGACGAGATGAACGCCAACTGCGGGCCTGGCGGCAAGATCTTTGTCTACAGCGCGCTGATCGACAATCTCAAGTTGACCGACGACGAACTCGCCGCCGTGATGGGCCATGAAATTGCCCACGCCTTGCGTGAGCACGGCCGCGAAGCCATGTCCAAGGCCTACGGTATCGAAATGGCGAAGCAGGGGGCCGGTGCGTTGTTCGGCCTCGGTCAGGACAGCTTGGCGCTGGCCGATACCGTGGCCAACTACGGCATGACCTTGCCCAACAGCCGCAGCAATGAAAACGAAGCGGACCTGATCGGCCTGGAGTTGTCGGCGCGTGCCGGTTACAACCCGAACGCGGCGATTACCCTGTGGAACAAAATGGCCAAGGCTTCGGAAGGCTCGCCACCTGAATTCATGAGCACCCACCCTGCCTCCGACAGCCGGATCGCCTCGTTGCAGGCGGCGATTCCGAAGGTGATGCCGTTGTATCAGCAGGCGAAAAAATCCTGATTTATAAGGCTGAAATGCAAATCTGAATGTGGGGGCCCGGCTTGTGTGGGAGTCGGGCTTGCCCGCGATGCAGGCACCTCGGTGTGTCAGTTGCACCGAGGTGATGCTATCGCAGGCAAGCCAGCTCCCACAAAAGCCCAGCTCCCATATGGGGTTGCGTTTAGATCCAGCCACTGCTCTGCATGGCCTTGTACACCGCAACAATGGCCAGGATGAAGAATGCCGTAGCCGCCAGTCGACGAATCAGCGTCAGCGGCAATTTGTCCGCGGCAAAATTACCCGCCAGCACCACCGGCACGTTGGCAATCAACATGCCCAGGGTGGTGCCGATAATTACCAGCCACAGTTCCGGGTATTGCGCCGCGAGCATCACGGTAGCGATCTGGGTCTTGTCGCCGATTTCAGCGAGGAAGAATGCGATCAGCGTGGTCAGGAAGGGCCCGAACTTGCGGGAAGTGCTGGCTTCGTCATCGTCGAGCTTGTCGGGCACCAGGGTCCACAGCGCCGTGGCGCAGAAGCTCGCCGCGAGTATCCAGTGCAGCACCGCATCCGAGAAGAAACTCCCGAACCAGGCCCCCACGGCACCGGCGGCCGCATGGTTGGCCAGGGTCGCGGCAACGATGCCGGCGATGATCGGCCAGGGTTTGCGAAAGCGTGCAGCGAGAATGAGCGCGAGCAGTTGCGTCTTGTCGCCAATTTCGGCCAAGGCAACGATTGCGGTAGGGACGAGCAGAGAATCCAGCATCAGGTAAGTTCCAGGGGCGGGTCGACACGGCTATGACACGTACAGCCTTCCCGCCCCGGGTAAGGTGTTCGTGTCATAGGTCTTGTCAAACCCCGGTCCGTCTGTGCGGACTCCTGGGTCGCATACGCCATGGCCTGTTGACCAAGTATGTTGACGTATGCCGGACGAGCGTGGCGCTCGTGGGAGACTACTCCCCTAGGACGGAGCGGATTCTGCCTAGGCAAAATCCATTCGGCAAGCCTTCTTTTGGAAAAAGATCTCAGCCGCGCTTGGCACGGTAAATGCGAAAACCCTGACCTTCTGCCTTGATTGCGCACACGCCAAGATGCTCTTCGATCAGCGGCTGATACTTCAGGAAACTGTTCGCAACCAAGCGAAGTTCGCCGCCTTTTGCCAGATGTTTGGCCGCTTTTCGCAGCAGGTTCTCGGTGGCGAAATAATCGGTGTGCACCCCGACGTGGAACGGCGGGTTGCTCAGAATCGCGTTCAGATTCATCGGAGCAGCGTCGATGCCATCACCGGTCAACACCTCGGCTTCCAGGCCATTGGCCGCCAATGTCAGGCGACTGCTGGCAGCGGCAAAGGCATCCACGTCGAGCATTGTCACCGTGTTATGCGGGTAGCGACGCTTGACCGCTGCCCCGAGCACACCCGCGCCACAACCGAAATCCAGCAAGTGACCGCTCGGCAACTTGTCCAGATGCTCCAGCAGCAATGCGGTACCGCGATCCAGCCGACCGTGGCTGAACACGCCCGGCAGGCTCACCACCTTGAGCGGGCCCTCAGCCAGCGGCACCTCGAACACCTGCGCCAGGCTCTCCAGTTCTACCGGCTCGGGGGCGTTGGCCACCGTCACCAGCCACAACTGGCAGTGCCGCGCGTTGTCGAGCTTGCGCGGCTTGCCGAACGGATTCAGTTGCTTGGCCGCGCTTTCGATGCCGCCTTTCTTCTCCCCCACCAGGTACAACTCCTTGCCGGGCAAACGCGCCGCCACGGCATTGAGCAGGTAGTCGGTGAGGTCCTTGGACTTGGGCAGGAACACCACCGCGGTCTCGAACGAACGCTCGGGCACGTTCACACCGAACTGGCTGCGCTCGGCAAAACGTGCGTCCAGTGCGGCCTGGTCGCCGGCGTGCCAGCTCCAGCCATGGGCATTGGGCAGGCGGCCCAGCAGGTCGTCGGCGGGCAAGCCCACCAGCAGCACGTCGCCTTGAAAAAGTTCGGCCTGGCGAAGCAGTACTTCACTGCGCGGATCCATGGTCTGCTCCTTGAAAAGGGGCGCAGTTTATCAACTGACGACGCGCAGCGGGGCGCCGCTGAAAAAGCCCTGAGTGTTTTCGATCAATTGGCCGACGATCCGCTGCCGGGCTTCGCGGCTGCCCCAGGCGTTGTGCGGGGTGACGATCAAGCGCGGGATGTCGCCGGCCAGCAGCGGGTTGCCGTTGACTGGGGGTTCGACACTCAACACATCGGTCGCCGCGCCGCCCAGATGACCGCTGCGCAGGGCATCGGCCAGGGCCTGTTCGTTGATCAAGCCACCACGGGCCGTGTTGACGATAAACGCGCCGGGCTTGAGCAGCGCCAGTTCGCGGGCACCGATAAAGTCGCGGGTGTGTTCGTTGAGCGGGCAGTGCAGGGTCAGTGCGTCGACCTGCGCCAGCAACTCGTCCAGCGGCACGCGATCGGCACGGGCCGGGCGGCCTGGAATGGCGCCCAGGATCACGCGCATGCCAAAGGCTTCAGCCAGGCGCGCAACGGCACCGCCCAATTCACCATGGCCCAGCAGCCCGAGGGTTTTGCCTTCCAGTTCGACGATCGGGTAGTCCAGCAGGCAGAACTGCTTGGCTTGTTGCCAGTGCCCCGCCTGCACATCGCGTTGATAGTCGTTCAGGCGCGTCGCCAGGTTCAGCAGCAGCATGATCGTATGCTGCGCCACCGATGGCGTGCCGTAACCCTGGCAATTGCTCACGGTAACGCCGTGGGCGCGGGCGGCGGCGAGGTCGACGTTGTTGGTGCCGGTGGCGGTCACCAGGATCAGCTTCAGCTCGGGGCAGGCCGCCAGGGTCTCGGCATTCAGCGCGATCTTGTTGCTGATGGCCACCTGCGCGCCTTGCAGGCGTTCGATAATGTTTTCGGGTGTGGTCTGCTGGTGCAGGCTCAGTTCGCTGAAGAGTGCCTGCAACCCGCTGAGGTCCAGGTCCCCGAGGTCCAGGGAAGGGTGATCAAGGAAGACGGCGCGGCGATTGTTCGTCATCAACTGTACCTTTTGCGGCGGGATTCGAAGGCGTAATCTGCCGAGCCTATCAGATGAAATAATCAGTTACTTCCTGGAGTGTGCATGTACCTCACCGAGTTCTTGACCGTGGCACTGATTCACCTGTTGGCGGTGGCCAGCCCTGGCCCGGATTTCGCCGTGGTGGTACGTGAAAGCGTGACCCATGGCCGGCGCGCCGGCACCTGGACGGCATTGGGCGTCGGTTCGGCGATTTTCCTGCACGTGGGGTATTCGCTGCTGGGCATCGGCTTGATCGTGTCCCAGTCCATCGTGCTGTTCAATGCGCTGAAATGGGCGGCGGCGGCTTACCTGCTGTACATCGGCTTCAAGGCCCTGCGCGCCCAGCCAGCCAAGCCTGCCAGTGAAGAAGACCTGCACCTGGAAGCGGGCGAGCGCACCGCCCGTGGTGCGTTTACCTCAGGGTTTGTCACCAATGGCTTGAACCCCAAGGCCACGCTGTTCTTCCTGTCGCTGTTCACCGTGGTGATCAATCCCCACACGCCGTTGGCGGTCCAGGCCGGTTACGGCGTGTACCTGGCCGTGGCGACCGCGATCTGGTTTTGCCTGGTGGCCATGCTGTTCAGCCAGCAACGCGTACGCGCCGGTTTTGCACGCATGGGCCACTGGTTCGACCGCACCATGGGCGCGGTGCTGATTGCCATCGGTGTGAAGCTGGCCTTTACCAGCATGAAATAAGCCGGATGCTGGCTCAAAGCTAGCATTCATTGGGTTCTGCAAATCATTCCTTTGGCTGATTTGGCTGAAACATAAGCGCTCTAAAGTGCAGATGTTTCAGCCAAGACCGTGCAGTCAGATAAGGGATTCGTATGTTGCAGACTCGTGTTATCCCGCCCGCCGAAGGCGCCTACCAATACCCGCTGTTGATCAAACGCCTGTTGATGTCCGGGACACGCTACGAGAAGACCCGGGAAATCGTCTACCGCGACCAGTTGCGCTACACCTATCCCACCCTGATCGAGCGTGTCGCCCGCCTGGCCAATGTGCTGACCGAGGCCGGGGTCAAGGCCGGTGACACCGTGGCCGTGATGGACTGGGACAGCCACCGCTACCTGGAATGCATGTTTGCCATTCCGATGATTGGTGCGGTAATCCACACCATCAACGTGCGCCTGTCCCCGGAACAGATTCTGTACACCATGAACCACGCCGAGGACCGCTTTGTGCTGGTCAACAGCGAGTTCGTGGGGCTCTACCAGGCCATCGCCGGCCACCTCACCACCGTCGACAAAACCCTGCTGCTCACCGATGGCGCGGACAAAACCGCCGAGCTGCCCAACCTCGTGGGTGAGTACGAAACGTTGCTGGCGGCGGCGAGCCCCCGCTACGACTTCGAGGATTTCGACGAAAACTCCGTCGCCACCACCTTCTACACCACCGGCACCACGGGCAATCCCAAGGGCGTGTACTTCACCCACCGCCAACTGGTGCTGCACACCATGGGCGTGGCGACCATCATGGGCAGCGTCGACAGCGTGCGGCTGTTGGGCACCAACGACGTCTACATGCCGATCACTCCGATGTTCCACGTGCACGCCTGGGGCCTGCCGTATGTGGCGACCATGCTCGGCCTGAAGCAGGTTTATCCAGGCCGCTACGACCCCGAATACCTGGTGGAGCTGTGGCGCAAGGAGAAGGTCACGTTCTCCCATTGTGTGCCGACCATCCTGCAAATGGTGCTCAACGCCAAAGCCGGGCAGGGCGTGGATTTCGGCGGCTGGAAAATCGTCATCGGTGGCAGCGCCCTCAATCGCTCACTGTATGAAGCCTCCAAGGCCCGCGGGATCCAACTGACAGCGGCGTACGGCATGTCCGAGACCGGGCCGCTGGTGTCCTGCGCCCATCTCAATGAAGAACTGATGGCCGGCACCGAAGACGAACGCACCACCTACCGCATCAAGGCCGGCGTGCCCGGCCCATTGGTGGAAGCGGCGATCATCGATGGTGAGGGCAACTTCCTGCCCGCCGACGGTGAATCCCAGGGCGAGCTGGTGCTGCGCGCGCCATGGCTCAGCGAGGGCTATTTCAACGAGCCGCAGAAGGGCGCCGAGCTGTGGGCCGGCGGCTGGATGCACACCGGCGATGTGGCCACCCTCGATGCCTTCGGCGTGATCGATATTCGCGACCGCATCAAGGACGTGATCAAGACCGGCGGCGAGTGGATCTCCTCGCTGGCCCTTGAGGACCTGGTCAGCCGCCACCCGGCGGTACGCGAAGTAGCGGTGGTGGGGATTGCCGACCCGCAGTGGGGTGAGCGCCCGTTTGCGTTGCTGGTGGTGCGTGATGGCCATGTGATAGGGGCCAAGGAGCTCAAGGAACATCTCAAGCCATTCGTGGAATTGGGCCACCTGAGCAAGTGGGCGATTCCAAGCCAGATCGCCGTTGTTACGGAAATTCCCAAGACCAGTGTCGGCAAGCTCGACAAAAAACGTATCCGTATCGACATCATTGAATGGCAGGCCAACAACAGCACCTTCCTCTCCACCCTCTGACGCTGCTTGCCGTGCCCTCGCGGGCACGGCAGCGCTCTAGTCCAAGCCTTCACTTGTGATTTGCCAATTTTCAGCCATCCTTCCGTCGCTGACCTTCGTCAGCATGGCGAAAAGGACTGTGGCAGACGGGTTGGTGATGCAAATCACACTTTAGAGGGATCAAGCGGTACCCCCTGCTGGCTATAGTTCATCCCAGAGTTTTTCAAGGTGCGGTGCTGTGAGCCCGGCGGGTTCATGTGTTCGCCCGGCATTGGAATCGTTGTATTCCGGCCGTTACAAGCCCTTGGAAACGACTCACTGCCATAACAATAATGCACATGGAGTAGCGTCGATGATCTCAGCACACCAGTTCTGGCGCCGGGCAAAACTGCCTTTGGCCGTCAGCCTCGCCTCTACGCTCGCCGGGCCTGCATTCGGCGTCAGTTTCAACATCGGTGAAATCGAAGGCAGCTTTGACTCGTCCCTGTCGGTCGGGGCCAGTTGGTCGACGGCGGGTCGCAATAAAGACCTGATCGGTGCCAACAACGGTGGCAGGGGGTTGTCGCAAACCTCGGATGACGGTCACCTGAACTTCGACAAAGGTGATTCCTTCTCGAAGATCTTCAAAGGCATTCATGACCTTGAGTTGAAATACGGCGACACCGGCGTGTTTGTCCGGGGCAAGTACTGGTATGACTTCGCGCTGCAAAACGAAGACCTGGACTTCAAGAATGTCAGCAACAACAACCGCAAAGAGGGCGCCAAGTCTTCTGGCGGGCAGATTCTCGATGCCTTCATCTATCACAACTACACCATTGCCGATCTGCCAGGTAACGTGCGGTTCGGCAAGCAGGTGGTGAGTTGGGGTGAAAGTACCTTTATTGGTGGCGGTATCAACTCCATCAACCCGATCGACGTGTCCGCATTCCGTCGTCCCGGGGCCGAGATCAAGGAAGGCCTGATCCCGGTCAACATGTTCTATGTGTCGCAGACGCTGACCGATAACTTGTCGGCAGAAGCGTTCTATCAGTTGGAGTGGGACCAGACGGTGACCGACAACTGCGGGACGTTCTTCTCGCAGCCGGATGTGGTTTCCGATGGTTGTAACAACAACCTGCGGGTGTTGAACAAGCGCTCCACCATTCCTGGCGCTGCACTGCCTACCCTTGGCGCCCTGGGCGTGGACGTGAACGAAGAAGGCGTGCTGGTGCGCCGTGGTCCGGACCGTGACGCCCGCGACAGCGGCCAGTTCGGCGTGGCCATGCACTACAACTTCGAGCCGCTGGATACCGAGTTCGGCGCCTACTTCATGAACTACCACAGCCGTGCGCCGATCTTCAGCGCCCAAGGCGCTCCAGCTTCGGCCTACACGCGGCCTCTGGGGCCTTTGGGAGCACTGCGGCCGCTGATTGTTGCGGGCAGTTCCAATTACTTCATCGAATACCCTGAAGACATTCGTCTTTACGGCTTGAGCTTCTCCACCACGCTGCCTACCGGTACTGCCTGGAGCGGTGAGTTGAGCTATCGGCCAAATGCGCCAGTACAGTTAAGCACCACCGACATTCTTTATGCGGGTGTCACGCCGATTCCGGGCTACGGGAATGCCTCGGTGCTGAAGGGCACGCCAGGCCAGGATCTGCATGGCTACAATCGCAAGGAAGTGACGCAGTTCCAGACCACCTTTACGCACTTCTTTGATCAGGTCATGGGCGCCAGTCGTTTGACCACGGTCGGTGAAATTGGCGTGACCCACGTCGGTGGCCTGGAAAGCAAATCCGACGCACGTTATGGCCGAGATCCGGTCTTCGGTCCTGGCACGCTGCCAGGCGGGTTCTGTAACGCCCTTAACAACTCGACGGCCAACGGCGCCGGCCTGCCGAACGCCGCTGGCCTGAACACCAACTGCAACAACGACGGCTACACCACGGCCACCTCCTGGGGCTATCGCGCTCGTGCCATCTGGGAGTACCCGGACGTCTTCGCCGGTGTAAACCTCAAGCCCAACGTGGCGTGGTCCCATGACGTCAAAGGCTACTCGCCAGGTCCTGGCGGCAACTTTGAAGAGGGGCGCAAGGCCGTCAGCCTGGGTGTCGATGCCGAGTACCAGAACACCTACACCGTCAGCCTCAACTACACCAACTTCTTTGGCGGCAAATTCACCACGGTGGATGACCGTGACTTTATCGCCTTGAGCGCTGGCGTGAACTTCTAAGCACACTCTCTTTAAGCAGTATGTTTTAAGGAAGAACCAGAACATGAAAATAACTAAAAATCTGTTGCAGGTGGGTGTGCTGGGGCTGTCGATCATGGCGGGTAGCGTCATGGCGGCGGTCTCGGCGGATGAAGCCGCCAAGCTCGGCACGACCCTGACCCCGATGGGCGCCGAAATGGCCGGTAACGCGGCCGGCACCATCCCTAAATGGTCGCCGCTGCCCACCAACGCCGGTGCCGTGGATGCCCGTGGCTTCCTGGCCAACCCATACGCCAACGAACAACCGCAATTCACCATCACCGCGCAGAACGTCGAGCAGTACAAGGACAAGCTGGCGCCGGGGCAGTACGCGATGTTCAAGCGCTACCCCGACACCTTCAAGATGCCGGTCTACCCGACCCATCGCGGCGCCACGGTGCCAGCTGATGTGTTCGCCGCCATCAAGAAAAACGCCACCAGCACCAACCTGGTGTCCGGCGGCAACGGCCTGGAAAACTTTGAAACCGCCGTACCGTTCCCGATTCCGAAAAGCGGCGTTGAAGTGATCTGGAACCACATCACCCGCTATCGCGGCGGCAGCGTGACCCGCCTGGTGACCCAGGCCACGCCGCAAACCAACGGCTCCTTCAGCCTGGTGTATTTCCGTGATCAGTTCGTGTTCCGCGACAAGATGAAGGACTACGACCCGAAAAACCCGGGCAACATCCTGTTCTACTTCAAGCAGCAAGTGACTGCGCCGGCACGTCTGGCCGGTGGTGTGCTGCTGGTGCACGAAACCCTCGACCAGGTGAAAGAGCCGCGTTCGGCGTGGGTCTACAACGCCGGCCAGCGTCGCGTGCGCCGGGCGCCGCAAGTATCGTATGACGGCCCGGGTACCGCCGCCGACGGCCTGCGTACCTCCGATAACCTCGACATGTTCAACGGTGCACCGGACCGTTACGACTGGAAACTGGAAGGCAAGAAAGAGCTCTACATCGCCGAAAACAGCTACAAACTCGACGATCCGAAGCTCAAGTATGTCGACATCATCAAGGCCGGCCACATCAATCAGGACCTGGCGCGCTACGAGCTGCGTCGTGTGTGGCATGTGGTTGCAACCCTGAAGGAAGGCCAGCGCCACATTTACGCCAAGCGTGACTTCTTCATCGACGAAGACACCTGGCAAGCCGCGGTCATCGACCACTACGACGGTCGTGGCCAACTGTGGCGCGTGGCGGAAGCCCATGCCGAGAACTACTACGACAAGCAAGTGCCGTGGTACGCCCTCGAAACCCTCTACGACCTGCAGTCCGGCCGCTACCTGGCACTGGGCATGAAGAACGAAGAGAAACAGGCCTATGACTTCGGTTTCACCGCCACCACCAGCGACTTCACCCCGGCGGCCCTGCGCCAGGATGGTGTTCGCTAACTTGCTGTAAACGAGGCCGCATCCTCGAAGAAGCCCCGACTGGTTCGGGGCTTTTTTTTGCGCGACCACTGTGGCGAGGAAGCTTGCTCCCGCAGGGATGCGTAGCAGCCCCAAAAACGGGAGCGCTGCGCACTCCAGCGGGAGCAAGCTCCCTCGCCACAGAGTGTCGGTCGTTACAGAAGAAGTCCGGATATTTTTTGTTGTAGTCTTTTTCAGACAAATGTTGCAAAGATCTACAAAGCTGCCGCTTTTACCGCTAGTCTGCGGACATCTGCAATGCCGACAACAGCCTTCTACAAGAGCCCGGCGATGACTGATCTGTCCCGAATTCAAGGGCCTGCCAGCGCGGTGATTCCGACCCTGGAAGGGCGCTTCTATCGACCCCCACTGCCTGACGGCTATGTGTTGCGACCGCGCCTGTGCGAACGGCTGAGCGAAGGGCTGGCCGGGCGTCTGTTGCTGGTCAGCGCCCCGGCCGGGTTCGGCAAGAGTTCGCTGGCGGTGGAGTTCTGCCAGAGCCTGCCGGCCCACTGGCAAAGCCTGTGGCTGGGGCTCAGTCCTCGCGATAATGACCCGGGACGTTTCCTTGAACGCCTGCTCGACGGCTTGCAGCAATACTTCCCGCAGTTGGGCGCCCAATCCCTGGGCCTGCTGAAAATGCGCCAGCGTCACCAACCCTTCGCCTTTGAAGAATGGCTCGACGGCCTGCTGGATGAACTGACGGTGCACCTGTCGACCCAGGCGCCGCTGTTGCTGGTGCTGGATGACTACCATCTGGCCCAGGGCCCGGTACTCGACCGCTGCCTGCAATTTTTCCTCAATCACCTGCCCGACGGCCTGCTGGTGCTGGTCACCAGCCGCCAGCGTCCCGACTGGCACCTGGCCCGACTGCGCCTGTCCCGGCATTTGCTGGAACTGCACGAGCAGGACCTGCGCCTGACTCACGGCGAATCCCTGGCGCTGCTGGATCGCCACAGCAGTTCATTGCGTGGTGAAGCCCTGGATAACCTGATCCGGCGCAGCGAAGGCTGGGTGGCCGGCCTGCGTTTCTGGCTGCTGGCGGCTTCCGAGGCCGGCAGCGAAGGTACGCTGCCCCAGGGTTTGCACGGCGGGGAAGGGCTGATCCGCGATTACCTGCTCGAAGAAGTCATCGACTGCCTGCCCTCGGAAGTCCAGGCGTTCCTCTACGACACCGCGTCCCAGGAGCGCTTTTGCAGCGAGCTGTGCGACGCCGTGCGCGAGGCCCACGACAGCACGGAAATCCTGCGCTACCTGCAAGCCCACCAGGTATTCCTGGTGCCGCTGGACGAGCAGGGCCATTGGTACCGTTATCACCATCTGTTTTCCGACCTGCTGCGCACCCGGCGCGCGAGCAATGCCGTGTTGCCGGCAGCCAGCCTGCACCTGCGGGCCTGCCGCTGGTTCAATGCCCAGGGCTTGATCGACGAGGCAGTGGAGCAGGCGCTGCGTGCGGGTCACCTGGATGTGGCGGCAAACCTGGTGCAGAACCTGTCCGAAGAGCAACTGCTGGCGGAGCAGAATGTCGGCATGCTGCTGCGCTGGAAAATGGACTTGCCCGACAGTTTGCTGATGAGTACGCCACGCCTGATCGTGCTCTACAGCTGGGCGTTGGGCCTGGCCTGCCAGCTGGATGCGGCGCAGGAACTGGCCAGCCACCTCAGCCGTTTTTTACCGGCCCCGTCGGCCACCGCGCAAAAGTCGATGCTGGCGCAATGGCTGGCCCTCAGCGGGATTATTGCCCGGGGCCGTGGTGATCGTGAGCTGACCCAGTCGTATTGCAGCGAGGCTCTGGAAAGCCTGCCGCACAAACGCTATGGCCAGCGGTTGATGTGCCTGTCGACCCTGTCCAACCTGGCCATTGTCGACGCCGACCTGTGGCGCGCCCGCGGCCTGAACCGCGAATCCCTGGAGTTGGCGCAGCGGGTCGGCAATCCATTGTTCGAAGCGCTGGCCCATTACGACCGAGCGCGTGTACTGCAGGCCCGTGGCGAGATCCTGCGGTCGCTGGATGAAGTGCGCCAGGGCCTGCAACGTTTGCAAGGCCTGGCGCCGCAACGGCTGTACGCAGTGCGCGCGCGCCTGGCGTTGTACGAAGGCTATTTGCTGCTGATGCGCTGCCAGCCTGAAGCCGGGCTCGCTCGGCTGCGTGCCGGATTGACGGAGGCGCGAGCCTGTCGGGATATCAGCGTGTTGATCGGCCACTGTGTGATCGCCAGCTTCGAAGGTCGCCGTGGCGACTTCTCCGTGGCCTTTGCCGAATTGGCCGAGGCCGAGCGCTTGATGCATATCTGGGACGTGCCGCCGATTTTCTATCTGGCGATGATCACCCTGGTCAAATGCGAGCTATGGCTGGCTCAGGGGCGCACCGACCTGGCCGATGCCTGGCTGACGCGGCTGGGGCAAACCTACAACGGTGAACAGGCCGCTGCCGCACCGGAGTTCCACCCGCACCTGCCGCAACATATCGAGTTGCAACAGGCGGCACTCGACGCCATCCGTCATCAGCCGGCGGCTTCACTGCAACGGCTCGATGAACTGGCACGCCAGGCCCATAACAGCGGCCGGCAGATGATCAGCCTGATGGCGCTGACCCAGCAGGCACTGTTACTGCTGGACGGTGGCCAGGAAGCCCAGGCCCGCCCGGTGTTTGCCCGCGCGCTTGAAGCGGCTGCCGGTGGCGCGATGCAACCTTTCCAGCGCCTGTTGGAACGCTATCCCGAGTGGACGCGGGAGCAGCTGTCTCGGGATCCCCATGGACTGATGAACCAGGGTCTGCTGGCACTCTTGCCGGATGTTGCAGTAGTTGAAACCCCACACACACTGGAGACCCTGAGCACCCGTGAACTGGCGGTGCTGCACCTGATCGCACAGGGTTGTTCAAACCAGGAGATCAGCAATCAGCTGTTTATCTCCCTGCACACCGTGAAAACCCACGCCAGCCATATCAACAGCAAGCTCGGGGTGGAGCGGCGCACACAGGCGGTGGCGCGGGCGCAGGAGATGGGATTGCTGGGGTAGAAACCTGGATCAATGGGATCGAAAGCCCCAGACGATTTCCACCACGCGGGCTGCCACCAGCACATAGATCAGGATAAGCAGCAGCTGAAGGACCAGGTGATAACGCAGCTTGGCGAGCCGGCGGATGCCATCGCTCACATTCAGCACCATCAGCAAGCTTGAGACCACGATCAAGCCCCACCCGGCCACGCTTGACGCCAGGATGCCGAGGAACAGCTCATGTTTCCCGGCCAGTGCGTTGGTGCCCGCAGCAAACAACAGCGCGCATACCAGCAGGTTCTTCACATTGTCGAAGACCTGGGTGCTGAAGTCATTCTCCAGCAGTTGCTGATACCACTTCCAGAATGTGCGCATGGCTCGATCCCCTGGATCAATGTTTACCGCACGGCGGGGCACTCACTCGATGACTTGTCGGCGGCCTGGCTGAGCAGCGCGGCAAACCGCTTGACGTTGTTTTGCTGCGCGATCACCAGGTCGTCAATGGTCGGACCGGATGGCGACTGCACCACCGTGCGACACGTCAGCGGCGTGCGTTCGTCCGTGCCCGTCTGGCGAAGCCGCCATTTGACGTCGAGCAGGGCGTACTGCCCGGGGATCGAGTCAAAGCGCTGGACCTCAATGCGCACCGCCAGGTTTTTCCGGCTGCTGGCGAGTTGATCCACCAGCGCGCTGCGCAACTCATCCACCAGGCTGGCAGCCCACCATTGCGTCTCGAGAATGGCCACGCCGCTGTCACCCTGGCGGATGACAATCTGCGGCCGGTCGACCTGTGGCGGGACCGTGATGCTTTCAATCCGGATCTCGCCCCCCGCGGCTAATGACGCATTGCTGCGCTGCACCGGCGTCAGGGTATGAAATTGAATGGGCTCACTGCGGCACGCCGTCAGCAGCAGCAACCCGGTGAGCAGCGTGATCTTCAGCGGCAAAGCCATGGTGGTTGCTCCTGTGGTCATTTGCGCGGTGGCCCTTGCAGGTCGGAGGGCGCGGCGTTGTCGGGGCGACCGCGAATCAGCGATTCGGGATGGCGTGCCAGGTAGTCCGACAGCTCTCGCAGCGAGCGCGACATGCGGCTCAGTTCGTCCAGGGTCTGGGTCAACTGTTCCCGTTGCGGCGAATCCTCGGCCAGGGTCGAACTGGCGGATTGCAGGGTTTTACTCACGTCGGCCAGCGTGTTTTGCACCCCCGGCAGTGTCTTGGCGTTGAACTGGCCGAGACCCTTGCGCAGTTCCACCAGGCTGCCGTCGAGGTTGCCGGCAATTCGCTCGATCGGCAGCTGGTTGATCTTGTTGACGATGCCTTCGAGTTTTTCCTGCAATTGTTCCAGGTTGCCGGGGATGGTCGGAATACTGACGGGGCGCAGGTTCGGGTCAAACACGACTTTGTCGGCCTTGGGGAAGAAGTCCAGGGCGATATACAGCTGGCCAGTGAGCAGGTTGCCGCTGCGGGCCTGGGCGCGCAGGCCGTGTTCGATGAAGCTGCCTATCAGGCGCACACCGCCGGCTTCGTCGTTGGGGTCATGCTTCAAGACCGTGAGCATTTTGGTGTTGGCTTCGCCGAGGCGCTGCGGGTAGATCACGATGCCGACGTTGACCGGGAAGCTGCGTTTTTTCTCGTCGAAATCCAGGTTGATCGACACCACTTTGCCGAATTCGATACCCAGGAACTCCACTGGCGCACCCACCGTAAGCCCGCGCAAGGCCTGGTCGAACCGCAGGTTCAGGTATTGCGCCTTGCCATTGGGCGGGGCCAGCGCGGTTTGCTGGTCGGCGAACAGTTCGTAGGAGTGTTCTTCGTCGGCCGGCTTGTCGTTTGGGCTGTAGGGCGGGGCGAGGAAGGCGATGCCGCCCACCAGCATGGACGACAAGGATTCGGTTTTCAGCGCAAACCCGTTGGCGCCGACACTCACATCAATCCCGCTGGCGTTCCAGAACCGGGTGTTCTCGGTGACGTAGGCGTCATTGGGTGCATGCACGAACACGTCGATGTTCACGCCCTTGCCGTCAGCGTCCAGGGCATAGGCCACCACCTGGCCAACGGGAATCTTGCGGTAGTACACGGGGGAGCCGATATCCAGCGAACCCAGATCCTGGGTGTGCAGCGTGAAGCGCTTGCCCGGTTCGCCATAGGTAATGGGCGGCGGGTTTTCCAGGCCGGTGAACCGGTTGGCGCGGGTATCGGACTGGCCGATATCGGCGCCGATGTAATCCCCGGAGAGCAGCGTGTCGATACCGGAAACGCCACCGGCGCCGATACGTGGGCGCACCACCCAGAACTGCGAGTCTTCACGGGTGAAGCTTTCAGCCTGTTTGGACAGTTTGATCGTGGCGTTGACGCTTTTCTGATCGTCGCTCAACTCCACGTCAGTCACCTGGCCGATCACCACGTTGCGGTATTTCACGTCGGTCTTGTTGGCGGTCAGGCCGCTGCCGGTCTTGAAGGTAATGGTAATGCTCGGCCCTTGCTGAAGGACGCTGTGCACCACCAGCGAAATGCCCACCAGCACCGCGACAATCGGCACGATCCACACCAGCGACACGCTGAAGCGCCGCGTCTTGATCGCAGGCGAGCCCGCAGGCTGCGGTTTGTCAGTGGTTTGCGACGCCATCCGGCATCTCCTCGTTGTGTGGGTTTTCCCAGATCAGGCGCGGGTCGAAACTCATTGCCGAGAGCATGGTGAAAACCACCACCAGGCCAAAGAACAGAATGCCCAGGCGTGGCTCGATGGTGCCCAGGGCCTGGAACCGCACCAGGGCGGCCACCAAGGCCACCACGATCACATCCAGCATCGACCAGTAGCCAATCACTTCGACAAAGCGAAACAGCTTCGAGCGCTCCTTGCGCGCCCACTGGTTATTGCGCTGCACGGTGACCAGCAGCAACGTCAATGCGACGAACTTGATACCCGGCACCGCGATGCTGGCGATGAAAATGATCAGGGCGATGTCCCAGGCGCCGTGCTGCCAGAACTCCAGCACGCCGCTCATGATGGTGCTGTCGGCGCCCGAGCCGAGCATCGAGGTGTTCATCACCGGCAGTAAGTTGGCGGGCACGTAAAACGCCAGCGCCGTCAGCATATAGGCCCAGGTACGGGTCAGCGAATGGACCTTGCGCCGGTGCAGCGGCGCGCCGCAACGCTCGCATTCGTCGGGCGCGGTGCTGACGTCGCAAGCCTGGCCGCAGCTGTGGCACAGGCACAGGTTCAGCTCGCTGGCGGTCGGTGGACGGCTCATAAAATGTCCCACAGGTCGCGAATATCACGCCCGGCAATGCGGATCAGCAACAGGCTGAGGGCGGCCAGGGCAAACAGGCCGGTGCCGGGCAATACATCCAGCATGCCGGCGAGTTTGAACACCGCCACCATGGCGCCCAGCAGGCAGACTTCGAGCATGCTCCAGGGCCGAAGCGCTTCGAGCCAGCGCATGCACAGCTTGAACGCCGGCGAGCGTTGGCCCTTCATCGCAAAGCCCAGCACCCAGATCAACAGCAGCAACTGGAACACCGGCGCGATGATGATGGAAATCGCCGCCACCAGCGCGATGAAGGTGATCGGGCCCTGGGCCAGTGCGACCACCGAATCCCATAACGTGGCGCTGCTTTTCAGGCCTTGCAGGCTGATGCTCATCAGCGGGTAGAAGTTGGCGAAAATCCACAGCACGGTGGCGGTCAGGGTCAGGGCCAGGCGTTGTTCCACCGACAGCCCGTTATAACGCTGGAGTACGCCTGCGCAGCGGGTGCAAAGGGTCTTCTGATGTTTGGCGAGCGCGACTTTTTCGTACACGCAATCGCAGTGTTCGCAGATGATCAATGGGCTGAGGGTCGCCATAAGTCCCACTCCATGCGCTATACGTTGCGCGTTGTATGACTGGCGCCAGAGTAGCTTAGCAGTTGCCGGGTTTGACAGCCGTGCGCTCGCGAGCGCTTTCGGATCGGGTGCAGGGTCGAACATACTGTGCGCCGGAATGCAGTACAAAAGAGTGTGCCTTTGAATTTGCAGGAATACCCATGAATATTCAGTCTCCCGCGCTGATCCGCGAAACGTTCCCGGTAGGCCCGTTGCAGTGCAACTGCACGATCATCGGCGACCCCGTCACCAAAAAAGCCATCGTCGTCGACCCGGGCGGCAACCATGAGCTGATCCTGGCGCGCCTCGATGCGCTGGGCCTGAAAGTGGTCAGCATTATTCACACCCACGCCCATCTCGATCACTTCCTGGCCTCCGGGCAGTTGAAGGAAAAAACCGGCGCTACCCTGCACCTGCACAAGGAAGACCAGTTTCTGTGGGACAACCTGGAAATGCAGTGCCAGATGTTCCGCGTGCCTTATACGCCAGTGCCGTCGCCGGATCGTTGGCTGGAGGATGAAGAAGAGCTGGCCTGTGGTTGCGGGGTTGCCTTGCATACACCTGGACACACACCCGGCTCGATGAGTTTCTGGTTCGCCGATGCGAAGTTGCTGATTGCCGGCGACACCCTGTTTCGGCGGGGCGTGGGCCGTACGGATTTGTGGGGCGGTGACCAGGCGACCATCGTGCGCTCGATCAAGCAACGGCTCTACACCCTGGATGAGGCGGCGGTGGTGGTGACAGGGCACGGTCCGGACACGCGTCTGGGAGATGAAATGCGTGAGAATCCGTTTGTCCGCGCGTGAAGAAAAATGTGGGTAGTTTTTCGGATACCAAGTGGCGAATATCAGACGAAACATATAGAGAAAATGACAATCACCGTTCAGGAAGTCTCTGCTAGGGTTTGAGTGTGGCCGGGCTTGTGTGGAGATGGAATTTTTACCGTTTGTCGTGTTCCAAGCTCGGCACAGGTCCAATGCCAATGTCCTCTGCATCACCGAATGCAAAAGTAGGAGCTTCCTTCATGTTCACTTCTCGTCGTCTGCTTGTTGTTGCTACTGCCGTAGCCCTGTTGTCGGGCTGCGCTTCACCTAATCCTTATGACGGCAGCCAGGCACAGGGTGGTGGCTCTTCCGGTGTGAGCAACACCGCCAAGTATGGTGGCCTGGGCGCCCTGGCTGGTGCGTTGGCGGGTGCAGCCATCGACCACAACAACCGCGGCAAGGGTGCGCTGATCGGCGCTGCCGTCGCCGGTATCGGTGGTGCGGGCTACGGTTACTACGCCGACCAGCAGGAAAAGAAACTGCGTGCCAGCATGGCCAACACCGGTGTCGAAGTGCAGCGCCAGGGCGACCAGATCAAGCTGATCATGCCGGGTAACATCACCTTCGCCACCAACTCGGATGCGATCTCCAGCAGCTTCTACACGCCGCTGAACAACCTGGCGAACTCGCTGAAGCAGTTCAACCAGAACACCATCCAGATCGTTGGCTACACCGACAGCACCGGCAGCCGTCAGCTCAACATGGACCTGTCCCAGCGTCGTGCGCAGAGCGTGGCCAATTACCTGACCTCCCAAGGTGTCAGCCCGACCAACCTGAGTGCCCGCGGTGCCGGCCCGGATAACCCGATCGCCAGCAACGCCGATGTCAATGGCCGTGCCCAGAACCGTCGTGTGGAGGTCAACCTGGGCCCGATCCCTGGCCAGCAGTACGGTCAGCCGGCCGCCCAGCAGCAACAGGCGCCGCAGCAGAACAACCAGTTCCAGGGCAACCCGTACCAGCAGTACCAGTAACCTGTAGTCAATAAAAAGGGCGCCGTGCAATCCATGCACGGCGCCCTTTTTTGTGGCTGACGGTAAATCAGTCGATGTATTCGAACAGCTTCACGATCTTCTGTACGCCGGACACACTTTGTACCAGGTTGGCGGCGCGGGTGGCTTCTGCCTGGGTCAGCAGGCCCATCATGTAGACGATGCCGTTGTCGGTGACGATCTTGATCCGAGAGCCGGGAATGGCGCTGTCGGTCAGCATCTGGGTCTTGATCTTGGTGGTCAGCAGGGCGTCGTTGCTGATAGCCAGCAGGGTGATCGGCTCCATCACCTGCAGTTCGTTGTGAACCTTCTTGACCCGCTGCACAGTGGCGGCAGCTTGTTCAGCCTGGGCCTTCAAGTCGGCGCGCGGGGTTTGGCCGGTGAGCAGCACCACGCCGTTGAAGCTGACGACCACGATGCGCGACGCGCCGTTGCCCAGGTCTGGAGCGGCCTTGGACACGTTGACGGAAACCTTGGTCTCGATCAGTGAGTCATCGATTTTGCTGCCGAAAGTGCGGGTGCCTTTATCGTCCTGGATGGGCGTGTCGCGGCTCGCTTCGATTACCGAGCTGCAGCCGCTGATGCCTAGGCACAGCGTGATTGCCAATAGGCTAAGGCGTTTAACGGTCATTCTTCACTCCCGAACAGTTGGCTGTCGATCAGATCGCACAGGCAGTGGATCGCCAGCAGGTGGACTTCCTGGATACGTGCGGTGACATTGGCCGGGACGCGGATTTCCACGTCTTCGGGCAACAGCAGCGAGGCCATGCCGCCGCCGTCGCGTCCGGTCAATGCTACGACAATCATTTCACGATCATGTGCGGCCTGGATCGCTTGAATAATATTCGCCGAGTTACCGCTGGTGGAGATCGCCAGCAGTACGTCCCCCGGCTGGCCAAGGGCGCGGATCTGTTTGGAGAAGATTTCGTTGTAGCTGTAGTCGTTGGCGATCGAGGTGATCGTCGAGGTGTCGGTGGTCAGGGCGATGGCCGGCAGGCTCGGGCGCTCACGCTCGAAGCGGTTGAGCAGCTCGGAGGAGAAATGCTGGGCATCGCCGGCCGAACCGCCGTTGCCGCACGAAAGCATTTTGCCTTCGTTGAGCAAGGCGTTGACCATGACCTGACTGGCTTGCTCGATGTGCGGTGCAAGTACGTCCATCGCCTGTTGCTTGGTATCGATACTGGCCTGGAAAAGCTGGCGAATTCGGGATTGCATGTCCATCTGTGTGACCTTAAGTAGCGCGGCTGTTTGGCACAGGAATGTGCAGCCCGCAAAGCAAAGAGCAAAAGTGTGCGGTGTAGATGTCCGGCGAATCAGCTGTCAAAGGCATCTTGCAGCCAGTTCAGATCGGCTGTTCCCCGGGGAGTGCTTTCTATGGCAACCACATCGAAACGGCAGGGATGATCGGCCCAGCGACGCTCCTTGAGCAGGAAAAACTGCGCGGCGAGTATCAACTTCTGGCGCTTGCGCCCGTCGATACTGGCGAGCGCGCCACCCCATTGTGCGTGTTTTCTGTAGCGGACTTCGACAAATACTACTGTATCGCCGTCAAGCATGACCAGATCAAGCTCGCCGCGTTTGCATAACCAGTTCTGCGCCAGGAGGCGCAGACCTTGTCGTTGCAGGTACTCGAGAGCTTGAAGTTCGGCGTCCTTGCCGCTTTGTGCGCTTGACCGCTCGGGCATCAGCGCGGGGTATCAGGCAGGCGCTGGATCTCGCCACCGACGAACTTCGCCCATGGCATCTGGCGGTCGACACGCTGGCTGGCGCTGACGCCCAGGTTGCCCGACAGGCCGTCGACACGAGTGTCCGGCAGTGCCTTGAGCTGCCCCAGGCGCGGCGCCAGGCGGTAGGCATCCACACCCATCGCGTACAGGCGGCCAAGGCTGCCGTTGGCTTGTGGCCATTGGGCGGCGACCTGGTTGCGCAGCGGGTCGGTGGTGTTCAGCAGCCAAGGGGTTTCGCAGAACATCACGTTGGTCATGTCCAGGTACTGGTTCTTGTCGCCACTGGCGCTGAACACGTGGGACGTCGCATACACCGGCACGTCGCCAGCGTATTGGAAGTTCAGGGTCGGCTTGATCTGCTGGGCCAGTTGCGGAGTCACGGCCAGGAAGATGAACTCGATGTCCTGGCGGCGCGATGGCTGGGCGGAAACATCCGAACCTACCGTGCTTTGCAGGCTCTTGGCGCGGCCTTCGCTCTTGCGCAGCTGGAACAGGTCGGCAATCTGCTGGGCCAGGGCTACCGGCTGGTCAACGTACTCGACGCCCACCACGGTGCCGCCATTGGCTTCCCAATCCTGACGGAATGCCTTGTAGACGCGCTCGCCCCATTCGCCTTTCGGCACCATGGCGGCGGCGCGGTGCAGGCCATCGGCGCGAGCACGACGGGACACTTCACGGGCTTCGTCTTCAGCGGCCAGGCCAAACTGGAACAGTTGCGCCGGGTTCTGGTCGGCTTCGCTGTAGTTCAGGGCCAGGGTGGTGATCGGCAATTGCGGGCGTGCGCTGAGTTGCTTGACCAGCGGTTTCTCCAACGGGCCGACCACCAGTTGCACGCCGGCGGCCTGGGCCTTGGCGTAGAAGTCGTCGATGGAGGTCAGGCGCGAGCTGTCGTAGAACTCGATCACCGGCGGCTTCTGCCCGGCTTGTTCAGCCTGGTAGTGCGCGGCCATGAAGCCTTCGCGCAGCGCCTTGGCAACGCCGGCCAGAGGACCTTCCTGCGGCAGCAGCAGGGCGATCTTGTTCAGCGGCTGGCTGGCCAGTTCCTTGAGCTTGGTCAGCGGCTGCGGCAATTGCGAGGCTGCCGGGTGGCCAGGGTTCTGGGCGCGCCAGGTGTCGATGGCCGCCTGCTGTTGCTCCAGAGTGCCGGCGCCCTTGACTGCCTGGGCCAGGCTGATCCAGCCGTCCAGCGTCGGGTTGCCGCTGGCTTGCAGTTGATCGGCAGGCAAGGCGGCAATCAGTGCCCAGATGGCTTCGTGGTTGCTGTTGTAGGCATCGCCCGTCAGCAGCGGGGCCATGGCAACGCGCTCGCGGGCGGCGGCCAGGGTCTGGCCGTCGGCCTCATAGGCACGGGCATGCACGGTGCCCGTGCGGATCTGCTGTTCAGGCGGCAGTTCCTTGAGGCTTTGCAGGCTCGGGTGATTCAAGGCCGTCAACGCTGCCTTGGGCTGGTTGCGGGCCATCGCCAGTTCAGCCGACAGAGTGCTGGCAAATACCTGCGCCGCCGGTTTCAGGACGTCCAGTGGCACCTGGGCAAGAATCTGCGCCGAGCGTCCCGGATTGTTTTGGTGGAACGCCAGGTCAGCCGCACTCAAGCGCAACAGCGCGGCTTTTTCCGGAGTCTTGGCCGAAGTCGCCTGTTCGAGCAGTTGCTCGATGCTGGCATCCGGAGTCCGGGGGAGGTCGCCAAGGCTGGACGAGGGCGAGCTGGCGCAAGCCGCCAACAGGGCAGCGAGGCAGAGGGCAGAGAACAGCCGCAGGCAAGCGATCATGTAAGTGTTCCTGATACCGATCAAATTAGCGTGGAATTGTACCCAAGCACTGGCCGGGGCGCGATGTTACTGGCGTGAAACCGTCTATTTAGGTCGTGTAAATGTTGCAGGACCCAATAGGCGGCTGAAATCGAACCCGCCCCGAGGGCATATATTCAAGGCGTCTACGCGCTACAATGTGGCTTTTGCCAACCATCGAGGTGTGCGTTTTGACTGCTCCAGGTCCTTTGAATTCCACTGCAGGCTCGCTTTTTGTCGTGGCGACGCCCATTGGCAACCTGGACGACATCAGTGCGCGTGCGCTGAAAGTGTTGCGCGACGTAAAACTGATCGCGGCTGAAGACACTCGGCACTCCCAGCGGTTGATGCAGCATTTCGGTATTCCGACCCCCTTGGCCGCCTGTCACGAACACAACGAACGTGAAGAAGGCAGTCGTTTTATCACTCGTTTGCTGGCGGGTGATGACGTGGCTTTGATCTCGGATGCGGGTACGCCGCTGATTTCCGACCCTGGCTATCATCTGGTTCGCCAGGCGCGGGCGGCTGGTATCAATGTAGTGCCTGTTCCGGGAGCGTGCGCGCTGATTGCTGCATTGTCTGCTGCCGGCTTGCCGTCGGACCGGTTTATCTTCGAAGGCTTCCTGCCTGCCAAGGCCGTCGGGCGCCGGGCGCGCCTGGAACTGGTAAAGGAAGAGCCACGCACGCTGATCTTCTACGAAGCCCCGCACCGCATCCTTGAGTGCCTGCAAGATATGGAGCTGGTGTTCGGCGGCGATCGCCTGGCACTGCTGGCGCGGGAAATCACCAAGACCTTCGAAACCCTCAAGGGCTTGCCGCTGCAGGAACTGCGCGAATTCGTGGAAGGCGACAGCAATCAGCAGCGCGGCGAGTGCGTAGTGCTGGTAGCCGGCTGGTCGGCGCCGGAAAGCGAAGATGCCGTGGGCAGCGAGGCAATGCGCATTCTTGACCTGCTGCTCAAGGAGATGCCATTGAAGCGCGCCGCTGCATTGGCCGCGGAAATAACCGGCGTACGCAAGAACGTCCTGTATCAAGTGGCGCTGGATAAACAAAAGGGCGAATAGTTCCGGGTTCTAACCTGCACTCCGTCTGAACATGATGGCATTAGTGTCTTTTAATACTTGTTCTAACGCCGCCGTGCCGTTAACCTGCGCGGCGGAGAGTCGATTGGACAGTCGCTGCCTTCTATGAAAATTAGAGGGGGGAGGAAAGTCCGGGCTCCATAGGGCGAAGTGCCAGGTAATGCCTGGGAGGCGTGAGCCTACGGAAAGTGCCACAGAAAATAACCGCCTAAGTACTTCGGTACCGGTAAGGGTGAAAAGGTGCGGTAAGAGCGCACCGCACGACTGGCAACAGTTCGTGGCTAGGTAAACCCCACTTGGAGCAAGACCAAATAGGGTCCCAAGGCGTGGCCCGCGCTGGGACCGGGTAGGTTGCTAAAGATGTCCAGTGATGGCCATCGTAGACGAATGACTGTTCAAGACAGAACCCGGCTTACAGATCGACTCTCCACCTTTTTTCCTTCTGTCCGAATCTCGGGCAGGAACCTGGTAGTAACGCGAGAATCCCTCCCTGCTGAATCGTCAGCAGATGCGTCTTCGTAATACCGAAAAAATCTTACTCTTAATAAATTACTTTAACTTTAAGCCTTAGCTCTTTGAGCTATTTGGTGTTGTTGAGTCAAAATCGCCGTCAAACTCTCGTTTCTCCTCCCTTTACCTTCCTAAATCTCCGTTCTGTAAGGCTTTTCCTTGAATCCGCGCCTTGACGGTGTGGTGGGCGCATTCCTATAGTGTGCGCAAGTGGCGGAAAGTGGCACAAAGTGGGTTTTTTGAACGTAAAACGCTAAAATTTGGAGAAACGCATCTGTGTTTCGCGGAGCTAACGCTATCAGTCTCGATGCAAAAGGCCGTCTCGCCATGCCGAGCCGGTATCGTGACGAGCTCATTTCGCGAAGTTCCGGGCAATTAATCATCACCATCGATGCCGTTGATCCCTGTTTATGTGTGTACCCGCTCGATGAGTGGGAGCTGATTGAAACCAAATTGCGTGCACTGCCTTCACTGCGTGAAGAGAACCGCCGCCTGCAACGCTTGCTGATTGGTAATGCCGTCGACCTCGAACTCGATGGCAGTGGTCGTTTCCTGGTTCCACCGCGTCTGCGCGAATACGCCAAATTGGACAAGCGCGCGATGCTGGTAGGCCAACTGAACAAGTTCCAATTGTGGGACGAAGATGCCTGGGATGCTGTTTCTGCAGCTGACCTGGCTGCTATTCAACAACCGGGCGCCATGCCTGATGAACTGCGTGATTTGATCCTGTGACTATTGATAGCGGCTTTAACCACATCACCGTACTGCTTGACGAAGCCGTTGAGGCTCTCGCCGTACGCGCGGATGGCTGCTATTTGGATGGCACCTTCGGCAGGGGCGGGCACAGTCGGCTGATCCTCAGCCAGCTGGGTCCGGACGGTAAGCTCCTCGGGTTCGACAAAGACCCTCAAGCGATTGCCACCGGGCAAGCGCTAGCGGCCGAAGACGGCCGCTTTGTCGTTGTGCAGCGCAGCTTTGCCGAGCTCGGTGCAGAAGTCGCCGAACGTGGCATGGCGGGCAAGGTGGCCGGGGTTCTGCTGGACCTGGGCGTGTCTTCCCCACAGCTGGACGACCCTGAGCGTGGCTTCAGTTTCATGAACGACGGCCCGCTGGACATGCGCATGGACCCAAGCCGTGGCATCAGCGCCGCGCAGTTCATCGCTACCGCTCCCCACGAAGAAATCACCCGTGTGTTCAAGGAATACGGCGAAGAGCGCTTCGCTGGCCGCATGGCGCGTGCCGTGGTCGAACGCCGGGAAATCCAGCCGTTCGAGCGCACGGCCGACCTGGCTGAGGTGCTGAAAGTCGCCAACCCTGCATGGGAAAAGGGCAAGAACCCGGCAACCCGTGCGTTCCAGGGCCTGCGTATTCACGTCAACAACGAATTGGGCGACCTGGAAGCCGGCCTCGAAGCCGCCCTGGAAGCTCTGGAAGTGGGCGGTCGCCTAGTGGTGATCAGCTTCCACTCCCTGGAAGACCGCATCGTCAAATTGTTCATGCGTCGCCTGGTCAAGGGCGAGTCCGACAACCTGCCGCGCAACCTGCCGGTGCGTTACGAAGCTTTTGTGCCGAAAATCAAAATCCATGGCAAAGCGCAGTTCGCTTCCGAAGCCGAACTCAAGGCCAACCCACGTGCCCGTAGCGCTGTCATGCGCGTTGCGGAGAAGCTGCGGTGAGCAAGCTTTTCGCCAAGCCCCTCCCGGGCGGCAGCTTCTTTATGTTGCTGCTATTTGTTGGCGTGCTGGTGTCCGCGATTGCGGTGTCCTACAGCGCCCATTACAACCGCCAACTGCTCAATACCCTGTACGGGGAGTTGAGCGTGCGCGACAAGGCGCAGGCGGAGTGGGGCCGGTTGATCCTCGAGCAAAGTACCTGGACGGCCCACAGCCGCATCGAAGTGCTGGCCACTGAACAACTGAAGATGCACATCCCGGGCGCTGCAGAAGTTCGCATGGTGGCGCCATGATGAAACTCGAGGGCGCACTCTACCCGTGGCGTTTCCGCGTAGTGCTGGGGTTGCTGGCACTGATGGTGGGCGCGATTGCCTGGCGGATTATCGACCTGCAAGTGGTGGACCGTGACTTCCTGATCGGCCAGGGCGATGCCCGTAGCCTGCGGCATATCCCGATTCCTGCACACCGCGGCCTGATCACCGACCGTAACGGCGAGCCCCTGGCCGTCAGTACCCCGGTGACCACCCTGTGGGCCAACGCCAAGGAAATGCAGACCGCCAAGGACAAATGGCCGGAACTCGCTGCTGCCCTGGGCCAGGACCCGAAAGCCCTGAGCGAACGCCTCGAAGCCCAGGCCAATAAAGAATTCATCTACCTGGTTCGCGGGCTCACCCCCGAACAAGGCCAGCAAGTACTCGACCTTAAAGTCCCCGGTGTCTACGGCATCGAGGAATTTCGGCGTTTCTACCCGGCCGGCGAAACCACCGCCCATATGGTGGGTTTCACCGACATTGATGATCACGGTCGCGAAGGCGTGGAACTCGCCTACGACGAATGGCTGGCCGGGGTTCCCGGCAAACGACAGGTCATCAAGGATCGGCGCGGCAGACTGATCAAGGATGTCCAGGTCACCAAAAACGCCAAGGCCGGTAAGCCCTTGGCGTTGTCGATTGACCTGCGCCTGCAATACCTGGCCAACCGTGAGCTGCGTAACGCGATCATCGAGAACGGTGCGAAAGCCGGCAGCCTGGTGATCATGGACGTGAAGACCGGCGAGATTCTCGCCATGGTCAACCAGCCGACCTACAACCCCAACAACCGTCGCAACCTGCAACCGGCGATGATGCGCAACCGCGCCATGATCGACGTGTTCGAGCCGGGTTCGACCATGAAAGCCATTTCCATGAGTGCCGCCCTGGAAACCGGGCGCTGGAAACCGGCCGACAAGGTCGAGGTTTACCCGGGCACATTGCAGCTGGGCAAATACACCATTCGTGACGTGTCGCGCACCGAAGGTCCGGTGCTGGATTTGACAGGTATCCTGATCAACTCCAGTAACGTGGGCATGAGTAAAGTCGCCTTCGATATCGGCGGCGAAGCCATCTACCACCTCGCGCAGAAAGTCGGCCTGGGGCAACCCACTGGCCTGGACTTCCCGGGCGAGCGTGTGGGTAACCTGCCGAACTACCGTGACTGGAAAAAGGCCGAAACCGCCACGCTTTCCTATGGTTATGGCCTGTCGGTGACAGCCATCCAGCTGGCCCACGCCTTCTCGGTGCTGGCCAACAACGGCCGCATGGTGCCGCTGAGCCTGATCCACCTGGACGAGGCGCCGCCTGCGACCCAGGTGATCCCGGAAAACGTCGCGAAGACCATGCAAGGCATGCTGCAACAAGTGATCGAAGCACCACGTGGCGTGTTCCGTGCCCAGGTGCCGGCGTATCACGTGGCAGGCAAGTCCGGTACCGCGCGTAAAACCGCCGTGGGTACCAAGGGCTACGCCGAAAACTCCTACCGCTCGCTGTTCGCAGGCTTCGGCCCGATGAGCGACCCGCGCTACGCCATCGTCGTGGTGATCGATGAGCCGAGCAAAGCCGGTTACTTCGGTGGCCTGGTATCGGCGCCGGTGTTCAGCAAGGTGATGTCCGGGACGTTGCGCCTGATGAACATCACGCCGGACAACCTGCCGGCTACCCAACAAGCGAACGCCGGCCCGCCGGCCGCTGCTGTAAAAGCCAATGGAGGGCGCGGCTGATGTCTCTGAGCCTGAACAAGATTTTTGCCCACGCCGGCCGCGATCTGCTGATTCGCGAGTTGACCCTGGACAGCCGTAATGTGCGTGCCGGCGACCTGTTCCTGGCAGTGCCGGGTGGCAAGTTCGACGGCCGTGACCATATCGCCGACGCGCTGCAACGCGGCGCTGCGGCAGTAGCCTATGAAGTGGAAGGCGCCACCGTGCTGCCGATCACCGACGTGCCTTTGATTCCGGTCAAGGGCCTGGCTGCGCAATTGTCGGACATCGCCGGGCGCTTTTATGGCGACCCGAGCCGCACCCTGAACCTGGTGGGCGTGACCGGTACCAACGGCAAGACCAGCGTGACCCAATTGGTTGCCCAGGCGCTTGACCTGCTGGGTCAGCATTGCGGCATCGTCGGCACCCTGGGCACCGGTTTCTACGGCGCGCTGCAAAGCGGGCTGCACACCACGCCTAACCCGATTGCCGTGCAAGCGACCCTGGCCGACCTGAAAAAGGCCGGTGCCAAGGCGGTTGCCATGGAAGTCTCGTCCCACGGTCTGGACCAGGGGCGCGTGACTGCCCTGGCGTTCGACGTGGCGGTGATGACCAACCTGTCCCGCGATCACCTGGATTACCACGGGACCATGGAGGCCTACGCCGCCACCAAGGCCCGGCTGTTTGCCTGGAATGACCTGAAGTGCCGGGTGGTCAACCTGGACGACGAATTCGGTCGCCAACTGGCCGCCGCCCAAGGCGACGGCCGCCTGATCAGCTACAGCCTGGAAGACTCCAGCGCCTACCTGTATTGCCGTGAAGCCACCTTTGATGACGAAGGCGTGCGCGCCACGCTGGTTACGCCGCAGGGCGAGCACCATTTGCGCAGCACCTTGCTCGGGCGTTTCAACCTGAGCAACGTGTTGGCCGCTGTGGGTGCCTTGCTCGGCCTGGATTACGCCCTCGACGAAATCCTGCGGGTGTTGCCGAAGCTCGAAGGCCCGGCCGGTCGCATGCAGCGCCTCGGCGGCGGCTCCCAGCCGCTGGTGGTGGTCGATTACGCCCACACGCCGGACGCCCTGGAAAAAATCCTGCAGGCCCTGCGCCCCCACGCCAAGGGTAAATTGCTGTGCCTGTTCGGCTGTGGCGGTGACCGCGATCGCGGCAAGCGCCCGCTGATGGCGGAAATCGTCGAGCGCCTGGCCGACGGTGTGCTCGTCACTGACGACAACCCGCGCAGCGAAGACCCAAGCCAGATTTTCGATGACATTCGTGTCGGCTTTAAAGATGCGTCCAAGGCGACATTCGTTGCCGGTCGCGGTGCAGCCATCGCCCAATTGATCGCCGGCGCAAGTGCTGACGATGTGGTGGTGCTGGCCGGCAAAGGCCACGAGGACTATCAGGAAATCAACGGCGAACGCCACGCCTTCTCCGATCTGGTCGAGGCTGATCATGCCCTGACAGCGTGGGAGGTGGCTCATGCTTAAGCCGCTTAAATTCAGCGAACTGACCCAGGCCTTGTCGGCCCGCGTGCTGTCGGCTGATTGCAGCTTTGATGGCGTCAGCATCGACAGCCGGACGATCAAGCCCGGGCAACTGTTTGTCGCCTTGGCCGGCCCGAGTTTCGATGGCCATGACTACCTGAATGACGTCGCTGCCAAAGGCGCTGTCGGCGCTCTGGTGCAGCGCGAAGTCGCTGACTCGACGCTGCCACAATTGCTGGTCGCCGACACCCGCCTGGCCCTCGGCCAACTGGGGGCGCTGAACCGTGCCGCCTTCACCAAGCCTGTTGCGGCGATCACCGGTTCCAGCGGCAAGACCACGGTCAAGGAGCTGCTGGCCGGCATCCTGCGCACGCGCGGCCCGGTCCTGGCGACCCGTGGCAACCTGAACAATGACTTCGGCGCTCCGCTGACCCTGCTCGAACTGGCCCCGGAACACACGGCGGCCGTCATTGAGCTGGGTGCTTCGCGCATCGGCGAAATCGCCTACACCGTGGCCATGACCAAGCCTCATGTCGCGGTGATCAGCAACGCCGGTACTGCCCACGTCGGCGAGTTTGGCGGCCCTGAAAAGATCGTCGAAGCCAAGGGCGAAATCATCGAAGGCCTCGACGCATCCGGCACTGCCGTGCTGAACCTCGATGACAAGGCCTTCGAAACCTGGCGTGTACGTGCCGCCGGTCGCAAGGTCTTGAGCTTCGCGGTGCACAACGCCGCTGCCGATTTCCATGCCTCGAATATCAAGGCCGACGCCCGTGGCTGCCCGTCCTTCACCCTGCATACCCCGCAAGGTGACGAGCACGTACAACTGAACCTGCTGGGCAACCACAACGTCGCCAATGCCCTGGCTGCCGCCGCCGCCGCCCACGTGCTGGGCGTGTCGTTGTTTGGCATCGCCACCGGCCTTGGCGCCGTGCAACCGGTCAAGGGCCGCACCGTCGCGCAACTGGCCAGCAACGGCATGCGCGTGATTGATGACACCTACAACGCCAACCAGTCCTCGATCTGTGCCGCCATCGACCTGCTGACCAGCTTCGACGGTCGCAAGGTGCTGGTGCTGGGGGATATCGCCGAGCTGGGCGAGTGGGCTGAACAGTCTCACCGTGAAGTCGGCGCGTACGCCGCCGGCAAGGTCGATGCCCTGTACGCCGTTGGCCCGAACATGCTGCACGCCGTGGACACCTTCGGGCCGGGCGCCAGGCATTTCGCCAGCCAGGCCGAACTGATCCAGGCACTGAGTGCGGCTGAACAAGACAAACACACCACTATTTTGATCAAGGGATCGCGCAGCGCGGTGATGGAAAACGTCGTCGCGGCCTTGTGTGGCTCAAGTACGGAGAAACATTAATGCTGCTGCTGCTGGCTGAGTATCTGCAACAGTTCCACAAAGGCTTCGCGGTCTTTCAGTACCTGACCCTGCGCGGGATCCTGGGTGTGCTGACCGCGCTGTCGTTGTCGCTGTTCCTCGGGCCATGGATGATCCGTACCCTGCAAAACCTGCAGATTGGCCAGTCGGTACGCAACGACGGCCCGCAGTCGCACCTGTCCAAATCCGGCACCCCGACCATGGGCGGTGCGTTGATCCTGTCGTCCATCGGCATCAGTACGCTGCTGTGGGCTGACCTGCATAACCGTTATGTCTGGACCGTGCTGCTGGTGACCCTGCTGTTCGGCGCCATCGGTTGGGTAGATGACTACCGCAAGGTGATCGAGAAGAACTCCAAGGGGCTGCCTAGCCGCTGGAAGTATTTCTGGCAGTCGGTGTTCGGCCTCGGCGCGGCGATCTTCCTGTTCATGACTGCGCCAAGCGCGGTGGAAACCACCCTGATCATCCCGATGCTCAAGGACGCCAGCATTCCACTGGGCGTCGGCTTCGTGGTGCTGACCTACTTCGTGATCGTCGGCTCCAGCAACGCGGTCAACCTGACGGACGGCCTCGACGGCCTGGCGATCATGCCGACGGTGATGGTGGGCGGTGCCCTCGGCATCTTCTGCTACCTGTCGGGTAACGTGAAATTCGCTGAATACCTGCTGATCCCTTATGTACCGGGCGCGGGCGAACTGATTGTGTTCTGCGGTGCGTTGATCGGTGCGGGCCTGGGCTTCCTGTGGTTCAACACCTACCCCGCACAAGTCTTCATGGGCGACGTCGGCGCACTGGCGCTGGGCGCGGCCCTGGGCACCATCGCGGTGATCGTCCGCCAGGAAATCGTCCTGTTCATCATGGGCGGTGTGTTCGTGATGGAAACCCTGTCGGTGGTGATCCAGGTTGCCTCCTTCAAATTGACCGGGCGCCGCGTATTCCGCATGGCGCCGATTCACCACCACTTTGAACTCAAGGGCTGGCCTGAGCCGCGGGTGATTGTCCGTTTCTGGATTATCACCGTGATTCTGGTTCTGTTCGGCCTTGCCACCCTGAAACTGAGGTAGAAACGAGTGTCCCTGATCGCTTCAGACCACTTCCGCATCGTTGTCGGCCTCGGCAAGAGCGGCATGTCCCTGGTTCGCTTCCTGGCGAACCGGGGCACGTCGTTTGCCGTGGCCGATACGCGGGAAAATCCACCGGAGCTGGTCACGCTGCGCCGTGACTACCCGCACGTGGAAGTGCGTTGTGGCGAGCTGGATGTCGAGTTTCTGTGCCGTGCCGATGAGCTCTACGTGAGCCCTGGCCTGGCCCTGGCGACCCCGGCCCTGCAAGCGGCGGCGGCCCGTGGCGTGAAGTTGTCCGGCGATATCGAGCTGTTCGCGCGTAACGCGAAGGCGCCGATCGTGGCCATCAGCGGTTCCAATGCCAAAAGCACCGTCACCACCCTGGTGGGCGAGATGGCGGCTGCGGCCGGCAAGCGCGTGGCCGTGGGCGGCAACCTCGGCACGCCGGCGCTGGACCTGCTCAACGACGACGTCGAGCTGTACGTGATGGAGCTGTCGAGCTTCCAGCTGGAAACCACTGACCAGCTCAACGCCGAAGTGGCCACCGTGCTCAACGTCAGCGAAGACCACATGGACCGCTACAGCGGCCTGCCGGCGTATCACCTGGCCAAGCACCGGATCTTCCGTGGCGCGCGGCAAGTGGTGGTGAACCGTCAGGATGCCCTGAGCCGTCCGCTGATCGGCGAAGGTCTGCCGTGCTGGACCTTCGGCCTGAACAAGCCTGACTTCAAGGCCTTCGGCCTTCGGGAAGAGAACGGCGAGAAATACCTGGCCTTCGAATTCCAGAACCTGATGCCGGTGCGCGAACTGAAAATCCGTGGTGCCCACAACCAGGCCAACGCCCTGGCGGCGCTGGCGCTCGGTCACGCAGTTGGCTTGCCGTTCGACGCCATGCTCTCGGCCCTGCGCAGCTTTGCCGGCCTTGAGCATCGCTGCCAGTGGGTTCGCGAGCTGGATGGCGTTGGCTATTACAACGATTCCAAGGCCACCAACGTCGGTGCGGCACTCGCTGCCATCGAAGGTTTGGGTGCCGACATTCAAGGCAAGGTCGTGCTGATTGCCGGTGGCGACGGCAAGGGTGCCGACTTCAAGGACCTTAAAGGCCCGGTCGCCGCCAACTGCCGCGCCGTGGTGCTGATGGGCCGTGATTCCGGCTTGATCGCCGATGCCCTGGGCGACGCCGTACCGCAGGTGCGCGCGCAGTCCCTGGACGATGCCATTGCCCAATCCAAAGCCTTGGCTCAGCCGGGCGACGTGGTGCTGCTGTCGCCTGCCTGCGCCAGTTTCGACATGTTCAAGAACTACGAAGAGCGCGGCCAGCTGTTCGCCCGCGCCGTGGAGGCCTTGGCATGAGTATCAATTTCCGTAACATCATCAAGCCGTACCCGTCGCCGATCATTACCGGGCGCGGTATCGACCTTGATTTCCCGATGCTTGCCGGTTGCCTCGCGCTGCTGGGCCTGGGCCTGGTGATGATCACCTCGGCCTCCTCGGAAGTGGCTGCGGTGCAATCGGGCAACACCCTGTACATGATGATCCGTCACCTGGTGTACCTGGTGATTGGCCTTGGCGCATGCATCGTCACCATGATGATCCCGATCGCCACCTGGCAGCGCCTGGGTTGGCTGATGCTGGTGGGCGCCTTCGGCCTGTTGGTGATGGTGATCCTGCCCGGCATCGGGCGTGAGGTGAACGGTTCGATGCGCTGGATCGGCTTCGGTGCGTTCAACGTGCAGCCGTCGGAAATCGCCAAGGTGTTCGTGGTGATCTACCTCGCCGGCTACCTGGTGCGGCGCCAGAAAGAAGTACGCGAAAGCTGGATGGGCTTCTTCAAGCCGTTCATCGTGCTGCTGCCCATGGCCGGCCTGTTGCTGATGGAGCCGGACTTCGGTGCCACCGTCGTAATGATGGGGGCGGCGGCGGCGATGCTGTTCCTCGGCGGCGTCGGCCTGTTCCGCTTCACCTTGATGGTGGTGCTGGCGGTGGCCGCCGTGACCATTCTGGTGCAGGCGCAACCCTACCGGATGGCCCGTCTGATTACCTTTACCGACCCGTGGTCCGATCAGTTCGGTTCCGGCTACCAGTTGACCCAGGCGTTGATCGCCTTCGGTCGCGGTGAGTGGCTGGGCGTGGGCCTGGGCAATAGCGTGCAGAAGCAGTTCTACCTGCCGGAAGCCCACACCGACTTCGTGTTCTCGGTACTCGCCGAAGAGCTGGGCGTGGTCGGTTCGCTGTGCACCGTCGCGCTGTTCGTGTTCGTGTGTGTTCGCGGCATGTACATCGGCTTGTGGGCCGAAAAGGCCAAGCAATATTTCGCCGCCTACGTGGCGTACGGCTTGTCGTTCCTGTGGATCGGCCAGTTCCTGATCAACATCGGGGTGAACGTCGGCCTGCTGCCGACCAAGGGCCTGACCTTGCCGTTCCTCAGTTACGGCGGCAGCTCGTTGGTGATTTGCTGCGCCTGTCTCGGGTTGTTGCTGCGTATCGAGTGGGAGAGTCGGACCCACCTGGGCAGCGAAGAGATGGAGTTCAGCGAAAGCGACTTCGCCGAGGAGCCGAACCATGGGCGCTAACGTGCTGATCATGGCAGGCGGCACCGGTGGCCACGTGTTCCCGGCGCTGGCCTGTGCCCGTGAGTTCCAGAACCGCGGCTACAGCGTGCATTGGCTCGGTACGCCGCGCGGCATCGAAAACGATCTGGTACCGAATGCCGGCTTGCCGCTGCATTTGATCAACGTCACCGGCTTGCGTGGCAAGGGCAAATTGTCCCTGCTGAAGGCGCCGTTCGTGTTGCTCAAGGCCGTGTGGCAAGCGCGCAAGGTGATCCGTGAAGTGAAGCCGGTATGCGTGCTGGGCTTTGGTGGCTACGTGACCGGCCCGGGCGGTGTTGCGGCAAGACTCGCCGGCGTGCCAGTGATCGTCCACGAGCAGAATGCCGTGGCCGGCACTGCCAATCGCCTGCTGGTGCCCTTGGCTGCACGGGTATGCGAGGCGTTTCCGAAGACCTTTGGTGCCGCGGACAAGTTGCGTACCACCGGCAACCCGGTGCGTACCGAACTGTTCATGGACATCGCCCGCCAGCCATTGGCCGGTCGCAAGGCGCACCTGTTGATCCTGGGCGGAAGCCTGGGCGCCGAACCGTTGAACAAATTGCTGCCTGAAGCGGTGTCGCAACTCCCCGTGGAGCTGCGCCCGGAGATCTTCCATCAGGCCGGCAAGAACCACGATGAAGTGACCGCGACGCGTTATCGCGATGCGGGTGTGGAGGCGAATGTGCAGCCCTTCATCAAAGACATGGCCCAAGCCTATGGCTGGGCCGACCTGGTGGTCTGTCGCGCAGGTGCGTTGACCGTCAGTGAACTGGCTGCCGCCGGTCTGCCGTCCTTGCTGGTGCCTTTGCCCCACGCGATCGACGATCACCAGACCCGCAACGCCGAATATTTGGCTGGGGAGGGCGCTGCCTTCCTGCTGCCGCAAAGAACGACTGGCGCCGCCGATTTGGCCGCACGCCTGACCGAGGTTTTGATGCAACCGGAACGACTGAACAGCATGGCGAGCACCGCAAGCCGCCTGGCCAAACCTGACGCAACCCGCACCGTGGTCGATATCTGCCTGGAGGTGGCCCATGGTTGAGAATCAGAAAGCCATGCCACAGCCGGAAATGCGCCGCATCCGTCGCATCCACTTCGTCGGTATCGGCGGCGTGGGCATGTGCGGGATCGCCGAAGTGTTGCTGAACCTGGGTTACCAGGTGTCCGGCTCCGACCTGAAAATGTCGCCGGTCACCGAGCGCCTGGAATCGTTTGGCGCGAAAATCTTTATCGGCCACCGCGCCGAGAACGCCGCCGAAGCCGATGTGCTGGTGGTCTCCAGTGCCGTGAACACCTCCAACCCGGAAGTGGCCACAGCCCTTGAGCGCCGCATTCCCGTAGTGCCGCGTGCCGAAATGCTGGCTGAGCTGATGCGCTACCGCCACGGCATCGCCGTCGCCGGTACCCACGGCAAGACGACCACTACCAGCCTGATCGCCTCGGTGTTCGCCGCCGGTGGCCTGGACCCGACTTTCGTTATCGGTGGCCGCCTGAATGCAGCCGGCACCAATGCACAACTGGGGACCAGCCGTTACCTGATCGCCGAAGCCGATGAAAGCGACGCCAGCTTCCTGCACCTGCAACCGCTGGTGGCCGTGGTGACCAACATCGACGCCGACCACATGGCGACCTACGACGGTGACTTCAACAAACTGAAGAAAACCTTCGTCGAGTTCCTGCACAACCTGCCGTTCTACGGTCTGGCCGTGGTGTGCCTGGACGATCCGGTGGTGCGCGAAATCCTGCCGCTGGTGAAGCGTCCGACCGTGACCTACGGCTTCAGCGAAGACTGCGACGTGCGCGCGATCAATGTGCGCCAGCAAGGCATGCAGACTTTCTTCACCGTGCTGCGTCCTGACCGCGAGCCGCTGGATGTCTCGGTGAACATGCCGGGCAACCACAACGTACTCAACTCCCTGGCGACCATCTGCATCGCCTCCGACGAAGGCGTCAGCGATGAAGCCATCGTCGAAGGCCTGTCGGGTTTTGCCGGCGTGGGTCGTCGCTTCCAGGTCTACGGCGAACTGCCGGTGGACGGCGGCAACGTGATGCTGGTGGACGACTACGGTCACCACCCGACCGAAGTGGCAGCGGTGATCAAGGCCGTACGCGGTGGCTGGCCGGAACGCCGCCTGGTGATGGTGTACCAGCCGCACCGCTACAGCCGTACCCGCGACCTGTACGACGATTTCGTCAATGTACTGGCGGATGCCAACGTGTTGCTGCTGATGGAAGTCTACCCGGCCGGTGAAGAACCGATCCCGGGTGCCGACAGCCGCAAGCTGTGCAACAGCATCCGTCAACGCGGCCAGTTGGACCCGATCTACATCGAGCGTGGTGTGGACCTGGCGCCGATCGTCAAGCCGCTGCTGCGTGCCGGCGACATCCTGCTGTGCCAGGGTGCCGGTGACATCGGTGGCCTCGCCCCTAAATTGCTGGCAAGCCCGCTGTTTGCCGCCGCACAGGGGAAGTCGAAATGACCACTGACTACGGCTCCCTGTTCTCGACCATTCAACCTGCCGACTTCGGCCGGGTTGCGGTGCTGTTCGGTGGCAAGAGCGCTGAGCGTGAAGTGTCGCTGAAGTCCGGCAATGCCGTGCTGGAAGCGCTGCAAAGTGCCGGTGTGAATGCGTTCGGCATCGACGTGGGTGATGACTTCCTGTCGCGCCTGCAGGCCGAGAAGATCGACCGCGCCTTCATCATTCTTCACGGCCGTGGCGGTGAAGACGGCAGCATGCAGGGCCTGCTGGAGTGCCTGGGCATTCCGTATACCGGCAGCGGCATCCTCGCTTCGGCCCTGGCCATGGACAAGTTGCGCACCAAGCAGGTGTGGCACAGCCTGGGTATTCCGACCCCGCGTCACAGCGTGCTGTGCAGCGAAGACGATTGTATTTCTGCAGCCAAGGAACTGGGCCTGCCTTTGATCGTCAAACCAGCCCATGAAGGCTCCAGTATCGGCATGGCTAAAGTGAACTCAGCCGCCGAATTGATTGACGCATGGAAAGCGGCCAGTACCTACGATTCGCAAGTGTTGGTGGAACAGTGGATTCAAGGTCCCGAGTTCACCATCGCTACTCTGCGTGGCCAGGTATTGCCGCCCATCGCATTGGGCACGCCCCACACCTTTTACGACTACGACGCCAAGTATGTGGCCTCCGATACCCAGTACCGGATCCCGTGCGGCCTCGACGCAGCCAAGGAACAGGAATTGATGGACCTCACGGCGAAAGCCTGTGAGGCGCTGGGTATCGCCGGTTGGGCGCGGGCAGACGTGATGCAGGATGACCAGGGGAACTTCTGGTTCCTGGAAGTCAACACTGCACCCGGGATGACCGACCACAGCCTGGTACCCATGGCCGCTCGTGCCGCCGGCCTGGATTTCCAGCAGTTGGTGCTGGCGATCCTGGCAGCAAGCATAGAGCCACGAGGCTAAGACCATGAACGGCGCATCGCTTCGTCATCAGCAACCCGCTCCCGGCCGCAAGCCGGTGCCGCGTGGTGCCAGCCGAATGGTGGCTAAAGAGCCGATGTCGGCGCGCATGCCGAAAGCCAACTTTGGTTTTCTCAAGGCGTTGTTCTGGCCGGTGATCCTGGTGGCCCTGGGGTTCGGTACGTATGAAGGCGCCCAGCGCCTGCTGCCGTATGCCGACCGGCCGATCACCAAGATCAGTGTGCAGGGCGACTTGAGCTACATCAGCCAGCAAGCCGTGCAGCAGCGAATCGCCCCGTTTGTGGCGTCGAGCTTCTTCACCATCGACCTGGCAGGCATGCGCTCCGAGCTGGAACAGATGCCATGGATTGCCCACGCCGAAGTACGTCGCGTGTGGCCGGATCAAGTGACGATCCGCCTGGAAGAACAACTGCCCGTGGCCCGTTGGGGTGATGGTGCGCTGTTGAACAACCAGGGCCAGGCGTTTGCACCTCGCGAAGTGGCGAATTACGAGCACCTGCCGCAGTTGTTCGGGCCGCAGCGGGCGCAGCAGCAAGTGATGCAGCAGTACCAGGCGTTGAGCCAGATGCTGCGGCCGTTGGGCTTCTCGATTGCGCGACTGGAATTGCGCGAGCGGGGCAGCTGGTTTTTGACCACGGGTGCAGGCAGTTCCGGCCCGGGCATCGAGTTGTTGCTGGGACGCGGCAACCTGGTGGAAAAGATGCGCCGTTTTATTGCCATCTATGAAAAGACCTTGAAAGAACAGATTACGAACATTGCGAGCATCGACCTGCGTTACGCCAACGGCCTTGCCGTCGGCTGGCGGGCCCCTGCGGCGCCCACGGCAGCGCAACCTGCTGTCGCGAAGAATTAAGAAGAGGCAGGACCCATGGCAAACGTGCAAAGCGGCAAAATGATCGTCGGTCTGGATATCGGCACCTCCAAGGTGGTGGCGCTGGTAGGCGAGGTCGCGGACGACGGCACGCTGGAAATCGTCGGAATCGGCACGCATCCGTCCCGGGGCCTGAAGAAGGGCGTGGTGGTGAATATTGAATCCACCGTGCAATCGATCCAGCGCGCCATCGAAGAAGCGCAGCTGATGGCCGGTTGCCGGATTCACTCGGCATTTGTCGGCGTTGCCGGCAACCACATCCGCAGCCTGAATTCCCACGGCATCGTGGCGATTCGCGACCGCGAAGTCAGCTCGGCCGACCTGGAGCGGGTACTCGACGCAGCGCAAGCCGTCGCGATCCCGGCTGACCAGCGCGTGCTGCACACCCTGCCGCAGGACTACGTGATCGATAACCAGGAAGGCGTTCGCGAGCCCCTGGGCATGTCGGGCGTACGTCTGGAAGCCAAGGTTCACGTAGTGACCTGCGCCGTCAACGCTGCACAGAACATTGAAAAATGCGTGCGCCGCTGCGGCCTGGAAATCGACGACATCATTCTCGAGCAGTTGGCTTCGGCTTACTCGGTACTGACCGACGACGAAAAAGAACTGGGCGTGTGCCTGGTGGACATCGGCGGCGGCACCACGGACATCGCGATCTTCACCGAGGGTGCGATTCGTCACACCGCGGTGATCCCGATTGCCGGTGACCAGGTGACCAACGACATCGCCATGGCGTTGCGCACACCGACCCAGTACGCCGAAGAAATCAAGATCCGTTACGCCTGCGCCCTGGCCAAGCTGGCCGGTGCCGGTGAAACCATCAAGGTGCCAAGCGTGGGCGATCGTCCACCGCGCGAACTGTCGCGCCAGGCATTGGCCGAAGTGGTCGAACCGCGCTACGACGAACTGTTCACCCTGATCCAGGCTGAACTGCGCCGCAGCGGCTACGAAGATTTGATTCCGGCCGGCATCGTGCTGACCGGTGGCACCTCGAAGATGGAAGGCGCGGTCGAACTGGCCGAGGAAATCTTCCACATGCCAGTCCGCCTGGGCGTGCCCCATGGCGTGAAAGGCCTGGGCGACGTAGTGCGCAACCCGATTTATTCCACCGGTGTGGGCTTGCTGTTGTACGGGCTGCAAAAGCAGACCGACGGCATTTCCCTGTCGGGCCCGAGCAACCGCGACAGCTACAGAAGCGACGACGAAGCGAAAGCGCCGTTGTTCGAGCGGTTGCAGGCTTGGGTGAAAGGCAATTTCTAAAGATTTACCGCAACACCGTTTCAAGTAGTAGGCGAAAAAACTAGAGAAATGAAAGGAGAGGGAAAATGTTCGAACTCGTAGACAACATCCCCGCAAGCCCGGTCATCAAAGTGATCGGCGTCGGCGGTGGCGGCGGCAACGCTGTCAACCACATGGTCAAGAGCAACATTGAAGGCGTTGAATTCATCTGCGCCAACACTGACGCCCAGGCCCTCAAAAGCATCGGTGCACGCACCATCCTGCAATTGGGCACAGCCGTGACCAAGGGCCTGGGTGCCGGCGCGAATCCGGAAGTCGGCCGTCAAGCCGCCCTGGAAGACCGCGAGCGCATCGCTGAAGTGCTGCAAGGCACCAACATGGTGTTCATCACCACGGGCATGGGCGGTGGTACCGGTACCGGTGCTGCGCCGATCATTGCCGAAGTGGCCAAGGAAATGGGGATCCTGACGGTTGCCGTCGTGACCCGTCCATTCCCGTTCGAAGGTCGCAAGCGCATGCAGATCGCCGATGAAGGCATCCGTCTGCTGTCCGAAAGCGTCGACTCGTTGATCACCATTCCCAACGAGAAGCTGCTGACCATCCTCGGCAAGGACGCAAGCCTGCTGTCTGCGTTTGCCAAGGCTGACGATGTACTGGCCGGTGCCGTTCGCGGTATCTCCGACATCATCAAGCGTCCGGGCATGATCAACGTCGACTTTGCCGACGTACGTACCGTGATGAGCGAAATGGGCATGGCGATGATGGGCACTGGCTGCGCCAGCGGTCCGAACCGTGCACGTGAAGCTACCGAAGCGGCCATCCGCAACCCGTTGCTGGAAGACGTGAACCTGCAAGGCGCACGCGGCATCCTGGTGAACATCACCGCCGGTCCTGACCTGTCCCTGGGTGAGTACTCCGACGTGGGTAGCATCATCGAAGCCTTCGCTTCCGAGCACGCCATGGTCAAGGTCGGTACCGTTATCGATCCGGACATGCGCGACGAACTGCACGTGACCGTTGTTGCGACCGGCCTGGGTGCGAAAATCGAGAAGCCTGTAAAGGTCATCGACAACACCGTCCATACCAGCCACGCCAGCCAGCAAGCTGCCGCTCCAGCGCCTTCGCGCCAGGAACTGCCGTCTGTGAACTATCGTGACCTGGATCGTCCGACCGTGATGCGCAACCAGGCTCAGGCCGGTGCTGCTGCATCCCGCAGCCCGAATCCGCAAGATGACCTGGACTACCTGGACATCCCGGCTTTCCTGCGTCGTCAGGCCGATTAATGGAATGTATCAGGGCTATGAAGGTGATTGGTGTTCAGCAAAGGTCTGGTCTGCTATTATCGCCAGCCTTTGTTGATACCAGTTCGCAATTTGCGCTGAAGCGGTCCAAGCCATGATTAAACAACGCACCCTGAAGAATATTATCCGTGCCACAGGTGTAGGTCTGCACTCCGGGGAGAAGGTATACCTGACCCTCAAGCCCGCACCTGTCGACACCGGCATCGTGTTTGTTCGTGCCGACCTGGACCCTGTGGTGCAGATACCTGCTCGCGCGGAAAATGTTGGCGAAACCACGATGTCGACCACGTTGGTCAACGGTGACGTCAAAGTGGACACGGTGGAGCACTTGCTCTCGGCCATGGCCGGTCTGGGCATCGATAACGCCTACGTCGAGCTCTCCGCGTCCGAAGTCCCGATCATGGATGGCAGCGCCGGACCCTTCGTATTCTTGATTCAATCTGCCGGCCTGGAAGAACAGGACGCAGCCAAGAAGTTCATTCGCATTCTGCGGGAAGTGACAGTAGAAGACGGCGACAAGCGCGCCACCTTCGTCCCGTTCGAAGGCTTTAAAGTGAGCTTTGAGATCGATTTCGATCACCCGGTATTCCGTGACCGCACCCAAAGTGCAAGCGTGGATTTTTCCAGCACTTCGTTCGTAAAAGAAGTCAGCCGCGCCCGTACCTTTGGTTTCATGAGTGACATCGAGTACCTGCGCAAGCACAACCTCGCACTCGGCGGCAGCGTTGAAAACGCCATTGTGGTCGACGCGGATGGTGTACTGAACGAAGACGGCCTTCGCTATGAAGACGAATTCGTGAAGCACAAGATCCTCGATGCAATCGGTGACCTCTACCTGCTGGGCAATAGCCTGATAGGCGAGTTCAAAGGCTTCAAGTCTGGCCACGCCCTGAACAACCAACTGCTGCGCAAGCTGATTGCACAGACAGATGCCTGGGAAGTCGTGACCTTCGAAGATGCCAGCACCGCACCGATCTCTTACATGCGTCCCGTCGCGGCGGTGTAAGTAACAACTCTCTTTCCTTTTGTTTTTAAAGGCTGCCTTCGGGCGGCCTTTTTTTTGATCGTTCCTACGCTCTGCGTGGTAACGCCTCCTGTGACGCTTCGCGTCACGGCTTTAAAGCGCCGGCATCAACAACGCGATTACGCCCGGTATGCTTGGCCTCATACAGCGCCTGGTCGGCGTTGAGCAGTAATTCCTCCAGCGTGGTGCGGCTGTTTTTGGTCCAGGTACTGAGGCCGATGCTGACGGTAATCGGCACCGTATCCCCGCCCACTCGCGGCAGGTGTTCGACACTGCTGCGGATATGTTCAGCAATCACGCGTGCACCCTGGCTGTCGGTATGCGGCAGCACCACCGCAAACTCCTCACCCCCATAGCGGGCCGCGAGGTCGGCCGGGCGGCGGATATTGCCCTCGATCACCTGCGCCACCGTGCGCAGTGCCTCGTCGCCACCTTGATGGCCATGTCGGTCGTTGAACGCCTTGAAGTGGTCCACGTCAATCATCAGCACCGTCAACGGCTCGGCCGAACGCTGGGCGCGGTCCCATTCCAGGCGCAGGCGCTGGTCCAGGGTGCGGCGGTTGGCCAGGCCGGTGAGCGCGTCGGTGGCTGCCAGTTCTGACAGCACCTGTTCGGCACGGTGGCGCCTGCGCAGTTCCATGCAGAGCATCCAGGTCAGCCACAAAAGGCCGATGCACAAAATCCCGGTAGCGCCGCTGATCACCAGTGCTGCGCGCTTCCAGGGGGCGAATATGTCATTCGTGGACAGCCCTACGACGACGATCAGCGGTAGATCGCCCACCGTTGAGAACGTATACAGGCGGTGCTCCTCATCCACACTGGAGGTGCCGCGAAAGTTGCCGTCGCGCTCGTGCAATATGCGCGCGACGTTGGGCCGCTGGCTGAGGTCCTTGTCGATCATGTCCCGTTCCAGCAGCGGCTGCTGGGCCAGTAGGATGCCTTGCCGGTTGATCAGGTTGATGGTGCTGTCGCTGCCGATATTCAGGCTGCGGAACAGTTGCTGAAAGTACGACAGGCGCATGGTGGCCACGGCCACGCCGAGGAATCGCCCATCCGGCCCGGAAACCCGGCGGCTGAAAGCGATACGCCATTGGTCATCACACACGCAGCGCGCCATGAAGGGCCGGCTGATGAACAGCCCCAGGTCGGGATTCTGCCGATGGGCCTGGAAGTAGTCGCGGTCGGCGAAGTTGGCGGATTTGGGCGTCTGCAGGGCTGAGTCGGCGATCACGTTGCCATCCTTGTCCAGCAACAGGATGTCGCCTTTGTAGGGCGCCGCTTCCGAACGGTCGAACAGCACCAGGTGACGGATGCCGGCCGATACCCCAGCCAAATCAGTGCGTTCGGTGGCGGCGATCAGGCCTTTGATCGACAAGTCGTACAGCTCGACGTTGCGCAGCACGTCGGCGTCGATCAGTTGGGTGATGTTATTGGCCGTGCGCTGGGCCGCCTGCAACGTGTTGGCGTGTTCGCGAATCAGCAGCACCGCGACCACCAGCATGATCAGCAGCACCGTGACGCAACTGCCGATGATCAGCAGCAGCTCCGGACGGTGGGTGGGGCGGGGCGGGCGGGTAGTGCCTGGGCTCATCGGGCGTACTTCTGCTTCGAGGATGCCCTTAGCGTAGTTGCTGATAACGGCTTATGTGGCCTGGCTGTGAACGATGCGGTTGCGCCCGGAATGCTTGGCGTCATACAGCGCCCGATCGGCACTCAGCAGCAGCTCTTCCAGCGAGCCACGGCTGCGTTTGTCCCAGGTACTGAGCCCGACGCTGACGGTGACCGACAGCGCGTCGCCGTCTGCCGGTGGCAAGTGCTCCACCGCACTGCGGATATGTTCGGCGATGGTGCTCGCACCCTCGCCGTCGGTATCCGGCAGGATCACCGCGAACTCTTCGCCGCCGTAGCGCGCAGCCAGGTCGGCGGGGCGACGAATATTGCTGCCGATGACCCGGGCCACGTTGCGCAAGGCCTCATCGCCACCCTGGTGACCATGGCGGTCGTTGAAGGCCTTGAAGTGGTCGACATCAATCATCAGCAAGGCCAGTGGCTCGCCTGAGCGTTGCGCGCGCTCCCATTCCAGGCGCAGGCGCTGGTCGAGGGTGCGGCGGTTGGCCAGGCCGGTGAGGCCGTCGGTGGCCGCCAGTTCCGACAACACCTTCTCGGCGCGATAGCGGCGGCGCAGTTCCAGGCGCAGCATCCAGGTCAGCCACAACAGCCCCACACACAGCACGCCGGTGGCGCCACTGATCAGCAGGGCGGAGCGCTTCCAGGCGGCAAACACGTCATCGCTCGACAACGCCACCACCACAATCAGCGGCAGCGCGCCGACGCTGGTGAAGGTGTACAGCCGTTGCGCGCCACTGATGGCGGAGATGGCGCTGAAACTGCCGCTGCCTTCGCGCAGCATTCGCTTGAAGTTGGGCCGCGCGCTCAGGTCCTTGTTGATCATGTCTCTTTCGAGCAGCGGCTGCTGGGCCAACAGGATGCCGTCGTTATTCAGCAGGTTGATGCTGCTGCCGCTGCCGATGGTCAGGCTGTTGAACAACTGGTCGAAATACGCCAGGCGCATGGTTGCCACCGCCACACCGGTAAACTCGCCATTGGGTCCGGGCACCCGGCGGCTGAAGGCGATGCGCCAGACTTGATCGCAGTCGCAACGAATCCTGAAGGGACGGCTGATGAACAGCCCGGCATCGGGGTTTTGCTGGTGCACCTGGAAATAATCGCGATTGGCGAAGTTGCGGGGTGTGGGTGTCAGCGTGGAAGAGTCGGCGGTGACCGCGCCGGTTTTGTCCAGCAGCAGGACTTCGCCTTTGAAAGGGGCGGCCGTGGACTGGTCGAACTGCACCATATGCAGGACTTCGGCGGAAACCTGGGGCAGGTCATCGCGAGTGGTTGCGGTGATCAGGCCGTTCAGCGCCAGGTCGTAGAGCTCGACGTTGCGCAGCACATCGGCATTGATCAGTTGGGTGATATTGCTGGTGGAGCGCTTGGCTGCCTGCAAGGCGCTGGCGTGTTCGCGGATCAGCAGTACGGCAACGATGACCACGATCAGCACGACAGTAAGGCCACTGCCCAGAATCAGCAAAAGCTCCGGGCGTGCAGGCAGGGTGAAGGCGCGGCGTTGACTCATGGGACTGGCTTCGGCACTCAAGATGCTGGCAGTTTAGTTCCATGCTGTGAAAAATAAGTCGTCGCCGCTAAAAGAAAGCCTGAAGGTTAAAAAACGTCAATCGGATAGTCGACGATCACGCGGTACTCATCCACGTCCCGGTCCACTGCCGCGTAGCCATTGCCGCCGCGATTGGTCGCCCATTGCAGGCGCACGGCCAGGTCCTTGGCCTTGCCGCCTTGCACCACGTACTTGAGGTCGATGTCCCGTTCCCAGTGCTTGGCGTTCTTGCCGTCGGCACTGTACCAGGATGAGTAACCACGGCTGTCCGGATCGACCGTGGTCAGGTCGGTCTTGCCGCTGATATACGACACCGCCGAGGTCAGGCCCGGCAGGCCCAGCCCGACGAAGTCATAGGCGTACTTGAGCTTCCACGAGCGCTCGTTGGGGCCGTTGAAGTCGGAGTATTGCTGGGAGTTGTCCAGGTAGATGCTGTCGCCCTGGCTGATGTAGTCGAACGGCGTGTTGCCGTTGACCCGCTGGTAGGCGGCGGTAACGCTGTGATTGCCCACGCCCACGGTGAAATGCAGGCTGTAGGTGTTGTTGTCGATGTTGCCCAGCAAGGCTTTGCCGGTCTCCTGGGTGTGGTAGTAGTGCAGGCCCGGGTTCAGGCTGACCAGCTCGTTCAACTGCCAGGTGTAGTCGAGGTCGTAGTAGTACTGGTTCCAGATGTCCTTGAGTTCGGACGCGTACAGGTTGCTGGTCAGCCCCGGCACGCCGCTGAAGGACACGCCGGCCCAGTCCAGGTGGCGGCTGTCTTCGCCATTGGGCAATGCGCCGTAGCTGGTGCCGATGCGGCGACGGCCGCTCTGGTTGTAGAGTTTGGTGAAGCTGGCCTGGCCGCCCTCGAACATCCAGCCGTCCAGGCTGTGGTTGGTCAGGCTCACGCCGCGGAAGGTCTGGGGCAGCATGCGGGTCATGCCGCCGGCAATCACCGGGTTGTTGAGGAACAGGTCGCCGGCTTTCAGTTCGGTGTCGAAGGCGCGCATTTTCAGGGTGGCGCCGGCGGTGGAGAACGAGCCGGGCGCTTTGCCGTTGCCGGAGCTTACCGGCAGGATGCTCGAGCCATCGGTGCCGCCACCGCCGTCGAGCTTGAGGCCGAGCATGGCGTTGGCGTCCAGGCCGAAGCCGACGATGCCGGGGGTGTAGCCGGATTCGAAGATGCCGATGAAGCCCTGGCCCCATTCCTTGCTGTCATCGGTGTGAATGTCGCGACGGTCGCGGTTCATGTAGTAGTTGCGGGTGTTGATCTTGAAGCTGGAACCTTCGACGAAGCCGTCGGTGGCCGGGGTGTCTGCCGCGTGGGCAAGGGGAACGATCGTTGCAGCAATCGCGAGGAATAACGGGGTGAACGTCAGCGAGGTTTTCACCGGTGGAGCTCCTTTGGGTCAATCGAAACCGGCCAGTGTTGTTGGGGTTCCTGGCCTTTTTTCAGCGCAAAAAAAAGCCGCTGAACTCAGCGGCTTTAAGACAGATTCCCAGTGTAGAGCCCTGGAAATAAGTCGAGGGAAATCGGGGGAGAGCGGGTCGGTCTTAACCGCTGCGCTCATCGATGCGACAAATTAGCGCAGGTGAGCGGTGCGATACAGAGTGTAACAAGATAATGACTGTTGCCCAAATCGCAACAGTCTGGCTGTGGGGTGTGAGGGCCGGCCTGACAAGCCCTACCCAAGAATGTTAGCGTGCTTGCCATTCCCACGTAGTCGATGAGCCTGCCTTCCATGAAAAAGACCGTCCTCGCCTTCAGCCGCGTCACCCCGGAAATGATCGAACGCCTGCAACAGGATTTCGATGTCATCGCCCCCAACCCCAAGCAGGGCGACATCAACGCCCAGTTCAACGAAGCCTTGCCCCATGCCCACGGCCTGATCGGCGTAGGCCGCAAACTGGGCCGCGCGCAACTGGAAGGTGCGAGCAAACTGGAAGTGGTTTCCAGCGTGTCGGTGGGCTACGACAACTACGACCTGGCGTACTTCAATGAGCGCGGGATCATGCTCACCAACACCCCGGATGTGCTCACCGAAAGCACCGCCGACCTGGCCTTCGCCCTGCTGATGAGCAGCGCCCGCCGCGTCGCCGAACTGGACGCCTGGACCAAGGCCGGCCAGTGGAAAGCCAGCGTCGGCGCGCCGTTGTTTGGCTGTGATGTACACGGCAAGACCCTGGGTATCGTCGGCATGGGCAACATCGGCGCGGCCGTGGCGCGTCGGGGTCGCCTGGGTTTCAATATGCCGATTCTATACAGCGGTAACAGCCGCAAGACCGAACTGGAACAGGAACTCGGCGCGCAGTTTCGCAGCCTCGACCAGTTGCTGGCCGAAGCCGATTTCGTCTGCCTGGTGGTGCCACTGAGCGAGAAAACCCGCCACCTGATCAGCCATCGCGAGCTGGGCCTGATGAAATCCAGTGCGATCCTGGTGAACATCTCCCGTGGCCCGGTGGTGGATGAGCCGGCGCTGATCCAGGCCCTGCAAAACCAGACCATCCGTGGTGCCGGCCTGGATGTGTACGAGCAGGAGCCGCTGTCCGAGTCGCCGCTGTTCCAGCTGAGCAATGCGGTGACCCTGCCGCACATCGGCTCGGCCACCAACGAGACCCGCGAAGCCATGGCCAACCGCGCCCTGGAAAACCTGCGCAGCGCCTTGCTGGGCGAGCGTCCGCAGGATCTGGTAAACCCGCAGGTGTGGAAGGGCTGACGACTGCTTGTTGTAGGAGCGAGCTTGCTCGCGAAAAGCGTCAACGATAACGCGGGCATCCTGGATAAACACAGCGCCCTCAGGTTTTTCGCGAGCAAGCTCGCTCCTACAGTTTTTCGCGTGCAAGTCGATAACGGTCTATAGATCGTCATCCCTGATCCACAGAAGGTTTTTATGTCCACCACCAAAGCCCGCGCAGATTCACTCTCGCTTCTGCTCTTTACCTTGCGCAGCGGCAAGCTGATGGCGATCAACCTGCTGAAAGTCAGTGAAATCATTCCCTGCCCACCGCTGACCAAGCTGCCGGAGTCGCACCCCCACGTCAAAGGCATCGCCACCTTGCGCGGCACCGCGTTGTCGGTGATCGACCTGAGCCGCGCCCTGGGGGAGATGCCCCTGCAAGACCCGGACGGCGGCTGCCTGATCGTCACCGACGTGAGCCGTTCCAAGCAGGGCCTGCATGTGCAGGCGGTAAGCAAGATCGTGCACTGCCTGACCACCGACATTCGCCCGCCGCCGTTTGGTTCCGGCGGTACGCGTTCGTTTATCACCGGTGTGACCCAGGTCGAAGGCGCCCTGGTGCAAGTGCTGGACATCGAGAAAGTCATCCACGGCATCGCCCCGGCGCAGATCGAAGCGGCGCCCACCGACCTGACCATGGAAGAAGCCGAAGTGCTGGGCAACGCCCGAATCCTGGTGGTGGACGACAGCCAGGTGGCGCTGCAGCAGTCGGTGCACACCCTGCGCAACCTCGGCCTCACCTGCCACACCGCCCGCAGTGCCAAGGAAGCCATTGACCGTTTGCTGGAGCTGCAAGGCACCGTCGAGCAAATCAACGTGGTGGTCTCGGACATCGAAATGTCCGAAATGGACGGCTACGCCTTCACCCGTACCCTGCGGGAAACCCCGGACTTCCAGGACCTCTACGTGCTGCTGCACACCTCCCTGGACAGTGCGATGAACAGCGAAAAAGCCCGCCTGGCCGGCGCCAATGCGGTACTCACCAAGTTTTCTTCGCCGGAACTGACCAAGTGCCTGGTGGTAGCCGCCCAGACCGTGGCGCAACAGGGCCCGTGACCGGTGGGTGAATATTTCCAGCTGCTGCGCCGCGACCTCACCGGCAGCCTGCCCGCCCCGCAATGGCCGGCGGATATCCAGCTGGATCATTACCGCGAAGCCATGGCCCCGGCGATCCACGCGGTATTGAGCCTGGCCCAGGAACAAGGCGGCGGACGGGTCGGCTCCCTTGAGCACTGGCGCCAGCAGTTCGTTACCGATGCCGAGTTCGACCCAAAACTGTGCCTGGTGGCGAGTAACGCCAGCGGCATCCTGGGTGTGTCCCAATGCTGGACCAGCGCCTACATCAAGAACCTGGCCATTCACCCCTGTTCCCAGGGCATGGGGTTGGGCCGTGCGTTATTGCTGCACACCTTCCAGGTGTTCAAGCAACGCGGCGAAGCGTTTGTCGACCTCAAGGTGCTGGAGTCCAACTTGCGGGCACGGCAGTTGTATGAACGTGCGGGCATGGTGTTTGTGCTTCGCGACCTTGTCCCCGAGGACTGACGGCGCTGGCGCATAACTTGCTTTGCACAGAGGCAGAACGGTGAACAGAGGCAAAAACCCGCCACCGTTCATGAGTGCCTTCTGACCTTGCCTGGTGACAGATCCTCCATGAATACCCATTTTTCCTGCGTCGGTTGCGGCAAATGCTGCACCGACCACCATGTGCCCTTGACCCTCGAAGAAGCCCGCAGCTGGGCGGCTGACGGCGGTAATGTCATCGTGCTGGTGGAAGGTTTCCTGGGCAGTGGCCTGGGGCTGCCCGAGTTGCAACGTGACCACGCACAACGCCGTTCCGCCATCGTGCCCAGCGGCAATACCGAGGCGTATGTGGCAATCACCTTTGCCGCCTATAACGCCGGGCGCTGCCGGAATCTTGACGAAGACGACCGTTGCCGCATTTACGAGCGGCGGCCGTTGGTGTGCCGCATCTACCCGATGGAGATCAATCCGCACATCCCGTTGAACCCGGCAGCCAAGGACTGCCCGCCGGAATCCTGGGAGCAGGGGCCGGCGCTGATCGTGGGGGGCGAGTTGATGGACAAGGAGCTGGCCGAGTTGATCCGCCGCTCACGCCAGGCTGACCGCGATGATATCCAGGCCAAGGAAGCCGTGTGCGGGTTGCTGGGCATCCATACCACGGCGCTCAAGGGCGATGGGTTTACCGCGTACTTGCCCGACATGGGCCTGTTTGCCCAGGCGATCGAGTTGGCGACGCAAGAAGTCGTGCAGGCCAATGAGTGGGTGTTTCATGTGTCCGGGATGGACATTGCCGAGCAACTGCTGGATGCCGGCGCCCGGATTGCCACCGAGGTGCCGGCCAACTATGCCTTCATTTCATTGCGGGCGGCTTAAGCGCTAGCGGCGCTTGCCCCAGAATTCCTCCGCCAACCGCCGCAAGTCATCCGCCAGCCCCGCCACGTCCCCTGAGCTGAGCTGGCTCTGCTGGCCAGCGCTGACCGTCACTTCCCCGGCATTGCGAATGCCGATGATGTTGCGATTGATGTCTTCGCTCACCGCACTCTGTTCTTCCACCGCCGCCGCGATCTGCTGGCTCATGGCGGTAATTCGGGTCACTCGCTGGCTGATCCCATCCAGTGCGGCAGCGGCGCGCTGGGCCTGATCGACGCTGGCCTCCACATGCTGGCTGCTTTGCGCCATCGCCTGCACCGCATCCCGGGCGCCGCCTTGCAGGGTGCTGATCATGCGCTGGATCTCATTGGTCGAATCCTGCGTACGCTGGGCCAGGCCTCGTACCTCATCGGCCACCACGGCAAACCCGCGTCCTTGCTCCCCGGCCCGCGCCGCTTCGATGGCGGCATTCAGCGCCAGCAGGTTGGTCTGTTCGGCAATCGCCCGGATCACTTCCAGTACCCCGGAAATATCGCCGCTGTGGCTTTCCAGTTGATGGATCACTGCGGTGGCCCGCGCCAGTTCCTCGGACAAACGCAGCACCGCGTCGCGGCTTTCATCCACTCGTTGATGGCCCTCGCGGGTTTCGCTGCCGGCCTGGTCAGCGGCCCTGGACGCCTGCAGCGCGTGCTCGGCGACTTGCGCCACGCTGGCGGCCATTTGATTGATCGCAGCGGCGACCTGATCCGTCTGGGTCTGTTGGCCGAGGCTGCTGGTGTGGCTGCTGTCCAGTTGTTGCACCAGCGCCGCGGCATGGCCGGACAGACGTTGCGACGCATCGCCAATCCGGCCGACCACTGCGCCCACCTGGGCCTCCAGCATCTGCATGGCAAACTCGATACGCCCGAACTCGTCCTTGCGCCCGGTGTAGATCCCCTGGCTCAGCGGGTTATCGGCAATCAGCCGTGCCCGCTGGTTCAACTGTGCCAGGGGCCGTAACAAGCCATGCACACCCGCTACCCCCACGGCGCAGGCCGCCGTTCCCGCCAGCAGTTGCCAGGTCAGCGGATAAGTCGCCAGCCCAAGGCCCAATGCCCAGGTTGCGGCGCAAGCCCCCAGGACCCATGCCGACAGCTTGAAGGTCATGCCCACCACGGGCCGTGCTCGCCGAGTGCCGGCACGCAGGCGGGCATAGGCCCGTTCGGCCCGATGCACCCGCCGTGCATCGGGCTTGGTGCGCACCGATTGATACTCCACCGTCACGCCGTCCCGGGTGACCGGCGTGGCATAGGCACTGACCCAATAGTGATCGCCGTTCTTGCAGCGATTTTTCACCATGCCCATCCACGAGCGACCGCTTTTCAATACCTGCCACATGTGCGCAAACGCCGCGGCCGGCATGTCCGGGTGACGCAGCAGGTTGTGCGGCGTGCCCAGCAGCTCCTCGCGGGTGTAGCCGCTGATATCGATGAAGTCCTGGTTGGCGTAGGTAATTGCGCTGGTCAGGTCGGTGGTCGAGAGGATATTGGCGTCGGGGGCAAAATCCACATTTCGACCGGTGACCGGCAGATTGATCTTCATGGAAAAGCGCGCTCGTGATTGTTGGAGGAGTCGGCAGGGCGTCGACTCTAAGCGCACCGGTTGGGCAAATACTGATCCAGCTCATGTTCCGCGCAATTAATTGGCCATTACGGTCTGGAGAGCGGCGCGTCCAGGCGGTAGGGCTCGATGATGCGTTGGTATTCGCCGCTCTGCTTCAGTTGCTCGAGGGCGTGATTGAGGGCGCTGCGCAAGGCGGTGTCGGGCTTGCGCAGTGCGATCGCCACGCCGTTACCCAGCAGTTCGGTGGAGACGTGAGGGCCGAGGAAGTCGAAAACCTGACCATCAGCGGTGTCGAGCAGCGCCTCACGGATTTCCACGGTGCCTTGCAATGTTGCATCAATGTCGCCTGCCAGCAGGCTGCGGATCAACTCGTCATTGCGCCAGAATGCCTTGACGATGACCCCCTTGGGCGCCCACTTCGACAGGGCGAAGGCTTCGCGGTTGCTGCCCACCAGAACGCCCACGCGCTTGCCCTTCAGTGACCGTGGGGTCGGCTTCAAACCCGATGTCTTGCGGGCCACCAGGCGCGTGGTGATCGGATAAAGGTTATCGGTGAAATTCACCCGCTGGCGCCGTTTCAGTGTAGGGGCCATGCCCATGATCGCGTCGAATTGCCTGGCTTCAAGGGCGGGGAAGTTTTCCACAAGGACCTGGTCGACCCAGGTACACCGCACATTGAGCTGTATGCATAAGGCATTGCCCAGCTCGATGTTCAGCCCTGCAAGCTGGCCATGTTGATTGCGGCTTTGGAAGGGTGGAAATTGCGCAGCAACGGCGAAACGAATTTCATGCCGTGGTTGACCGCTGGCCGCAGTGGTGGAGAAAACGCTGGCCATCAGCGACAACAACAGCACGACACAGGTGCGTATCAGAACCACAGGGGACGTCCTTTTCCAGAAAACCAGCTTTACCACGTCCAGCCCCGAGCGAAAGAGTCGGGGCAAGCGGGTGTCATGCAAGCTTTCAAGAATTGGCCGCAGGCCTACAAGGCGAAACGTCAGTAACTGTTGTAGGCATAAATCTCCATTACGGAGGATTTATTACCGGTCAGCGCTTGCCCATCGAGCGACGGGTGCCGGGAGGCGCCATGCCCGGGCTCTTGGTGTGGCCGTTCTTGGCGCCGTTTTTGTACCACGGCTGGCTGGCGTTTTTCGCCCCGGCCAGTTCGCCCGGCTTGAACGGAAACTTGAACGCCGGGATCTCGGCCTTGGTTTCGCCTTCGACGCTGTCAGGGTTGGCCTGTTGGTCGATGTCGACCACTTCAACAGCGGGTTGTGTCGGGGAATTCATGGAAGCTCCGGGGAGTACTGAAAATGACGCGGGCCCGACTTGCAGGCCACACCGCCGCGCAGTATACCTGCGCGCCTCGGATCTTTAACCACTGCTCGTACGAATGGTCGGACTTTACTGACGGCGCTGTCAGTTAGCAGTCACTTTGCTGACCCGGTTGGCGGGCTATAAAGAGCCTTCATTCTTCCGATCCTTTGCCCTGGCGCCTCACCCCATGCACATTCAACGAAAACCTGCCTTGATCGTGGGCGTCCTTGTGGTACTGGCCGTGGTTGCCTGGGTGGTGACCCGCCCGGCCAAGACCAAACTGACCGCATCGTCGGCGATCCCGGTGCGGGTGATCAGCGTCAAACAGCAGGACATCCCGCGGTTTGTCAGCGGCATCGGCTCGGTGCTGTCGTTGCACAGCGTGGTGATTCGCCCGCAGATCGACGGCATCCTTACCAAATTGCTGGTCAAGGAAGGTCAACTGGTGAAGGCCGGCGACCTGCTGGCGACCATTGATGACCGCTCGATCCGCGCCAGCCTGGACCAGGCCAAGGCGCAGCTCGGGGAAAGCCAGGCGCAACTGCAAGTCGCGCTGGTCAACCTCAAGCGCTACAAGGAACTGAGCATCGACGACGGCGTGTCCAAGCAGACCTATGACCAGCAACAAGCCCTGGTCAACCAGCTCAAGGCCACGGCCCAAGGCAACCAGGCCGCGATTGATTCGGCCCAGGTGCAGCTTTCGTACACCCAGATTCGCTCGCCGGTTACCGGTCGCGTCGGGATTCGCACAGTGGATGAAGGCAACTTCCTGCGCATGAGCGACACCCAGGGCCTGTTCTCCGTGACCCAGATCGACCCCATTGCCGTCGAGTTCTCCCTGCCGCAACAGATGCTGCCGACCCTGCAAGGCCTGATCGCCGCGCAACTGCCCGCCGACGTCAACGCCTACATGGGCGCCGACACCGACGGCCAGACCGGCGACCTGCTGGGGGAGGGCCGACTGAGCCTGATCGACAACCAGATCAGCGGCACCACCGGCACCATCCGCGCCAAGGCCGAATTCAGCAACGGCGCACAGAAACTCTGGCCGGGGCAGTTGGTGACGATCCGAATCCAGACCGCCCTGCACAAGAATGCCCTGGTGGTGCCGCCTACCGTGGTGCAACGCGGCCTGGATTCGCACTTCGTGTACCGGCTCAAGGGGGACAAGGTAGAGGTGGTGCCGGTGCAGGTGCTGTACCAGAACAGCGACATGAACATCCTCCAGGGTGTGCAGGCCGGCGATGTGCTGGTCAGCGACGGCCAGTCCCGGCTCAAGGCGGGCGCCCAGGTCGATGTGCTCAAGGAGCCGCCGCAGGTGATCCAGACCGTTGATGCCAAGGTGCAGCCATGAGTGGCAGTCGTTCGCCGTCGGCCTGGTGCGTCGACCACCCGGTCGCCACCTTGCTGCTGACCTTCGCTTTGGTATTGCTCGGGATGATTGCCTTTCCACGCCTGGCCATCGCCCCACTGCCGGAAGCGGAATTTCCGACGATCCAGGTCAGTGCCACGCTGCCGGGCGCCAGCCCGGACACCATGGCTTCATCCGTGGCAACGCCGCTGGAGGTGCAATTCAGCGCCATCCCCGGCATGACCCAGATGACTTCCAGCAGTGCCTTGGGCTCCAGCCTGCTGACCCTGCAATTCACCCTCACCAAGAGCATCGACACCGCCGCCCAGGAAGTGCAGGCGGCGATCAACACCGCGTCCGGCAAACTGCCCAGCGACATGCCTAGCCTGCCGACCTGGAAGAAGGTCAACCCGGCGGACAGCCCGGTGCTGATCCTCAGCGTCAGCTCCGACAGCATGCCCAGCACCGAGCTGAGCGACTACGTGGAAACCCTGCTGGCCCGGCAGATCAGCCAGATCGACGGGGTCGGCCAGATCAACATTACCGGCCAGCAACGCCCGGCCATCCGGGTGCAGGCGTCGGCCGATAAACTCGCGGCCATCGGCCTGACCCTGGCGGACGTGCGCCTGGCGATCCAGCAATCGAGCCTGAACCTGGCCAAGGGCGCGATCTACGGCGAGAACAGCGTGTCGACCCTCTCGACCAACGACCAGTTGTTCCACCCCGAGGATTACGCCCAGCTGATCGTGTCCTACAAGGACGGGGCACCTGTACAGCTGCGGGATATCGCCAAAGTCATCAACGGCTCGGAAAACGCCTACGTGCAGGCCTGGTCCGGCGACACCCCAGGCGTCAACCTGGTGATCTCCCGCCAGCCCGGCGCGAATATCGTCGAGACCGTGGACCGCATTCAAGCCGAACTGCCGCGCCTGCAAGCCATGCTGCCGGCCTCGGTGCAGGTCAGCGTGTTGACCGACCGCACCAAGACCATCCGCGCGTCCCTGCATGAAGTGGAAGTGACCCTGCTGATCGCCATCCTGCTGGTGGTGGCGGTGATGGCGCTGTTCCTGCGCCAGCTGTCGGCCACGTTGATCGTGTCCAGCGTGCTCGGCGTGTCGCTGGTAGCCAGTTTTGCCCTGATGTACCTGATGGGCTTCAGCCTGAACAACCTGACCCTGGTGGCGATCGTGATCGCCGTGGGGTTTGTGGTGGACGATGCGATCGTGGTGGTGGAGAACATTCACCGCCACCTGGAAGCGGGCCTCGACAAGCGCGAAGCCGCGATCAAGGGCGCGGGTGAAATCGGTTTTACCGTGGTCTCCATCAGCTTCTCGCTGGTGGCGGCGTTTATCCCGCTGCTGTTTATGGGCGGTGTCGTGGGGCGGTTGTTCAAGGAGTTTGCCTTGACAGCCACCTCGACCATCCTGATTTCGGTGGTGGTCTCGCTGACCCTGGCGCCGACCCTGGCCGCGTTGTTCATGCGCGCACCAACCCATCATGCCCACGACAAACCCGGTTTCAGCGAACGCCTGCTGGCCGGCTATGCGCGCAATCTGCGCCGCGCCCTGGCCCATCAACGCACCATGGCCGCGATCTTCATGGTGACCCTGGCCCTGGCCGTGGTCGGCTACGTGTTTATCCCCAAGGGTTTCTTTCCGGTACAAGACACCGGCTTCGTCCTCGGCACCAGCGAAGCGGCGGCCGACGTGTCGTTCCCGGACATGGTCGCCAAGCACAAGGCAATCGCCGAGATCGTCAAGGATGACCCGGCGGTGGAAGCGTTCTCCCATTCGGTGGGCGTGACCGGCAGCAACCAGACCATCGCCAACGGCCGGTTCTGGATTGCCTTGAAAGATCGCGGGGATCGCGACGTGTCGGCCAGCCAGTTTATCGACCGGATCCGCCCGAAACTGGCGAAAGTGCCGGGCATCGTCCTGTACCTGCGGGCCGGCCAGGACATCAACTTGAGCTCCGGCCCCAGCCGCGCCCAGTACCAGTACGTGCTCAAGAGCAATGACGGCCCGACCCTGAATACCTGGACCCAGCGCCTCACCGAAAAACTGCGGGCCAACCCGGCGTTCCGCGACCTGTCCAACGACTTGCAACTGGGCGGCAGCATCACCCACATCAGCATCGACCGTCAGGCCGCCGCGCGGTTTGGCCTCACCGCCACCGATGTGGACCAGGCGCTGTACGACGCCTTCGGCCAGCGCCAGATCAACGAGTTCCAGACCGAGATCAACCAGTACCAGGTGGTGCTGGAACTGGACACCCAGCAACGCGGCAAGGCCGAAAGCCTGAACTACTTCTACCTGCGCTCGCCGCTGACCAACGAGATGGTGCCGCTGTCGGCGGTGGCCAAGGTCGACCCGCCCACCGTCGGGCCGTTGTCCATCAGCCATGACGGCATGTTCCCGGCGGCCAACCTGTCGTTCAACCTGGCACCCGGCGTCGCGTTGGGCGATGCGGTGATCATGCTCAACCAGGCGAAGAATGAAATCGGCATGCCGACCACTATCATCGGCAACTTCCAGGGCGCGGCCCAGGCGTTCCAGAGTTCATTGGCCAGCCAGCCCTGGCTGATCCTCGCGGCACTGGTGGCGGTCTACATTATCCTGGGTGTGCTGTACGAGAGCTTCGTGCACCCGCTGACGATCATTTCCACCTTACCGTCGGCGGGGTTGGGGGCGCTGATCATGCTGTCACTGATGGGCCAGGACTTTTCGATCATGGCGTTGATCGGCCTGGTGCTGCTGATCGGGATCGTGAAGAAGAACGGTATCCTGATGATCGACTTCGCCCTGGACGCCCAGCGCGTACGCGGCCTGCCGCCCGAGGAAGCGATTTATGAGGCGTGTGTCACGCGGTTCCGGCCGATCATCATGACCACCCTGGCCGCCCTGCTGGGTGCGGTGCCGCTGATGCTGGGCTCCGGCCCCGGCGCGGAAATGCGCCAGCCGCTGGGTATCGCGGTGGTGGGCGGGTTGCTGGTGAGCCAGGCGCTGACGCTGTTCACCACACCGGTCATATACTTGTACCTCGAGAAGTTTTTCCACAGACCCAAACCAGCCCCCCAGCTGGCAATCACACACTGAGGCTGAGGCCCCGTCCTGGAACAAAAGGCTCATGCGTGTACTGATTATTGAAGACGAAGAAAAAACCGCCGACTACCTGCACCGCGGCCTGACGGAGCAAGGCTATACCGTCGACGTCGCCCGTGAAGGCGTTGAAGGGTTGCACCTGGCCCTGGAGAACGATTACGCGGTCATCGTGCTCGACGTGATGCTGCCCGGCCTGGATGGCTTTGGCGTATTGCGCGCGCTGCGGGCGCGCAAGCAGACGCCGGTGATCATGCTCACCGCCCGCGAGCGCGTGGAAGACCGTATTCGCGGCCTGCGCGAAGGCGCGGATGATTACCTCGGCAAGCCGTTCTCGTTCCTCGAACTGGTGGCGCGCCTGCAAGCCCTTACCCGTCGCAGTGGCGGGCATGAGCCGGTGCAGGTGACCATCGCCGACCTGTGGATCGACCTGATCAGCCGCAAGGCCAGTCGCAACGGCGTTCGCCTGGACCTGACCGCCAAGGAGTTCTCGCTGCTCAGCGTATTGGCCCGGCGCCAGGGTGAAATCCTGTCCAAGACCTCGATTGCGGAAATGGTCTGGGACATCAATTTCGACAGCGACGCCAATGTGGTGGAAGTAGCGATCAAACGCCTGCGGGCCAAGCTCGACGGGCCGTTCGAACAGAAACTGCTGCACACCATCCGTGGCATGGGTTACGTGCTGGAGAATCGCAGTGTCGGCTAACTCCATCGCCCTGCGCCTGAGCGGCATGTTCACCCTGGTGGCGCTGCTGATCTTCCTGTTGATCGGCGGCGCGCTGTACCAGCAGGTGGACAAAGGCCTGGGCCTGCTGCCCGGGGCCGAGCTGGATGCGCGCTACAGCGTGCTGGAGTCTTCGGTCAATCGCTTCGGTACGCCGGACCATTGGGCGAAGATCACCGCCAAGCTCAAGTTGTTGGGAGAGGAAGACAAGCGCATTCGCTTCTGGGTGGTGAGCAGCGACCCGACCTACGAATACGGCAACCCGGACGCGCAGATTCGCGCCTTCGCCGCCGGCCCGACCGGCAAGCGCGACTTGCGCCTGCCGGGCCATGCCTACCCGTTCAAAGTATTGGTCAGCCAGTTTCCAGCCAAGGAGCAGCGCCCGCCGCTGCGTTTCCTGATCGCGGTCGACACCGAGAACTTCCGCGCCACCCAGCATCAACTGCTGGTGGCGCTGATCGGCCTGGCGTTTGTCGGCGTGCTGCTGGCCTCGCTGCTGGGGTTCTGGGTGGCGCGCATCGGTCTCAAGCCGCTGATCAAGCTGTCGGACGAGGCGCAGAAACTTGCACCGCCGAAACTCTCCGGGCGCCTGCAATTGTCGCCATTGCCGCCGGAGCTGAAGCAGTTCGTCAACTCCTTCAACTCGACCCTCGACCGGGTAGAACAGGCCTATTCGCGCCTGGAGTCATTCAACGCCGATGTGGCCCATGAACTGCGCTCGCCGCTGACCAACCTGATCGGCCAGACCCAGGTGGCGCTGACCCGTGGGCGTTCGGCCGAGCATTATTTCGAGGTGCTGCAATCGAACCTCGAAGAGCTGGAACGGCTGCGCTCGATCATCAATGACATGCTGTTCCTGGCCAGTGCAGACCAGGGCAGCAAGGCCACCAAGCTGATCACCAGTTCGCTGGCGGATGAAGTGGCGACCACCCTGGATTACCTGGACTTTATCCTCGAGGACGCCCAGGTGCAGGTGCGTGTGACCGGCGATGCCCAGGTGCAGATCGAGAGGGCGCACTTGCGCCGGGCGTTGATCAACCTGTTGAGCAATGCGGTGCAGCATACGGCGCCTGGCCAGGTGATCGAGGTGAAGATCGAAGTGCTGGAGGACCACGTGGCGATCGGGGTGACCAACCCGGGCGATGAGATTGCCAGCGAGCACCTGCCCCGGTTGTTCGAGCGGTTCTATCGGGTGGACGCGTCCCGCAGCAATAGCGGGGCGAATCACGGGTTGGGACTGGCGATCGTCAAGGCGATCGCGTTGATGCACGGCGGAGATGTGTTTGTGCGCAGCGAGGGCGGCGGCAACACCTTTGGCATTACGCTGCCGGTGTAGCGGCTGCCCCCCTCAGTTACCCAGTCGTACCCCGCCCAAACTGCCACTTAGCTCATAGGCCGCCAGTTCCGCCTGATGCGCGGCCATGATTTCCGGCAGGGAGCTGCGCAGGTATTCCACCCACGTCTTGATCTTCGCATCCAGGTATTGGCGCGACGGGTAGATGGCGTACAGGTTGAGCTCCTGGGAGCGGTAGTTGGGCATCACCCGCACCAGGGTGCCGTTGCGCAGCCCTTCTATCGCCGCATACACCGGCAACAGGCCAACGCCCATGCCGCTGGTGATCGCGGTCTTCATCGCATCGGCCGAGTTCACCAGGAACGGTGAGCTGTTGATCGCCACACTTTCCTGGCCTTCCGGGCCATTGAACGACCATTTATCCAGCTGAATCACCGGGCTGACCAGGCGCAGGCACGCGTGGTTGAGCAGGTCGCTGGGCCGTTGCGCGCAGCCGTTGGCCTTGACGTAGGCCGGCGAGGCACAGGCGATGCTGTAAGTTATCCCCAGGCGCTGCGAGACAAACCCCGAATCCGGCAGCTCACTGGCGAGCACGATGGACACGTCGTAACCCTCATCCAGCAGGTCCGGCACGCGGTTGGCCATGGTCAAGTCAAAGGTCACGTCCGGGTGGGTGCGGCGGTAGCGGGCAATCGCATCGATCACGAAGTGCTGGCCGATGCCGGTCATGGTGTGCACTTTCAACTGCCCGGCCGGGCGGGCGTGGGCGTCGCTGGCTTCGGCCTCGGCTTCCTCGACGTACGCCAGGATCTGCTCGCAACGCAGCAAATAGCGCTTGCCGGCCTCGGTCAGGGCGATGCGGCGGGTGGTGCGGTTGAGCAAACGGGTTTGCAGATGGGCCTCAAGGTTGGAGACCGCGCGCGAGACGTTGGCCGTGGTGGTATCCAGTTGCACGGCGGCGGCGGTGAAGCTGCCGGCTTCGGCCACACAACTGAAGGCGCGCATGTTTTGCAAGGTGTCCATTAAGGTGCTCTCAGGGGAGATGGCAAATTGTGACACGAAGTTGCAGGATCCAGTGATCCCTACGAACGGATTATCGCCTGAACGGTAACAAAGATTCACAAGAATCCCACCTTATCGCCATCCGGCCCGCCCCTTAGAATTGCGCCACCTTCCCCGCAACACCCTCTCAGGAATTCGCAGCAGTGCCGCGTCGCATCAGCAGAGAGCTGAAGACTCTCAGTGTTTGGGCCTTATCGTTAGCAATCAGCGGCTGCATCGGAACCGGAGGAATTGCCCCTCAAGGCCAGTCACTCGTCGCCAATTCATTGGCCACCGACGAGGCGATCAAAAGCGCCGCCCAGGACGCCCACTGGCCCACCGCGCAATGGTGGCAAGCCTACGGCGACCCGCAACTCAACCACTGGATCGACCTCGCCGTGCAAGGCAGCCCGAGCATGGCCATGGCCGCTGCACGTGTGCGTGAAGCCCGGGCCATGGCCGGGATCGCCGAGTCGGCCGAGTCGTTGCAGATCAATGGTGATGCCACGCTCAAGCGCCATAACTGGCCCAGCGACCAATTCTACGGCCCGGGCGCGCTGGACAATTCCACCACCTGGGACAACAACGCGTCCCTGGGCTTGAGCTATGCCCTCGACCTCTGGGGCCGCGAAAGCAACGCCACCGAGCGCGCCGTGGACATGGCCCACATGAGCGCCGCCGAAGCGCGCCAGGCCCAGCTCGAATTGCAGAACAACGTGGTGCGCGCCTATATCCAGCTGTCGTTGCACTTCGCCCAGCGCGATATCGTGGCCGCCACCCTGGCCCAGCAACAACAGATTCTCGACCTTGCGCAAAAGCGTTTGAATGGCGGGATCGGCACCCACTTCGAAGTCAGCCAGGCCGAGACGCCGCTGCCGGAAACCCATCGCCAGCTGGACGCCCTGGATGAACAGATCGCCCTGAGTCGCAACCAGTTGGCCGCGCTGGCGGGCAAAGGGCCGGGGGCGGGCGCGCAGTTGCAGCGGCCCACCTTGTCCCTGGCCGCGCCGCTGAAACTGCCGTCGAGCTTGCCCGCCGAACTGCTCGGCCAGCGCCCGGACGTGGTCGCCAGCCGCTGGCAAGTGGCGGCCCAGGCCCGTGGCATTGATGTGGCCCACGCCGGTTTCTACCCCAACGTCGACCTGGTGGGCAGCCTCGGCTACGTCGCCACCGGCGGCGGGATGCTGAGTTTCCTGACCGGCAAGAAACTCAACTACACCGCCGGCCCTGCCATCAGCCTGCCGATCTTCGACGGTGGCCGCCTGCGCTCGCAACTGGGTGAAGCCAGCGCCGGCTACGACATCGCCGTCGCGCACTACAACCAGACCCTGGTCAACGCGCTCAAGGGCATCAGCGATCAGTTGATCCGCCGCGAGTCGATGGACAAGCAGCAAGCCTTCGCCGCCGAATCCGTGGCCTCGGCGCAGAAAACCTATGACATCGCGATGATCGCCTACCAGCGCGGCCTCACCGACTACCTCAACGTGCTGAATGCCCAGAGCCTGTTGTTCCGCCAGCAGCAGGTGCAGCAGCAGGTCCAGGCTGCACGCCTGAGTGCCCACGCCGAACTGGTGACCGCGTTGGGCGGTGGCCTCGGTGCCGGCAGCGATGTGCCTCAGGAAAGCCAGACCTTACCGAGCAAGACCCCGGCGGCCCTCGCCGTGTTTGATCACTGAGTAGGATGCGATGACTCCCTTGCCTGCACCGCTGCGCTGGTTGCACTCGCTTGAGTGGCGCCGCGGTTTCTTCGATTGGGCACGCAGTGATGGCGTGACCTGGGTCTATATCTTCAAGGTGCTGATCGCGGCCTTCCTGACGTTGTGGCTGGCCATGCGCCTGGAATTGCCGCAACCGCGTACCGCGATGATCACGGTGTTTATCGTGATGCAGCCGCAAAGCGGCCAGGTGTTCGCCAAGAGTTTCTACCGCTTCCTGGGCACCCTGGCGGGCTCGGCGGTGATGGTGTTCCTGATCGCGTTGTTTGCGCAGAACACTGAACTGTTCCTCGGTTCGCTGGCGATCTGGGTCGGCATCTGCACTGCTGGCGCGACCCGCAATCGCAACTTTCGCGCCTACGGTTTTGTGCTGGCCGGCTACACCGCGGCGATGGTTGGCTTGCCGGCCCTGGCCCATCCCGACGGCGCGTTTATGGCGGCGGTGTGGCGAGTCCTGGAAATCTCGTTGGGGATTGTCTGCTCCACGCTGGTCAGCGCCGCGATCCTGCCGCAAACCTCCAGCGCTGCGATGCGCAACGCCCTGTACCAGCGCTTCGGTGTGTTCGCGCTGTTCGTCACCGACGGCCTGCGCGGTCGCAGCGAGCGCGAAGGCTTTGAACGCAGCAACGTGCGCTTTATCGCCGAAGCCGTGGGCCTGGAAGGGCTGCGCAGCATCACCGTGTTCGAAGACCCGCACATGCGTCGGCGCAATGGCCGGCTGACGCGCTTGAACAGCGAGTTCATGGGCATCACCACGCGCTTCAACGCCTTGCACCAATTGCTCGAGCGCCTGCGCAGCCAGGAGGCCGATCACGTGGTGGCTGCGATCAAGCCGGGCCTGCAAGACCTGGCGGAACTGCTCGACGGTTTTTCCGGCCGTGCGCTCACCAGCCCCGATGCGGCGCGCCTGGCCAATCAGTTGAACGCCTACAAGGAAGGCCTGCCCGCCAAGGTGCGCAGCCTGCGCACCCGCTTCCAGGAAAGCGCCCCCAGCGACGCCGAACTGTTGGACTTTCACACCGCCTATGAGCTGCTGTACCGCTTCGTCGACGACTTGCACAACTACGCCCAGACGCACGCCTCCCTGGCGGATCACAGCCACGAGCGCGAACACTGGGACGAACCCTACACCCCCAAAACCAACTGGCTGGCCTGCGCCGCCTCGGGGATTCGCGCCTCGTTTATCCTGATCGTGCTCGGCAGTTACTGGGTGGCCACGGCCTGGCCCAGTGGCGCGACCATGACCCTGATCGCCGCGGCGACGGTGGGTTTGTCGGCCGCCACCCCCAACCCCAAGCGCATGGCCTTTCAAATGGCTTGCGGCACCTTGATCGGGGCGCTGGTGGGCTTTGTCGAAATGTTCTTCGTGTTCCCCTGGATCGACGGTTTCCCGTTGCTGTGCGTGATGCTCGCGCCGGTGATCATCTTCGGTTCGTTCCTGGCTTCGCGCCCGCAGTACGCGGGAGTCGGCGTCGGGTTGCTGATCTTCTTCAGTACCGGCTCGGTGCCGGACAACCTCACGATCTACAACCCCTATACCTTCATCAACGACTACATCGCCATGGTCATCGGCATGCTGGTGTGTGCGGCGGCGGGCGCGATCATCCTGCCGCCCAACAGCCGCTGGTTGTGGCGTCGGCTGGAGCAGGACTTGCGCGAGCAAGTGGTGTTCGCCATCAGCGGCAAACTCAAGGGCCTGGCGTCGGGTTTCGAAAGCCGCACCCGCGACCTGCTGCACCAGGCCTACGGCTTTGCCGCCGGGCAACCCCAGGTGCAACGCAACCTGCTGCGCTGGATGTTCGTGGTGCTGGAAGTCGGTCACGCGATCATCGAGTTGCGCAAGGAACAGGCAATCCTGCCGGTGCACCCGGCGTATGCCGAGTCCCAGCCGTGGCGCCAGGCGATCCGGGTGATGGGCCGTTCGCTGGTGCGGCTGTTCCTGCAACCCAGCGCCAGCAACCTGGAGCGCAGCCTGATCGCCGTGGACCATGCCATCAGCCGCGTGCAGGCCACCGACGAACCCTTCGCCCCGCACTTCGACACCTCGGCCCTGCGCCGGGTGAAAAGCTACCTGCACTTTATCCGCACCTCATTGCTGGACCCGCAATCACCCCTGGCTGCCCTCAAGCCCGAAGGACCCGCCCATGCCTCGTGAAATCGCCTTCCACGGCGTCTACATGCCCACCATGACCCTGATGTTTCTGATCGCGGCGGGCCTGGCCTGGGCCCTTGACCGGTTCCTGGCCGGCTTTGACCTGTACCGTTTTTTCTGGCACCCGGCGCTGCTGCGCCTGAGCCTGTTCGCTTGCTTGTTCGGCGCCCTGGCGCTGACCGTCTACCGTTGAGAATGCCCCGATGAAAAAGTTTTTCAGCCTGCTCGCGACCTTGCTGGTACTGGCCCTGGCGATCTGGATTGGCCGCACGTTGTGGGTGCACTACATGGAAACTCCCTGGACCCGCGATGGCCGGGTGCGCGCCGACATCATCAACGTCGCCGCCGACGTCACCGGCGAAGTGGTCAACGTTCCGGTGCGTGACAACCAGTTGGTGAAAAAGGGCGACCTGCTGATGCAGATCGACCCTGAGCATTACCAGATTGCGGTCAAGCAGGCGCAATCCCTGGTGGCGTCCCGCAAGGCCACCTGGGAGATGCGCAAGGTCAACGCCCACCGCCGCGCCGACCTCGACGCCCTGGTGATCTCCAAGGAAAACCGCGACGACGCCAGTAACATCGCCGACTCGGCCCTTGCCGACTACCAACATGCCCTGGCCCAGCTTGAAGCGGCGCAACTGAACCTCAAGCGCACCCAGGTGGTGGCGGCGGTCGACGGCTACGTCACCAACCTCAACGTGCACCGTGGCGACTACGCGCGTATTGGCGAGGCGAAGATGGCGGTGGTGGATATGAACTCGTTCTGGGTCTATGGCTTCTTTGAAGAAACCAAGCTGCCCCACGTCAAAGTCGGGGACAAGGCCGACATGCAGTTGATGAGCGGCGAAACCCTCAAGGGCCACGTGGAAAGCATTTCGCGCGGCATCTACGACCGGGACAACCCGGAGAGCCGCGAGTTGATCGCCGATGTGAACCCGACGTTCAACTGGGTGCGCCTGGCCCAGCGGGTGCCGGTGCGGATTCATATCGATGAAGTGCCGGAAGGTGTGCTGTTGGCGGCGGGGATCACCTGCACCGTGATCGTCAACCAAACACAGAACTGAATGTGGGAGCGGGCTTGCTCGCGAAGGCAGTGTGTCAGTCAACGAAAATATCGACTGATCCACCGCATTCGCGAGCAAGCCCGCTCCCACATTTTTACCGTGTCAGGCCTGTAGAAACGTCTCGTGCAAATGGCGCCACAGCAGGGCGCCACTGGCCTGTTTTTCAAACACCACGGTCGATCGCCGATCGGTTTGGGCACCGCTGCCATCCACCTGCTGTTCGCGATAACTTACCGTTGCGCCACGGGCGTGTCGGTCAATCCCGGCAAACTCGCTGAGGCTGATCCTGAACCCGGGCCGCTTGCCGCCAGCCTGGCTGAACAGCTGGTTGAGCAGTGCAAAATCCAGTTGTTTGCCCGCCGGGGTGATCATGGAAAAGTCCGGCGAAAAACGCTTCAGCAAAACCTCCAGTGTTCCCTCGGGGGCTGTGCCGGCAAACCATTGTTCGATTTCGACATGGGCCTGGATCACTTCATCAAAAAAATCGCGGTAGTCAATCATCGTGTGGGCTCGCTGGCAGGGTGAAGCAGTGTCCGTACCTTGGACGCATCCAGGCACAGTACGGCAAATAACGGAAACAGGGTCAAGGCTGCGGCAATCGCGAAGGTGACGGTGAACGAGTCCAGCGCAGCCAGCACCCCACTGAGCACGGCGGCACCGAGGCAAAAACTCAATTGCCGATTGATGTTCCACAAGGCGCTGGCATGCCCCATGCGCTCGGCCGGAATGTCGAGAAAGGCCAGGGTTTGCGCGGTGCTGCTGCACAGGCTGCCGCCCAGGCCCATCAGGAGGTAGGCGAGCACCACGACAACCGGGTGCGGCTCGATCAGCAACAGGATGCCGAGGGCTTGCAGCAGCATGCCCGCCAGCAGCAGCGGCCTCGGCCCGCAGCGATTGAACAGTTTTTTGCTCAAGGCAATCGCCAGCCCCGAGGCCAGCGCCCACGGCAGCATCAGCGCGCCGATGAGGCTGGCGGTAAAGCCGAGGCCGTGCAGATAAAGAATCGCCACCAGGCTGGTGCCGATAAACACGCCCGGGATGAACAGGTAAACCAGCATCGCGACCCGCAGCATCGGGCGGCGAGCCTGGCCCAATACGTGACCGAGCTCCAGCGCCGGGCGTGTGGACGCGGGCGTGTCTGCCACCAGCCAGCGCAAGGTCAGCATCACGGTGATCAGCGCCAGCGGCAGGTTGGCGAAAAAGATCCAGCGCCACGACACGCTGTCCACCACCAGGCCGCCCAATGCTGGCGACAACGCCCGAATCAGCAGCGCCACCAGCATGACCCTGGCTGTCAGTTGGCTGCGTTCTGCCGGCGGAAAATGCCGATAGGCCAAGGCTTGCCCCACCGGAATCAACAAGCCGCCACCCAAGCCCTGCAACAGGCGCCAGCCGATCAGCGCTTCAATCGAGGCGGCCTGGCCCACCAGCACCGAGGCTACGCCGAACAGCAACAGGCTGACGGCAATCAACCGGCGCTCACCCAGCAGCGCCGCCAGCCAAACACTCAGGGGAATGACGACGGTCAGGCCGAGCATGTAGGCGTTGCCGATCCATGCCAGTTGCGTGACCGAGGCGTGCAACTCGCGGGCGATGTCCGGGTAAGCGATGGTGGCGACAAACATGTTCACCAGGTCGAGGGCGAAGCCCAGTAGAAAGATCCAGGTGACTTTCGAGCGGTAGGTCATTGCGCAGTTCCTGCTGTGGATGGCGGCAGGGTAGGCGGGTGCGGGCACTTGGGAAACAGCGGTTTGACTGTTAGTTTGTCAAAAATATTTTGACAAAGGAGGGCGTGGCATATGGTCAGCCTGGATCGTTTCGACACCTTCAAGGCCGTGGTCGAGGCCGGTTCGTTGACGGCAGCCGCGGATGTCCTCGGGCAGACGCGAGCGGTGGTGAGCTTCAACCTCAAGCGCCTGGAAGCCGAGCTGGGCGTGACCCTGCTGACCCGCAGTACTCGGCAACTGGCACTGACCGATGCGGGCGAACGCTTTTACCTGCGCTGCACGCGCATGCTGGAAGAAGCGCGCCTGGCGGTGGAAGAAGCCCGTTCGGAGCACAGCCAGCTCAAGGGCACATTGCGGATCACCACCACCGTCGAATACGGATTGGCGGTGGTGGTGCCGGCAGTGGAAACCTTTCGCGGCCTGCACCCGGAATTGAACATCCAGTTATCCACCTCCTCCAGCCACGCCGACCTGATCTCCGATCGCTTCGATGTGGCTATTCGATTGGGGCGGATGCTCGACTCCAATCATCGGGCGGTGCAGCTGTCGAGCTACGAAATCCTCGCGGTGGCTGCACCAGGGTTTGCCGGGGTCGCCACGCTGGAAGAACTGGAGCAACTGCCCAAGCTGGGGCACGGGCGGCTCACGGAGTTGACGGTGCTCGACCCGGCCGGCCATGAGCACCTGTACCGTCCAGGCCCCGGCAAGGCTTCACTGGTTGCCGACAGTGCCGCCATTCTCCAGGCGTTTGCCGTGCGCGGGCATGGCGTGGCGATCCTGCCCCAGTGGCTGGTGCAGGAAGACCTGGATGCGGGGCGTTTGGTGCGGTTGCTGCCGGGGTATCGATTTGCGCCGCAGGGGGTGTACGCGTTGTACCCGGATACCCGGCATTTGCCCCTGAAAGTGCGGGCCTTCATTGATTTCATGAAAGGCTGATCAGCCGAGAAACCGTGTGGCGAGGGAGCTTGCTCCCGCTGGGGGGCGAAGCACCCCTGAAAAGGTCAGCGCATTCTTTCAGGAAACTTGGATGGATGGTTTTGGGGCTGCTGCGCAGCCCAGCGGGAGCAAGCTCCCTCGCCACGGGGAGGCGGGGGCTCTTAGAGCTGGCCGCTCAGGCCAAAGCGTTTTTTCAAGACGGTCTCCAGCAAACCCTTGGGCAGCAACGCCGCCATCAATGGCAGTGCCCGGCAACCATTACCCGAGCGCAACAGGCGCGGCGGCGTGGTCTGTTGCACGGCCTTGAGCACGTCTGCCGCAAACTGGCTGGCGGGCGTAGGCCGATCCTGGGAGGCCTTGGCCCGGGCGCGGATGCTTTCGCGCAGTGGCCACCAAGGCGACTTTTCATTGATCAACAGTTCGGCCTGGGTGCCGGCGTTTTTTGCAAAACTTGTATCGATGGCGCCTGGCTGCACTTCCATCACCCGCACGTCAAACGGTGCGAGCTCCATGCGCAACGCATCACTCAAGGCATGCACTGCGGCTTTCGAGGCGCAATACGCACCGGCGAACGGTGTGACCAACACGCCGGACACGCTGCCGATATTCACCACCAACCCTTTACGGCGACGCAGGGCCGGGAACAGCGCCTGAGTCACGCCGACCACTGAGAATACGTTGGTCTCGAATTGCTGCTGCATCGCCTGGGTGCCGCCGTCGAGCAACGGGCCCATGGCGCCGTAGCCGGCGTTGTTGATCAGCACGTCCAGCTCGCCGACCTGCCCGGCCAACTGCGCCAGTGCAGCGCTGTCGTTGACGTCCAGTTGCACCGCGTTAAAGCCGGCGCTGGCGAGTGCCGCCACATCCTCGCTGCGCCGGGCGCTGGCCCACACGTCAAAGCCGGCTTGCTTGAAGGCGTCCGCCAGGGCACGGCCAATGCCACTGGAGCACCCGGTGATCAGTACGTTGGGCATGGATCAGTCCTTTGTCGTTATCAGTCAGAGAAGCTGCCTTGCAAATGCTCGGCACGAAATTCCAGGGTTTGCGGGCGGTAGCCGGGGCGCAGCGGCGGCACTGGCAGGCAGTCTTCCCAGGTGGCGCCGGCCTGCAGTTCGCCGGGGCCGCGATAGCGCGGGGCAGCGTACACGTTGTCTGCCAGGTTGACCGTATCGCCCGGCGCATACGCGGCGATGCGCCAACGCAGTTCGGTCAGCGGTACGTTGTTGCCGTTGTTCAAGGTGAGCTTGAGCGGGCGGTCTGCGGGGCATTCTTTCGGCGCGTAGACGGTACGCAGTTCCAGGCGTGCCAATTGCTGGGCCTCGCGGTTGTCCAGCCACACCACCCATACCGCCACCAGGCCCAGGCCGACGGCGGCCGCGAGGGAAACCGGCAACGCCCTGGCGGGGTAGCGCAGCAAGAGGATCAGCCAGGTGATAATCAGCAAGACACCAAAGAACATGGCAACAACCTCGAAAACGGAACGGGCATCCTAACCAAGCGTAGGTGGAGTTGACCATCTTCGGGTTCCCCGGCCCCAAAGAAAAAGCCCCCGGCCCACCGGCTGCGGATAGGGGACGCAGTCGGTGGGGCGGGGGCTTGTTGTGCTGCTCTGTTTACTGCGCGATGGTTTTCACCGAAACGCCACGCTCGATTGGCGTGGATCGACCGTAGATATCTTCAAAGCGTTCGATATCGTCTTCACCCAGGTAGCTGCCGGACTGCACCTCGATAATCTCCAATGGAATCTTGCCCGGGTTACGCAAACGGTGCACCGAGGCAATCGGGATGTAGGTGGACTGGTTTTCGGTGAGCAGGAACACGTTCTCGTCACAGGTGACTTCGGCGGTGCCGCTGACCACGATCCAGTGTTCGGCGCGGTGGTGGTGCATCTGCAACGACAGGCACGCGCCCGGTTTCACCGAGATGTGCTTGACCTGGAAGCGCCCGCCCATATCCACCGAGTCGTACGAGCCCCATGGACGGTACACCTCGCAGTGGTTCTGGGTTTCGCTGCGGCCCTGCTCGTTGAGGGTGTTGACCATCTGCTTGACGCCCTGGACCTTGTCCTTGTGGGCAATCATCATCGCGTCCTTGGTTTCCACCACCACGATGTTTTCCAGGCCAATCACCGACACCAGCTTGCCGTTGCCGTGGATCATGCAGTTCTTGCTGTCCTGGATCACCACGTCGCCCTTGCTGACGTTACCGTTGGCGTCTTTTTCATTCACGTCCCACAGCGATGCCCAGCAACCCACGTCGCTCCAGCCGGCAGTCAACGGCACCACGCAGGCCAGTTGGGTTTTTTCCATCACGGCGTAGTCGATGGAGTTGTCCGGGCAGCAGGCGAAGGTGGATTCGTCGATGTCGATGGTGTCGGCGGTTTGGTTGCTGCGTTCCAGGGTCAGCAGGCAGGTGTCGTAGATGTCCGGGTCGTGTTTTTTCAGCTCTTCGAGGAAGCGGCTGGCACGGAACAGGAACATGCCGCTGTTCCAGAAATAACCACCGCTCTTGACGAATTCGGCGGCGCGTTTTTCATCGGGTTTTTCCACGAACTGTTGCACGCGGCTGACGCCTTCGGGCAGCAGCGAATCGTTGGTCGACTTGATATAGCCGTAGCCGGTCTCCGGACGGGTGGCCGGCACACCGAACAGCACCATTTCGCCACGCTCAGCCGCCACAGTGGCCAGGGCCAGGGCGCGTTGCAGGGCTTTCTGGTCATCCAGCACGTGGTCGGCGGGCAGCACCAGCATCAGTTCGTCGCGGCCTTCGTTGACCAGCATCATCGCCGTCAGGGCCACGGCCGGCGCGGTATTGCGGCCGAACGGCTCCATCAGGATGCGCTGGGTTTCCAGTTTGCGGGCAGCCAGTTGCTCGTTGACGATAAAGCGGTGGTCCTTGTTGCACACCACGATGGGCGCGTCCATGCCGTCGAACACCAGGCGCTCCAGGGTTTGCTGGAACAAGGTGTGCTCGCCGGTCAGGGCCAGGAACTGCTTGGGAAACTGTTTACGCGAAAGCGGCCAAAGACGTGAGCCGCTACCACCGGAAAGGATTACTGGGATCATGGTGTTTCTCCTTGAATCAAATTTGGTTAGAGCCTGTGGGAGCCGGGCTTGCCCGCGATGGCATCACCTCGGTGTACCTGATACACCGAGTTGTCCGCATCGCAGGCAAGCCAGCTCCCACAGGGGGCAGCGTCAATCTGAAAATCTAATCAGCGGGTCGACACAGGGCGTTTCACCCACACTGGCGACAGGTTGGCGCCGGTGCCGGTGACGTACAGCACTGCGGCCTCACCGCGTTCCAGAGCTACCGGCTTCACGTCGCCGACTTTTTTATCGCCTTCATACAGCGCCAGGCTGACCTTCACCGGGTTGATCTCGCGCTCGCCACGGCCCTTGGCGGCCACGGCCTGGACCACGTCGGTCTTGCCATCGGCGGTTTTCAGGGTCAGCGACTTGTCACTGAGGTTCTGCACGCGCACCAGGGATTTCTGCTTGTTCTTGAACGGCGGTTCTTCGATCAGTTGCGGTTGGCCGCTGCCGCTGCTGACCAGGGTGTAGTAGTGGTCGGCGGCGAGCTTGACCGGCAGGGTCTGGCTGCCGACCTTGGCGCTGTAGTCACCGCCCGGCATGAAGCTGAAGTCACTGCTGGCCAGCGGTGCAACCTCGTTGAGGTTGGTGCTGCCGACGGTGGCGCTGACTTCCTGGTTGCTGGCGTTGTACACCCGCACAAAGCTCGAGCCTTTTGGCGCGACGGGACCGTAGAGGGCGGCGTCGCCACCGGCGAAGGCGGACATCGAAACAACGCTCATGCCGGCGACGAGGGCAAAAGTTTTTGCGAGGTTAGTAGTGAAAGTCATGTGAGTTACCTCTCTTTCAGTTTTGCGCCCGGTCGGGCGTCTCGGAGTTCATGTTTTTAACGGTGGGGGTGTTGATAGCCATGTTCTGTTGGCGCATACCGGCTTGTTTGAGCTGCGCAACCCACTGCGGGTCGGCATCGCCGATTTCGTTGTTCACAGGCAAATAACGCTCGGGAAACTCCCAGATCAGCACCTGTGGCGGGCTGTTCTTGAAGTCGTCGCTTTTCAGGTAGCTGAGCATCGGCAGGATCGGGCCGTGGCCGTCTTCGGAGTAGTTGATGACGTCGCTGCCCAGGGCTTGCTTCAGCGCGCCGACAAAGTTCCAGTTCGGGTTGGCGCTGTAGCTGGTGCCCACCAGGGCCACCGGGGTTTCACTGTCGGTGAACAGCGCATCGTCGCCTTTGGTTTCAGCCAGGTGCGTCACGCGTTTTTGCAGTGGCTCCTTGGGCGGCATCAGGTTTTCGAACAGCGGGTCCAGCGGCAGGAACAGGCGCAGGTCGCCCTTGTGTGGCTCGGTCTTCTCGGCTTCGGTGACAAAGCGTTGAGGCTCGCCGCTCAGGGGCGTTTTGTTGGCAATTGTCTTGGCCAATTCTTTGGCCGCCACTTCAGCGCCGTCCGGGGTCCAGTGGGTGTCGGTGCGCAGGAACACTTGCTGGCCGTGCAGCTTGGCCTGTTGCAGCGGACCCATCAGGTCAGGGGCGACGATCTTGTCGGCGGCCATGCGGGCATGGAAGTCCTGGTACAGACCGGCGCGGATGCTCGCCGGCTGCACTTCACCCAGGTGTTCCGGGTACAGCCGCACCTTGGCTGGCACGATCGCCATCACCAGTTGGATACCCTGGGCCTTGAGCTTCTGGCGCACGCCTTCCACCAAGGCGTAGTTGCCTTGCAGGTTCTGGTCTTCGTTGACGATCGGGTTGAATTCCTCGTCGCTGTACAACCAGTGGTCGCGGCCAATCACCACGCCAGGGCGGCCTTCGTTGAACAGCTTGTAGTCCAGCGCTGCCCAGAGGTTGGTGCCCAGGCGCTTGATCGGGAACTGGTCGTCGTAGTGGGTCTCGACGGCCTTGGTCCAGCGGCCGTTGAGCACGGTGGCGTCGGCGTTGGTGCTGAAGCCGAAGAAACTGCGCATCGACCAGGCGCCCAACGCCAGCAGCACGGCGAGGAACAAGGCGATGTAGAGGACGCGTAATGAACGGGTCATGGTCGGCTCCCTCAGAACTGGAAGTAAAGGAACGGCGAGAAGCTCTGCGCCGAAAGTTTGAGAATCGACGCCACGAACAGCAGCAGTACTGCGGCGCGCATGGCGTAGCGTGGCCAGGTGGCGCTCCAGTAGGCCGGTTGCACGGTGGCCTCGGTGCCCACGGTGTAGCCGGGCTCATGGATGCTGCCCGGGTTGTCGCCCGGTATGGCCTTGATCAAGCCCGGTTGCGCAGTCGCCGGGCCATCGGCCTGGGTGTTCACCGCAGGCTTGGTTTTTTCCGGTGGGCGGTTGCTGTAGAAGTCCCGCAGGCCGAAGAACGCCAGGGTTGCGTACGCCACCACCAGGGTTGCCACTTGCAGGCCGGTGAGGCTGGCGCGGTTGAGTTCCGACAGCGACCACTCGCCGAAGCTGAACATCGCGCCGTACATACGGCCGGCGACGTGCAGGTTTTCCGAGCGGAAGATCACCCAACCCATCACTACCAGCAGGAAGGTGAAGGCCCAGCGCACAACGTTGAAACTGCGCGGTGCGGTGTTGAGGCCGATGGCTTTTTCAATCGCCAGCCACATGCCGTGCCAGGCGCCCCACACGATGTAGGTGATGTTCGCACCGTGCCACAGGCCACCGAGGAGCATGGTCAGGAACAGGTTGCGGTAGGTGGTCAGCGTGCCTTTACGGTTGCCGCCCAGGGTGATGTACAGGTAGTCACGCAGCCAGGTGGACAGGCTGATGTGCCAGCGCCGCCAGAACTCGGTGATCGACTGGCTGATGTACGGCTGCTTGAAGTTTTCCATGAAGCGGAAACCCATCATCAAGCCCAGGCCGATGGCCATGTCGCTGTAGCCGGAGAAGTCGAAGTACAGCTGCGCGGTGTACGCCAGTGCGCCGAGCCAGGCGTCACCCGTCGTAGGGTTTTGCAGGGCGAAGCAATGATCGGCGACCACCGCCAGGGTGTCGGCGATAAACACCTTCTTGATGAAACCCTGCATGAACCGCGTGCAGCCCTCGGAGAATTTATCGAGGGTGTGGGTGCGGTTGTTGAACTGGTCGGCCAGGTCGCGAAAGCGCAACACCGGGCCGGCAATCAGGTGCGGGAAGATCGCCACGAACGCCGCAAAGTCGATCAGGTTGCGGGTGGCCGGGGTGTCGCCGCGGTACACGTCGATGATGTAGCTGATGGACTCGAAGATGTAGAACGAGATCCCGATTGGCAACAGCACGTGGGTGAGGATGAAGGGTTCCAGGCCCGCCGACTTCATCATCAGGTTGATGCTGTCGACACCGAAGTTGGCGTACTTGAAGTAGCCGAGGATGCACAGATCGACCGCCACGCCCAGCAGCAGCCAGCGCTGGGCGGGCTTGGTGCGCACGCCTGCCGCACCGACCTTGAGGCCGATCCAGTAGTTCCACAGCGTCACGGCGGCGAACAGCGCCAGGAAGTCCACTCGCCACCAGGCGTAGAACACATAACTGGCAACCAGCAGCAGCAGATTGCGATAGCGTTGCCCGCTCAGGTAGTACAAGCCGAGGAAGATCGGCAAGAACAGGAACAGGAACACATTGGACGAGAAAACCATCCCGATCTCTCCATGTTTAACCAACAGTCAAGGGCCAACGGCCCCCCCAAACCCCCCACCGAAATGAGAGGGCTATGTGATCGTTCCCACGCTCTGCGTGGGAATGCCTCACTGGACGCTCTGCGTCCGCTTTTGGGACGCGGAGCGTCCCTGGCTGCATTCCCACGCGGAGCGTGGGAACGATCAGCGACTAGCTGCCTTTGTTGCCTTTCTCATGCGTCGGGTCGTAGACCTTGGTCAGGTCACCCCCCAGGCGGAACGTCTTGAACGGCTGCATCCCGTGCTTGCGCTCGATCACATCCGGGGCGCAGGTGTAGAGGGTGCAGAAGGGCTCAAGCCAGGCAAATTTCATGTCTTCCTTGAGGTCCTTCATGTCCTGTTCCTTGCCGTTCTTCTGCTCGAAGATCTCCGGGTCTTTCACCCCGGCCAGCACCTTGTCACCCAGGCGTTTCAACGCGCCGTTGTTTTCCTGGCGCAGGTCCACACCGTTCACCAGGGCAAAACTGGCGATCATCGCCAGCGGCGGCAGGGCGTAGTTGTGGTACGACAGGGCCCGTTGCTGACGCTTCAATTCGTTCGGCAGGAAGCCTTGGGCATCCACCTGGTTGGCGCCGACCTTGTATTCCTTCACGGCCCAGTCAAACAGGTCGCGGCGGTTCACGGCGACGGAGGTCGCCATCACCGACCAGGCAGCCCAGTAGGAGTGGTTGTTGGTTTTATCCAGCGGCAGGTTGTCCCAGTCGCTCACCACCTGGTCGGCCATTTTGCTGAACCAGGCTTCGATCAACTGCGACTCCTGCTGGTGGTTGGCCAGCGGATGAGAGTCGGAGAACTTCAGGCGCACATAGGCTGACGCCATGCTGCCCAGTGCCCATTTGCGCATGGACTTGCCGGTGTGGTTGAAGTCCTTGGACATCAATGCATCGGCCTTGGCCCAGCTCGTGAGCCAGTTCAGCGTGCATTCCAGCTGCTCCGGACGACCGTCGCGCATGAATTGCATCACGCGCTTGCTGGTGTCTTTTTCCAGCTTGGTGATGTCGGCGGTGCTGTCGCGAAAGGCTTTTTCGGACTGCACATTCAGGGTGGAACGAGCCTTGTCCGAACCTTCGTACTTGCTGCGAAACTGCAGCGAGCCGGTGTACGGCGCGGGCATGGCGTCGCAGTCATTCTTGAAGTCGCCGGTCTTGAACGCCTCGATCGGCGCAAAATAGCCTTGCGGCGGACGCAATGGCGCGGCGGCATTGACGGAGCCGGCGAAGATCGCCAGGCCCAGCAACGATGGAATCAATAACTTCTGCATAGGTAACCTCATTGCCCGGCCGAAGCAGTCTGTTGACCACCGGCGGGGAATACGTTGCGTGTGCAAATTTTCGCTTCGACTTTCTGCGCGGCCTGGCCCGCTTCAGGGCCCTGCACTTCCACGGCCAGCAGGTTTTGCGTGGCCCAGTCTTCATCGGTGCGCAGTTCAAAGGCGAAACGCCCGTCTGTATCGGATGTTTCGGGTTTCTCGATCTTGATGTCCTCGTGGCGCCCGTTCATGTACCAGAGGGTGGCTTGCAGGGTTTTCACCGATGGGTCGGCGAAGCGGATGTCGACCTGGTGACTGCTGTTGCGCAGGTCTTTGTTCGAACTGTTCACCAGCAATTCGTTCTTGCCGGGTTTCAGCGTGGTGCTGGCGCTCATCTGGGCGGTCTTGCCTTCACAGCCGTTGTCCAGCAGCGACATCATCTGGCGGTAGATGGTCTCCTGGTCCAGGCGATACAGCGGCGAGAATTCCCAGATCAGGATCTTCGGCGGGGTCTTCTGGAATTCTTCGCTGCCCAGGTACTGGATCATCGAGCCTTCCAGGCCACCACCGGGGAAGGCGACGTTAAGGATGTCGGCACCGATTTCCTGTTCCAGGAAGCCGGCGAAATTGTAGTTCTTGCCACTGTGGCTGGTACCCACGAGGGTGATCTGCGGGTTGCCGGAATCACCGAACAGGTCGCCGTCCGCCGCTTCGCCCTTGGGCTCGGTGGTGAACTGGTCCATGTACTGGATCGCGTAGCTGGTGCCGCACAGTTGCCCGGCCATGTTGTGCAGGGTGCCGGTCTTGCCCATGCGCCCGGAGCGTTTGGTCTCGAACTCACGTTGCGGGATGCCGGCAAACTCAGGCATCGCCCGCACTTTGGCGCCGACGATTTTGGCGGTGCGCTGGGCGCCGTATGGCGTCCAGTGTTGGTCGCCGCGGAAGTAGAAATCGTGGGCCGGCAACTCGTCCGGCAGTTGCTCGTTGGTCAGCGGCGACAGGTCCGGCACGACGTAGCCCATCTTGGCGAAGCGCCCGAGCATGGTCTTGTAATTGCCCAGGGCCTTGTCGAAATCGAACCTGGCTTTCTCTTCAGGGTTGAGCTTGTTGCGGTTCACCAAACCACGGGTCGGCTGGTAGACCACCACCAGTTCCACGCCCTTGCTCTTGAACGCATCGTGCAGCTGCTGCATGCGTTTGTAGCCGGCGGGGCTGGTGTCGAATTCGGTGCGCAGGTCTTCCTGGGTCCGGAACAGCCAATCGCCCTGGGCTTGCACCAGGGTGGTGAAGTTCTGCTGGTAGCGCGTGGTGTAGTTCTTCGCGTCGTGGGCGGCCGGGCACAGGCTGCAGCACGGTTCGGCGGTGAAGGTTGGCGCCTTGATTTCGTCGGCGCGCACGCCCTGGCTGGCCGCGAGCAGGCCGAGGGTCAAACCCGAAAGGCTGAGCAGTTTGATCATGTGTGGGTGCATAAAGGTCATCCTCAGTCCTGCATTTCGGTCTGGCGTTCGACAGGGTCGATCAGCACGGCTTTCTTCTGGCGTACCAGCAAGTCGAGGATCTCTTCCTGGCGATCGCCAAGAACGCCCGAGAAGCTGATGCCACTGGATTTGGTCGGCGCAAGCATCGATACGCGGTACAGCTCGACGCTCAACGGCGAGTCGATGGACAGCGGCCCGCTGCCGTTGGCGGCCAGTTCACCGCCGACCACGATCAGCGAGACCTTGGTGTCGAACGGGTCGAGGGCGATGTCGCGGTCGGTGTCGGTCAAATCCTTGATGTGGCCGTACACGCCGGTCAGCCCGTTGGCCATGGCAATGTTCTCGTACAGGCGAATGTTCACGCTGTTACGCACGCGGATGCCGTGGCGACGGTTGCTGATCACCTTGTTGCCCCACAGCAGGTTATCGCCGCTCTCATAGAGGGTGATGCCGTCGGTGTGGTTGCGGTAGATCTCGTTGTCGGCGATCAGGTTGTTGACGCTGTTACGGTCGATCACCAGGCCCGAGAGCTTGTTGTCGAAGCTGCGGTTGTTGAAGATGAAGCTGTCGTTCACTTCCCGGGAAATGATGATGCCGTGCTTCTTCTTCGTGCCGTAGACGGTGTTGTCGGTGATGATCAGGCCGTGTGAACGGTCGTGGGGGTCAATGCCGTAGACGATGTTGTCCTTGTAGGTATTGCCCTTGAGCACAAAGCCGGTGGTTTCGTAGCAGTAGAAGCCGTACCACATGTCCGAGAACTCGGAGTCGACGATCCAGCCCGTCGGTTCAGGACGCTTGAGCACCTTGGCCATGTTCGGCGTGTATTGGGAAATACTCACGCCATACGACTTACTGTTGGCGTAGCCGAAACTGGCCATCTTGCTGTTGGCGATGTAGGTCTCGGTGCCGCCCCAGGCCAGCAGGAACGGGCGGAATTCCTTGGGCGACTGGAAGGTCGCCGGGCCGTTGGTCTTCTCGCGCCAGCCGGTGATTCTGGTGTCACGTACGAACAACTGGCCGTCGTTGATCAGGAACGAACCGGCTTCCTGGGACAGGCGCAGCTCTTGAGTCTGCTTGTCGATTTCGAGAATGCCTTTACGGCCCACCACGATCGGCAACTTGGCCAGGAACACCCCCGGCGAGGTTTCGCTGAAGTACTGCTTGGGCACTTTCTTCAGCAGGTCCTTGAGGTTCATGTAGCCGTCGTCGACAAAGATCGCCTGGGGAATGCCGTGCTGGCGCACTACCCATTCGGCCATCTTGTTGTCGCCGCCGATGAAGTCCTTCAGGGCGTCTTCCTGCATCATCCGGCGGATGCTGATTTTGCCTGGCTTGGTACGCACAATCTTTTTCGCGATATTGGCCGCGGTGTAGCCGGACACGTCCGGCAGCGCAGGCTTGGCCATCTCCAGCGGCTCGGTCGGCGGGCTGGAGATGGTGTAGGTCTTGGCCTGTTGCAGCTCTTTGGCGATGGTCGGCGCTTTGTCGGCGAAGGCCGAGGCGCTGGCCAGCAGCATGGCCGCGACGAGCAGGCTTTGAGACTTCATTGCGCAGGCTCCCATCAGAACTTCCAGATCACGTCGACAAAGGCGCGATGCATGTACGAGTCGACCTGGCTGCCATAGGCGTCGCCCGGCTTGAACACGCCTGCACGGAAGCGCACCAGGGCCGACGGCTCGTCGATCGACTGGCTGAGCCCGGCCGGCAGCAGGCCTTTCTTGAAGTACTTGGTGACCACCAGGTCCATCTCCTGGCCGAGATCTTTCTTGCCGTCTTCAAGCGGCAGGGACGTGCTGGACAGGATCGCGCCGGTCACGTCATCGGTGTTGTTCTGCACGGCATCGATGCCGTTGCTGCCCACCGGCTTGTTGCCGTCTACGCGCCAGAACTTGTGGTACACAAGGCTTGCGTCATAGTCCTCGCGCAGCTGCCAGGACCCGAACAGGCTCATGGACTGCATGTTGTTCATCTCGCCGCGAAACGCTTCGCCGAAGCGGTGGACGCGGGACTGGGTACCGGTCCAGTTCGAACGGTTGCTTTGCAGCCCGTTCTGCTCGTATTCGGCACTGGCGCGGGAGTAGGCGGCGCCCACTTGCCACTGCGGGTCGAGGCGCAGGCGTACACCCAGGTCGGTGGCCCAGCCATTCACGTCATCGCTGCGCTTGGCGTTGGCCGGGCGGGTGCCGTCGGCGTTCAAGGCGTTGACCGTGTCGCGGTCGCCCTGCATGCCGGTGACGCTCGCCCAGTAGTTGACGGTGTTGGTGTTGCGCCAGTTGTAGGCGTCGCTGTTGGCTTCGATGCCGAGCCAGGTCAGGTCGCCGTTCTCGCGCTTGTCCAGCGAGTCGGTGGCCACGCCCGGTTCCGGGTAGTCGAGCTTGCCGTCATCATGGGTGTGGTGAGCGCGCAGGCCGATCCACTGGCCTGGCGTCCACTGGTAGGCGGCGTCGGCGTACAGGTGCTGACGGTCCTTGTCCTTGGGCGACAGTTCCTTGAGGTCGGTGCGGTATTCGCTGAAGCGCTCGGCGACGCCGACATTGGCCTTGAGCAAGGTGGTGTCGAAGGTCCAGTTCAGCGCTTCGATATTGGTGTCGCGCCATTGGCCGTCGTCATTGCGCAGGCGTTGGCGACCGAGCTTGAGGATCTCGCCGGGGTAGGGCGTGAAGCCGCCATAGGCGACCCAGAACTCGCGCATCGCCAGGTAGTTCTTCTTGCTCTTGCGGTCGTCATTGCTGGTCTGTTGAGTGGCGTCATCCGAGGACTGTTGCAGGGTGTCGGTCTCGATGATGTCGCTGGAGGTCACGGCCTGGCCCATGGCGTAGGCGCTCCAGTTGCCGCTTTCACCGTAGATCCACGGGCGCAGGTCAAGGCCGATGCCGTTGACGTCGCCGCCTTTCTGGGTGCCCAGGTCGCGGTCATCTTCGGACTGGCCGGTGACTTTGACTTCCAGGCCGAAGTTCTTGGCTTCGGTCAGCGCCGCCAGGGTCGGGCACGACCACAGCAGGGCGAAGGTCAGGCCGATACCGGCCTTGACGAATGGGTTGAGCTTCATAGGGATTCCTCGCCGTCTTCTTCTTGCAGGGCGTGCAATTGCAGCGTGCTTTGGGCCAGGGTGCCGCGCACGGCCAGCTCCTGTTGCACCAGGCGTTGGCCTTCGGCGCGTTGTTCCGGGGTCAGCGGCGCTTCGAGCTGGGTCGCCAGGTCGTTGGCTTCCGGCGTGTCCTGGGCCTTGGCCAACTGGCTGAAGACATAGGCGTTAAGCGGGTCGGGCTTGGTGCCCTTGCCTTGGGAAAACAGCTGGGCAATCGCGAAGTCGGCGCTGTTCTGGCCGTTGCGCGCAGCGGTCAACAGATGGTCCAGGGCCTTTTGCGAATAGACCTTGCCCAGGTAGCCACGGCGGTAGATCTGGCCGAGGTAGTAGTCGGCGGCGACTTCGCGGCCGACGGCTTTCTGGAAGTGTTCTTCGGCGGCCTTGGCGTCAGCCGGGACCCACTTGCCTTCGTAGTAGAGCTTGCCCAGCAACAGTTCGGCGCGGGGCTGGTCGGCGGCGCGGCCGTTGTCGAGGTACTTCATCATCTGGTCGACGTCACCCAGTTCCGGGAAGTCGTAGAGCAGTTGTGCCAGGCTGACCCAGGAGGCCGGGTAGCCGGGGGCGATTTTTTCCAGCAGGGCCTGGGCGGTTTTTTCGTCGGTCTTGCCCAGGCTTGCATCACCCAGTACACGAGCCACGCTGTCGACCCGTTGGGCGGTGACGGTGCCGCGGCTGTAGCCGGCTTCCATCTGCTTGAGCAGGTCGGCCTGTTTTTCCGGCTCGGCTTTTTTCTGGTAGACCGTGGCCAACTCGACGTAGCAGATATCGGTGGTGTTCAGTGCGGCCTTGCAGATGCTTTCCACTTCATCCAGGTGCTGGTCGTAGGTGTCCTGGGTGCGATACAGCAGCACCTGGGCGAGACCGGCTTCCGGGTAACCCGAGGCGCGCCATTTGCTGATCTGCTGCTGGGCGTTGATGTTCGGGAAACTGTGCGGGTATTGCAGGTAGAGCATTGCCAGCGGGATCAGGGTGTTGCCTTCGCCATTGGCAAAGGCCTTTTTCAGCAGGCCTTCGGCTTCATGGTGTTCGGCTTCGGTCGCGCCGGGCTTGGCCACCAGCAGGCGGCCCAGGCGTGCCTGGGCACGGGGCGAGGTATCGGCGGCCGCGCGGTACGTCGCTTCGGCCTGCTTGATTTGCTCGGGGTCGCGGGTGCCGACCTGGATATCCGCCAGGCCCACTTGGGCCTCGCTGTAGCCCAAATCCGCGAGCTGCTGGTAGTTCTGCTGGGCAGTGACGGTGTCGCCACGTTTCAGCGCTTCATTGGCCAGGCGTTGGTCGGGCAGACCGGCGCAACCGGCGAGGCTGACCGCAACAGCCAGCAACGCCACAGTTCCCATGTGGGAGCGGGCTTGCTCGCGAAGGGGCCCTGTCAGTTGATGCATGTGTTGGCTGACACACTGCTTTCGCGAGCAAGCCCGCTCCCACAGGGATTGCGGTGTTTTTGAGAGAGTCATCACAGGCATGTCCTCTGCTTACAGACCGTTGGCCATGGCTTTGTCGATCAGCCAGTTCAGGGACGGGCCGCGATCGCTGGTCACTTCAACCGGGCGACCGGCGTAGGTGCTGTCCAGCGGGGCATCGGGTTTGATCTGCACGCGGATGTCGGAGGACATTTCGCTGCTGTTCAGGCTGGTGCTGCTGACGATGGTGCCGGTGCGTACCTGCTCTTCATCCGCTACCTGGAAGTTCACGCGGGTGCCCGGGCGAACGTCGGCAAACTGGCGATAGGAGAAGCGCGCATCAACGTTGGCCTGGCTGCCGCGTGGCACCAGTTGGAAGATCACGTCGCCCTTGCTGGCGTACTGACCGTCGGCGACCAGTTGCTGGGCCACGACGCAGTCGCACGGGGAGGTGAGGGTGCCGGTCATTTGCTTGCCGAACAGCTCTTCGACCTTGGCCGGTTGCAGCTGGTCTTCGTCCAGATGGCCCTTGAGTACGTCGAGCATGCTGGTGCTGAAGGTTGCCAATGGCGCGCCTTTGGCGGCGACCGCATCGCCTTTGATCAGGCTTTGCACGGTGCCATCGCGGGGCATGGTCACGTTCATCCCGGGCACGCTCACCAGGCCGGAGGTGGCGTGGCTGACGAAGTACATGCCGTACACCGATTTGACCACGAAGCCGAATGCCGCCAGGCCCACCACGAAGATCCCGAGGCTGAAAGTCACGGCCCGCAGGCGGCCACCGACGCTCATGTTGCTGCCGCCGTCCTTGACCTTGCGCGCCTTGGTGAAGTTGTCGCGTTGCAGGGTTGCCAGCACGTCACCCATGGTCACGATGTCACCGGCCAGGTGCGAGGTGATCAGGTGGCGCAGGGTGGAGATGTCTTGTGCATCGAGGTTCTGGAACTGGCAACCGGTGCGGCCGGTCTGGCGGTCGTAGGAGCGAATCTGCAGCTCGACGTCCATCGCCAGGCCCAGGTTGTCGATCACGAACTGCAAGCGACCCTTGTGCACATCGCCGACTTTCAGCGGCTGCTGCGGGGCGTTGAAGGCCAGGCCGCCGGCTGACAGGTCGATCACCCGCACTTCCATCGGTGTTTGATCGGCGCCGAAGAAGCGCAGCTTGGCCGGGATTTTGACCCGGGCGTGTTGGCGCTGGGCTTCGGATTCGTGGACAACGTTGGCGTTTACTGGGCTATTCATGGTGTTTAGTTCCTAGTTAATTCAGGCTTGGCAGGGTCAAACCATCATCAGCAACACGGCGACGAAAATGCTGCCGGCGGAGAAGGTCATGGTCCGAGACGACCAGGTGTTGAACCAACGTTGAAAGCTGGCCAAATCGCGGGTCAGTTTGGTGTCCTGGCGGGTCCAGGACTGTTGATCAAGGCGGAAGAACACGTAGATCTTCACCAGCGCGCCCATGATCTGGTTGTAATAGAGAATCACCGGGTAAGCCGGGCCGATCTTGTGGCCGGAGCACGACAGCAGCAGGGTCAGAATCAGGCGGGTGATGCCGATCCACAGCAGGTAGGCGAGGATGAACGCGCCGCCGTATTTGAAGGTGGCGATGATCGCCACGGTCAGCCCCAGCAGGGAGGTCCACATCGACACGCGTTGATCAAACAGCACGATGCTGGTGAACAGGCCCAGGCGACGCATACCCAGGCCCAGGGCACGTGAGTTCTGGCGCAGGTTGTTGCCGTACCAGCGGAACATCAGTTTGCGGCTGGCCTTGATAAAGCTCTTTTCCGGCGGGTGTTCCACGGTGTGGATCGCGGCGTCCGGTACGTAGAAAGTGTCGTAGCCCAGGCGCATCAGGCTGAACCAGCTGGACTTGTCGTCACCGGTCAAAAACTTGAAGCGGCCCAGGCGCCAGTGTTGCAGCGAGTCGCTTTCCACATCGGCAATGAAGCCCGGGTCGGTGACCACGTTGGCGCGGAATACCGACATGCGGCCGGTCATGGTCAGCACGCGTTTGGACAGGGCCATGGAGCACATGTTGATGTGGCGCTGGGCGAAGCGCAGCTTGTGCCACTCGCTCATGATGTAGCCGCCGCGCACTTCGCAGAACTCGTTGGTGGTCAGGCCGCCGACATTGCCGAACAGCTGGAACCACGGCACGGTCTTGCGCACTACGCCCTCGGCGAGCACGGTGTCGCCATCGATCACGGCCACTACGGCGCGGTTGTCCGGCAGGTGGCGGGAGATGGCGCGAAAACCGAAGGCCAGGCCGTCACGCTTGCCGGTACCGGCGATGCGCACGAAGTCCAGCTTGACGTGGTCGGGCGGGTTCATCCTGGCCCACAGGCTCTTGACCAGCAGCTCATCGGACATTTCCACCAGGGAGCAGACCACGGTGGTAGGGAAGCCACATTCGATGGCCTCGCGGATCACCGAGCTGTAGACCTGGGCCGTGGTCAGCGCGTCGATCCGAAAGCTGGTAACCATCAGGAATACGTGGGACGGGTCTGCTGCCTTGCCCAGCTTGCGCACTTTGCGCCGCAGGTGCGGGTAGACCACGTACAGGAACAGCATGCCGCGAAAGAAATGCGTAGCACCCATCGAGTAGCGCCAGATACCGACGGCGCCAATCAGGAAAATAAAATTCTTCGACTCTGAGTCGAACGTACTCGCCGGCAACAGCAGGGCGAGTCCCATCAGCAGGCTCAGGAAAAACAGCCAGCCGGCAGATTGGAGGAGTACGTGTTTTAACTTGGACATAGGCGTCATTCCGCAGGTGAAGGAGGCTTCAAGCAGCAAGCGCCGGGGATCAGGACGCTTGCCGCTTGAAACTTGCCGTTGCTGTTACCAGCAAATGCCTTCGGTACGGCCGCTCACGCTGGTGGCCTTGGACATGAAGCCCACCAGGTCGACCACTTGCTTGCCGTGGGGGGCGTTGTGCGCCAGGGCACGGAACTTCTCGTCGCGGTTGCCCAGGATGATCACGTCGGAGTTGTTGATCACTTCGTCGAAGTCCGAGTTGAGCAGGGACGACACGTGAGGGATCTTGCCTTCGATGTAGTCCTTGTTGGCGCCGTGCACGCGAGCGTATTCGACGTTGCTGTCGTAGATGCTCAGGTCGAAACCCTTGCCGATCAGCATCTCTGCCAGTTCCACCAGCGGGCTTTCGCGCAGGTCATCGGTGCCGGCCTTGAAGCTCAGGCCCAGCAGGGCGACTTTGCGTTTGTCGTGGCTGGAAACGATGTCGAAAGCGTTTTGCACCTGGGACTCGTTGCTGCGCATCAGCGAGTTGAGCAGCGGCGCATCCACGTCGAGGGAGCCGGCGCGGTACGTCAGGGCGCGCACGTCCTTGGGCAGGCAGGAACCGCCGAAGGCAAAGCCCGGGCGCATGTAGTACTGGGACAGGTTGAGGGTCTTGTCCTGGCAGACCACTTCCATCACTTCGCGACCGTCGACACCCACCGCCTTGGCGATGTTGCCGATCTCGTTGGCGAAGGTCACTTTGGTCGCATGCCAGACGTTGCAGGTGTACTTGATCATCTCGGCGACGGCGATGTCCTTGCGGATGATCGGCGCGTCGAGTTCTTCGTACAGCGACTGCAGAACATCGCCGGAAGCGGTGTCGAATTCACCGATGACGGTCATCGGCGGCAGGTCGTAGTCGGCGATGGCGGTGCTTTCACGCAGGAACTCAGGGTTTACGGCGACGCCGAAGTCGACGCCGGCTTTCTTGCCCGAGCAGTCTTCGAGAATCGGAATCACCACATTGGCCACGGTACCTGGCAGCACGGTGCTGCGGACCACGATGGTGTGACGGGAGGTCTTGTCACGCAGGACAAAACCGATCTCGCGGCACACCGATTCGATGTAGTTGAGTTCCAGGTCGCCGTTCTTCTTGCTCGGCGTGCCGACGCAAATCATCGACAGGTCGGTATCACGGATTGCCTCGGCGAAATTGGTGGTGCCGCGCAGTCGGCCGGTTTGAACGCCCTGGCTTAACAGCTCGCCCAGACCCGGTTCAACGATGGGGGATTTACCCGCGTTGATCAGGTCGATCTTTTCCTTGGAGATGTCTACGCCAACGACCTCATGGCCCCGTGCAGACAGACAACCGGCACATACCGCGCCGACGTAACCCAAACCAAATATGCTGATGCGCATCGCATTTACCTCATTGTTAATCGTGCCACTAGATGGCCGGAGTTCATGTTTGAAGCGTCACCCAGGCACTGGGAAGTGCGACGAATAAACGTCGGTATATCCAGTGCAGGCATACTAAAAGTCGAGTGACTAACTAATGCACTCAAGTTGTGCGCAACTTGGCCTTATTGTTGGGGCTTGCCCTGAAATGCAGCCAGCCTTCCTGGGGAAGGGCCTGGCGCCAGTGCCGCAAGGCGTTGACAGGGGCTTTGAGCCCTTATATATCAACGGCTTGGGTTGTCTCACTGACCCATACAGGTGAGCTCAGCCTTGGCCTTGTCGGAGAAAGTAGTGAAACCTTTGCGTCCGCCTTCAACTAATCAGTTGATGATTTGACCATTGAGTCAAAGTTATATGACAACTTTGCTACTTCCCTTGGTCGCCACGTAAGTCATCTCTTACATCTTCAGAGATAATCGTTACCGGTGGTATGAGCGGTGCTTTAGGACATAGTTCCTGTCCACTCATCCTGTTTCCGGAAATTTCTTGAAATATTAGGAAAGATGGCACTAGTACTATTCTGATAGCACTTGCTATTTAGGCCAGTAGTTGCGGGGAGTTGCGAGGGGTAAATAGTTTTGTGCCACTACTGTTTTAAAAAAGTGGTGCCACTACGAAAAAAATTGACGAATGTCGAGTGAAATAAATGTTAGGGAATCTGAAGAATTATTTTTGACGCCAAATAAATGACGAATTCGGAATTGGAATGCAAACAAAATGTGGGAGCGGGCTTGCTCGCGAAAGCGGCGTGTCAGGCAATAAAGGCATCGACTGAACCACCGCTTTCGCGAGCAAGCCCGCTCCCACATTTGGATCTTCGTTGTCAGGTTATTCCGGTGCGTGATCGCGCAGGAACACCAGGTTATCCGGCTTCGACTGCTCCGCATTGAAGCGATAACCCTGCACGTCAAACTCCTTGAGTCGGGCCGGGTCGTTGATGCGTTCTTCAATCACAAAGCGGCTCATCATGCCCCGGGCCTTCTTGGCGTAGAAGCTGATGATCTTGTACTGGCCGTTTTTCAGATCCTTGAACTCGGTGTTGATGATCCGCGCTTTCAATGCCGGGCGTTTGACTGCCGAGAAGTACTCGTTGGACGCGAGGTTGAGCAGCACGTCATCGCCTTGTTCGGCCAGGGCTTCGTTGAGCCACTCGCTGATGCGGGTGCCCCAGAAAGCGTACAGGTCCTTGCCACGGGCGTTGGGCAGTTTGGTGCCCATTTCGAGGCGGTACGGCATCATCAGGTCCAGCGGCCGCAGCAGGCCGTACAGGCCGGAGAGCATGCGCAGGTGGTCCTGGGCGTAGGTGAAGTCGGCGTCCTTGAGGGTTTCGGCGTTGAGGCCGGTGTAGACGTCGCCCTTGAATGCCAGCAGGGCTTGTTTGGCGTTGGCGGGGGTGAAGGCGGGGGTCCAGCTGCCGAAGCGTGCGGCGTTGAGGCCGCCGATTTTGTCGGAGACGTGCATCAGTTCGCTGATTTGCGCCGGGCTGAGTTCGCGCAGTTGTTCGATCAGCTCCTGGGAGTGGTCGAGGTATTGCGGTTGGGTGAAGCGCGGGGTGACCGGCTTTGACTCGAAATCGAGGGTTTTGGCGGGGGAAATCACCGTCAGCATGAAGTCGTCTCCTTTAATCGTGGGGGGATTCTAGGGGGTAGGGCGGTTTGACTCCACCTATGATGGTGATAGATAGCTGTGCGGTCGTTGGGGGGGCATATCCGTTTCTGCGGTTACGGCGGCTTATGGTTTCGCTCTTACAGCGAGTCACTTTGCAAAAGCGTTCAAAAGTAAGCCGCTGTAAGAGCGGAACCAATACAAGCCATCACTCAAATAACGCATATACACACCAACCCAATAGCGCCCCCACACGATCGGCTATAGTGCCCGACGACTCTGGAAAGGGAGACCCTTCGTGCGAATTGCGCTTTTACTGTCAGCCTGGCTCATCTGCCTGGGCGCCCAAGCCGCCCCCGTGGATGTCGCAACCCTGGACCGCGGCACCTGGCCCGAACGCCTCAGCAGCCCCGCCCTGTTCGACGTCGCCTCACGCGCAGAAATCCTGATGTTCGCCCACACCCTGCTCGCCAGCGAATCCCTCGACGAGCCCGCCCTCAAGCAGCGCCTGGGCCTGAAGATCATCAACCAGGCCTCGATCGACGACCTGCGCCGTCAACTCTGGCAACGGCTACTGGAAAACTACACCTTCGCCCAACAGAGCTGCGAACAGGACGCCTCCTTCTGCTACCTGGTGGAAAACATGGACGACCTGCGCGAACAAGCCGCCAAATTCGAAGTCAGCGACAACTCCTTCTATATAGGCTGGGCCGGCCCCAGCCGCGCATTCCACGAACGCTACCTGGATGAACAGTTGCGCAAGGCCGCCCTGTTCCCCCAGATCAGCAGCGAAATCGCGCGCTTCGGCGACCACGAGCGCAACGGCGACGAACTCAACGACCGGATGTTCCTGCTGACCTTCGACAGCGGACCGTCCCCGGTCAGCGGCAATACCGACTGGCTCGCCGACTACCTGCGCAAACAGAAAATGCACAGCCTCTTCTTCGTGCTGGGCAACAGCCTGCAAACCCGCGTCGAGAAAAGCTCGGCCACCGGTGTGCAGGCGCTGTACCAGGGCCAGTGCGTCGGCATCCAGGGCTGGCAGTACCGCTCCCATAGCCATTGGGTCGACTGGCAGTCGTCCATCACTCGCAGCGCCTCCCTGGCGCAAAACCTGATGCCGGAAAACTACCTGCCGCTGTTCCGCCCGCCGTACGGTCAGCGCCGGTCCGACAGCCAGGGATTTTTCCAGTCACAAGGGCTGCAAGTGGCCTTGTGGGACATCGACTCGGAAGACGAACCCGGCAAGCTCAAGGCTGATGAGTCGGCGAACCGCGTGCTCACACTGATGCTGTTGTGGCGGCGCGGGGTGATCGTCTTCCACGACACCCAGGACAAGGCGCGCATCGCTTTACCCTGGCTTTTACACGCCACGGCAGAAAGTGGACTCGGCTGGCAGGATTGCCGCGAAGCGTTTCGCTGAAAAAGCACGAAAAGCCCGGCCCTGTTGGGGCTGAGGTTTTTCAGGGGGGAATTTGGGAGGTATTTCGATACAGGCGGACTTCCGACTTTAACGGTGCAATGCCGGCGCGCCTAGTGCTATTCGTCATCCTGAAAAATAAACTTCAAAAAAGCGTCAAAGTGCTTTTTCCTGTCATGTGTTTTGCGGTATTACGAAGACAGACAGCCGAAACCTGCAACACAGGTGGCGTCTTCCAAGACACCTCTTGTGTGCACCGCACTTGACGCCCCTCAAGTGCGTTCGACGGTCGAATCGAGGCGCAGCACTGTCGCGGTATTGCGTCGACTGGCTCCCACAAAGGTGACCGAGTATGGATGATCATGGACGTAACCCTTCTTCCGACCAGCCAATCCTTTATGTGCTTGATACCAATGTACTGATTCACGATCCAAACGCACTGCTCAACTTCGAAGAACACCACGTCGCCATCCCGATGATCGTGCTTGAGGAGCTCGACAAACTCAAAAGCGGGCACCACAGCGTTGCCGCCGAATGCCGCCAGGCCATCCGCCTGATCGACAAGACCCTCGGCGAAGCCTCCCCCGACGACGTCGAGGTGGGCGTACCGATCCAGCGTGGCAAAGGCGGGCCCAAGGGCTTGCTGTCGATTCTGATGAACAAGCGCAGCGAGCCCAACAGCTTGCTGCCGGAGAATCTGAACGACAACAAAATCATCAACCAATTGATCGACCTGCACGCACGCGACAAGGATCTGCGCCTGGTGCTGGTGACCAAAGACATCAATATGCGCCTCAAGGCACGAGCGTGTGGGATCGCTGCCGAGGACTACAGTACCGACCAACTGGTTGACGACGTGTCGATGCTGTCTCGTGGTTATCACACCATGACCGGCTCGTTCTGGGATCGCGTCAGCAAGGTCGAAACCCGTCAGGACCATGGCCGCACCTGGCACCAGGTACAGCTGATCGACAACCTGCCGGCTGTGCACATCAACGAATTCATCATCGACGAACAGGGTTTTGTGGGCTGGATCAAAGAGATCCAGGTCGACAAGCTGCTGATCCTCGACCTGCATCAGGAACCCCTGTTGCACCAGGAAGCCTGGGGCCTGAAACCGCGTGATATCTACCAGAGCCTGGCGCTGTATGCCTTGCTTGATCCGGACATCCACCTGGTCAACCTGACCGGCGCCGCAGGTTCGGGGAAAACCATCCTCGCCCTGGCCGCCGCCATCGAACAGACCATGGTTACCAAACGCTATCGCCGCATCATCGCCACCCGCAGCGTGCAGGGCCTGGACCAGGAAATCGGTTTCCTGCCCGGCACCGAAGCGGAAAAAATGGAGCCGTGGCTGGGGGCGATCACCGACAACCTCGAAGCCTTGCACATGGATGACGAAAACACCCATGGCAGCGTCGATTACATCCTCAGCAAAGTGCCGTTGCAGTTCAAATCCCTCAACTACATTCGAGGTCGCAGCTTCCAGCAGAGCCTGATTTTGATCGATGAATGCCAGAACCTCACGCCGCACCAGATGAAAACCATCATCACCCGAGCCGGCGCCGGTTCCAAAGTGGTGTGCCTGGGCAACCTGGCACAGATCGACACCCCTTACCTGTCCGCGACCAGCTCCGGGCTGACTTACCTGACGGAACGCTTCAAGGACTTCCCGAACGGCGTGCACATCGCCTTGCAAGGTGTCCCTCGTTCGATTCTGGCCGAATACGCCGAATCTCACCTGTAACCACGGTCAATGTGGGAGCTGGCTTGCCTGCGATAGCATCACCTCGGTGTAACTGACATACCGAGGTGCCTGCATCGCGGGCAAGCCCGACTCCCACAAAAGCCAGCTCCCACATTTGATCGGCGTTGGGTTTACAATCGGAGCTCCTGATCAGGAGTATCCCTGTGCTGACTCATCTCGATTCCCAAGGTCGCGCCCACATGGTCGACGTCACTGAAAAAGCCGTGACGTTCCGTGAAGCCGTGGCCGAAGCGCGGGTGCGCATGTTGCCCGAGACCCTGAAAATGATTGTCGACGGCGCCCACCCCAAGGGCGACGTGTTTGCCGTGGCCCGTATCGCCGGGATCCAGGCCGCAAAAAAAACCAGTGATCTGATTCCCCTGTGCCACCCGTTGATGCTCACCGGGGTCAAGGTCGAGCTCAGTGCCGATGGCCTGGACGCGGTGCGCATCGTCGCCCGCTGCAAACTCTCCGGGCAGACCGGCGTGGAGATGGAAGCGTTGACCGCGGCCAGTGTTGCCGCCCTGACGATCTACGACATGTGCAAGGCCGTGGACCGTGGCATGACCATCGAAACCATTCGGCTGCTGGAGAAACTCGGCGGCAAGAGCGGGCATTTCAAGGCGGACCAGGCATGAGCATCAACGTACTGTTTTTTGCGCGCTACAGCGAAGCGATTGGCCTGGACTCCCTGGAGATGGAAGGTGACTTCGCGACGGTCGACGCTGTACGCCAGGCATTGGCCGGTGACCCGGAATTCGCAGTGCTCAATGAGGCCAGCCTGATGTGCGCTCGTAACCAGGAACTGTGCGACCTTGAAGAGCCGCTGCAAGCTGGCGACGAAGTGGCATTCTTCCCGCCCGTGACCGGAGGCTGACCATGGCGATTCGGGTGCAGGCCGAGGCGTTTGATCCCGGCGCCGAGGTCAATGCGATGCATGCGGCCAATGTGGGCGTAGGCGCGGTGGTGAGTTTTGTCGGCTATGTGCGCGACTTCAATGATGGCCTGGATGTGGCGGGGATGTTCCTCGAACACTACCCGGGCATGACTGAAAAGGCTCTCGGCAAAATCGTCGTGGAGGCCGAGCAACGCTGGCCGCTGCTCAAGCTGGAAGTGTTGCATCGCATTGGCGCCCTGGAGCCGGGTGAGCCGATCGTGTTTGTTGCGGCGGCCAGCGCCCATCGTCAGGCCGCGTTCGATGCCTGCGCCTTTGTGATGGACTACCTGAAGACGCGGGCTCCGTTCTGGAAGAAGGAAAACACCAGCGAAGGGCCACGCTGGGTGGAAGGGCGCGACAGCGATCACGCAGCCGCTGACCGCTGGAAATAACGTGTGGCGAGGGAGCTTGCTGTGGGAGGGAGCTCCCTCCCCACAGCAAGCTCCCCCGCCACACAGGTCAGGTCGAGGCGTGCAGCCGGTGTGGAGAAAGCATCGCTTCGGTCAACCCGAACGCCGCCAATGCATCCGGCAAAGGCTTGCCGCGCACCAGCGCCGCACTGGCCTGGCCCATCGCCGGAGACGTCTGGATCCCGTAGCCGCCCTGAGCCGCAATCCAGAATAATCCCTCCACCTGTGGATCGAACCCGCAGACCAGATCACCATCGCTGACGAAACTGCGCAGCCCGGCCCAGGTCCGCGCAGGTCGGCGGATACTCAGGGTGGTGGCTTCTTCGATGTGATAGATCCCCGTGGCGATGTCCAGCTCTTCCGGTTGCACATCGTGGGGCTCCACCGGGTCGGCATTGGCCGGTGAGCCGAGGAACATGCCCGCGTCGGGTTTCATATAGAACGAACCATCGAGGGCCGCCAGCTCCGGCCATGCGTGGATGTTCAGCTCGGCGGGTGGAGAGAAGACGAACGCGCTGCGACGTTTGGGTTGCAGGCCGATTTTCTGTGCACCGGCCAACTCGCCGATATGGTCGGCCCAGGCGCCGGCGGCGTTGATGATCACCGGGGCGCTGAAGTGTTGTTGGGCCGTGCGCACTTGCCAGAGTCCCTGACCGTCACGGGTCAGTTTCTGCACCTCACTGTCGATGTGGATTTCTCCGCCATTGCGCCGAATGCCGCGCAGGTAACCTTGATAGAGCGCATCGGTATCGATGTCACACACGGTCGGGTCGTAGATCCCGCCATGGACTTTTTCCCGGCGCAGGATCGGCATCATGGCCATCGACTCCTCGACGTCGAGCAGTCGCGTTTCTGGCACAAGGGCTTTGGCACTCAGGTACTGGCGCTGCAACTCACCGGGGTCGCCAATCAAGTCCACCAGCAATTCGCCCCGTGGGGTGAGCAATGGGTGTTCGGCAAAGCCTGCGGGCGGCTGATCGAAGAAGGCGCGGCTGCCCAGCGTCAGCGCGCGGACCTGGGGCGTGCCATAGGCGGCGATGTACAGGGCGGCGGAACGGCCGGTGGAGTGGTAACCCGGCATCGACTCGCGTTCCAGCACGATGACGCGGGCATGGTGTGACAGCCAGTAGCCGGCGGATGCGCCGGCGATGCCACCGCCGATGATGAGGTAGTCGGCCTGGTTCATGTGTTCCTCCTGGATTTGAAAATGCTGAAACCAAATGTGCAGGCTTGCTTGCTCCCCCACAAGCCCGCTTTCACATTTATATTCAGCCTGGCGATAAAGCAGGAAATCGCTATTTCCTTTTGACCTGAAAATTCCGGAAAAACTGTTATTTCTAACAGTAGGCGGTCCCTTCTATAAAGCGCTTACTTGCATCAGGCCGGTACAAGATGTGGCGTTGATGATAACTGTTCTCTATGTTGGATAAGGAGAAGGAAATGAAAGCGGAAGATCCCAATGTTCGTTTAAAAACGTTTGATATTGAATTCCCTCGCGATGGTGGCAATGTAGTTAATAATGAGGTGTATCTGGGTGGCAAACAGCAATGTCAAGTCAATATAATTGTCCAAAAGGAGAGGAGAAACGCTGAAGGTATATGGGAGCTGGCAGCCTTTGAGGCGACGGAGCTTGAAAGTGCCACGGTGGTTGAGTATTCCACAAACCCAGAAGCGACAATTCCGGCCGGATGGTATTGTGATACAAAAAGGAACGAATTTAACATGGGTCGGTGGTCGGGGGTGCTTGAGGAACCCAGCATGGCTACAGCCCCTTCTAACCCTATTATTCAGCCGATGCCCGGTATTGGTCCGCTCGAAAATGAGAAGCGATACCTGAGGTGTGATCTGAGATCAACTGGTAATCAGCAGTTTATGGCAAAAATTACGGTGGGACGTAAAACATATACAACCAATATGGAGAGAGATAATGTTAATTATCAATCATCTGTCACTGTTAAGTGTCAAGAGCCCTATACATTGTCTGCTGAGCGGCTCGATCATTGGGCTGATACCGACGCCTTTTCAGTGCAGGGTGTGGATGTGGATATTTATTATTGGACGCCACCCCTTGGGTTGAGATTTGTCGAGAATATACCTCCGACTGATCCCGTAAAATTAAAAGATCCATCTGTTCAGGGGGATCACTTTGATATTTACTACACTCGGGACATTGGGCACGGTATTAGACAGATCGGCGGTGTCATACGGGGTAATACTGTTGGAAACATCACAATGAATAGCCTGCTGAAAAAATCTTCAGGGGGAAATGAACTAATTCCTGCGAACAAGCGCAATACCATCATGCGTGCTGCGCGAGTCAAGGCCTGGTTAAATAACCCCAACACCGATCAACAAGGGGCCAGTATTTGGACAATGGTCGATAGTTATGGCTGCTCGCATCACTATTACCTGACCGAGACCGACAATTACAATGTGATGGTGCTGCGCGCCACTTCAAAACCCTGACGTTCCAGGCATTTCATCCCCTCTCCAAGTGCGAAGCGGTGGACCTATGGACATCTATTCGAACGCGTTTAATTTCAGTGCCCACCTCGGCGGTTCGGTTGACCTGCGTACCGGGCAGTATGGGTGTCTGGTTCGTTTGGCAGTCTTGAGCCCAAAAGGGCCGTTAGAGATCAGCCGAGAGATTGCCTTGGCGTTCTCGATGATGGATACCCGCAACAGTGGCTACGGTAAAGGCTGGAGCTTGTCGAATACCGAATTTGACCCGAACAGCTTCAAGCTTACGCTACTCAACGGTGAACAATATCTAACCCAAGGGCTGCCCTCCGTAGGGGACAATGCTGTTATTACCGACCATAAGTTGAAGGACCTCACCATAAAACGGGTTGCGCAAAATACGCTGCACGTAATTTACAAGGATGGCACTGTCGAAATCCTGCGTCCCCTCAGCATTCCCGGTCCCTATAAGATCAGTGCCATCCAGTTCGAAAATGGCGAGCGGCTGACCTTCCGGTATGGCGGTAATAACTTATTGCAGAGCATTGTTGACGATAAAGAAACCGACCTGTTGATGTTGAAGTATTCCGCCGGATCGCTGGTAACCGCCGATACACTAATTGATGGTAATCGTTATGCCCGTACGCGATTTGAATATACTCATATCGACAATCAACTGACCAAGGTCACGGTTCCTTATGACTTGGCCGGGCCAGTCGCAAGTGAGGCCTATTCGTTTCAGTACCTCAGGTTGCCTGATGCAATGGTAGCTATTTCGCAGGTTATGACACCCATGGGGGGGCAGGAGATAATTCGGTATAACTCAAATGGGCATCAATACGATGCCCGTTTGTATATTCCGGTCGTCACCTACTGGGAGCAAAACCCCGGACGCGGGCAGCCCTCTGTCGTCCGCTCTTATAACTACAGTCCCAACCGTAACTTCACGGGATATCCTCTTAATGGCGGATTTCGCCAGGGCCAGGATAATTTGTATCGGGTGGATAGCGAGTACGCTTATTGGGCGGAAGAAACTTACGTTGATAATAATGGCAAGCCCCTGCGGTCTACCCGCGCCACTTATAATCGTTTTCACCTGTTGACTGAGGAATTAATGCTAGCCAATGGCAGCCAGGTCAAAACCGAGACTGTCTACAATGAAGTTCGGGGCGTCCAGTTTCCAAATCAGCCCGCCAATCTCCAACTTCCGAGCCGCATCACCAAGACCTTTGAGCTGTATCCCCAGGGTGGCAAACCCCCAAGGGCGGAAGTGGTCAGTATCACCACCGATGACTTCGGCAACGAACTAAGCCGCACCGAGGCCTCCGGCGTACGCACCGAATACACTTATTACCCGGTGACCGGCGAGCCCCGAAGATGCCCTGCCGACCCCCATGGACTCTTTCAACGTTACCTGAAGCTGGAAAAGCTTTTCCCGGCCAGATCGACCACTGCGGCTCGGACCACTGAACATTCCCACACCGACGTCTCGATAACGGGGGGCGGCTACTTCGTCATGCCGCTTGCCATCAACCTTGAAGGGGGCACCCATACGTCTTATACCTATCATTCTGTGGCCGCCAACACCGCCCTGCATGGTCGCTTGAAAAGCTCCACGACGACGATCGACAAACTCTCTCTGGTCTCCGATTTCACCTGCACCTTCAATGGCGACTCGATCACCGAAGTCCGGAGCTTGAAGGGGCGTGAGCCTGGTCAATGGCTCGAGTCCGCGCGCACGTGGTCACTGACCAATCAGCGTCTGCTCGACATGACACGTGATGCCGTCGGCAGCCTGGCGATGACGTACGATGTCAGTGGGCGGCTGACATCGGAAACCGCCGCGCCAGGCACGCTCCAGATGGCCCGACGTCGTTATGCCTATCACTTTTCGGCCGGGGCCAAGATGGCCCATTTGGTCACCACGGATGCACAAGGCACCGTGCTCTTCACGTATTTCGATGGCATGGGACGCCAGCTCTCTGCTGCGCAATCGCTTGATGGCATCGCGGACAATGACAGGCTTCTGGGTTCCTGGGCGTACGACGCACTCGGGCGGCTCGTGAAGCAAACCCGTCTGGATTATCTGGGTGATGGGCCGCGTACATTGAAAACCAGCCACGCCTATAACATTTGGGGCAACCCGTGGACGGTAACTCAACCCGATGGTCGGGTATTGATCGATGAATATGACCCGCTCCTCAACCGCCGGGTGACGGGGGTGCAAGGTGACGCGCAACTGGAAACCTGGTTCAACGAACACAATCAACCGGCACGGGTTGAGCGGGTGAGCGTTGGCGGTGCGCGCATTGTGGTGGAAACCCGTACTTATGACGGGCTGGGCCGCTGCACGGAGCGCATCGATGCCAGGAAGACCAAGACTGAATACGCCTATGACATTTTTGATCGTGTGGTGCGCAGCCTGGAAACCCCCTCCGACGGAACGCCGCCCCGTGAGCGGTTGACGACGTATGCGCTTGGCACCAGCGAGCCAATGGTGCGCACCCTCACCGTAGACAGCAAGCTGCTTGGCACGCGTGAATACGACAGCCTGGGCCGCGTCATTTCCCAAGCGCGTGGCAACGCAACAGCCACGACCTGGGAGTACAAGCCCAACCAGGTTGCGCCAGTGGCGGTGACTTCGCCGCGCGGTGACCGCCAGGAGTACCGGTATGACCTCGAGCTGGAAACATTGACGGGCGTCCAGATGGCAGGGCATGCGCCGATAGACCTTGAGTACGACCCCATCAGTGGCGCGATGCGACAATCCCTTACAGCCGGGCTCAAGCATGAGATGAGTTACGACGAGAACGGCTATCTCGCCAAGGAAGTTCAGACGCTGGGCAGTCAGGCATTGACTAGCCTGACCAGCTACTCACCGGGTGGGCGGCTGTTGCGGCATACCTCGGCGGATGGGCAGCGCAGTGACCTGAAATATGACCTGTTCGGACGCCTGCAACAGACAACCACCGGTTTTATCGGCACGATCCAGGCTTACGACAGCCTGGGGCGCCCATCGGCGCGAACCCTCAGTTACCAATTCATGCGTCTTACCGACTCGGTAGCCTATGACGCATGGGGGCGTGAGTCAGAACGTAAGCTGGATCAGTTCGGTGCGCTACTGCAGAACATCGTCAGCACCTATTACGACGATGGCCTGCTGGCCACTCGCACGTTGAAAGATGCGAATGACGTCGTGGTCACGGGCGAGACGTTCACTTACGATGGTTATTCGCGGCTCAAATCCTATGTGTGCGACGGCACGCAATTCCCCATGGATCGATTGGGTCGGGCGATCAAGCAGCAGCATTTCAGTTACGACGGTCTCGATAATATGACCGAAGTGCAGACGACATTTACCGATGGCGGTAGCGACCGTAGCGAGCGTTTTTTCCAGGGTCAAGATCCTGCTTGCCTGACGCGCGTAACCCACACTAACCCGGTGCAAAACCAGACCCTGAGCTATGACGCCTCCGGTAATTTGCAGCAGGGCACCTCCAGCCGCAGCTTTGCGTACAACGGTTTTGACCAGCTCACTGGTGTGCAGGTCGACGCCCTCAGGTACAGCTATCAATACGACGGCGAGGCACGCCAGGTGCTTGCTGCGCGAGGCAACGAAGCCCCCGTGATGCTGGCCTATGCCGGGGATCGGCTCGACACGCTGGTGGAGGGCAGTAAACGGGTGCATTACGTGCGCGACGGCGACCAGGTGCTGGCCTACCGTGATCACGGTAATCGCGAGCAACTACTGGTCAATGACGGCGCTGGCAGTGTCCGCGGTGTGGTGGCGCCGGGCATGGAGCAGGTGCGCCGGCAGTACGCGCCCTACGGTGACGCCAGGATCGCCTTGGCAGATGGCACGCCTCCTTCGATGGTCCATCTGCAACTGCCCGCATACAATGGCGAACGGCTGGACGTACCGGTCAACCTCTATCACCTGGGTAATGGGCGCCGTGCCTATGATCCCGAACTCATGGTGTTTCTCTCTCCTGATCCCCTCAGTCCTTTTGACGAGGGCGGGATCAACAGCTACGCCTACTGTGGCGGTGACCCGGTGAATTGGTCGGACCCCAGCGGCCTCTTCAGTTTTCCAACATGGGCCCGGTGGGCACTGACCGGTGTTGCACTGGGCATGTCGGTGGTCACCGCTGGGCTTGCAACTGCGGGCTTGCTCGCTGCCATCGGCGCTCAAGCCGCGGCACTGACCATTGCCGGCAAGAGCGCGCTGTTGGTAGCCTCAGGCGCGGCCTCGGTAGGTGGGACGTTGGGGATTGCCGCACTGAGCGTTGAGGCGGTCGACAATCAGATGGGCTGGGATCGCTCCAGTCAAATCAACGTCCTGAACTGGGCATCGCTGACCTTTTCAGCGGTGGGTGTCGCGGCCAGTTTAGGGGGCGCAGGCATAGCGGCGACGGGCGCTTCCCGGGCGGTTGAAGTCGCCGCAAGCCCGGCGGTCCGAAGCTTCAGTCTATTGAGTTCCCAAGCAAGGGCCGGATTGCAGGCCGCTGGCAAGTTGCTGACCGGTGCTTCTTACAAGTTCTTCAATGACATTACGCTGCCAAGCCAAGCCTGGGGGGTGACGCGTTTTGGCTTGCGCGTGGTCAATCTGTACCGCTCGGTCGACGGTCGGATCAGAAAGCGCCAGCCGGCAGCCCCTATCGGGGGCGATGCCGAGAACTTGCAGCAGCCACTGGGGCAGCCGCAACCCCAGCCTCAGGCCCATCGCCTTGTCGATATGTCGGGCAGCAGCTTCACTTTCCATGAGGCCTTTTCGCAGGAGGCCTCGCGTGTTCGCCAACCCATCCTGGCCGAATGGAATTCGGCCTGAGGCTTTCCAGCTTAAGGGCGCTTGCGCTCCACCGGACGCAACAGATGCGTCGGCGGCGTTTCGCAACTGATCTTGCGGCCCAGCAAGGTTTCGATCGACGGCAACTGATACGAGTCGTCTTCACCGGCAAAGCTGATGGACACGCCCGCCGCGCCCGCGCGGCCGGTACGGCCAATCCGGTGCACGTAGTCGTCCGGCACTTCCGGCAGGGTGAAGTTGATCACGTGGCTGATGCCATCGATATGAATCCCGCGCCCGGCCACGTCGGTGGCCACCAGCACGCGAATCTTGCCTTCGCGGAAACCTTCCAGGGTCTTGATGCGCTTGTGCTGCGGCACGTCGCCGGACAGTTGCGCGGCATTCACGCCATCACGCACCAGGCGTTCTTCGATGCGGCGCACTTCGTCCTTGCGGTTGGCAAACACCATGACCCGCTCCCAACCGTTGTCGTTGACCAGGTTGTAGAGCAGCTTGTATTTGTCGGCACCGGCCACGGCATAGATATGCTGTTCGACGTTCTCGCTGGCGACGTTGAGTGCCTCGATCTCGACGATGGACGGGTCGGTGGTCCACTGCTTGGCGAGGTTCATCACGTCTTCGGTGAAGGTCGCGGAGAACAGCAGGGTCTGGCGCTCGTTCTTCGGCGGGGTCTGGCGAATGATCTGACGCACTTGCGGGATGAAGCCCATGTCGAGCATGCGGTCGGCTTCGTCCAGCACCATCACTTCGACCATGTCCAGGTGCACGTCGCCGCGCTGGTTGAAGTCCAGCAAGCGCCCCGGCGTGGCCACCAGGATGTCGCAGTGGCGCGCTTCCAGGTGCTTGAGCTGCTTGTCGAAGTCCATCCCGCCAACAAACGTCATCACGTTGAGGCCGGTGTACTTGGTCAGGTCGGCGGCGTCCTTGGCGATCTGTACCACCAGCTCCCGGGTCGGGGCGATGATCAGTGCGCGGGGTTCACCCATGTAGCGCTCTTTTGGCGGTGGGGTCTGCAACAACTGCGTAATGATCGAGATCAGGAAAGCAGCGGTCTTGCCGGTACCGGTCTGGGCGCGACCGATGGCGTCTTTGCCGGCGAGGGTGAAGCCCAGCACTTGCGCCTGGATCGGCGTGCAGTACGGGAAACCCAGGTCCTGGATGGCGTGCATCAGTTCCGGGGCGAGCTTGAAATCATGAAAGCGGGTTTTGCCTTCCTGGGGTTCGACGGCGAAGTCTTCCAGTTTCCAGGGAATAACCACAGGTTTGGGCGCGCGTTCACGGCGCGGCTTCTCCTGGCGTGGCTCCTGGCGTGGTTGGTCGGCGGCTGGCTCTTCAGCGACGTTAACCGTGGCGGGTGTGGTCACCGGCTCTTTTTTTGGCGAGGCTACAGGTGCGGTCCGGCCAGGCTGCTGGCCGTCATTGCGGCTGCCTTGAACGTGGGCGGGGGCACTGGAACCTGGCGCGAGCTGCTCAGCCTCGCTTTTACCGAACATCTTCTTGAGTGCTTTGAGCACGGTCATCTCATCAATTGGTTAAGGAATGTACGCCGGCCAGTGTAATGCAAGAATCGGGCGCGGCGTAGTGCGTTGGTCATGCGGCTACACAATGGGCGGTTTTCAGCCCAGGCGGGCGGCCAACCAGTCACCGATATCGTGTATCTCCTGGGGTAACACTTCGTGGCCCATTGGGTATTCCTGCCATGCAACGGTGACACCGCGCGACTTCAAATGCTCATAGGCGCTGCGACCCATGGCGTTCTGCACCACGTCGTCGTATTGGCCGTGCAGGCACAGCGCCGGAATCCGTTGCTGGCTCGCCGACAATTCGAGTTCGTCACCGAAAGTGGGCGCGTAGGTGGAAAGGGCGATCACGCCACCCAAGGCGCCCTGCCATTTCAGGAACGCGGTGTGGAACACCACGGCGCCCCCCTGGGAAAAACCGGCGAGGAAAATCCGCGAGGCGTCTATCCCGCTGCTTTTTTGTTCCTTGATCAGGTCGGTAACCATTTTTGCCGAGGCTTCCAGCTCTTCAACACTGATGGAACGCGCCGGGCTCATGGCCTTGATGTCGTACCAGCTCGGCATCTCGTAGCCGCCATTGATGGTCACCGGGCGTGTCGGCGCCTGGGGCAGGACAAAGCGCGTCGACAGGAGTTTTTCCTGCAGGGCTTCGGCCACGGGCAGGAAGTCGTAGCGATCGGCACCCAGGCCATGCAACCAGATTACGCAGGCGTCTGCGGGCTTGGCGGGCTGAAGAATCAAGGGTTCGGTCATGTCTGCTCCATATATGTGCGTGCGCTCCGATTGAGTGCGTCGGAACGGTGCGCGACGGGTTGATCTGTTAAGAGAATGTCGCAAGGTTGAATCTTTTGCTCTTGACCATGGGCTGAAACGACTCAGCCATCAGTCTGGTACGGGGCTTGCTATATGAAACCCGATGTCAAGGCTCACCCCAGGCGGTAACACTATCAGTGACTGGCGCCTGTGGGATAGCAACTGGACTTAAAGCAAAAACCTCATGCTGTTTGACCCCAAAAAAAGCCAACACGGGTCGATGTCGCCTCATAAGGGTGCGGTGGGGTTTGAGCTCCGACACAACAAGAGCAAAACTGGAGGTTTGAATGAAGGTATTGAAATCCACCCTGGCCATCGTGACCGCGGCTACCGTACTGGGTGTCAGTGGTTTCGCCCAGGCTGGCGCCACTCTGGATGCCGTGCAGAAGAAAGGCTTTGTGCAGTGTGGCGTGAGCGACGGTCTGCCGGGCTTCTCGGTGCCGGACGCCAGCGGCAAGATCCTTGGGATCGACGCTGACGTGTGCCGTGCTGTTGCCGCTGCCGTATTCGGCGACGCAACCAAGGTCAAATTCAGCCAGTTGAATGCCAAGGAGCGTTTCACCGCGCTTCAGTCTGGCGAAGTCGACATCCTGTCGCGCAACACCACCATGACCAGCTCCCGCGATGCCGGCATGGGCCTGAAATTCCCGGGCTTCATCACCTACTACGACGGTGTTGGTTTCCTGGTGAACAACAAGCTGGGCGTGAAAAGTGCCAAGGAACTGGACGGTGCAACCATCTGCATCCAGGCCGGTACCACCACTGAGCTGAACGTTTCCGACTACTTCCGCGCCAACAACCTGAAGTACACCCCGATCACGTTCGACACCTCCGATGAAAGCGCCAAGTCGCTGGAATCCGGTCGTTGCGACGTACTGACCTCCGACAAGTCCCAGCTCTACGCACAGCGCAGCAAGCTGGCTTCGCCGAAAGACTACGTGGTACTGCCGGAAACCATTTCCAAAGAACCACTGGGCCCTGTCGTGCGTAACGGCGACGACGAGTGGCTGGCCATCGTGCGCTGGGTTGGCTACGCCATGCTCAACGCCGAAGAAGCCGGTATCACCTCCAAAAACGTCGAAGCTGAAGCCAAGTCCACCAAGAACCCGGACGTTGCCCGTCTGCTGGGTGCTGACGGCGAATACGGCAAAGACCTGAAAGTGAAGAAAGACTGGGTCGTACAGATCGTCAAGCAGGTCGGTAACTACGGCGAAGTGTTCGAGAAAAACCTCGGCAAGAGCACGCCTCTGGAAATCGATCGTGGCCTGAACGCTCTGTGGACCAACGGTGGCATTCAATACGCACCACCTGTGCGCTGATCGCTGATGGTTCTATCACCCGGTGGGCCAACCGCCGGGTGATGTTCTGTTCCATTATTTCTGGGGCACTTAATGCAAAATCAAATCGGCGCACCAAAACAGAAGCTCAGCTTCAGTGATCCAAAAGTGCGTGCGTGGCTATTCCAGATCATCACGATTGTGGCGGTGGTCTCGTTGGGCTGGTACCTGTTCAACAACACGCAAACCAACCTTCAACACCGGGGCATTACCTCGGGTTTCGACTTTCTTGAGCGCAGTGCCGGCTTCGGCATCGCTCAGCACCTGATCGACTACACCGAATCGGACAGCTATGCCCGGGTCTTTGTGATCGGTCTGCTCAACACCCTGCTGGTGACGGTGATCGGTGTGGTCCTGGCGACCATCCTCGGGTTCATCATCGGTGTGGCGCGCTTGTCGCCCAACTGGATGATCAACAAGCTGGCCACGGTGTATGTGGAAGTGTTCCGCAACATTCCGCCGCTGCTGCAAATCCTGTTCTGGTACTTCGCGGTATTCCTGACGATGCCGGGGCCGCGCAACAGCCACAACTTCGGCGACACGTTCTTTGTCAGCAGCCGTGGCCTGAACATGCCCGCCGCGTTGATGGCGGAGGGTTTCTGGCCGTTTGTGATCAGCGTCGTGGTGGCAATCATCGCCATTGTGCTGATGGCCCGTTGGGCAAATAAACGCTTTGAAGCCACCGGTGTTCCGTTCCACAAGTTCTGGGCTGGCCTGGCGCTGTTGGTGGTGATCCCTGCGCTGTGCGCTTTGGTGTTCGGCGCGCCGCTGCACTGGGAAATGCCCAAGCTGCAAGGCTTCAACTTCGTCGGCGGCTGGGTACTGATTCCCGAGTTGCTGGCGCTGACCCTGGCCCTGACCGTGTATACCGCGGCGTTTATCGCCGAGATCGTGCGTTCAGGCATCAAGTCCGTCAGCCACGGCCAGACCGAAGCGGCGCGTTCCCTCGGGCTGCGCAACGGTCCGACCCTGCGCAAGGTGATCATCCCGCAAGCCCTGCGCGTGATCATTCCGCCGCTGACCAGCCAATACCTGAACCTGGCGAAAAACTCGTCACTGGCGGCCGGTATCGGTTACCCGGAAATGGTTTCGCTGTTTGCCGGCACGGTGCTCAACCAGACCGGCCAGGCCATCGAGGTTATTGCCATCACCATGAGCGTGTACCTGGCGATCAGCATCAGCATTTCCCTGCTGATGAACTGGTACAACAAGCGCATTGCGCTGATCGAGCGGTGAGGAAACCTGCATGAGTACGCATACTTTCAAACCTGATATGCCGCCACCGAACAAAGTGTTCGGGCCGATGGCATGGATGCGCGCCAACCTGTTTTCCAGCTGGCTCAACACCCTGCTGACATTGCTGGCGTTCTACCTGATCTACCTGGTCGTGCCGCCGATCCTGCACTGGGCGATCCTCGATGCAAACTGGGTCGGTACCACCCGCGCCGACTGCACCAAGGAGGGCGCCTGCTGGGTGTTTATCCAACAGCGCTTCGGGCAGTTCATGTACGGCTACTACCCCGGCGACCTGCGCTGGCGTGTCGACCTGACCGTGTGGCTGGCCATCGTGGGTGTGGCGCCGTTGTTCATCTCGCGCTTCACGCGCAAGGCGGTCTACGGCCTGAGCTTTTTGGTGGTGTACCCGATCGTTGCCTACTTCCTGCTGCACGGCGGGATCTTCGGCATGACCAACGTGGCCACCAGCCAGTGGGGCGGCTTGATGCTGACCCTGGTGATCGCCACCGTCGGCATTGCCGGGGCCTTGCCGCTGGGCATCGTGCTGGCGTTGGGTCGGCGTTCGAACATGCCGGCGATTCGTGTGGTCTGCGTGACCTTCATCGAGTTCTGGCGCGGCGTGCCGTTGATCACGGTGTTGTTCATGTCGTCGGTAATGTTGCCGCTGTTCCTGCCGGAAGGCATGGGCATCGACAAATTGCTGCGGGCCTTGATCGGCGTGATCCTGTTCCAGTCGGCCTATGTAGCCGAAGTGGTGCGCGGTGGCTTGCAGGCGATTCCCAAGGGCCAATACGAGGCTGCGGCCGCGATGGGCCTGGGTTACTGGCGCAGCATGGGCCTGGTGATTTTGCCCCAGGCACTGAAGATGGTGATCCCGGGCATCGTCAACACGTTTATCGCGTTGTTCAAGGACACTAGCCTGGTGATCATCATCGGCCTGTTCGACCTGCTCAACAGCGTCAAGCAAGCCGCCGCCGACCCGAAATGGTTGGGCATGGCCACTGAAGGCTACGTGTTCGCCGCCCTGGTGTTCTGGATTTTCTGTTTTGGTATGTCCCGCTATTCCATTCATTTGGAACACAAGCTGGACACAGGCCACAAGCGTTAGGAGTGTTGTGATGAGTGAAGCGATCAAACAGCCTGTGAGCCCTGAAGGCATTATTCAGATGCAGGGCGTCAACAAGTGGTACGGCCAGTTCCACGTGTTGAAAGACATCAACCTGAACGTCAAGCAGGGCGAGCGTATCGTGCTGTGCGGCCCGTCGGGTTCCGGCAAGTCCACCACCATCCGCTGCCTCAACCGCCTGGAAGAGCACCAGCAGGGCCGCATCGTGGTCGATGGCGTGGAACTGACCAACGACCTCAAGCAGATCGAAGCGATCCGCCGCGAAGTCGGCATGGTGTTCCAGCACTTCAACCTGTTCCCGCACCTGACCATCCTGCAGAACTGCACGCTGGCCCCGATGTGGGTACGCAAGATGCCCAAGCGCAAGGCTGAAGAAATTGCCATGCACTACCTTGAGCGCGTGCGTATTCCGGAACAGGCCCACAAGTTTCCGGGGCAGTTGTCCGGCGGCCAGCAACAGCGCGTGGCGATTGCCCGTGCGCTGTGCATGAAGCCGAAAATCATGCTGTTCGATGAGCCGACCTCGGCGCTCGATCCGGAAATGGTGAAAGAGGTACTGGACACCATGATCGGCCTGGCGGAAGACGGCATGACCATGCTCTGCGTGACCCACGAAATGGGCTTTGCGCGCACCGTGGCCAACCGCGTGATCTTCATGGACAAGGGCGAGATCGTTGAACAGGCGGCGCCGAATGACTTCTTCGACAACCCGCAGAATGATCGGACCAAGTTGTTCTTGAGCCAGATTTTGCATTGATCCATGGGTAATGCTTGAAACAATAAACCCGGCCTGGTGCCGGGTTTATTTTTGCCATCAATCAAGTTGTCGTCAGGGTCTCGTGCTCTTTATGTACCGTATGCACGGAATTGCGAAGATCTGCGCCTTCACTCAGGATTTTTGCTTCGATCAGCAAGTGGGGGTGACGCTCAAGCAAACGCATCAGGACTACCAGGGATTTGGGGGGCAATACCTCACCGCGCTCGTAACGAGATAAGGCGTTGTGGCCGCCACCCGATAGCAGTTGTACCGTTTCTTTTTGTGAAAGGTGCAGTTTGCGGCGTATGCGCTTCATCTCGGTGCCGACCATCTGCCTGAAACTGTGAACGATTTCATCGCAGTGGTCTGAATAGCGTTCCGCGTCTTCGGGGTCCAGGATCACCTCTCCACATGCCTGGCACTCCCATCCAGACAGATCGTCTATACGGCGATGCAAACCTTTGACTTCCGATGTTTCGCTACGTCCTGAGAAGTGATGCATTCCGTCATGCCTGCCGCAGCTGAAGCATTGCTCTGTTTTCATGGGTTTTTCTCCTTGAAGGAGATCACCGGAGGTTTACCATCCGTGCGGTAGGTCACCTTGATGTAGATCTCCAGATCATGTGAGTGAATGTGATACACATCTTGCCAAACTCGATGGTCGTCATGAGTGGTCATCGACTTGTACAACATCGTGTTTTTCAACTCGAAAATGACCGCCTGCATTTGTTCGATGCTTAAATCAAGATCCTCGCCGCAACGGCGTGCGCTTTGAGTAAATGCTTGCTTTCCAAGCCGCCTGACATCCGCCTTTATCACCGCCAGATCGTAATGAGGTGTGTACTTTTCCATAAGACACCTGAGTCCAATAATTACCCTCTGAGGGTAATTTTACCAATCGAAAATACTGCTCCTTTGCCTGCCCAAGAACCCTAGTGCGTTGCCTTTGTAGGCAACTCCGAATAGGCTGTGGGAAAATTCATCCTATGATTGGATGAAAGGACGAAACCCATGACAGACATCGCCCCCCTGATCAAACGCTCCCTCGTCGATCAAGCCCTCGAACAGTTGCGCCAGCGCATCACCCAGGGCGTATGGGCCATCGGCGAACGCCTGCCCACCGAGCCCGAGTTGTCTGCCGAGTTGGGGATCAGCCGCAACACCGTGCGTGAAGCCATGCGCGTATTGGCATTCTCCGGGTTGATCGAGATCCGCCAGGGCGACGGCAGCTATTTGCGCTCCATGACCGACCCGCTGGGCGCGATGAAAGCCTTGTCCCACTGCACCCTGGCTCAGGCGCAGGAGACGCGGCAGATTCTTGAAGTCGAGGCAGTCGGCTTGGCCGCGTTGCGCCGCACCGATGAAGACCTGGTCGCTTTGCGCGCGGCCCTCAACGCCAGCGGCGACCATTACCACGGTGATCTTGAGCACTACATCAGCTGCGACCTGGTGTTCCACAAACGCCTGGTGGACGCGGCCCACAACCCGGCCTTGAGCGAGCTGTATCAGTACTTCTCGAGCATCGTCGGCGCGCAACTGCGCCAGACCCTGAACATCCAGCCGCGTCGGCAAGCGGTATTCGACCTGCACGGCGCCTTGCTCGATGCCGTGGAGCAACAGGACCCGGAACGCGCCAAGGCCCTGTCCCGGCAGTTGATCAATGAACCTTGAACCCGAGACCACTATGCCCCGTTCAGAAAGTGCCCTTGATGAACTGCTGATCGACGCCGAAGCCGATGACGAGGAGGTCCAGCACAGCCCGCCGGTGGTAAGCCGTCCGTGGTTGTTGCTGTTGGGCCTGATCCTGGTGGCGCTGAACCTGCGCCCGGCGTTGTCGAGCATGGCGCCTCTGCTCGCTGAGGTCTCCCATAGCCTGGGGCTCTCGGCGGCCAAGGCCGGGTTGCTGACGACGCTGCCCGTCTTGTGCCTGGGCCTGTTCGCGCCACTGGCTCCGATCCTGGCCCGACGTTTTGGCGCCGAGCGGGTGGTGCTGGGCATTCTGCTGACCCTGGCCGGCGGCATCATCCTGCGCAGCTCATTGGGTGAGGCCGGGCTGTTCGCCGGCAGCCTGCTGGCGGGCGCGAGTATCGGCATCATCGGGGTGCTGTTGCCCGGCATCGTCAAACGCGATTTCGCCAAACAGGCCGGCACTATGACGGGCGTGTACACCATGGCCCTGTGCCTGGGTGCAGCGCTGGCGGCGGGATCCACGGTCCCCCTGAGTCATTACTTCGGCGACAGCTGGAACATCGGCCTGGGGTTCTGGATTCTCCCGGCGTTGGTCGCGGCGTTGTTCTGGTTGCCACAGGTCGGCCAGAAACACGGCGCGCACCAGGTGGCCTATCGCGTGAAGGGCTTGTTGCGTGATCCGCTGGCCTGGCAGGTGACCCTGTACATGGGCCTGCAATCCTCCCTGGCGTACATTGTGTTTGGCTGGCTGCCGTCGATCCTGATCGGCCGTGGCCTGAGCGCCACCCAGGCGGGCCTGGTGCTTTCCGGTTCGGTGATTGTGCAACTGGCCAGTTCCCTGGCTGCGCCCTGGCTGGCCACCCGCGGCAAGGACCAGCGCCTGGCCATCGTGGTGGTGATGGTGCTGACCCTGGGCGGCCTGTTCGGTTGCCTGTATGCACCGTTGGACGGCTTGTGGGGCTGGGCGATTCTGCTGGGCCTGGGCCAGGGTGGCACTTTCAGCCTGGCGCTGACCTTGATCGTGCTGCGTTCACGGGACGCCCATGTAGCCGCCAACCTGTCGAGCATGGCCCAGGGCATCGGCTACACCCTGGCGTCCATGGGGCCGTTCGCGGTCGGGCTGGTGCATGACTGGACCGGTGGCTGGAACGCCACCGGCTGGATTTTCGCGGTGATCGGCCTGGGCGCGATCATCGCGGGACTGGGCGCCGGGCGTGCGCGGTATGTCGGCGTGACCAGCGAAAAGGTCTAGAGGTACAGCACTTCCATAGTGCTGGAACCATCGATATGCACGTCGCTGCTGAGGTCGAGATTGTTCTTGGCAGCGATCACCGTATCGACCCTGACCAGGCTGCTCAGCGTCTGGAAGGCCGTCGGCCCGCTGGTGCTGCCGACGGTGTCGGTAAAGCCGAGAAAGCTGCGCGAACCGATGTCGATCGGGTTGCTGTTGGCGGTGCGCCAGGCGATCCCGCCGCTGGTGGACTCGGTGCCGTAAACCTCAGGCAGGCTGTCGATCACCGTCTGTTTGGGGTCGAAGGTCAGGGAGTACAGCCCGATCTTGTTGCCGCTCGGGTCCAGTCCCAGCCCGTAGTAGATTTCGCTGTTGACATTGGCGGTGCCGTCGCGGTTGTCGCTCATGCGCAGGGCGTAGCGAGTCGCTGCCTCGCAGTTGATGGTCACGCTCAGGTAGCGCACCGGCAGGCGTTTGCCGCGATCAATGTTCAACTCCTGTTGGGAAATCTTGCCGTAGTCGATCAGCCCGTTGCTCGACAGCGCCGGTGTACAGGCGCTTGGAGTGAGCAAGCCGGTGATGCCGAGTTCAACACTGGAGGCTGCCGTGGCACCGCTGCTGAGGGTCAGCAGGGCAAGTGTTGCGAGAGAACGCTGGCGTAGGTGCATGACCATACTCCTTGATCAGAGGTAGATGATTTCAATCGTGCCGGAACCGTCGAGCAGTACTTCCGTACGCAGGTCCAGGCTGTTCATGGGGGACAGGACGGCGCGCACGCTGATCTGCCCACTCAGGTTCTGGATCGCGGTGGGGCCGGCATTGCTGCCGGGTAGAGCGGTAAAGCCGAGCAAACTGCTGCTGCCGATGGGAATGGGGTAGGCGCTGGAGCTGCTCCAGGCCACGCCACCGGTGGTGGAGTCGGTGCGATATACCTGGGGCAGGGCATCGGCGCGCAGGTCGAAGGGGTCGAAATAGAGGAAGTACCGGCCGATTTTATTACGGCTGTCGTCCACTCCCAGGCCGTAGGCGGTTTCGTCGATGCCGCCGGTGGCCGAGCCTTTGCGGTTGTCATGCATGCGCAAGGCGAAATGAGTCGGGCCGTCGCAGCCGATACTCAGCAGCAGGCTGCGGGAGACCAGCCCGGTTTCCTTGTCGGTGTTAAGGCTCCTGGACCACATACGGCCAAAGTCGATGATGCCGCCGTTGGACAGCGTGGTCTCGCAGGCCGCCGCAGCGAAGCCGGCTTGCAGCGACAACTCCCGTGCGCGGCCGCTGGCGACGGCGTCGATCAAGCCGCTGGCTTCCCAGGTCACCGCGTCGCGCACTTGCAGGGCGTCGGCCTGCGCCCAGGCATTGACCAGCAATTGCGCCGAGAAGCTGCTGCCGGTGGTCGGCGCACCGTCGCGCAACGGTACGATGGCCTGGTCGGGCCGCCAGTCGAGTGTCCTGCCCCTGGCACTGGGCGCCTGGCCTTGCCCGCTGGTCAACCCCAGTTCAACAGCCTGGCCGTCGAGTACCGCATCGCTGATGTGCACGCGGTAACTGCCACGCTCGGTAAAGCGGTAGCGCTCGGCGGTCGCGGCCAGGGCCCGGTAGAACACGTGCATATCGGTGGGCGTCGGGCAGTTCAGGTTGAGGCTCAGGCGGCGTTCTCCCAGCAGGATTTCTGCGCCGGGGTTGCGCTGCACGGCGCGGTTCATCACGCCGAAATCCAGGCGCGACTGGCTTAGGGTCAGTTGGCATTCGTCGGCGTGCGCCCGGCCCTGGACGATGGCGCCCAGGGCCAATCCCAGCAGTAACAATCGCTTCATCACAGTCTTCCTCATGGCGTCACACAGCGGGCCGGGGCGGTTTCGAAATACACCTGCGGGTCGGCTTTTTCCGCGAGTTCAACCTGCAGTTCACAGCGGCTCATGCCCGGTGCCTTGACCCACAGGGGGCGTGGGTCCAGCACGTTCGGCAGGAACACCTGGCTGCCTTCCTGCACCAGGGTCACGAACTCGCCCTCGGCGGTACTCACCGTGGCGCCACGGGGCAGTGGCGTACCGTGGTCGGTTGCCACCGTGAGCAAGGCACGACGGGTCAGGGCCACGCCGAATTCCACGCGATCCACCGCGCCGCGCCCGGCGCTGATGACGGCCAGGCCGTTGCTGATATCGGCGTTGCGTGGCAGCGACTGGGTTTGCACTTCCACGGGGCTGCGCCCGTAGGCGGATACCTGCGGTACCACGGCCTGGCCCTGGAAGTCGGTCCATACCGGGCCGCTGGGCGTGGTGAGCTTGACCCCGGCCATATCGCCGACAGACACCAGCGCAAAGGTGTCGCGCACCGGATAAGGCGAGAAGGTCACGCCACCGCTGTGGGCCACCACCGCACCGCGCACACCGCCCTGGTAGCTGGAGCGCTCGGCGTCAGAGCGGCTGTAGTTCATGTCCAGTTGTGCATAGCGCGGCAGATAGGACACGCCGAGGGTGGATTCCACTTGTTGGTCGCGGCTGTCGTGCTCGGCACTGACCCGGTAACTGAGTTGATCGTTGACCTGCTCGTTCACCCCCAGGCCGATGCGATGCTCGCCACCGGAGTTGCGCACCCAGGAGCGCCCACGCCGGTTCTCACCCAGTGGCACGCTCAGGTTCAGGTACACCGCGTTCTCGTTATTCTGCCGGCCGCTGACCTGCCACTCGGCACTGGCCGACAGCGACACGCCGCGCACGCTGGTGCCCCATGAGGCCAGGGCACGGCTGCTGTTTTCGCCGTTGAACGTGGTGGTGCGCGACAGGCCGGCATTGAAGGCTCCCAGCCATGGATGGGCCCAGCCCAGGGCCAGGCTCTGCTGGTCGCGATAGCGGGTGAGGCGACCTTCGTCGTCCCGCGAATCGTAGTAGGCGGCGTCTTCCAGCTCCCGGTAGCCCATGGTGCGGTGGGAGGCGCCGGCGGTGATCGACCATTGCCGGCCCAGGCGCTGGGACAGGCTCAGGTCGGTCTGTACGCCGCGTTCACCCAGGCGTTGGGCATCGGCAATCTGGGTCGACAGTTGTACCTGGCCGTCTGGCCACGGCAACAGGCCGAGGCTGGCACCTGTGGCGCGGTAGTCTTCGGCAGCCAGTGCGCCGGCTCCCAGGCTCAGGCGCGGGTTCAAGGCGCCGCTCCAGCCGCCACTGATCACCCACGGATCGTCGCCGCGCGTATCGCCGATATTGCGCACCCGGCCTGCTCCCAACGAGTAACCCGGCGCTGGCAAGCCGATGCCGAGCATCGCCGCCGGCACGGTGAAGCGCCGCTCTTCGCCGGTGCTTTCCTTGACTGTCACTTCAACGTCGGAGCGTGTGTTCAGGCGCCTCACGTCGGTCAGCGAGAACGGCCCGGCCGGCACCACCGTGGAGTGAATCAGCGCGCCGTTCTGGCGCACCTCCACCTGGGCCGGGCTGTTGGCGATGCCGCTGATGGTCGAGCCCTGTTCCTGGTCCTGCAGGGCCTGTTCGGTAAACAGTTGCATGCCGGTGATCTGCGCGGACGACAGCACCGGGTTGTAGAGGTTGATCTGCCCGGCCTGCAACACCGCCTGCTGCTCGGCGAAGGTGCGCTGAGCATAGGCTTCCAGGTGGGTACTGCGGGACCTGGAATCCTGCCAGGTCTGGACCTGGCGGCTGCGCACGATCCAGTCGCCCGCGTTGAAGCCCAGCTCGGTATTGGCCGAGCCGAAGCGGTTGGTGTCGTCGCCATAACGGTTGTACAAACCGGTGAGGTCGTAGTTGAGCAAGCCGGCGAACCCTCCGGTTTCATAACCGGACAGCTCACGTTGGCGCGGGCGCAGGGCATCGGTGGGCACCATCAGGCTCACGCTCAGGCTGGCGGGGTCTTGCTCCACCACGGTTTGCGGGTATTCGCCGAGGAAGTCATGGCAGCGGCTGTCGGCCAGCGGGGCCGGTATCACCAGGTCGGCGGCGTCCAGCAGCGGGCGGTCGAAGCACAGCGCGCCCTGGCTGTCGAACTGCACATCGAGGCGGCCACGGCGCTGGCCGTTCACCGTCAGGCTCACGGCATGGCGGCCGCTGGTGTAGCGCGGTGCGTCGAGCAGCAGGTAGGCCAGCTCCGGGTCGATTCCGCGCTGGTGCAGGGTTTGCGCGTCGAAGGCATCGGCCCAGGCATCGGCCGACAGCAACGCCATGGTCAGTGGCAGCGCGGCCCGCATCCGGGCGGGGCGTAAAGGACAGTCGGGCACGGCTTCGCCAGCCGGGTCAGTGGTTACTGTGTTCACGTAAAGGCACTCAGGTTATGGAAGCCGGCAACGGTTGGCGGGCTTCCCGGTGACAGTCACAGGGCTGTCACTTCGTTATTCAGCGTTTGCGGCGGTTATCGGTGCCTCATAGGCGGCGACGGCAAAGCCGTACACGGTGGCCGGTTGCAGGCGTACGGCCGTGGCGGTGTGGGGCGTGCTGAGCCGCAGGGTTTCGCCGGGCAACACATAAGTGCGCGGCAGCACCAGGCTCTGCTTGCCGGGCAGCAATTGCAGCTCCTGGGCCAGGCGCACCACGTAAGGCGTGGGGTTGGCGACGTTCAGGTGACCGGCGTTCAACGACCAGGTCAGCCCGGTCCAGGGTGTGCGGTTCGGCGCCAGGCCCTTGGGATGAATGATCACCGGCAGGTTCTGGCGCACGGTCACGCCCACCCGCGCATGGCCAGCCTGGGCGGCGTCACGGTCCTTGGGCATGCCTTCGAAGATCACCCGCTTCAGGCGTTGGGTTTTCAGGGGCGTGGGGTTGCGCAGGATAAAGCGCACCAACTGGCTTTTATCGGCCTCGACCCGGGACAGGGGCGGGGTGACGAACAGCAGCGATTCGGTGTCTTCCGGAATGTTTTCCAGGGTGACGTGCAGCAGGGCCAGTTTGCCGTCGGTGTTGGTCACCGACACCGAAGCTTCGCCGTCGGCCTCGTTGACGATCACCACCGAGGTGTCGGGCACCATGCCGTCGGCAAACGCCTGGGTGCTCAGCAGCCAGCCCAGGGCCAGCAAGGTTGGATAGGTCTTCATGACGCAGTTCCTAAAATGATCACAGGGCTTAGAGGTAACGCAAATCCAGGACCAGTGAGCCATCGAGGGGAACGTCTTGCCTGAGGGTCAGACGGTTCGCCGGGTGGATGGTGGTCTGTGCGCGGATCCGGGTGGTCAGGGTGACGATGGGTTCCGGAAACGGTCGGCCGGGACGGGCAAAGCCCATCAGGGTCTTGGGGTGGATGGCCGGTTGGGGAGCCCAGAGGCCGCCTTCGGGGTTTGACACAAGTGACTGCATGGCCTGGCCGTCTCCTTGCGCCGCTTCGAACGCCAGGTCGACGTAACCCAACTGCTCCGCGGGCGCGTTGGGGTTTCTCCCCAGGCCGTAGGTAGTGTCCGGTGCGGCGGACGAATCTTCGCGGCTGTCCAGGCCAATCAGGCCAAACAACAAGGGGCCGCTGCAGTGGATCTCTACCTCCAGCCATTGGGTGGGCAACGGGGTGGGAGCCACCTGGTTGAGGAGATGGGCAGGGATGGTGCCGTGGTCGATGATGCCGCTGCCGGAGAGCGCGATGGTGCAGGAACTGGGGGTGACCAGGCCCGACAGGGTCATCTCGGTGGCGGTGCTGGCAAACACGCTAGAGCCGGTGTTGAGCAATAACAGCGCCGTGCACAGGCGTAGGGTTCTGTTCATCATTCGGTCTTCAATGTGTTCGGTGCAAGTAAGGCGCCTCGCTGCGAACGGCGAGGCCGCGGGTTTACAGGTACTTCACTTCCAGCGTGGCCGAGCCGTCGATCGGGTGTTCATCGCTCAGGTCCAGGCTGTCGGCCCGGGCGATCTGCGCGTACACCACCAGGTCGCTGACGACTTGCTGGATCGGCACCGGCAGCCAGGTGCCCGAGGTTCTATCGCCGAAAGCCGCCAATGCGCTGGGTGGCAGGATCGCGTCCGCCGACTCTGCCCAGGTCGTGCCGTTATCCCCGGACTCCAGCACCGTGACGGCGACAGAGTCTGCGACTGCGTTATTCAGCATCAGGTCGTAGGCCCCCAGCTTCTGCGTACCGTTGATCAACCCCAGGCCGTAGGTGCCGCCGCTGGAGTTGGACCCGGCGCGGTTGTCGGTGCCCTTGACGGCAAACAGGGTGCCGCCGTCGCAGGTGATGGTCAGTTGCAAGGTGGTGCGTGGCAGTTGTTTGGGGGTCGTGAGGTTCAGGTCTTTGGCGGAGATCTTGCCGTAGTCCACCATCCCTCCGCCGGACAGGCCAGGTGTGCAGGCGTTGGGGGTAATCACCCCTTTGACAGTCAGGTCGACGGTGGACGCCGCCAGGGCAGAGGCGCTGGTGCTGAGCAGCAGCGCGGTGGCCAGGGCATTGAGCGTAAGTTTCATGGGGCACACGTTTCCTTTCGAGTGGGGCCGGTTGAATAAAGGGTTACAGGTACTTCAGTTGCACGGTGGCATGGCCGTCCAGCGGCACTTCGTCGAGCACGGTCAGGCGGTCGGTGCCGTCGACCATCGTGTACACGCGCAGGTCGGCACTGAATTGCCGTATCGCAATCGGGGTGTTCGCACCGCCGTTGGTGGCGACCGAGGTCTGGGTGTAGTGGCCCAGGTAAATCGACGGGAGCCAGGTCACCCCGCCATCGGTCGAGTTGATCGTCTTGACCGTGACGCCGTCCGCGACCGGGTTGAGCAGGCCGAATGCGGTGGCGCCAAGTTTTTCGCCACTGTCCGTCAGCCCCAGGCCATGCCAGTAGTCGTTAATTGCCGAAGTGCCGGCGCGGTTATCGATCGTGCTCAGCGCGATGAACGTTGGCGCTTCACACAGGACTTCCATTTGCATGGTCTCTGGCAGCAGTGAGGTAGGGCTGTCGGTGTTGAGTTCCTTGGCCGGCATTTTTCCGTAATCCACCACGCCTCCGCCGGAGAGCATGGGTTCACAGGCATTGGGTGTGATGGTGCCCGTGACGGCGAAGTCGGTACTGCTGGCGGCCAGTACGGTGGGGGCCAGCAGCAACGTGGCGAGGAAGACAGCGGGTGAGGAATTCATCATCGAGCAGCACCTTTTTGGTTGCAGGTCAGGGGCGAAGGTGGGTTACAGGTAGAGCACTTCAATGGTGGCCGAGCCGTCGATATTGACTTCGTTGCTCAGGTCCAGGCCGTCGGTGCGGTTGATGTAGCCGCTGTAGGCCACGGGGGTGACCAGTTGCTGGGTGGCACGCGGGATGCTGGCGTCTGCCAGGGTGGCGACCGAGAGATAGGTGCCGGTTTCAAAGCTGTTCCAACGCTCCCAGGTGACGCCATTGTCGAAAGACCCGATGGCTTGCACGGTTTCGCCGTCGGCCTGGGGCGGGCTACCGGTGGCGCCAAGGGTCAAGCTGTAGGAACCCAGCTTTTGCGTGCCGTTGATAAAGCCCAGCCCGAAGCCGCTGCCGCTGCCGGAGCCAATACGGTTGTCGGTCGCCTTGAGGGCGAAGATCACCGGCGCATCGCAGGTCACGGTCATTTGCAAAGTGACCTTTGGCAGCGGATAGATCCTGTCTGGGTAAAGGTCCTTGGCCGACATCTTGCCGTGGTCGATCACCCCGCCACTGGACAGGCTCGGCGTGCAGGCATTCGGGGTGATGATGCCCTTGACTGTCAGGTCCACGGTGCTGGCGGCGAAGGCGGGGGCGGTGCCAGTGATCAGCAGGGCGCTGGCGACGGCGATCAGGTGCTTGTTCATGGTTGTATTGTCTCGGTGTTGGATCAACTGACGGGTGCAGCTCACCGCAGCGCAGAAAGAGGCGCGGTTGGGCGTCGGGTCAGTTCGGATAGTTGGCCGCCAGGTGAGTTGGCGGATTGCCCTCTTGGGGTGGGGCGCAATTTAGCGCCGGGGGAGAGGAGGGGAAATACAAGAATTACGACAATCCGCTATCCCTCTAGCTCGCCTGCGTCAAGTCGGAATAGGTGGGCGGAGCTGTAGGAAAAACTGTCTTTTCGTAGTTCTTGTATCGCAAGAGTGGTATTCATGTGGATAGCTTGATTCGGTAATGGGTGCCAGGCTGATGGGTTAAGGATCACCGTCAAGCGCACCCTCACTAGACGATATGCCAGGGCCGTCTGATGGCCCTGGCAGGTCGGCGCCGATATCGAGGTGGCCATGATGCCAAGCGTGTTTGCTGACGACGCCCCCAGGCAGCAAACGGTGCCATGGCGCAGTCCTCCTGTTCACTGGAAGCACCTGAGCGTGCTGATCGTCGAGGACCATCAGGCCTATCGCGCCTTGATGGGCTGGTTCCTGCAAAAATTCGAAGTCGATCACGAACTGGTGTGCAACGGGCAGGCCGCGTTGACCGCCATCGCCCTGCGGCATTTCGACCTGGTGATCAGCGATTGCCGCATGCCGGTGCTGGATGGCTATAGCATGGCTCGTGAGATCAGGCGGCGAGAGGCCGTACACAGCCGCCCGCGTGTGCCGATCATTGCCTTGACCGCCAAACTCTCTGCGGACGATGCCCGCCGCTGCCTTGAGGCCGGCATGGATGCCTGGCTGCTCAAGCCGCTGACCCTGGAACAATTGCGCGGGGTGCTGGAGCAGTGGCTGCCACAGCCGCCGGGCGCCAGTACGAACCCGCCTGCCACAGCCTGCGCCGGGGCGCACTGGCCGACTCGTGCCGAACTGATCAGGACATTTGGCGATGAACAGGTGGTGAACCAGATGTTGCGCACCCTGGTGCGCGAGGCCGAGGCTGATTACGCAGGCCTGGTACAGGCTTGCCGCATCGTCGACCCGCATGCATTGGTCGACTGCCTGCATCGCCTGGCGGGAAGCCTGGCGTTTTTTGGCGAGACGGAGCTGGATCGCTGTGCGGGGGAGTTGATCGAACAGGTGCGCAAGCACGGGATCCGGTGCAACAGGCGGGCATTGCAGCGGTTCGACCAGGACCTGCTGGTGTATCTGCGCTATTTGACAGATTTATGACATTTTCAGCGATTCTGTAGGGGGTATTACCTCTGTCTGTGGGCTTAGTTTGTAGGTGGTTTCCTTTTTTGTTGTAGGTAAAAAATCACCCGCTTAAGAACACGGGACGCCATTGAAAACCGCTCCCAGGTGGGCGGTTGTTGCCCGGGACGGACAGGGTTATTTTGCGCAAATCAATTTGCCATCACTCATGGATTTCTATGCTTCGCGTAATTATTGCTGACGATCATCCCATTGTTCGGATCGGGCAGAAGGTGGTGATCGAGGCCAACGGCAAGTGCAAGGTGGTCGGTGAGGCCAACGGCCCGGATGAGCTGCTGCGGGTACTGGGCAGCACCCCTTGCGATGTGCTGGTGACGGACTTCGCCATGCCGGGCGGGCAGCAGGCTGACGGCTATGTGTTGTTGGGCTTGTTGCAACGCCAATACCCCGGGGTGCCGGTGATCCTGGTGACGATGTTCGCCAATATCGCCACCCTGCGTGCCTCGTTCGCCGAGGGCGCCCGAGGCATTGTCGCCAAGAGTGCGTCGGCCAAGGAGTTGCCCACGGCCATCAAGGAAGTCTGCGAGGGCAAGACCTTCGTCAGCGAGTCCCTGCGAACCCAGTTGGTGCAGGCGGGCACGGGCGATCAATCACAACCGCCGCAACTGTCGGGCAAGGAACGCGAAGTGGTGCGCATGCTGGCCAGCGGCATGACCGTCAGCCAGATTGCCGCGCGGGTCAATCGCAGCATCTCCACCATCAGCAAACAGAAAAGTACCGCGATGAACCGGCTGTGTATCTCCACCGATGTGGATTTGTTCCACTATGCTCGCAGCAGCGGAATGGTGCCCTGAAGGGACGGGATGAGGTATTCCTGGCGTTGATGCCAGTAGTGTTCCCCGGCCTTGGGGATTATCGTACCGGCCATCCCAACTTCTTTTGCGGAACCTGCCCATGAGCGACGCCCATAACGCCTTGATCACCGAGTTCTACAGTGCCTTCCAGCGCCTGGATGCCGAGGCCATGAGCGCCTGCTACAGCGACGACGTGGTGTTCAGCGACCCGGCATTCGGTGAACTGCGTGGCCGTGATGCCGGCGACATGTGGCGCATGCTGACCACCCGGGCCAAGGACTTTTCCCTGACCTTCGACAGTGTGCGCAGCGATGAAATCACCGGCAGCGCCCACTGGGTGGCGACCTACCTGTTCAGTGCGACGGGCAACACCGTAGTCAACGATATCCGGGCGCGCTTTGTGTTTCGTGACGGCAAGATCTGCGAGCACCACGACCACTTTGACCTGTGGCGCTGGTCGCGGCAGGCGTTGGGCACCAAAGGCCTGTTGCTGGGCTGGACGCCGCTGGTGAAAAACGCCGTGCGGGCCCAGGCGCTGAAAGGGTTGAAGGCGTTCCAGGCCAGTCGTTGATAAGATTGGCGTTCCTATGGTTTGCCGAATTGATCCGTGACGACTCCTTCTGAAGCCAAACCGTGGTTTGTCTACCTGGTGCGCGCCGCCAATGGCTCGCTCTATTGCGGCATCAGCAATGACCCGGTGCGCCGCTTTGCCATGCACCAGAGTGGCAAGGGCGCACGGTTTTTCCTCTCGAGCCCCGCCGTGGCGCTGGTGTACACCGAGGCATGCATCAGCAAGGCCGAGGCGCTGCGCCAGGAACGGCTGATCAAGAAACTCAAGAAAAGCGCCAAGGAGTGCCTGGCGGCGATCGGCCCATCAGTTTGACTGATAGGTTCCCATGCGCGCCTTTGCCGGGTTTGCAGGCTAAGCTGGACGCTCACTCATTGAGCGGAGCCTGGCATGACTGAGTTGATCCTCCACCACTACCCGCAATCCCCATTTGCCGAAAAAGCCCGCCTGTTGCTGGGCTTCAAGGGCTTGTCCTGGCGTTCGGTGCACATCTCGCCGGTGATGCCCAAGCCTGACTTGACGGCCCTCACCGGTGGTTATCGCAAGACCCCGGTGTTGCAGGTGGGCGCCGATATCTACTGCGACACCGCACTGATCGCCCGCCGCCTGGAGCAGGAAAAGTCCGTGCCGGCGCTGTTTCCCCAAGGCCTGGAACTGGTCAGCCAAAGCTTCGCCGCCTGGGCTGATTCGACGGTGTTCTCCCATGCCGTGAGCCTGGTGTTCCAGCCGGAATCCCTGGCGGTCAAGTTCGCCAAAGTGCCGCCGGAAATGCTCCAGGTGCTGGTGGCCGACCGCAGCAAATTGTTCAGTGGCGGCACGGCCACCCGTGTGCAACTGGATCAGGCCAAGCATCAATGGCCGGTGATCATCGGTCGTATCAATCAGCAGTTGCAGCACCAGCAGGGCGACTTCCTGTTCGGCGAGCCGTCGATTGCCGACTTCGCCCTGGCGCACCCGTTGTGGTTCCTCATGGGATCGTCGGTCACCTCGCCGCTGGTGGAAACCTATCCTGCGGTGGCCGCCTGGCTCGCCCGGGTGTTGGGTTTCGGGCATGGCACGTCGAGCCAGATGAGTGCCGAGCAAGCCCTGGAAGTCGCGCGCAATGCCATGCCGGCCAACCTGCCGGAAGAAATCTTCGAAGACCCGAACGGCTTCAAGCCCGGCCAGCAAGTGACCATCAGCGCCACCGACTACGGCACCGATCCGGTGGCCGGGGAGTTGCTGTTTGCCGGCCGCGAAGAGCTGATTCTGCGGCGCACCGATGACCGCGCCGGCACCGTGCATGTGCACGTTCCGCGCTTCGGATTTCGGATCCAACCGGCGTGACTGAAATTATTTTCAAATCGGTGTGAGGTAAACCTGTCGGCCATCCGTGTAGTGCTTGAAACTGCGATTAATTCGCATTAACAGCGTTTTTTACACACGGGTTCTCAAGCATGAAGTCCAGGGCAACGTCGGCGGGTTCGGTTAAACATTGGCTGGGAGCCTCGGTATTGGCAGTTTCGGGGCTGGCGCTGTTGCCCCTGGGCGTGGCGCAGGCGGCCGAGGCGCAGCAGCAGAGCACGCTGTTCAACTTTGCCCTGGCCGCCAAGCCGCTGCCCCAGGCCTTGAGCGACTTCACCCGGGTGACCGGCATCAGCGTGGTCTACACCGACGAAGCGCCGTACGCCATCAAGGCCCCGGCCATCACCGGGCAGATGAGTGCGGCCCAGGCCATGCAACGCCTGCTGGGTAATTCCGGCTTCACCTTCCGCCAGATCGACGCCCGCACCCTGGCCCTGGAACCGCTGCCCACCGACGGCGCGCTGAACCTCGGCGCCACCACCATCAACGGTGCCGCCCTGGCCTCGGATACCACCAGCTATCAACCGCCGCCTACAAGTTCGGTGATGCGTTCCCACGGCCTGCTGCTGGAAACCCCACAGACTGTCAACGTTGTACCGGCCCAGGTGATGCGCGATCAACAGCCGCGCAACCTCGACGATGCCCTGGCCAACATCAGTGGCATCACCCAGGCCAACACCTTGGGCAGCACCCAGGACGCGGTGATGCTGCGGGGTTTTGGTGACAACCGAAACGGTTCGATCATGCAGGACGGCATGCCGCTGGTGCAGGGCCGCGCGCTGAATTCCACCGCCGAGCGCGTCGAAGTGCTCAAGGGCCCGTCGTCGTTGCTGTATGGCATCCAGGATCCGGGCGGCGTGGTCAATATCGTCAGCAAGAAACCCGAGCTGATCCAATCCACCTCGCTGACCGTGCGCGGCTCGACCTTTGGCGACGGCAAGAACGGCAGCGGCGGCAACCTCGACACCACAGGGCCCATCGGTGACAGCGGGTTGGCGTACCGCTTGATCGTCGATCACGAAGACGAAGATTACTGGCGCAACTACGGCACTCACCGCGAGAGCCTGATCGCACCGTCGCTGGCCTGGTACGGCGACAACACCAAGCTGTTGTTTGCCTATGAGCACCGGGAGTTTCTCTCGCCGTTCGACCGGGGCACCGCCATCGACCCCAAGACCAACCACCCGCTCAACATCCCGTCGACTCGCCGCCTGGACGAGCCCTTCAACAACATGGAAGGCCGCTCCGACCTGTACCGCTTCGAGGCCGACCACGATTTGAATGACGACTGGAAAGCCCACTTCGGCTACAGCTGGAACCGCGAGACCTACGACGCCAGCCAGGTGCGTGTGGTCAAGGTCAACGCCAATGGCACCCTGGCCCGCAGCATGGACGGCACCCAGGGCGCACTGACCACCGACCGCTTCGCCACCGCCAGCCTTGAAGGCAAGGTCAACGTCGCAGGCATGCAGCATGACCTGACCTTCGGCCTGGATGACGAATACCGCAAGATCTACCGGGCCGACCTGATCCGCCAGGCGCCCCGTGGCACGTTCAACTACAACGATCCGGTCTATGGCAATGAAGTGGCGGGCACCACCGTCAGCGCGCCGGACAGCAACCAGACGGACCTGCTGCGCAGCGACTCGCTGTTCCTGCAGGATGCGATCCACCTCACTGACCAGTGGATCCTGGTGGGCGGCGCGCGTTATCAGATGTACGACCAATACGCCGGCAAGGGTGTCCCGTTCACCGCCAACACCGACGGCAATGGCCAGAAGTGGGTGCCACGCGCGGGCCTGGTGTACCGCTACACTGACGAGCTGTCGTTCTATGGCAGCTACACCGAGTCGTTCAAGCCCAACTCCACCATCGCACCGCTGGCGAACAAAAGTGTGCTGGATGGCAGCCTTGAGCCGGAGCAGTCGAAGTCCTGGGAGTTGGGGACCAAGCTCGATATACCGGGGCGCATCACCGCCAGCGCCGCCCTGTTCAACATCGAAAAACGCAACGTGCTGGTGCAGGTCGGCGATGGCTTGACCTCGGTCTACAGCGTCGCCGGCAAAGTGCGCTCCCGAGGCCTGGAACTGGATGCCAGCGGCCAACTGACGGATAAGTGGAGCGTGATCGGCAGCTATGCCTACACCGATGCAGAGGTTACCGAAGACCCGGAATACAAAGGTAATCGCCTGCAAAACGTGGCGAAGAACACCGGCTCGCTGTCGGCGGTGTATGACTTCGGCAGCATTCTCGGTGGCGACCAACTGCGGGTCGGCGCCGGGGCACGTTATGTCGGCGAGCGAGCAGGGGACGCGGCCAACAGCTTCGAACTGCCGGGCTACACCGTGGCCGATGCGTTCGCCACCTATGACACTAAAATCGAGGGGCAGAAGGTCAAGTTCCAGCTCAACGTGAAGAACCTGTTTGACCGCACCTATTACACCTCGGCCGTGAACACCCAGTTCGTGTCCATCGGCGATGCGCGGCAGGTGTCGGTGTCCAGCACTCTGACGTTCTAAATTCGGCTACACCCTATGGCGCGGTAGCCGGCTGCCTCGCCATACGGTTGTCGAGCTGCTAGCGTGGCCGCCATTAATGACTTTGCGGGAACACGATAGCGATGCAGTTGGGACGATGGACACACACCGGCGGGCTGCTGCTGGGCTTGAGCTTGTTGCTGGGCGGTTGCGCCACGGCGCCGAAAACTTCCACCAGCGCCAGCCTCGACCAGTTGCTGGCCGACCCGGCACTGCACGGCGCCAGCGTATCGCTGATGGTGCGTGATGCCCGCAGCGGCAACACGCTCTACCAGCACAACCCACGCACACGGCTGAGCCCGGCTTCGAGCCTCAAGCTGTTGACCACTGCGGCGGCGATGGATGTGCTGGGGCCGCAGTATCGGTTTTCCACGCAACTGTTGAGCGACGGCATCCGCCAGGGCGCGGTGCTTGACGGTAACCTCTACCTGCGCGGCCTGGGCGACCCGACGATCCAGTGGGCGGATTACCAGGCGCTGGCGGCCAACCTGGCGCAGCAGGGCATCCGGCAGGTGCGGGGCGACCTGGTGTTCGACGACACGTTCTTCGACGCCGAGCGCCTGGGCACCGACTGGTCCCAGGACGATGAAAGCACCTACTACGGCGCGCAGATTTCGGCGCTGACGGTGTCGCCCAATGACGACTTTGATGCGGGCTCCCTGCTGGTCACGGCCAGGGCGCCGGTCGTGGCAGGGCGCCCGGTGACGGTGGAGATCAGCCCGGCTACCGATTACGTGCAGCTCAGCAACCGTGCGGTCAGCGGCGCAGGCAACAGCTATGGAATCAATCGCCAGCACGGCACCAACCTGTTGCGCCTCAGTGGCGCGTTGGCGCCGGGCAGGCAGAGCCCGCAACTGGTCAGTGTGTGGGAGCCGACGCAACTGGTGGCCAACCTGTTTGAACAGGCCTTGGCGCAGCAGGGGATTGTCGTGCAGGGGCGTCGGATGATCGGGGGTGTGACGCCGACCACGGCGACGGTGCTCGCGCTGCATGAGTCGGCGCCGTTGCAGGAACTGATCACGCCGTTGCTCAAGCTTTCCAATAACAACATGTCTGAAGCCTTGCTCAAGAGCATGGGGCGCAAGACCGTGAATGCCGGTACGGCGCCTGCCGGTGTGGCGGCGGTGGCCGGGTTCCTGAAGCGTCAGGGGATTGATACGGCGACGTTGAACCAGGTGGACGGTTCAGGGTTGTCCAGGCGTAACCTGGTGTCGTCGCAGAACCTCACGGATGTGCTGCTGGCCGCCAGCAAACAGCCCTGGTTCAACGCCTGGTACAACGCGTTGCCGGTTGCCGGTAATCCGCAGCGACTGGTGGGCGGCAGCCTGCGTTACCGCCTGCGGGGCAGCGCTGCGGAAAACAACCTGCACGGCAAGACCGGCTCCATGAGTGGCGTGTCGTCGTTGACTGGGTATGTCACCGATGCCAATGGGCGCAAGCTGGTGTTTTCGATGGTGACCAACAATTACGTGGTCGCAGGCGCGCGGGTCAAGGCGCTGGAAAACCGCCTGGCCACGGCACTGGCCAACAGCACGGACTATTGAGCACCGAAGATCAAAGGTGGGAGCGGGCTTGCTCGCGAATGCGCTGGTTCAGTCAGTACATGTGTTGACTGTCACACCGCTTTCGCGAGCAAGCCCGCTCCCACATTGGACCTGTGCTGTCAGGCAGATTGCATTTCAAGGCAGGAACGCCTGCCGGTATTCACCAGGGGTGGCGCCCATCGCCTGGCGGAACCGGTTGGTAAAGTGGCTCGCGCTGGAAAATCCGCACGCCAGGGCAATCTCGCCCAGCGGCAACGACCCACCCCGCAACAACTCCCGGGCGCGGGCCAGGCGCCGCGCCAGCAGATATTGATGGGGCGGCAGTCCAAAACTCTCGCGAAACATCCGCGCAAAGTGGTACTCCGACAACGCACACAAGCCTGCCAACTGCCCCAGGCTGATCGGCTCCGCCAGTTGCTGGTCGATGTGCTCCACCAGTTGCCGGCGCTGGTGGGCGGCCAGCCCGCCTTTCAAACGCAAACCCTCGCGCATCCCCACCTGGCTGAGCAAGGTATGGCTGAGCATCTCATGGGCCAGGCTGCTGGTCAGCAGGCGTTCGCCGGGCTCTTTCCAGTTCAGGCTGATCAACTGGTGAAAACGCCGGGCCTGCCGCGCATCGTCGAGGAAGGTGCTCTCGCGCAGTTGCAACTCGCGGGGTTCGCGGTCCAGCAAGGTGACGCAGCCCAGGGCGAATTGCTCGGGGCTGAAATACACGTGGGCCAGGCGGATTTCGCCGTTGATCACCCAGGCCGACTGATGCTCGGCCGGCAAGATGCACAGCTTGTCCGGGCCGCCCTTGGTGCCGGGCTGGTCGCGGCGAAAGGTGCCGGTGCCACCGCCGATGTAGCAGGACAAGGTGTGGTGGTCGGGGGCTTCGTAATCCTGGGCGTCGTGATGGTTGCTCCACAAGGCTGCAGACAAGCCGTCACCGAGCTCGGCGCACAGCTCGAGGCGAGCGTTGGGCGAACGGTTGAGGGATTGAAAGACTTGCAGGGTTTCCAGTGGCGGCATATTCGTACTCTCTGACGGCTTGCATCCTACTCCCCGCGGCGGCGGCTGTGATCCCGGCAGCCGACAAAAGCGCAAGAATGTGCAAGAGACCTGGTGCCGCCAGGGGCGAAACTGTGGCTCAACCCTCGGAGCCCGCCATGAACCTTTTCCTGTATTTACTCACCGTACTGATCTGGGGCACCACCTGGATTGCCCTCAAGTGGCAACTGGGCGTGGTGGCGATTCCGGTGTCCATCGTCTATCGCTTTGGCCTCGCGGCGCTGGTGCTGTTCGTGATGCTGCTGCTCAGCCGCAAGCTGCAGGTGATGAACCGGCGCGGGCATCTGATCTGCCTGGCCCAGGGCCTGTGCCTGTTTTGCGTCAACTTCATGTGCTTCCTGACCGCCAGCCAGTGGATTCCCAGCGGCCTGGTGGCGGTGGTGTTCTCGACGGCCACCTTGTGGAACGCGCTGAACGCCCGGGTGTTCTTCGGGCAGAAGGTCGCACGCAATGTGTTGATGGGCGGCGGCCTTGGCTTGCTGGGCCTCGGGCTGTTGTTCTGGCCGGAACTGGTAGGGCACACCGCCAGCCCGCAAACCTTGTTCGGCCTGGGTTTGGCGCTGCTCGGTACGATGTGTTTCTCGGCGGGCAATATGCTGTCGAGCCTGCAGCAGAAGGCCGGCCTCAAGCCACTGACCACCAATGCCTGGGGCATGGCCTATGGTGCGTCGATGCTGGCGATGTACTGCGCGGTGCAGGGCATTCCGTTCGACATGGAATGGAACAGCCGGTACATCGGTTCGCTGCTGTACCTGGTGATCCCGGGTTCGGTGATTGGCTTTACCGCCTACCTGACCCTGGTCGGGCGCATGGGGCCGGAGCGGGCGGCGTATTGCACCGTGCTGTTCCCGGTGGTGGCGTTGAACGTCTCGGCGTTTGCCGAGGGCTATCAGTGGACGGCGCCGGCGTTGGCGGGGTTGGTGCTGGTGATGCTGGGGAATGTGTTGGTGTTTCGCAAGCCCAAGGCTGGCGCGCCGATCAATCCAATCTACAAGGCGAAGCAGGTTTAGTGTGGGGGGCTCGACAGCTCCCACATTTGATCTCCTTTACCTGAGAATCACCGTTCATTACTTCAGGCCCAGGCGCTTGGCCATTCGTCCCAGGTTGGCCCGGTCCAGGCCCAGCTCGCGGGCGGCACTGGCCCAGTTGTGCTGGTGGCGTTCCAGGCAGGCGCTGATGACCTGGCGCTGGTAGTTCTCGGTGGCCAGGCGCAGGTCGCCGGTGACGTCCGGCACGGGGTCGGGCTGCGCTTCGAGCGGTGGCGCGGTGGCGTTCGGCAAGTCCAGATCCGCCGCGCTGAGGCTGAGAATCTTCGGGCGCTCCCGGCAGTTACCCAGGGCTTTCAAGGCGCTGCGGCCGATCAAGTGTTCCAGTTCGCGCACATTCCCCGGCCAGGTATAAGCCAGCAGTGCCGCCTGGGCATCGCTGGTCAGGCGCAGGCTGCCCAGGCCCATGCGTGAGCGGTTCTGTTCAAGGAAAAAGCCCGCCAGCAACAGCACATCGCGACCGCGCTCACGCAGCGCCGGGACTTGCAACGGGTACACACTCAAACGGTGATAAAAGTCGGCACGATAGCGGCCGCTGCGTACTTCTTCGGCCAGATCCCGGTTAGTGGCAGCGATCAGGCGCACATCCACCTGGTGCTCCTTGTCAGACCCCAGGCGCTGCAACTGGCCACTTTGCAGCACCCGCAGCAGCTTGGCCTGCACGGTGAGGGACAACTCGCCCACTTCATCAAGAAACAGCGTGCCGCCATTCGCCAGCTCGAACTTGCCCCGGCGTTCGTTGAGCGCGCCGGTAAACGCCCCGCGCACGTGGCCGAACAGTTCGCTTTCCACCAGGGTTTCCGGCAGGGCGGCGCAGTTGAGGCTGATCAGCGGTTTCTCGGCGCGGTTTGATGCAGCATGGATCGCCTGGGCCACCAGCTCCTTGCCCACGCCGGTCTCGCCGGTGATCAATACCGTCAGGTCACTGCCACCCACCAGGTTGATTTCTTCCACCAGGCGTTTGTGGCTCTTGCTCTGGCCGATCATTTCCTTGTGCTGCTGGCCGCTGGCCTGGCGGTAGATTTCGGCGCGCTGGTGTTCGTCTTCGGCACGCAGGGCCAGGCGTTCAATGCGTTCAGCGACATTGACGGTGGCGGCGGCGAGACTGGCGAAGGCTTGCAGGGCGTCCAGTTCCACCCGTTCGAAGCGCTCGGTATCCAGGGCGTCGAGGGTCAGCAGGCCCCAGGGCCGGTCGTCGACAAACAGCGGGCAGCCCATGCAGTCGTGGACTTCCAGATGCCCGTGCAGGCCATCCACCAGGCCGTCATAGGGGTCGGGCAGTTCGCTGTCGCTGTCAAAGCGGGTAGGGCCGGGGCTGCTGAGCAGCACGGCGAAACGCGGATGTTCGCTGACCTTGAAGCGCCGGCCGAGGGTGTCGGTGCTCAAGCCATCCACCGCCAGCGGCACCAGCCATTCGCCGTCGAGGCGCAGCAGGGCGGCCGCGTCGCAGGGTAGCAGGGCGCGCATGGCCTGGAGCAGGCGCCGGTAACGCTCGCCTTCGGGCAACTCGCGGGACAGGTCGGCGACCAGGGGCAGCAGGGTGGTGAGCAGCGGCTTCGCAGTCATAATGACTCCTTGTAGTCATAGTGACTATATAACGTAGGAAGTCATACTGACTACATTAATATTAAGCATTTGATTTATAAGGATTTATTGGTTGGCATGAATACTGAGTAGTAAAGGGTATTCAGTAAGAAGACTCAGGAGTCTGCCATGCTTAGTGCCCAAGACCGTGCCATCGTCAAATCCACCGTGCCCCTGCTGGAAAGTGGCGGCGAAGCCCTGATCACCCATTTCTACCGGATGATGCTGTCCGAATACCCAGAAGTACGTCCGCTGTTCAACCAGGCCCACCAGGCCAGCGGCGACCAGCCCCGGGCCTTGGCCAACGGCGTGCTGATGTACGCCCGGCATATCGACCAACTCGACCAGTTGGGCGATCTGGTGGCGAAGATCATCAACAAGCACGTGGCCCTGCAGATCCTGCCGGAGCATTACCCGATTGTCGGTACCTGCCTGCTGCGGGCAATTTCCGAAGTGCTGGGCAGCGAAATCGCCACCCCTGAAGTGATGAGTGCCTGGGGCGCCGCCTATGGCCAATTGGCCGACATCCTGATCGGTGCCGAGGCGGCTATCTATAAAGAGAAGGAACAAGCACCGGGCGGCTGGCGTGGCGCGCGGCCGTTCACCTTGGTCAAGCGTGTGGAGGAGAGCGCGGAAATTATCTCGTTTTACTTCGCGCCTGTGGATAACGGCCCGATCCTGGCCGCCGAGCCTGGGCAGTACATCGGCATGAAGCTGGTGCTGGAGGGCGAGGAAGTGCGCCGCAACTATTCCCTGTCGGCGCGTGGCGATTCGGGCCAGTACCGCATCAGCGTCAAGCGCGAAGCCGGTGGGCGGGTGTCGAACTACCTGCATGACCAGTTCCAGGTGGGTGCGACCATCGATCTGTTCCCGCCTTCGGGGGAGTTCACCCTGGCGGCCAGCGACAAGCCATTGGTGCTGATCAGCGGCGGCGTGGGCATCACGCCAACATTGCCGATGCTCGAAGCGGCGCTGGCCACCGAGCGTCCGGTTCACTTTATCCACTGCGCGCGTAATGGCGGCGTGCATGCGTTCCGCGAATGGGTGGACGGCCTGGCGGCGCAGCATCCACAGCTCAAGCGCTTCTATTGCTACGCCGAGGATGATGGCGTGAGCCCGGCGGCGGACAAGGTCGGGATGCTGAGCCAGGAGCAACTGGCGGCGTGGCTGCCGCAGGAGCGCGATGTGGATGCGTACTTCCTGGGGCCTAAAGGCTTCATGGCGGCGATCAAGCGTCACTTGAAGGCCCTGGGTGTGCCGGAAGCGCAGAGCCGGTATGAGTTCTTTGGGCCGGCGTCGGCTCTGGAATAACTTACTCGGTCAAAAATGTGGGAGCGGCGGTGCGACGATTCGACTTGCTCGCGAAGGCGGTGTATCAGGCACACATTCAGTGACTGACACTCCGCTTTCGCGAGCAAGCCCGCTCCCACATTTTGATCTCCATTTTCCCTGATTAATCTCCTGTTAATGCCTCCTGTTTAAACCTCCACACGCCAACTGCTCAACTTTCACCGTCCGCGTGTAAACTTGCGGCCATTGGCACAACCATCATTGGCTAAAGGGAAACGGGGATGATCGACGAATTGCGTTTGGGCAGGGAGCGACGCTTTCTGGTACTGCTGGGCATCATCTGCCTGGCGCTGATCGGCGGGGCGCTGTACATGCAGGTGGTGCTGGGCGAGGCCCCTTGCCCGCTGTGCATCCTGCAACGTTATGCCTTGCTGCTGATCGCGATCTTCGCCTTCATCGGTGCCGCCATGCGCACCACCCGCAGTGTCACGGTGTTTGAAGCACTGGTGACCCTCAGCGCCCTGGGGGGCGTCGCCGCTGCCGGCTATCACGTGTACATCCAATTCTTTCCGAAGGTCAGCTGCGGCATCGACGTGCTGCAACCGATTGTCGATGGCTTGCCGCTGGCCTCGGTATTTCCCCTGGGGTTCCAGGTCGACGGCTTCTGTGAGACGCCGTACCCGCCCGTGCTCGGCCTGTCCCTGGCCCAGTGGGCGCTGGTGGCCTTTGTGCTGACGGTGATCCTGGTGCCACTGGGCATTTACCGTAATCGCCAGGGCAACGCCTAAGCGGTTACAACTCAACGCCCCGGCCTTCCTCTAAAGAAGGCTGGGGCGTTTTTGTTTGTAGGCATTTGTGAAGAGGCCGTGACGCGGGGCAAGTTTGGGTGTGCGCAGCGTGCGACATGTTGTCACACGGAAGCTGTCGCAGGACGTTTCTGACGCTCGTAAACGCGCCATAAATTTGCATGAAGCGTCGTTTTATGGCTGTCAGTTCGTCGTCTGGCCGACGCCGCGAGTGGCGTGCGGTCGGCGACATTGCCCGATGTCCGAATGCCTTGTTTTTAGGGGACTTGGATCCGTTTTCGATGCCCTTACAGGCTGTAAGGGATGTGGCAGATTGCCCAATAACACGGCATTTTTTGTGGTTTTTGTAGAGAATCAAACGCGATACGATCGCGGACCTTTGCAATAATGGTGAAGGATTATTGCTGGAAACGATAAAAATTATTTCTGGATAAGACATGGTTTATACATCGCTAGCTAACTACAATCGCCCGCACTGAATGTCCGGTGCTGCTCACCCCTGAGCAAACTAGGGCGGTCGAGAAGCGGATGTAACGTTTCATGCGACCCCAGGTGCCGGCAGCCTTTCAACTATCCGCACCAAATGGAATTGGTCTGTAACAAGGCCTTTGACCAACGAATTCGAATAAGAACTCACCGCTAGCCCGGGACGTGTCGATTCGCGCAAGGTGCGACGGGCAGGCCCTTATTCAATCGAAGAGAAATGCCAACCCTTGGCAGGGTGAAGTGTTGGCGATCAAAACCCAACTGCATTGCGCAAGCTGCTTTAGAGGTCGTGAGATGAGTAAAAACAGGTACCCCCGATTACTAGGCTTTTTGCCGCTGCTTGGCATGATGTTAATGCTGGGAGGCTGCAAGTGGACCTTGCTCGACCCTAAAGGTCAGGTCGGTCTGGATCAACGCAACCTGATCATCACCGCCACCCTGCTGATGCTGTTGGTCGTGGTGCCCGTGATCATCATGACGTTCGCGTTCGCCTGGAAATACCGCGCGTCGAACACCAGCGCCACCTACGCGCCGAAGTGGTCGCACTCCACCAAGATTGAAATCGCGGTGTGGCTGGTGCCGATCCTCATCATCATCGCCCTGGGTTACATCACCTATAAGTCGACCCATGAGCTGGACCCGTACCGTCCGCTGGACTCCGACGTCAAGCCGATCAACATCGAAGTGGTCGCGCTGGACTGGAAGTGGCTGTTCATCTACCCGGACCTGGGTATCGCCACTGTGAACCAGATCCGGTTCCCGGAGAACACCCCGCTTAATTTCCGGATCACCTCCGACGCCGTGATGAACTCGTTCTTCATCCCTGCACTGGGTGGCCAGATCTACGCGATGGCAGGCATGCAGACCCGTCTGCACCTGATCGCGAACGAGAAAGCTGAAATGGAAGGCATCTCCGCCAACTACAGCGGTGCTGGCTTCACCGGCATGAAATTCAAAGCGATCTCGACGAGCCAGGAAGATTTCAACGCCTGGGTAGCCGAAGTCAAGGCCGCACCTAAACAGCTTGATCAAGCTGAATACGACGCCCTTGCCAAACCAAGCCAGAACAACCCAGTCGCCCTGTACTCCACGTACGAGCCGGACCTGTTTCAGAAAATCGTCGACAAGTACGAAGGTATGAAGCCAGGCAAGCCGATCGAGCACGAGAAGAAAGAAGTGGCCGCGGTTGAAGGTTCTGACACGGGCTCGCATTCAACTGCTGGGGCAGAGGAGTAAACGATGTTTGGTAAATTAAGTTGGGATGCGGTCCCGTTCCACGAGCCGATCGTGATGGTGACCATCGCCATGATCGCGCTGGGTGGTCTGGCACTGTTTGCAGGTATCACTTACTTCAAGAAGTGGACCTACCTGTGGACCGAGTGGCTGACTTCGGTCGACCACAAGAAAATCGGCGTCATGTACGTCATCGTTGCCATGGTCATGCTGCTGCGTGGTTTTGCCGACGCCATCATGATGCGTACCCAGTTGGCCATGGCCACCGAGGGTTCGCCTGGCTACCTGCCTCCTGAACACTATGACCAGATCTTCACCGCCCACGGTGTGATCATGATCATCTTCATGGCGATGCCTTTCTTCACCGGCCTGATGAACCTTGCCTTGCCGCTGCAGATCGGTGCGCGTGACGTTGCGTTCCCGTTCCTGAACTCCCTGAGCTTCTGGCTGCTGGTATCCGGCGTAGTGCTGATCAACCTGTCCCTGGGCGTCGGCGAATTCGCCAAGACCGGTTGGGTTGCGTATCCGCCATTGTCGGGCCTGGCCTACAGTCCGGGCGTGGGTGTGGATTACTACATCTGGGCGCTACAGTTATCAGGACTCGGGACGACACTGACGGGGGTCAACTTCCTGGCCACCGTCTTGAAAATGCGCGCCCCTGGCATGAAGCTGATGGACATGCCGATCTTCACCTGGACCTGCACCTGGGCCAACGTACTGATCGTTGCATCGTTCCCGATCCTGGCTGCAACCATGGCGTTGCTGTCGCTTGACCGTTACCTGGATTTCCACATTTTCACCAATGAACTTGGTGGCAATCCAATGATGTACGTGAACCTGTTCTGGGCATGGGGTCACCCTGAGGTGTACATCCTGATCCTGCCAGCGTTCGGTATCTTCTCTGAAGTGATCTCGACCTTCTCGGGCAAGCGCCTGTTCGGTCACCACTCGATGATCTACGCCTCGGGCGCGATCTCGGTACTGGGCTTCATGGTTTGGCTGCACCACTTCTTCACCATGGGTTCGGGGGCCAGCGTCAACGCGTTCTTCGGACTGGCGACGATGCTGATTTCCATCCCGACGGGGGTGAAGCTATTTAACTGGCTATTCACCATCTATCACGGTCGTCTGCGTATCACCAGCCAGGTTCTGTGGACCCTGGGCTTCATGGTGACCTTCGCGATCGGCGGCATGACCGGCGTACTGCTGGCTATCCCGGGTGCTGACTTCGTACTGCACAACAGCCTGTTCGTAATTGCTCACTTCCATAACGTGATCATCGGCGGCGCAGTATTCGGCTACATCGCAGGTTTCAGCTTCTACTTCCCGAAAGCGTTCGGCTTCAAGCTGCACGAAGGCTGGGGCAAGGCTGCATTCTGGTTCTGGATCTCGGGCTTCTTCGTCGCGTTCATGCCGCTCTACGCTCTGGGCTTCATGGGCATGACCCGTCGTCTGAACGCCACGACCAACCCTGAGTGGGTACCGTACCTGTACGTTGCCATGGTGGGTGCACTGATGATCGCTGTGGGTATCGCCTGCCAGCTGATCCAGCTGTATGTCAGCGTGCGTGATCGCAAGCAGAACATGTGCGAATCCGGCGACCCATGGAATGCACACACCCTGGAATGGTCGACTTCGTCGCCACCGCCGTTCTACAACTTTGCCGTACTGCCGAAGGCTGACAGCATCGATCCGTTCACCGAAGCCAAGGAAGACGGTACTGCGTACCAGAAGCCTGCGCGTTACGAACCGATCCACATGCCTAACAACACCGCTACCGGCGTTGTGATGGGCGCGCTGTTGACCGTGTTCGGTTTCGCGATGATCTGGCACATCTGGTGGCTGGCCATCGTGAGCCTGGTGGGCACCATCGGCTACTTCATCGTTCACGCTGCCCGTGATGACCAAGGCTACATGGTGCCGGTCGACGTGATCGAACGCATCGAAGCCGAGCAACACGCTCGCCTGGTTGCCGAGAAGAAGATCCCGGCCAACCGTGTTGAAACCTCGTTGGAACAGGCTTAAACCATGTCGAACTTAGTGACCAATGCTGGACACGCCCATGTCGATGACCATGGGCACGATGACCATCACCACGACTCGGGGCCAATGACCGTATTCGGTTTCTGGCTCTACCTGATGACCGACTGCATCTTGTTTGCGTCGATCTTCGCGGTGTACGCGGTACTGGTAAACAACGTAGCGGGTGGCCCGTCGGGCCACGACATCTTCGAACTGCCTTACGTGCTCGGCGAAACCGCCTTGCTGTTGTTCAGCTCGATCACCTACGGCTTCGCCATGCTGGCCTTCTACAAGGGCAGCAAGAAAGGCGTCCTGAGCTGGTTGGCACTGACCTTCCTGTTCGGCCTGGGCTTCATCGGCATGGAGGTCAACGAGTTCCACCTGCTGATCTCCGAAGGTTACGGCCCGCACCGTAGCGGCTTCCTGTCGGCGTTCTTCACGCTGGTAGGCACCCACGGTCTGCACGTGACTGCCGGTCTGATCTGGATGGCGACCATGATGTATCAGGTCAACAAACATGGCCTGACCAACACCAACAAGACTCGCCTGAGCTGCCTGAGCCTGTTCTGGCACTTCCTGGACGTGGTCTGGATCTGCGTCTTCACCGTTGTCTACCTGATGGGGACTCTGTAATGGCTAATGCACATTCCCATGACAGCCATGATGACAGCCACGGCAGCGTCAAGTCGTACGCCATTGGCTTCATCCTGTCGGTCATCCTGACGCTGATCCCGTTCGGCCTGGTGATGTACCCAACCTTGCCGAAGTCGATCACCTTGATGATCGTCCTGGCGTTCGCGGTGATCCAGGTCCTGGTTCACCTGGTGTACTTCCTGCACCTGGACCGCTCGAAGGCTCAGCGCGATAACGTGATTGCGTTCGTGTTCGCAGGTTTGGTGATCCTCCTGCTGGTTGGCCTGTCGGTATGGATCATGTTCAGCATCCATACGTTCATGATGGCGAAGTGAGGTAAGACCCGATGTCGCTTAAGCACTTTATCCAAATCACCAAACCGGGGATCATTTTCGGTAACGTGCTTTCTGTGGCAGGCGGTTTCTTCCTGGCCTCCAAGGGGCATGTCGATCTGGCCATTTTCCTGGCTGCGATGATCGGCACGTCCCTGGTGGTAGCTTCCGGTTGTGTATTCAACAACTGCATCGACCGCGATATCGACATCAAGATGGAACGCACCAAGAATCGTGTGCTGGTCCAGGGCCTTATCTCCCTGAAACTGGCACTGATCTTCGCGACCATCCTGGGTATCGCCGGCGTGGTGTTGCTGTACAAGGTGGCCAACCCGCTGGCGGCGCTGTTTGCCGTGATCGGCTTCGTCATCTACGTCGGCTTCTACAGCCTGTACCTCAAGCGCAAGTCGGTTCACGGCACGCTGGTGGGCAGTCTGTCGGGGGCGATGCCGCCGGTGATTGGTTATGTGGCTGTGACCAATAGCTTCGACATGGCCGCGTTGGTGCTACTGGTGATGTTCAGCCTGTGGCAGATGCCGCACTCCTATGCCATCGCGATCTTCCGCTTCAACGACTACCTGGCTGCCTCGATTCCGGTTCTTCCGGTCAAGCGTGGCATCAAGGTCGCCAAGAAACACATCCTGCTCTACATCCTGGCCTTCCTCGTGGCGACCTTGATGTTGACCTTCAGTGGCTACGCCGGCATGAGCTACCTCGCCGTTGCCGCCGCCATGGGCATGTACTGGTTGTACATGGCCTGGACCGGCTACAAGGCGGTGGATGACACCGTCTGGGCACGCAAGCTGTTCGTCTTCTCGATCTTCACCATCACCGCCTTGAGCGTGATGATGTCCCTGGATTTCCAGGTGCCGAAAGAGTTGCTGCTGACGTACGCTCACTGAGTGATCGAGCAGTAAAAAACCCCGCCTTCGAAAGAAGCGCGGGGTTTTTTATTGAGGGGCCTTTAAACTATGCCAAATCTTACAAATGCAGGAAGCAGCGTGATGAGTAAAAAAGCCGTTATCGTATTCAGTGGTGGGCAGGATTCGACCACCTGCCTGATCCAGGCACTGGCGCTGTATGACGAGGTGCACTGCATTACCTTCGATTATGGCCAGCGCCATGTGGCGGAAATCGAAGTCGCACAGAAACTCGCCAAACAGCTGGGCGCCACTGTTCACAAAGTGATGGACGTGTCGCTGTTGAACGAGCTGGCCATCAGCAGCCTGACCCGCGACAACATTCCGGTACCCACGGTGAACAGCTCGGGCGAGAGTTTGCCGAGCACCTTCGTGCCAGGCAGGAACATTCTGTTTCTGACCCTCGCGGCGATCTACGCCTACCAGGTCAAGGCGGAAACGGTGATCACCGGGGTGTGTGAAACCGACTTCTCCGGCTATCCCGATTGCCGGGACGAGTTCGTCAAGGCGCTGAACAAAGCGCTGCAACTGGGCATGGAATACGACGTGCGCCTGGAAACGCCGTTGATGTGGCTGAACAAGGCCGAGACCTGGGCCCTGGCGGACGATCACCAGCAGCTGGACCTGATCCGCAACCAGACCCTGACCTGCTACAACGGCATTATCGGTACGGGTTGTGGCAACTGCGACGCGTGCAACCTGCGCGCACGTGGCCTGAACGACTACCTCGAAAACAAGGCAGCCGTCATGCAGAGCCTGAAAAGCAAACTGGCGTGATGTCGATCGTTCCCACGCTCCGCGTGGGCACGCATCCCGTGACGCTCCGCGTCACAAAGGCGGACGCGGAGCGTCCAAGGCGGCATTCCCACGCAGAGCGTGGGAACGATCATCAGCTGGCGTGCGGTTGGGCCTGGGTATCGCCCGTGATGTAGCGCTTGAACAGCGAGCGGGCGCCATAGGCCGGCAGGATGTTGATGAAGGCAAAGCAGACCTTGATCGCGATCTGCACGTAGATCATGTTCAGGATGTCGCTGGTCTGCATGGCGCCGTAGAACGCGATGAAGCAGAACAGGAAACTGTCGATGATCACCGCGAAGAACGTACTCAGGAAAATCCGCAGGAACAGGTACCTGGAATTGGTCAGCTCCTTGATCTTGCACAGCAGGTACGAGTTGATGTTCTCCGACACCAGGAACGAAACCGAAGAGGCGATGAGCACCGACGACACCTGAATGATCACGTCGTTGTAAGGCCCGTCGAGCTTCCAGCCTGGCAAACCGGGGAGGAAGGTCGAGCCGTAGAGCAGGATGATGATCATCGCGTTACTGGCAAACGCAAACAGGATGGCCCGTCTCGCCAGCCGCAGGCCGAACTGTTCGTTGAGCAAGTCCACGATCAGAAACGTCAGCGGGTAAAGGAACGTGCCGGGCGTGACGATAATGCCCAGCGACTCCAGGTAAATAGGTTTGGTCGCGGCGATGCTGGTGAAGATATAGAACGTAAAGAGCAGCAGGTTCAGGATGATGTAAATCATCCATGAGTTCTCGTTGCGGTCGTTGAGGTCGTACGCGGTCAGCGCTCCGCCCTGTGAGTAGAACTTCTTGTACATGTTCTTGACTTCCATTTTATTTAAATTGTCCATGATTTCGCTGTTCAGCACTTCGCTCAGCTTTATCCGAATGATCTTGCCCGTGGCGATCACCATGATCACCGCCAGGCTCTTGTCATTCTCGAACCCCAGCAACTTGTATTTGCTGTTCTCGACTTCGTGCTCATACGTTGTCATTGAAGCGCTCCTCGATGATATCTCCCACCACACAGATACGATCCGAGCTGACACACGCTTGATCCGTGATAAATAGTTTTTTGCTGAGCCTGTCGTACACCAACTTTTCCTTGTCGTCGCTCGACGTCCCTTTCTGCACGATCAACAAATCGCCCGGCTCGTTGACGCCGGCAATCGCATGTTCCAGCAGCACGGCTATCAAGTTGTAGGAAGTGCCGAAGTAGTAGGTCAGCGGGTACAGCGTGGCGAGTTCGCCAATGCGCTTGTCCATGCTCGCCATGACCTGGCTTTGCTTGATGATCGGCACGGCAGCAGGGTTCATGTTGCCCTGGGGGGAAATACTGCTGTCGATGATCTCTTTTTCTTCGAAGTCGAGGGTCTCGATTTCTTCATAGGAAACGCCGAAGAAATCCGAGATCTTGCGGATGGTGGACTGCTGTACGTTAACGACCTTGCCTTCCAGAATGTTGTAGATCGTGGTTCTGGTCAGGCCGGCCGCGTTGCACAACGACAGCTGCGTCTCTCCGCGGCTTTTGATCAGGTATTTGATATTGCTCTTCAAATACTCGGTGCGTTCTTTTCTGTGAATCAAATGCCCACCACTTCCTTATGTTCTACACAGAGCGTCCATGTTGCGCTGGGGGTGCGTGCTTCGCCGCGGCGCGAAGTGTTGCATGCGCCTGCCACAAGAATAAAGACCGTGATCAGTTTTTTGGCGATTGGCCATCATCCAGCCAGGAAAAACCGCGTCTTGTCCCCCTATGCTCAGCCAAAAAGAATCATTTAATTTGGAAAATGTTCATTTTTCTGCTTAATTGCCCTGCGCCCAACGGAAAGGCGCACGGGATTTTCAGGGAAGGAACACAGGACAATGGCAGTCGACACGCAACCACTTACCCACCAGGCCGACCTGCTGCAACGAGGGCTGGCGGATCTACGGGCAGAAGACGCGGAGCTGGCAGGGTTGCTGGATGCGGAAGTCACGCGCCAACACCAGACGCTGTCGCTGGCCGCTTCGTCCTGCGCAGTGAGGCCGAATATCCTGGCGGCGTCCGCCTCGCTGCTGGTCAACGTGACCGCCGAGGGCACGCCCGGCTGGCGTCATCACGCCGGCTGCGAGAATGCCGACCGGGTCGAAGCCCTGGCTGTGCGCCGAGCGCGTGAGCTGTTCGGTGCGCAATACGCCGGCGTGCAATCACACTCGGGGTCGACTGCCAACTATCAGGTACTGGCGGCCTTGCTGGAGCCGGGAGACACCGTGCTCGGCATGGCCCCCGATCATGGCGGGCATCTGAGCCACGCCAGCCCCGTCGCGTTCACCGGCGCGAACTACAAGGCGCTCCGGTACGGCACTACCTCCAAGGGTGTTATCGACTACGACCAGGTGCGCACACTGGCGCTGGCCCATCGCCCGCGCGTGATCATCTGCGGGGCGACGGCCTACTCGCACGCCATTGATTTCGCGCGCTTGCGTGCGATTGCCGACGAAGCCGGGTCGATCCTGCTGGCGGACATTTCGACCATCGCCGGCCTGGTCGCCACCGGGCGCCATCCGAGCCCGATCGACGCAGCCCACGTCACTACGCTGTGCACCCATAAACAACTGGGCGGCCCGCGTGGCGGCCTGATCCTTTCCGGTCGCGACGCCGAAACCAAGGTGCCGGGCCTTAAGACCAGCTTCAGCCGGCTCCTCGATCAAGCCGTGTTCCCACGAATGCAGGGCGCACCGGCCTTCAACATGATCGCGGCAAAGGCGGCGGCGTTCGGCTACGCCATGTCCGCGGATTTCGACGCCTGGATGGCGCGTATTCGCACCACGGCCGACGAACTGGCCAGCGCGTTCCAGGCCTGTGACTACGAGGTGGTGGGCGGGCGCAGTGAAAACCACTCGGTGCTGATTCGCTTGCGTGGCGGCATCACCGGCGCCATCGCCCAGGCGGCGCTGGAGCAGTGCGGCATCATCGTGGACAAGCATCGCGCACCGGGAGAGACGCGACCATCATTCGTCGCTGGCGGGTTGTGTATCGGCACCGGCTCCCTGGCGCAACGCCAGCTCGACGCCGATGGATGTCGGCAGGTCGTCGAACTGGTGTGCCGGGTGCTCAATGCGGTCACGCCCCTCAACGAGCACAAGTTCACCCTGGATCCGAATGCACAGGAATCCCTGCGCTTGCAGGCTCAAGCCTTGTGCGCGAAGTATCCCCTCGCGGATTACCTGCACAACTGAGCAAACATCCAAATGGATGTTTCATGTTATTGCAGGATAAATTGCTGTACGGTGTTTAAGCGGCTGTTATAGACGGTCGCGTTGTTGCTCATTCTCATCATTAACAAGCTGCACGACAGCTTGGCGTTCTCCTGGCAGTTATAAAAAGGGCTCTTAAAGTCCGTTCAACCTCCGTGAACGAAGTACTCAGCCTTTTGCAGTGAAGTCGAACTAGGCCCGTGCGCCGATAGTTGTTCGACTCATGAGGAGATATCCCGTGATAACCCGAAGAAAACTCCTGTATTCAGGCGCAGCCTTGACCGGTGCTGGCCTGTTTGCCCCGCTGTGGGCAGGTGCCGCGCTGGCGCAGGAAGTCAGCAGCGCCGCCAGCGACGACATTGAATCCTTCCGCCAACTGTCGATGTTCCTCCTCGAACGCTCGAACCTGGATGCCGCCTTGTCCTTGCGCATCCTGGCTCAGTGCACCCGGAACGACCCTGCATTCCCCGAGAAGATCAAAGCCTTGTGGAGCAAGGTTGGCCAGCATCACTTGCGCAACGTCGGCCAGTTGTCCGGCAGCCCGTTCTACGCCGACCCGGTGATCAAGGACACGACGCAGAAAATCGTCTCCGCCTGGTACCTGGGCTACACCGGCACGCCGGTGTCCCTGCGCGCCACCGACGGCACGCGCCTGGTCACCTTCACCGGCGCCCTGGCCTATGCGCCGACCGCGGACGCCACGGTGATCCCGACGTACTCCCGGGGAAAAACCAATTACTGGGTCAATCCTCCGGCCACGCTGGCCAACGACTAAGACAAGGCACTTTTATGAATCAGGATTTTGACGCCGATGTCATTGTGGTTGGCTCCGGCGCATTAGGCAGTAACGCAGCATTTGAATTGGCCAGGCACGGCAAGTCAGTGATTATTCTGGAAGCCGGTGAACATATTCCCCGCTGGAAGATAGTCGAGAACTTCCGTAATTCGTCGAACAAGGGCAATTACAACTCACCCTATCCGAATGAACCGTGGGCCCATCATTCTTACGATGAGCAATACATCGAGAACACCGGTTCTTTCGAGTTCCGCCCCGGCATGTTGAAACTGGTGGGCGGTACCACCTGGCACTGGGCGGCAGCGTGCTGGCGTTACTTGCCCAACGATATGAAACTCAAGACGCTCTACGGCGTAGGTCGCGACTGGCCGCTGGAATACAGCGAGCTGGAACCCTATTACGTGCGTGCGGAAATTGCCCTGGGCGTATGCGGCAGTGACACCCAGGACCAGAGCGGGCAGGGCGGCGGTGCGTTCCCGCCGCGCTCCAGCCCGTACCCGATGGCGCCGGAAGGTGATACCTACCTGTTCCAGCGCCTGCGCGAACGCATGGCACCGGCGGGGTATCACTTTATCCATGAGCCCAATGGCCGTGCCACTGAACCCTACGACGGGCGCCCGGCGTGCAGCGGCAACAACAACTGCATGCCGGTCTGCCCCATCGGCGCGATGTACAGCGGCGACGTGCACGCCCGCCATGCGGAACAGGCCGGCGCCAAGCTGATCACCGACGCCACCGCCTACAAGCTGGAAAAAGGCGCGGACGACAAGATCGTCGCGATCCATTACCGCAGCTCCACCGGCGCTGATGTGCGGCTCACTGCCAAGTACTTCATCGTTGCCGCCCACGGTCTGGAAACCCCCAAGCTGCTGCTGATTTCCGAGGTGGCCAACTCCTCCGACCAGGTCGGTCGCAACCTGATGGACCACACTGGCCAAGGCCTGCAATTTATCGCCGACGAGCCGTTGTGGCCGGGACGCGGCGCGGTGCAGCAGGGCGGGATTTTCAACCGCCGCGACGGCGAGTTCCGCAAGGAGCGGGCCTCGGTCAAACACTCGATCTCCAACAACGTGCCGAACATTGCCGTGGCCAAGCGGCTGATCGCCCAGGGCGTGTACGGCAAGGAGCTGGACGAACGCATCCGCCACGATGCGGCGCGTTGGGTCGACGTCTCTACCGTGTATGAAACCCTGCCATTGCAGACCAACACCGTGCGCCCGAGCCGCACCCGCAAGGACGCCCTGGGCATTCCGATGCTGGTGGTCAACTACGAGGTGGGCGACTACGTGAAGGCGGCCAAGGCCGGCGTCACTGAAGACTATGCGCACTTCGTGCAGCTGATGGGCGGCACGGTGGTGGAAGACAACACCGGCTACCAGAACCGCGACCACCTGATGGGCACCGTGATCATGGGCGCCAACCCCAAGGATTCGGTGGTCAACCACGAGTGCCGCACCCACGACCACGCCAACCTGTTTCTCGCCACCACCGGGGTGATACCGGCCTCCGGCACCATCAACCCGACCCTGGCCGGCGTGGCGCTGAGTATCCGTATGGCCGACATCATTGCGCGGGAGGTCTAGGTCATGGGATTGCTTAAATTTCCATTGCTGGCCTTGCTGCTCACCGCGTTGCCGGTGTTTGCCGCTGAAGACACCGCCGCGCTGATCGAGAAGGGCGCCTATGTCGCCCGTGCCGGCGATTGCGAAGCCTGCCACCGTACCGCCGAGAATGGCGGCGCGCCGCTGGCCGGCGGGTATGTGATCGACTCGCCCATGGGCAAGATCATCTCCAGCAACATCACCCCGTCCAAGGCCTACGGCATCGGCGACTACACCGAGCAGCAACTGGCGGACGCCTTGCGCAAAGGCATTAACGCCAAGGGCCAGCACCTGTACCCGGCGATGCCCTACACCTCTTACCAGGGCATGAGCGATGACGACATCCACGCCTTGTACGTGTACCTGCAACAGGGCGTCAAAGCCGTGGACCAGCCGGTGCCGGAAACGCACCTGGCGTTCCCGTTCAACATCCGCCAACTGATGTTCGGCTGGAACCTGGTGTTCCTCGACAGCCAGGGTTTTGTGCCCAAGCCCGACGCCACCGAACAGACCAGCCGTGGCCAGTACCTGGTGGACAACCTCGCCCACTGCGGCGCCTGCCACACCCCACGTAACGCCTTGATGGCCGAGGACAACAGCCAGTACCTGGCCGGTGCGAAACTGGGTGGCTGGGTCGCGCCCAACATCACCTCCGACAAGGTCAGCGGGCTGGGGGACTGGAGCGAAGATGACCTGGTCAATTTCATGAAAAACGGTCACCTCGCCGACAAGGCCCAAGCGGCGGGCGGCATGGCCGAAGCCGTGGAAAACAGCTTCCGCTACCTCAGCGACAGCGACCTGCATGCCATGGCCGCCTACCTGCACAGCGTGCCGCCGATCCGCGATCCCGGGCAAACCGAGCGGGTGGTGCGTGACGTCAAGCCGGTGGACATGAGCACCCTGGAAACCGGCCAGGGCGATCAAGCCTCACTGGCCGACGCCACCGGACTGGATGGCGCACGCCTCTACAACTCGGCCTGCTCCAGCTGCCACGGCCGCGATGGCCAGGGCTCGGCTGACAAGTTCTACCCGTCCCTGAGCCTCAACACCGCGCTCAACGGCAACCAGGCCAACAACCTGGTGATGGCGATCATCGCGGGCATCGACCGCAAAGGTGCCGACGGCGCCGTGAGCATGCCGGCCCTGGGCGGTGACCTGAACGACGCGCAAATCGCCGCCATCGCCAACTACAGCCTGCACACCTTCGGCAACCCGGCGCTGAGCGTCAGTTCCGAAGAAGTCACCAGCCTGCGTCGTGGCGGGGATGCGCCGTTGTTGATCACGGCCATGCCGTACCTGCTGTGGGGCGGTGGCCTGGTGGTGCTGGTGCTGATCATCGTGCTGTTGCTGTGGCGCCGTCACCACAAACACCTGCGGGCAGTGGAGGCCAAGCGGATCGCGTTGAACCGGCGTTTTCATTCCAACTAGCCGGAAACGCAAAAGCCCCGCCTTCGGTATGAAGTGCGGGGCTTTTTGTTGGTTGGGTAAATCACCGGCTGTTTTCCTCGTCATACCCAATTGCAGGAACGGGGGCGAATCCCGCACCTGAAGCTGCGAGCCGACAAGGAGAGGTCTTCATGGTCAACGTGAGTCGTCGTTCCCTGATCGCACTGGGCGCGGCCTTGCCGTTGCTGGGTCGCCTGGACTGGGCTGAGGCAAGCCCCGCCGTGGCGGCGCCCGAGGTGCTGCTCAACTACAACGAAAGCCCCTACGGGCCCTCGCCGGCTGCGCGGCAGGCCATGCAGCGCGGTATTGCCGTTTCGGGGCGCTACCCGTACCCGGACATGTACGCGCTGGTCGAGCAGTTTGCCCAGCAGCAGGGCATTCTGGAAGAGCAGGTGGCGGTGTTCGCCGGCTCCATGGCTGCGTTGCGCTACGCGGTGCTGGCGTTTACCAGCGAAACCCGCAGCCTGGTGATGGCCACGCCTTCCTACGAAGTTCCGCGCCAGGCAGCCGAGTCGTGCAAGGCCAGGGTGCATGAAGTGGACCTCACCGCCGATCACGCCCATGACCTTCCCGCCATGCTCACCGTTGACCGCCAGCCCGGCCTGATCTACCTCTGCAACCCGAACAATCCCACCGGCACCCTCACACCCGCCAAGGCCATCGAACAGGCACTGGCGCGCAAACCCCAGGGCAGCATTTTGCTGGTGGACGAGGCCTACATCGACTTCAGTGACGCACCCAGTTGTGTGGCGTGGGTCAAGGACCATGATGACTTGCTGGTGCTGCGCACGTTCTCGAAAATCTATGGCCTGGCCGGCGCACGCCTGGGGCTTGCGATCGGTCATCCGCAGCTGCTGGAACAACTGGCGGTGTTTGGCGGGGACAACGTGCCGGCGGCCGCCAGCCTGCTGGGCGCCCGCGCCAGCCTTGCAGATGCGCAACTGGTGCCGGCGCGCAAGGCGCTCAATACCCGGTTGCGGGATGAGACGGTGGCCTGGCTAAAAAACCGCGGATTCACCTGCACGGCGTCTCACAGCAACTGCTTCATGATTGATGTGCGCCGTCCGGCGGGACAGGTCATCGAGCGGCTGGGCGAGCAGGGCGTGAAGATTGGGCGCGTGTGGCAAAACTGGCCGCAGTGGGTGCGGGTCACCGTGGGCAACGCTGATGAGATGCAGCGGTTTCGCGAGGTATTTGCGGCTCAAGTCGTAGGCTGAATTCGCTGCGACGCAGGTCAAATGTGGGAGCGGGCTTGCTCGCGAAAGCGGAGTGTCAGTCAATGCATACGTGACTGACCCACCGTCTTCGCGAGCAAGCCCGCTCCCACATTTAGATCGGGTTACTGCTGGGCGATGCTGTAGCCCTCAAACGCCGTCTGCTGCTGCAGCGCGGTGATGATGCTTTTACGCGTCAGTGGCTGCTCGGCGCCCGAGTTATCCACAAAGGTTTCAACTTCCAGTTCCGCCTCGTCACCTTCACCGACAAAGGTAAAGCCGAGGAATTCAAACGCCTCACGGTCGACGTTCGGCTTGGAGCGCGGCGAACGCAGCGGCAGGGTGACGCTGATGCCGTCCTTGCTGATGGCGAACACTTCCACTTCCTTCTTCGGGCGGGAAGCCTTGCCTTTGCCGGCGCTCGGGTTGCTGATGGCCTGGTGGGTCTGGTTCAGCACCTTGAGGGCCAGGCCGTAGACCAGCTCCTGGAACTCCGGGTCGTCCTTGAAGCTGGACAGGATGCGGCTGATGGAGAACTTGCTGTTCAGGTCTTCGAGGGCGGCGTTGTCGGCGGCTTCGGCGTCCTTGAGCTGCTTGAGCTCGCCCATCAGGTCGTAGGCCTTGTCGTCGTCGAAAGCGTCGTGGGCCTGGCGGATGGCCACGCGCAGCTCGCGGATCTGGTCGCTTTCCTTGGAGGTGTGGAACGCGTCCAGCACCATTTCACTGATGGTCTTGGCCGCCGGCACGTGCTGTGAAAGATTGATGGCGTTTTCGTATTCAGCTTTGGATTGCAAGGCGACTACGGATTCTTCGGTGCGGGAATCAGACATTGAAATTTCACTACTTCAGTAAACGGGGAGACGGGAAAAGCGTCGCGCATTTTCAGCGGGGAGGGGGATCAGGTCAAGGCAGCACAATGCCCTCATCCCGGTTGAATGATGCCAACGCCCGCTGCAGCTTGATCGCCCGCCCGCAAAACAGCCCAACGGTAAAACCCGAAGCCCCGCCCGCCAGGGCCAGCATTGGCGCGGTGCTCGACAGCAACGGGTGCACGGCGTGCTGGTAACCGAGGTAATACTTCACGGCGAAGAACAGTTGGGAGATCAGCAGGATTTTCCAGGTGCCGGGCAGCACCAGCGTGTGGCCATCGAGGCTTGCACCCTTGGCGGTGAACATCGCCATCGCCACCAGGCAACCCACGGCGGCACCGCCCAGCCAGCAACCGATCGACAGCGTTGAATGCTCAATGGACAACAGCGACCAGATCACCAGCACCACCGGCAGGATAACCAGTGACCGGTGGTTTTCGCGGCTGCCGCGGGTGGCTTTGATCCCGTACCAGCAGATCCACAGATAAACGGCGTACACCCAAAGGGGCGTGCCCTGAAGAATGTCGAGCATGGTCAGCGTCCGTGCCTGATGAAGTTGGGCGTCGATATTCGCCGGGCCGCGCGTGGCTTGTCCATCGATTTAACCGAGGCGCTTGCCCATTTCGAAGGCGCGTTTTTCGTAGCCCAATTCCTCGTACAGCCGCTGCGCCGGTTCGTTGAAGGCCCAGACGGTCAGGCGCAAATCCCGGGCGCCCTGGCGGATGGCCCAGCGTTCGGCGAGCGCCATCAGTTCACGGCCAATGCCCTGGCCGCGGTGTGCCTCCAGCACGCAGATCGAGCCGATCCTGGCAACACGCAGCGGCTGCAACAACGGGCTGGCGGTCTCGATGATTTGCGCGGTGATAAATCCAACACCAACGCCGTGCTGCTCGGCAAGAAACACCGCCTGAACCCGGCTGGTCAGGCAGGGCCGCCAATGGGACTGGTCGCGCTCCACCTGGTCGGTGGCGTCACGGTAGATATCGGGCCGTTCCTGGTGGTGCAGGCGGTTCAGCGGCTGGCCCAGCACGCACAGGGTGTGCAGGTCATCCAGGTGCGCCTGGCGATAGGTCAATCCTTGAGACATGGCAGTCCTTCGAACGGGGCAAAGGGCGTTTTATGCCCGTTATCGGCGATCACGTAAAGGCGCGGCGTCGGCCCCAAGCCCTTCGACGAAGCCGGCAATGCGCTGGCAGGCCTCCCTGAGGGTGTCATCGGCGACGGTAAACGAAACCCGCACAAACCCTTCGGCGCTGGGGCCAAACGCTTGGGCGTCAAGCACCGATACGCCGGTCTGGCGATACAGTTGCCAGGCGAATTCCCGGCCGCTGAGCCCGGTGCGGCGTACGTCCACCAGCATGAACATGCCCGCCTGGGGGACTCGGCAGTCCAGCTCGCTGATCGCACTCAACGCGTTCACCACCAGGTCACGCCGGCGCCGATACACCGCACGGGCATCGCTGACCAAGGCCTCATCCAGTTCCAGTGCCTTGAGCGCCGCCGCCTGGATAAACCCTGGCAGGCCGTAAATCATGCACAGCAGCAAGTTTTCCAGATGGTTGATCAATGTGGGCGGGCCTGCCACCCAGCCAACCCGCCAGCCGGTCATGGCGTGGCTCTTCGACAGGCTGTTGAGCACCACCGTGCGCTCGGCCATGCCGGGTAACGCGCTGATGCTCAGGTGTTGATCGTCATAGATGAGCTGCCCATACACTTCATCGCAAATCACCCACAGGTCGTGGGCGCGTGCCACTTCGGCGACGGCTTCCAGCTCTTCGCGGCAGTAGACATTGCCGGTGGGGTTGCACGGTGTAGCGAGGGCGATGCCCCGGGTCTTGTCGGTAATCGCGGCTTGCAGCGCGGTACGGGTCAGGCGAAAGCCGTTGGCGGCCGGTTGTTCGACGGTTCTAATGCGTGCCCCCGAGGCTTGGACACAGGCCTCGTAGGTCAGGTACATCGGCTCTGGCACCAGCACTTCATCGCCGTGGCTGAACAGGCACAAGCAGGCCGCGAACAGGCCATTCTGCGCGCCGGCGACCAGGGCGATATTGTCGGCGTGCACCGCAATCCCTTGCAGCAGGCTCTGCCGGGCTGCGATGGCTTCCCGCAGTTTCGGGCGGCCGAGCACAGGGGTGTAGTGGGTGTCGCCGGCGCGCAGGGCGTCCACGGCGGTTTCACAGATCGCGCTGTGTGTGGCGAAATCCGGGTCGCCGACACTGAGCACAATCACGTCTTCGCCACGCAGTTGGGCTTCGGCGGCGGCGTAGTGAATATCCCAGGCACTGACGGATTCGCCGCCAATGCGCCCCACAAAGGGTGAATAACGCATCCTTGCTCTCCTCGCCGACATCGATGCCCGCGTCAATTAGTCAATTTCAGTTCCACTGTAGAACATGCCGCCTGATCCACATCAAGGGCCGCGCGCAAAAAATCCGCTACAACGAAGCTGGGGCTGGCCATGCCCCGGTTATCTGCCTGATGACCCAATAAAAACGATTGCAGACCTGCGCCGAGGGGACCGCCCCAGGCCGGGTTATTAAAGGAATAGTGCGATGATTTTTCCCCTGTCACGTCTGGGCCTTGTGGGGGTGGTGCTGTGCCTTTCCCTTCCCCTGTACGCCAACGAAGCCGACCCCACGCTGATCGAACAGGGCAAATACGTTGCCCAACTGGGCGACTGCATCGCCTGCCACACCGCCAGGCAAGGCGCGCAAATGGCCGGCGGGCTGGAACTGGGCACGCCGATGGGCACGATCTATTCGAGCAACATCACCCCGGACCGTGACACCGGCATCGGCCAGTACACCTTCGAGCAGTTCGACCGGGTGATGCGTGAAGGCGTGACGCCGGCCGGGCAGAACCTGTACCCGGCGATGCCGTACCCGTCCTACGCGAAGATGAGCGAAGGCGACATGCGCGCCTTGTTCGCCTACCTGATGCAGGGCGTGGAGGCGGTGAACAAACCCAACCTGGACGCCGAGATGGGCTTCCCGTTCAACCAGCGCTGGGGCCTGGCGTTGTGGAATTTGGCGTTTCTCGACAAGCAACCATTCGTGCCGGACCCGGCGAAGGATGACGTGCTTAACCGTGGCGCCTACCTCGTCCAGGGCCTGGGCCACTGCGGCTCGTGCCACACCCCGCGCGGCATCGCCTTCCAGGAAAAAGCCATGAGCGACGCGGGCCGCAGTGGCCGGCATTACCTGGCCGGGGAGACTGTCGAGCACTGGCGCGCCTTGAGCCTGCGCAACCTGTGGACGGTGGACGACACCGTGCAATTGCTCAAGACCGGGCAGAACCGCTTTGCCACGGTCGCGGGCAACATGGCGGATGTGATTCATCACAGTACCCAACACTTCACCGATGCCGATTTGACCGCCATCGCGACGTATCTCAAATCCCTGCCGCCGGGCAAGGACGACCTGCCGATGCCCGCCGTGGCCCACGAACCCGCCGCACCGCCCAAGGACTTGTTCACCAGCCGTGGTGGCCTGGGTTACATGCAGTTTTGCAGTGACTGCCACCGCAGCGATGGCGGCGGGGTGAAAGGGCTGTTCCCGCCGTTGGCCGGCAACCCGAGCGTTGCCTCGAACAACCCGACGTCACTGCTGCACATCACCCTCACCGGTTGGGAAACCGCCGAGACCGCAGCCCATCCACGGGTCTACACCATGCCTGGGTTTGCGCGGTTGGCGGATCAGGAAATCGCTGAAATCCTCAGTTTCGTGCGCAGCAGTTGGGGCAACGAAGGCACGCCTGTCACGGCTGCCCAAGTGAAGAAAATGCGCGGCCAGCTCAACCCGGTCACCACCGACTCGTCAGCGTTTGAAACCCCACGCCTGGCCGAATTGTTGGCGGCGCCGAATGCCGATCAGGTGGTACGGGGCATGCGCCTGCACCTGCAGACCAAGGAACTGCTGCCCAATAACGTGGGCAACTCGCTGAACTGCACCAGCTGCCATCTCAACGCCGGCACTGTGGCGGATGGTTCGCCGTTTGTGGGCGTCTCGGCATTTTTCCCGAGCTATGCGCCGCGTGCGGGCAAGGTGGTGAGCCTGGAAGAGCGGATCAACGGCTGCTTCCGTCGCTCGATGAATGGCAAGCCGTTGCCAGCGGAATCGGCGGATATGCAGGCGATGGTGGCGTACTTCGACTGGATGAAAAACAACACCAGGTCCGAAGATAAAGTCGCCGGGCGCGGGGTGGGCAAGGTCGACCCGGCGATCAAGCCGGATATGCAGAATGGCAGGCAGGTCTACGCCAAGCAGTGCGCGGTGTGCCATGGCGACAATGGCCAAGGGTTGACGCGGGCGGATGGCGAGTTGGTGTACCCGCCGTTGTGGGGCGAGCAGTCGTTCAATATCGGGGCGGGGATGGCGCGGCTGTACACGGCGGCGGCGTTCGTCAAACGCAACATGCCGATCGGTTTCCACGAGAAATTCCCGTTGGGGCAGGGCGGGTTGTCGGATCAGGAGGCGGTGGATGTGGCAGCGTACTTCTCCCAACAACCTCGTCCGGATTTCCCGGACAAGGTGAAGGACTGGCCGAAGGGGGGTAAGCCCGTGGATGCGCGGTACTAACCCCACCACCTATTCGAAGTGGGCACAGTCAATGTGGGAGCGGGCTTGCTCGCGAAGACGGTGAGTCAGTCACCCATGTATTGACTGACACTGCGCTTTCGCGAGCAAGCCCGCTCCCACAGTTTTAACCGAGTGCAGTCAGTTAGAAGGTGGTACGCAGACCGACCTGCACACTTCGACCCGGCGCCGGGGCGATGTCCCGCAGGATCGAACTGGCGTAGCGCACGGTCTGGTTCGTCAGGTTCTCGCCGTTGACGAACGCCAGCCACTGGCTGCCGCCGACATTGAAGCGGTAGCCGGCGCTGGCGCCCAACGTGGTGTAGCCGTCGGTACCGCTTTCGTTATCCGGCACCCGGCCCTGGCCCGCCGCGTGTTCAACGTCAATCCGCGCCTGCCAGCGATCCAGTTCCCACAAGAGGCCGCTGTTCAAACGCAACGGCGCAATGCGGGGCAACGCTTCACCCGTGTCCAGGTTGGTTGCACGGGTGTAGTCGCCCGACAGTTCCAGCGCGAACTTGCCGTAAGCACCTTCCCCCAGCTTGATGTGATCCTGGGCTTCAAAGCCTGCGAAACGCGCACGCACACCGGAATATTTGTACTCAGGGATGCCGCCGGCGTCTTCCTCGCCTTCGTCATTCAAGGTGCGACCGCTGCCCAGCAGGCCGATGTAATTGGAGAAGTGGCTGTAGAACACGCCGAAGCTGCCCTTGTGGGTGCCGTTGTCGAAGCGCAGTGCCAGGTCGCTGGACACGGCTTTTTCTTTCGACAGGTTGGCGTCGCCCAGTTCGTAGGTGCCGGTGGCGACGTGAGCGCCGTTGGCATACAGCTCGTAGAAGGTCGGGGCACGTTCGGTGTAGCCGAGGGTGGCGGCCAGGGACCAGATCGGCGTGAGGGTGTACACCGCGCCGGACGACAGGCTGCCGGCGGTGAAGTCGGCGGATTTGTCGGCATTGGCGAAGCGTGCGTTGCCCTTGCCGTCCGGGTCGACGTTGGTGTGTTCCAGGCGCCCGCCGAGGCTCAGCTTGAGGCGCTCGGTGGCCTGCATTTCTTCGAGGATAAACAGCGCGCCGGCGTTGGTATCGGTCTGCGGCACGAAGGCTTCTTCACCCAGGGCCGAGAATTCATTGCGACTGACTTGGGCGCCCACCACGCCGTTGAACGGCCCGATCGGCAAGTGTCGCGCTTCAACCCGCGCTTCGTAGCCCTTGTTCTTGAAGGTGGTGCCGGTCTCGCCGCCTTCGATTTCCATGTGCTTGTAGTCGGTATAGCCGGCGTCGAGTTTGACCGAGGTGAAAGGGCCTTGCAGGTTGCGGATTTCGGACGCAAAGGCGTAGTGATCCTGCTTCATGCGGATGCGCACGTCCTGCTCGGCCGGGGAGCCGTAGTTGCTGTCGTAGTTGCTGTAGGACAGCCCGGCGTAACCGTCGTCCCAAGTGTAGGAACCGCCGACTGCACCGCCGTCCTGGCGTCCGTCGCTGTTGCCGAGGCGACCGTTCTTGCCTTCACCGTCGTCGCTTGGCGGTGCATGGCGGCTGCGGGCAAAGCCGGGGATTTTCAGGTCGTTGAATTCCCGCGCGCTGGCGTCCAGGTGCAAGGCGAAGGTGCCGTTGCCGGCTTCCAGTTTGCCAGCGCTGCTGCGGGTGGTGTCGGCGCCGCCGTAGCGCAATTCACCGGCCCCGTGAATGCCTTCGATGGCTTCGGTGGGGATGCGGTTGTCGAAGGTATTGACCACGCCGCCGATGGCGCTGCCGCCATAGAGCAGGGCGGCCGGGCCGCGCACGATTTCGATGCGGTCGACGTTGACCGGGTCCAGCGGCACGGCGTGGTCATAGGACAACGACGAGGCATCCAGCGCGCCGACTCCGTTGCGCAGTAGGCGAATGCGGTCACCATCCTGGCCACGAATGATCGGCCGGCTGGCCCCCGGGCCGAAGTACGACGACGACACACCGGGCTGCTTGTTCAGGGTTTCACCCAGGCTGCCTTTTTGTTGCAGGGTCAGGTCATCGCCTTCCAGCACGGTGGTGGGCGAGGCGAGGGTTTCGCTGCCCAGCGGGTTGCCGGTGATGACTTGGGGTTGCAGTTCCAGGGCATTGACCTGGGAGGTGATCAACAGGGCGGCGGCCAGCGGGGTGAGGCGCCAGAGAGAAGAGAGGGACATCGGTCGTTCCTTGGCAAACGGCAAAAAGAGAAGGCTGAAAACGGTAAGGGATTCGATACCCTTTGATAGTTATCGTTACAATATAACATCACTTTTTTCCCTGCCAAGGGGAACTTTCCCAAACCCCGCTCGATCACTCCCACGCTGATCGTTCCCACGCTCTGCGTGGAAATGCATGCTGTGACGCTCTGCGTCACCATTGCGCCGGGTTAAAACTTGCGTCGACCGAGGGACGCAGAGCGTCCAATTCGGCATTCCCATGCAGGGCGTGGGAACGATCGAACAGTGGCCTATAGTGAAGGCAACGCTTCCACCCGCACGGCCCGTCCGCTAAGGTGCGCGGCTTCGTTTTCTTCTTTTCTGCACAAAAGGCCCGGCATGACCGCGACAAACAAAGACCCACTGCACGGCGTCACCCTGGAACAGGTCCTCACCGCGCTGGTGGCGCATTACCAATGGGAAGGCCTGGCCGAGCGCATCAACATCCGCTGTTTTTCCAGTGACCCGAGCATCAAGTCGAGCCTGTCGTTCCTGCGCAAGACCCCGTGGGCGCGGGAGAAGGTCGAAGGTTTGTACGTGAAGTTGATGCGCACCAAGCGACCGGTCGAGGACTGAGGTGAAACGTCACCTTATCGGCCTCGCAGCCCTCGGCGGTTGGGCCGGCCTGGCGCTGCAGCAGTACATCATTTTCTACTTCCGCTGGGTCGATGGCGCCAGCCTGTTGCCGGGCCTGGTGAATTTCTTCAGCTTCTTCACCGTGCTCACCAACACCCTGGTGGCGGTGGTGTTGACCCATGCGTGGGTGCAACGGCCAACCGCGGCGAGCCGGTTCTTCCTCGGGCCCGTAGTCAGCAGCGGGATTGCCGTGAGCATTGTCGTGGTCAGCCTCGCCTACAGCCTGTTGTTGCGCCACATGTGGCAGCCTGCGGGGGTGCAGTTTGTGGCGGACGAGCTGCTGCACGACGTGATGCCGTTGGTGTTTTTCGCGTATTGGTGGTGGTGCGTGCCCAAGGGCAGTCTGCGCCTCAAACACATCGGGCTGTGGGTGATTTACCCGGTGGTGTACTTCGCCTATGCGTTGTTGCGCGGGTATGTGTGGGGGCTGTATCAGTACCCGTTCATTAACGTGGACACCCTGGGTTATCCACAGGTGTTCATCAATGCCGGGGGGATTCTGGTGGGGTTTGTGCTGATTGCTCTGGGGGTGGTGGGGCTGGATAAAATCTGTAGGAGCGAGCTTGCTCGCGAAGAACGTTAACGATAACGCAGTGTGTCTGGTTTAACGCGGCGCTCTCAGGTTCTTCGCGAGCAAGCTCGCTCCTACAGGGATCACTGTTGCCAGTAACCCACGGCCTTGAGGAATGCCTCATTGACGTTGTGCGTGTCCAGCAGCACCCGCCGTACCTGGCGCGAGAGCTTGCTCTCGGTGGCGACAAAGCTGTACAGCGAACCGCCCGGCAGCGTCAGGTTGTGCACCGTCTCGAGCAGGTCATCCTGGCCGCGCACCACCCAGATCACTTCCACTTCGGCAGCGCTGGCCAGCGGCTGCTGTTCCGCCGCATTGGCGATCTCTATCACCGCCAATACCTTGCGCCCCGCCGGCAATTCGTCCAGGCGCCGGGCAATCGCCGGGATCGCGGTTTCATCGCCGATCAACAGGTAGCTGTCGAAGATATCCGGCACGATCATCGAGCCACGCGGCCCGCCGATGTGCAGGTGCTGACCGACCTTGGCCTGCTCGGCCCAGGTGGAGGCAGGGCCATCGCCATGCAGCACGAAGTCGATGTCCAGCTCGCCGATGTCCAGGTCGTACCGGCGTGGGGTGTAGTCGCGCATGGCGGGTTGCGGGCCGTCGCCGCGCAGGTTGAAGTCGGGGCTGTCCAGCGCCGCTTGTTCGGCGGCGTTCTGTGGGAACAGCAGCTTGATGTGATCGTCACTGCCCAGGCTGATAAAGCCCGCCAGTTCCGGCCCGCCCAGGGTGATGCGGCGCATGCGCGGGGTGATGTCGACCACCCGCAGGACTTCGAGGCGGCGGCGTTTGATTTCGTGGGTCACGCGGTGGATGGCTTGGGTATTCATTGAGCTTTCCCGTCGGCAATGGCTTGGGCGGTGCTGTTGAGCAGCGCCGCGACACGAACGATTTCTTCCGGGCTCCAGCGCCCGTGGTGCGAATGCAAGGCGTGGCGCAGGTTATGCACCGCCTCGTGGATTTCCGGCGGACGGTCCTGGCCCCGCAGCGAACGTTTGCTCACATCCATGCGCATGCGAATGCCTTCGAGGGCAACCGCCTGTTCGCTTAAGAAGAGACGACCGGCGTCGGTGATTGTGTAGCGTTTTTTTCCGTCTTCGGCGTCACCGGTAATCAATTCGCTTTCTTCGAGAAAGGTCAGCGTGGGGTAGATCACGCCGGGGCTGGGGCTGTAGGCGCCGTCGAACAGGGTCTCGATCCGGCGAATCAGGTCGTAGCCATGGCACGGCTGTTCGGCGATCAGCGCCGGCAGCAGCAGTTTCAGGTCGCCGGGGGCGAAGACCCGTGGGCCACGGCCGCCGCGCTCGCGGCCTGGACGTTTGTCGAAGCCGTCGCGGCTGTCACCGGGGTCGCGGTGTGAATGATGGTCTCTCATTTCGGTGCTCTCGTTTGGTTTAGATACAACGTAAGATATATCTTATTGCCGCCGCAACCTCGGCAGACGAACGGTCATCTCGCGTCTTGTGAGACGGGACTCGAAACGGGCCGATCAGCGCACTGACCCTTTCGACATATTCGCCAACTTGTTAGTTGGCGTGCCCCAGTAATTACTGTTGTTTTTTATAATATGTAATCCTATTCTTACGGACTTGTTCTGCACTAAATCATTCTCGTTAAGTTGATGTAGTCCGTTTCTTACGGTTGATTCAAAAGTTTTGGCAAAGTGCCATAATTTTCCTATGTGTCTTGGTGTGACAAGGCTACGTGAATAAGCGAATCGACCGGCTTTCATATTCAAAATCGAAATGGATAATTGCCCGGCCTCGAACGAACTCCTGAATTGCAATACAAGTAATTGGAAAGCATCCAATTTCCATTGCTTCGGGAAATTGTTCTGGCGCTGGGTTAATTAAGTCCTGTGCGCAACTAAGCCAGGATTTCGTTTTGATTTTTAATACATGTGAGCTCTGCAAATGAAGACTAAAGTAAAAGCTGCGCTGTTGACTGTCGGCCTGTTGGCGGGTTCGATCTCTGTTGCTAATGCGGCGGACGGGACGATTACATTTACCGGTTCGGTCCATTCGGGTGCTTGCTCTATCAAGCCTGAGTCTGTGGATCAGTCAGTTGCACTTGGCGCTATTGCAAAGCATCAGTTGCAATCCGGCGGCAAGTCCACCGCCCGCCCCGTGGCGATCGAGCTTGAAGGGTGCGACCTGTCTGGCCTCACCGATAACACCGTGACCACTACCTTCACCGGTGCACCGTCCAGCGTTGTGCCTGGCGGCATCGGCACGGTCGGCAGCGCGGGCGGCATCGGCATCATGATGACCCACGGCGGCAAAGCGATTGAGCTGGGCGTGCCAACCACTCCGCAGGCCATTGTTGCCGGTAATAACACCCTGCAGTTCGGCGCTTACGTACAAGGCCAGGCGACAGGCGACATCGTTCCTGGTGATTTCAGCGCGGTCACCAACTTCACCTTGGCTTATCAGTAAGTGTTTCCCCCGCCACCACTGGTGGCGGGGGAAAACTGGCGGGAGATCAAGGTGAAAACATTCATAAGTCTCGCTATTGCCTCTTCATTGACGTTGTTCATCAGCCCTTGTGATGCCGCGCAGACGCGTGTGCAAGGCGATGGGCTCGTCACGCTGGGAGGCGAGATCATCGACTCGGCCTGCGGGCTGGAAGCGGTCACTGCCGATCAGACCATCGACATGCCTCCCGAACCCATCGGCCGCCTGTTACGAGAGGGCGCGGGGCAAATGCAGCCGTTCCAGCTACGGCTGGTCAACTGCACCGTGACGCGTCCCGACCCGCTGCGCCCCGGCGAAACGCTGCCGGACTGGGAGCATCTTCGCGTGACGTTCGACGGGCCCAGCGATATGGGCGGGCGCACCTTTGCGGCCTTTGGGGCCTCGCAGGGGGTTGCCTTCCATATTGAGGACGCCGCTGGCCAGGTGAGTGTGCCGGGAGTGCCGATGGCGCTGCTGCCGGTGGTTGATGGCGACATGACACTTCATTACAGGCTCCGCCTGGTGGGCAACGGAGTGCCGCTGTTGGCAGGGGCTCACCGCGCGGCAGTGCGGTTCAAGTTGGAATACTTTTGAAGATTGAGTTGCGTGTATGTTGAATACGTCGAAAGTCATGAATACGCTGCGCCCCAGCCTCTTTGGCGGGTTGATATCACTGGCTGGAACTGCAATGGGCGCCGGGGATATTGAGTTTAATACCGACGTTCTTGATCTGATTGATCGCTCCAATATTGACCTGTCTCAGTTTGCACGCAGTGGGTTTATCTTGCCTGGCACCTACTCGATGGTGGTCCAGCTCAATACCCAACCTATATCTGAACAATCGGTGGCGTTCTTTGCCCCCGATGATGATCCCAAAGGCAGTGTGCCCTGTTTATCGCGCGAGCTTGTCGAGCAACTGGGCCTCAAGGCGTCCGGTGCTGACCAGCTGAAGTGGTGGAAGGGCGGGCAGTGCCTGGATGTCACGGGCTTGCCCGGCATGGAAGTCAGTGCCGACCTGGGCACGTCCACCCTGGACATCAACCTTCCCCAGGCCTACCTGGAATACAGCGCCATCAACTGGGACCCGCCGTCACGCTGGGACGAGGGGGTGCCGGGGCTGCTGGTCGACTACAACATGACTGCGCAGTCCAGCTACCGCAAAGGTGACGGTACGCGCAATGACCTCAGCGGTAACGGCACACTCGGGGCCAATGCCGGGGCCTGGCGCCTGCGGGCGGATTGGCAAGGGCGTGTCGAGAAAGACCGCGAGGCGCAGGCCCGCCGGCAAAAACTGGAGTGGAGTCGCTATTACGCATATCGCGCCATTCCTGCGCTGAAGGCACGCCTGGTGTTGGGGGAGGACTACCTGTATTCGGACCTGTTCGACAGCTTCCGCTTTACCGGTGCCGGGCTCAAGTCAGACGAAAGCCAGCTGCCGCCCAACCTGCGGGGCTATGCACCGGAAGTGGTCGGGGTGGCCAAGACCAATGCAAAGGTTGTCATCAGCCAGCAGGGGCGTGTGCTCTATGAAACGCTGGTGGCGGCAGGCCCTTTTCGGATCCAGGACCTTAACGACGCCGTGTCCGGCACGCTGGATGTGCGGGTCGAGGAGCAGGACGGTTCGGTACAGAAATTCCAGCTCGATACGGCAGGCGTTCCCTACCTGACGCGTCCCGGGCAGGTTCGTTACAAGCTGTCTGCCGGGCGACCGTCCAACCTGCAGTACCACTCCCACGGTGACTTTTTCGGCACCGGCGAGTTTTCCTGGGGAATTAGCAATGGTTGGTCGCTGCTGGGCGGTGCGATAACGGATAACAACTACCGTGCGCTGTCGGTGGGGGCGGGGCGGGATTTGCTGGCGTTCGGGGCCGTTTCCCTGGACGTCACCCAGTCTCGCGCCAGCCTGTGGAACCAGACACTTTCGGGCAAATCCTACCGCCTTCAATATTCCAAGAACTTTGAAGAGTACGACAGCCAGGTCACCTTCGCCGGTTACCGGTTCTCCGAGAAGAACTACTTGAGCATGAGCCAATACCTGGATGCTCGGCACTATGGGTTGAACGGTGAATTGGGTGGGCGCGGCGTGTTCGATGAAGACGGTAACTTCATTGAACACTGGAAACCCATTGGCGGTAACAAGGCGCTGTATACGGTCACGGTGAACAAACAGTTCCGCGATCTGAACACCACGGTGTATGCCAGCTACAACAAACAAACCTATTGGAACCGGCCGGACACCCAGCGCTGGAACCTGTCGGCGTCTCGTTACTTCAACGTGGGCTCTGTCAGGAACATGAGCCTGTCGCTGAATTTATATCGCACCCATGAATACCAATATAAGGACAACGGAGCAGCGCTGACGGTCAGCCTGCCATTGGGACCCACCGGCACCCTGTCGATGGATGCCAACAGGGCCGGCGGCAAAAACAGCTTTACCACACGCTACGCCGATCGCCTGGATGAACGTAACAGCTATCAGGTCAGTGCCAGCGACACCTCGGCCAGCGGCTACCTGAGCCATATTGGTGACCAGGCCGACATCGACCTCAGCGCCACGACGCAACAAGGCAATAACCGCACCCTCAGCGCATCCGTGCGTGGCGGCGGCACGCTCACGCCTTACGGCGGGGCGCTGCATCGAACCACCAGTACCGGCGGAACCCGGCTGCTGGTCGATACCGCCGGTGTGCCCGATGTGCCCGTGCGGGGCTACGGCACGCCGACCCGCAGCAACGCGTTCGGCAAGGCGGTCATCTCCGACATCACCAGCTACCAGCGTACGGCGGCCAGTGTTGACCTGGAGAAATTGCCCAGCGATGTCGAGGCCACTCAATCCGTGACGCAACTGACCCTCACCGAGGGGGCCATTGGCTACCGATCCCTGGAAGTGATTTCCGGCCAGAAGGCCATGGCGGTTCTTCGCCTGCCGGATGGCAGCGCACCGCCCTTCGGCGCCACGGTGAAAAACCGCAAGCAGCAGGACACCGGGGTGGTGAATGACGGCGGGGATGTCTACCTGAGCGGCATTCAGGCCGGCGAGCAGATGATCGTCAGCTGGGGCGGCACCGAGCGTTGCGTCCTGACGCTGCCTGTCGAGTTGCCAACGGATGCGTTCACCGATGCCCTGCAACTGCGCTGCCAGAGGGTAGCCGTCGATCAAGCCTCACCCGAGCCAGCCACCCTGACCGGCCAGCGAAACACTATGGAGAACCCATCCTCATGAAACACCACATACGTTTTACCTACGCACTGCTGCTGGCGGTCTTGAGCCAGAGCGCCAACGCCGCTGTCGGCCTGGACCGTACCCGCGTGATTTTCGACGGTGGTAAAGACGCAACCAGCGTCAACATCACCAACAACAACCCCCAGTTGCCGTACCTGGCCCAGGGCTGGATCGAGGATGAAGAGGGCAACAAGATCACCTCGCCGTTGATCGTGCTGCCACCGGTCCAACGCCTGGAGCCCGGCAAGCAAAGCCAGGTAAAGGTCCAGGCGTTGCCGGCCGCCAAATCGCTGCCCCAGGATCGGGAGACGGTCTACTACTTCAACCTGCGGGAAATTCCGCCGCGCAGCGACAAGCCCAACACCCTGCAAATCGCCCTGCAAACCCGGATCAAATTGTTTTACCGGCCGCAGGCAATTACCCCCACCCAGCAGGACCTGTCCAACCCATGGCAGGAAAAGCTGACCCTTACCCGGCAAGGCGATCACTACCAGGTGAATAACCCCACGCCTTACTACGTGACCCTGGTGGATGCGCGCAGCAGCAAGGACGGCAAGACCATACCGGGCTTCGAGCCGGTGATGGTCCCGCCCAAAGGCACGCAGGCCCTGGGGCCGACTGCCAAGGAGCTCGGCACCACCCCCTATTTGTCCTACGTGAATGATTACGGTGGCCGTCCGCTGCTGGCGTTCACCTGCAGTGGCGAGACATGCAAGGTGAACACGCAACTGTCTGTAGCCAACCAGTAGTGCCTGCTGCCGGAGAACGTCATGAAGTTGCACACAGTGAAGGTCTTGGGCGGTCTGTTGCTGGCCCTGATGGGGCCGGCGCACGCCGCGGATGACGAGGATGTGGAGGGCATGGTCGGGATGCTCAACATTCTCGGGTCCATGCATGAAACCCCCTGCAGCCTGGAGATGGCATCCCTGCACCAGACGATCGACCTGGGCCCGGTATCGGCCAGCCAGTTGCAACGGCCGGGTGACCAGGCGACCTCCGTGGCCTTTCAACTGCTGTTCGAGGATTGTCGGCGCACCGCCGGCCGCATCGCCAGTGAGCGCACGGGGAACCTGACATGGAGTGCTTATCAACCGGTGCTCTCGGTAGCGTTCATCGCACCAGCCGATGCCGACGATTCACGGCTGGTCAAGGTGCAAGGCATCACCGGGATGGGCCTGCGCCTGACCGATTCCCAGGGGCGCGATGTACAGCTGGGTTCAAGGGGGGAGCCATTGTTCTTGCCCTTGGGCCGCAACACGCAGACCTGGAACGTCCAGCCCACGCGAACCCCGGCACCCCTGACCAGCGGTGCATTCCGGGCCGTGGTGGATTTCAGGCTCAATTATGAGTAAGGGCAGAACAATGACCAGGTTAACCGGCCCGTGGGCCATTTTTATCGGTGCGGGACTGCTGTGGGCGGTCAGCCAGGGCGTGCAGGCCGATACCAACCTGACGATCCGCGCGACCATCATTGCACCTCCACCGTGTGTGATTAACAGCGGCGGCACGCTGAATGTGCCGTTCGGCAATGACCTGCTGACGTCACGGATTGATGGCGTGAATTATCGACGGGACGTGCCGTATACCGTCACCTGCAGTCCTCCCGTTTACAGCAACGCGATGACCCTGGAACTCAAGGGCGCGGCAGCCGGGTTTGATAACAAAGTGCTCTCGACCCCCAAGACCGACCTGGGGGTCAAGCTCTTCGCCAATGGGGCGGACTGGCCGCTGAACACGCCGCTCAGGTTTACCCATCCGACCTTTCCGGCCGTGCAGGCGGTGCCGGTCAAGCGCGCAGGCAGCACGCTGACGGGCGGGGCATTTGCGACCGCCGCCACCCTCGTGATCGAGTACCAATAATGAGGAAACGATCAATGAAATGTTGGCCACAGCGAACGTTGCTCGGCTTGTGTTGCTTCGGCTTTTTCAGTGCTGCGTCGGCCAACCTGACGTTCAACGGAACGCTGAACGAGCCGCCGCCCTGCACGATTGATTCGGGCAGCACGATTGAAGTCGATTTCGGGGATGTCGGCACCAAGCGTGTCGATGGCGTGAAATATCGCAGGGCCGTCGGCTACACCATCCGCTGCGGCGCCTCCACGCTGCCGTGGCTGTTGAAGTTGAGCGTCAAGGGCGCAGAGACAACCTTTGATAACGCGGCCCTGCAGACCACTGCGCCTGACCTGGGGATTCGGCTGTACCAGAACAACGCGCCGTTTCGCCTCAACACGCCGCTGGACATCAGCCTGGCGGCACCGCCGACCTTGGAAGTGGTGCCGGTCAAACGGCCGGGTTCGGTCCTGAAGGCCCAAGGGTTCACGGCGGTGGCCACGCTGTTGGCTGAATACCAGTAGGAGTCGAGTGTATGCGACACGCAATGATTCATAAGGGGCTGGTCCTGCTGCTGACCTTCGGCCTGGCGGCCACGGCGCAGGCGGTGGACAACCTGAGGTTCAAGGGCAACCTGGTGGAACAGGCCTGCACCATCCGCCCGGGCGATGAAGCCATCACCCTGGAGCTGTGGGACCTGACCAGCAAGCACCTCTACATCAACACACGCTCAGTGGGCAAACGTTTCACCCTGCACCTGGATGACTGCAATACCACCATCAGCGACTCGGTGACCATCCTGTTCAACGGTGCGGAAAACCGCGCGCTGCCCGGTTTGTTTGCGCTGGACGGTGGCAGCGGTGCCTCTGGTATCGGGCTGGGTTTGGAGACACTGAGCGACAAGCCGGTGCCGGTGAACAAGGTCGGCGACGAACAGAAATTGAGCCCCGGCAACAACGTCATCCTGCTCAAGGCCTATGTGCAGGGTGAGCCGGATGCCCTGCGGGACAAGACCATCGGGCACGGCAGCTACCGTGTGACTTCGACGTTTACGCTGGATTATCCGTAACGCTAAACCGTTATGCATGGGATGAAAGAGAACAACATGAAACGACTATTTGGAGCCGTTGTGCTGCTTGCCCTGGCTGGCGTCACGACGACCGTGAAAGCGGCTGATTGCCGGGTCAATGGCGGCAATTGGCAACGGGTGAGCATTGGCGGGACGTTGAACCTGCAGGTTCCGGTGAATGTGCGGCTGGAGGTGAATGAGCCGCGCATTCTCCTGTCCGGGGTGAGGATCGAATGCCGGTTTGAACCGGACAGCTATACCCCGGATGGACGGCAGGACTACTGGGCCACCGGGACGAGGATCGGCCCGGCCTGGTCGCCTGGTCCGAAGTTCGTCAGCCAGACGACCGGCTTGCGTATCAATGGCAGTTATTGGAACACGCCTATCCAGGCGGGTATCAGGATTGCAACCATGCCTAACAATACGTCTCCGATCCCGATCGATGTCATCCCTTATATATTGATCCGCAACAACCCGACCAACCCGATCGACATTCGAATAGGTGACACTCTGGGCGTGTTACGTCTCGACCAGACCAACAACTACGATTCCTTTTCCACGAGCCTGCAGCTTACGTACATCGCCAACAACGACTTCACCATCTCCCCGTCGTCGTGCACGATCAACAATAACCAACCGATCGAAATCAACTTCGGCAACGTGCACCAGAGGGCGATAGGCACCGACCCCGTATCAACCACCGTTCGTACCGATCGCACGCTCACCTACCGGTGCCCGGACCCGGGGATTACCACGCCGATCACCATTACCTACAAAGGCACGCCGTCCTCGTTCAACGCCAATGCGCTGGTGATGAGCAATCCGAACGTGGGCACGGCCCTTGTCCGTCAGGGGACTGCGATTCGAGTCAATGGCTCGTTCCTGACCCGTATCACCAACAGTTCCGGGAGCGACGTTGTAACGTTCGCCCTGGTCAAGCAGGCGGGGTCCCTGCCTGTAGAGGGGCCGTTGAACGGCAGCGGCGTACTGGTAATGGGGGTGCCATGACACACCCATACGGTCAGACCTGGCGCGTGACGCGGTTACGTTGTTGGCTGTGGCGTTCCAAAGCCTGGTGGGTCAACTCGCGCATCCATTGTTTTTCGCGGTAGCCCAGTTCGTTGAGCAGCAGGTTGTAGCTGTCGTCCGTCATGGGTTGCCCGGTCAGCACCTGCGGGTGCGGTACACCCAGGGCGTCGGCGAGGCCGATCAGCGTGAGCCTCAACGCTTCCTTCTGCTCGGCGGGTAAGCCGTTGGCCTGGGCCAGCCTGGCCTGGGCTTCCTGCAGTTCATCAAGGCGTGCGCATTGTTCGTCGAAATGCCGGGCATTGGCCTCAAGGGTGTTCGGGTGGTGGTCGTGCAGGTACTGTTCCCAATAGGGCTCCAGCAACATCTGGTTGACCAGGCCATCGCCTTCGCCCAGCTCCAGCACCGTGCTGTAGGCCTGTTCGATCTGCGTGGGTTTTACGTCGCCGGTGTCGCGGTACAGCATGTGTTCCGACAGCCAGGGCAGGTCGAGGCGCTTGGCCAGGGAGGTCTGGTAGCTCAGGTAGACCTCCACGTCGTCCACGTTACCCATCACGCCCTCCCGTCGTTGGGAACGCAGCCATTGGCCGAGGCCGCCTTCGGCTTCGGGTTTGAGCCGATGGGCAATGTCCTCGCTGGCGATGCGGTTCAATTGCTTGAGCCGTGCATTGCCCTTTGCCAGCGTCACCAGTTTGCCCTCGCGCTCGCTGGCCGAGGCGGAGTAACGCTGGGCTTCGCTGACCAGCACTTCGATGCCCAGGTCATTGAAAATCTGTGCACTGCCGTCGGCGCACAGGCCGGGAAAACTGGCCATCTTGAACAGCTTTTCACGCAGCGCCGTATCGTTGTGGGCCGCCTCCAGCAAACGCCAGACGCGCTCGCGCAACGTTTCAAGATTGTCCCAATAGGTGTCCATGTCCTGGGGCCGCTGGAAGAAGTCGGGCGCTTCAAGGGCCTTGATCACCTCGAACAAACCCTGGGAGCCGTGCTCGCGCTCCACCGCTTGCCACAGCTCCTGGCGCCTGCCCAGTAACGGCGGCCTGACCCGTTCCAGCCACGGGCCGCTCTCTCCACGGGGCTCATAGCTGCGGTTGGGGTCCAGTCCGGCGGCTTCGCGGTACTGCTCGTACAGCAGGCGCTGGTCGTTGAGCAGGGTGTTGCGGTCCAGGCGGGTGTGGGCGACGGTCCGGGCCTCGGCGCTGCCGGCCATGAGCGCTGGCACATGATCAATCCGGGTTTGGCTCAGGTCCAGCAGGAAACCCTCCTCCCGTGGGTGGGCAAACAGCCCGGTGGGCCATTGGGTGATGGGGGTGCGGCTCAGGAACAGGCGGCGCAGGTGCGGCATTTTCGAGATGTTCGGTGGCTGCGTCAGCGGGTTGCGGTACAGGTTCAGGTTGCGCAGGTGCTTGAGGTTTTTCAGGCGCGCAACGTCGCCGTTGAGCAGCGTGATCTGGTTTTCCCCCAGGTTGAGGTCGCGCAGGTAGCGCATGTTGGCGATGGGCTCGGGCAGCCGCGTCAGTTCGTTCGCACTGACGTCCAGCTCCCGCAGGGACGGGAATGCCTGCAGAAAGGGCCACTGGCTGTCGTTGAACATGCAGTTGGCCAGCTTCAGTTGGGTGACGTGCTCGAAACCATTGCCCAGCAGCGGCAGGCTGCCGGGCAGGTCGAGGGCGCTGAGGTCCAGGCTCGCGCCGCTCTGCACCTGGCCCAAGTCGTCGCGGTGCTCGGCGAGGCGGTCTTCCCAGCAGCGATAGAGTTTGTGCGCAATGATATTTTTACGCAGTTTTTCCTCCCGGGCCATGCGGCTGTTTTTGGGATGGGGGCCGGGCAGGCGCTTCCATTGCTCCAGCTCCCGGTACAGGTTGTGCCGCTGCAGGACCAGGCGATTGAGGACATCGTTGTTCAGCCCCGGGCCGATCTCATTGAGGAACCGCTGCAGGCGTTCCTCCTCCAGGGTCGGGAACAGACTGGCCAGCACCTCCCGGGCGCGGGCCTGGCCCAGGTGCTCCTGGGCGCGGCGCAACCCGCCGAGGGCCGCGCCGCCGAGCAGGGTGGTGGTCTGCACATCTGCCGTACTGCGCAGCGGTGGCTCGGCCAGCACCCGGCGCCGTTCGGCCAGGGGTTCGAGGGTTTCCATCAGCCAATGCTTGAGCCCGGCGCCCTGGCCGGGCCGGTAGCCCAGTTCACGTTGCTGCGCTTCGGACAGCGCGCGCAACAGGCATTCATACAGGGTATCCGGCCCATGCAGGCGCTGGCCCTGCTGATCGAACAGTTCGTAGCCCATGTCGTTCTGGCGCACCAGCACCCGGCGCCGGCGGGCATCGGCCGGCCCGGCTTCACAACGCAGCGTACCGCTGACCAGGCGATCGCGGATTTGCAGGTGCAGGTCGCCAAAGCCATCGCTGTAGCGCTTGAGGGTATTGAGCACCAGGCGCTCGGTACCTTCGGTGATCGCCCAGGGCGGGAAGAACCCCGCGTAGGCCTGGACACTGTGCTGGGCGAAGCTCAGTTCCCTGGCCTGATTGAGCAGGCGCAGCGGTACGTGGTGGTCCAGGGTTTGCCGTTCGGCCGGGGTTGTGCCGGCCAGCAGGGTGTCGGCCAGCGGCCGGTCCAGCGGGCTGGCCTGTTCGCGCAAACGGCGTTCATGGGGATCGGCGCTGACCTGGCGGGCCTGATGGATGTAGTCGGCGATGTCACCGGTCTGGCGCGCCACCGAGTCCGCCAGTTGATCGCGCAAGGTTTGCACGCGCAGTGCTTGCGGCACGTCGCCGCCCAGCAGGTGCCTGATCGACGGCTCATCGAGAAACTCCAGCACCCGCGCCGGCAACTCGCCGGACATCACCTCGGCCAGGCTCAATTGCAGCGTGTCGGCCGGCGATGCCTGCGGGTTGGCGTACTTGTGGGAGTCACCGCTCTTGTCCGAGCGCACGAACACTTCCAGTGCCTTGGTTTGGGGCCAGCCCGGCAGCTCGGTGATGGTCTGCTCGAACCAGGCGGACGTCGCATCCAGCGGCAGCGGTGCGCCGGCGCGAATGGTGTGCACGGTCTGTGTGGCAGCGCGCTGGGCTTCATAGCGATTGAGGGTCGCTTCCAGCAGCGGCGGGGTCGGCCGGTTTTGCACGTAAAGGTTGCGCAGCACACCGTCGTCGGCACCGCTGATGCGTTGCATCTGCTGCAGTTGCTGGTTGCTGAAGGGCGCCGTGCGCGGCCCCAGGCGGCGCATCAGCGTGGCGCTGTCCCAGGTGCGCGGTTGCTCGGCTTCATGTACGAAGGCGCCGTCGCCGTTGAACCGCACCAGGGGTTGATAGGCGTTGGCGCGCTCCGGGTGAGCGATACGCGTGTCGCCGGTTTCAGGGTCTGCCTGCACTTCGAAGTGAGCACCTTGCAGCGCGAGGATCTGCTTGCCCTGATGGGTGTGCAGGCCGTCGACAATGGGCGGCTGGTCGAGGTTTTTCACAGCATAGGGCGCAATATCCGGGTGCCACAGGCGCGTGCTGCCGTCGGGCCGCACCACCGGGCGCAAGCCTTCGACGAAGGGGCTGAGCTTGAGCCGTGCGACATGGCCCAACTGGCTGGCAGCACCGAACAAGGCAAACTGGATCACGCTGTCGGCCACCGCGACCACTTGCTCCGCCGCCTCGGCACCACGCCCCTGGGCCCAATCGACAATCCCCTCGAACACCTCGTCGGTGATCTGGTACAGGCTGTAGGCGAGCATCGCTTCCCCCAGCAGCGGCACGAAGGGCGTCAGCAACAGCAGCGCCGCATTGAAGATATCCCCGAGGATTTTTTCCAGGTTGTCCCACCAGGCCCAGCGCGCGTGGCGGTCGGCGGTGGCGGTGGGCACGGCGATGTCCAGGGCATCGTTGACGATCTTGTTCAACTTGAGGCGGTACTGGTAATTCCACAGGTCATTTTCGGCGGCGAGCGTTGAGCGATTGACGTGATCGTCACCGATAGCCTGCACGCTGAATTGCAGGTTTGGCTGGGTGATCGGGGTGTCGCGCCAGCTGGGGCGCGGGTCGGTGTGGGCGGTTTGATGCCAGCGCACACGGCTCAAGCGTGTATTGAGCCCGGCAAAGAATTCACCGCGCCTGGCGTGGTCGATGAACTGGCTGAAGAAGGTCTGGTAGCGCTGGCTGTCCCGCAGTTTTTCCGTGAGGTGGCTGAGGAAGGCCGCAGGCGAAGGGTATTGCTTCAGAGGGTGTTCGGGGTCTGCGGGGATGTACACCAGCACCTTGCCGACGGGCCGGGTGGGCTGCGGGACAAACAGCAACAGGATGCCGGTCAATGCCGTGTTCATCAGGCTCAGGGTATGGCATCCAAGCGCCTGACCGTCCAGCAGCGCGACGCGGCCGGCGATCAGGTCGAGCACGGCGCCGTGGGCATCGGCGTCGATGTCCCGGTTGATCAAGGCCAGGTGCGCCGCCGTACCCAGGGCAGTCTTCTGAGTGGCAATCATCTGCAGGCGCACGGCCCGGGTCACCGCCGGGTCATAGAATCCCAGGGCCTGGCGCAGGCTTTTCTGGTAGCGGGCGCCCAGGTCCAGGGTGCGGCAGATGTGCTTGAACTGTTCAGCGGTCAATACCGCGCCGGTGATGGAGTGGCGCAAGGTCAGTGTATCCCGCTGCCCGCGAGGGTCTTCGGCGGACAGGAAGGCGTAGTCGACGAAGGTGTCCGAGGCGGCAAAGTTGGCCAGCGCGACGTCCAGCAGCGACAGGGTTTTGCTTTGCTCCCCACGATTGAAATCGTGCACCCACCAGGCAACTTTGGCGCTGGCATACAGCCGCAGGCAGGTGGTTCTGACGTCGATCTCGCCATAGGCCTTCAAGGCATTTTTCAGCAGCGGTTCGGCGAAGGCGTACACGTCGGTCAATGCCTGGAATCGCTGGTCCATCGCAGCCTGCTGCTGCCAGTGTGCGGCGATCGCGGGCTTGAGCGCTTGATGCTGGTTGGCGCTGGCATGGGGATAGTGGCGGATGCCTTGGCGGGCGACGTCGTTGAGTGCGCGCAGGCGGAGTGGCGAGGTGGTTTTCAGCCAGTGCGGCAGGGCGTTTTCGATAAACGCGTGGTGCAGGGACTGGTCGGGTATGTCGGCCATGGGGGCAACCTGTAGAGCTCAAAAAGAAGGCTTGAGTCTATGCACCGGCACGGCTGCGGATAAGTTTGAATAGTGGGTGGAAACCGCGGCGGATCCCTCAGTAATCCGCAAGTGAAAAGCGCAGGGATAGGCCCATCAGCGCACGCTGCATAAGCTGTTGTTGCCCGGTTGCAGATAGGGCGTAAGAATCGGCGCCATGCCCTTGAGTACCTGTACCGGCAACGCCGAAGTGAACTTGAAACCCTGGGCCGAAGCGCCGGGGACGAAGGCGGTCAGCGTGCCGAAATGATGCTCGCCGATGTAGAACACGAAGGTCGCCGTGCGGTTGATCGCCTTGGAGCTGAGAATCCGCCCGCCGGCGCCGATGGCTTCGATCCGGTTGTCGCCGGTACCGGTCTTGCCGCCCATGGCCAAAGGCGTACCGTCCGCCAGTTTGAAACTGCCGGACACGCGTCGTGCAGTGCCCGCGTCCACCACCTGGGACAGCGCCCCCTTGAGTGCCGTGGCCACCTCGGAAGGCATCACGCGCTTGCCGCGATTGGGGTCGTTGACCAAGCGGGTTTCGTACGGGGTGTCGGCGGCAAAGCGCAGGCTGTCGATACGCAGGGTGGGCTGGCGCACGCCATCGTTGAGGATGATCCCCACCAGTTCCGCCAGGGCCGCCGGGCGGTCGCCGGAGCTGCCGATGGCAGTGGCAAGCGACGGCACCAGATGGTCGAAGGGGTAGCCGACTTTCTGCCAGCGCTGGTGAATATCGAGGAAGGCTTCGATCTCCAGCATGGTGCGGATGCGGCTGTCGCGGGCACTCTTGTGGCGGCTCTTGAACAGCCAGCTGTAAACCTCCTGGCGCTCGTGTTCACTGGCGGCGGTGGCCTGGGTGAAGGTGGCGTCAGGGTTGTTCAGCAGGTAGCCCATCAGCCACAGGTCCAGCGGGTGAACCTTGGCGATATAGCCTTGGTCAGGCAGGTCGTAGGCGCCGGGGCCGTAATTCTGGTAGAGCTTTTCGAGGCGCTCGTCGGTGAGTTTTTCAGGGCTTTTGACGCTGCTCAAGTGCGAGCGGACGAAGCTGTTGAAACTCGCCGGGCTGGCGTTGGGCAGCAGGTAGCGGTGTACGGCGGCCAGGCGGATGGCGGTGGGGTGCATGCTGTCGAGGAAGGTGTCGAGGCGCGCCTGGGTGTTCTTGTTGCGGTATTTCTTCCAGAACTTGAGCAGGAAGGTGGTGCCTTCGCGGTCGGCGAATTTGGCCAGGTATTCCTGGCGCCTCGGGTCACTGTCGTCCCTGAGCAACTCGGCACTGTTGTTCGCACCGTGATAGGTGCTGTAGCGCACCAGGTCACGCATCAGGCGAATGAACGGCAAGTTGATCGACTCGCGCAGGGCTTCGATCAACGTGGGATTGCGACCATTGTCCTGGCTACGGAAGTTATGGAAGTGGTGCATGCCGCCGCCGGTGAAAAAACCTTCGCCAGTGTTGGCCGAGTATTGGCGATTGAGGGCGGCGTCGAGCATGGCCGGCAGGTTGCGGTCGCTGTTCTGGGCCAGATAGTCGAGGGCCCAGCGGGTAATGCGGTCCGTGTCCTCGACCGGGACTTTGCGCAGCTCGGCGGCAGGTGTCGCAGCGTATTTATCATGCAGTTCGCTGACGATTTGCAGGTAGGTAGTCATCACCCGCAGCTTGGCGGTTGAACCCAGTTCCAGCTTGCTGCCTTCGTTGATGTCGAATGGCTGGTCGGTGCTGTCGGTTTGCACGCGCACGCGGGCGCCGTCGGGTGTCATCTCGTAGAGGTTGAAACTGTAGCGAACCTGAGCGGTGCTGGCGGGTGTCAGCAGCGTGGGCCCGAGCAGGCCGATCTGCGCGGCGAAGGCGGGGTCGGCGAGTTGCTTGAGGTACGTGCTGGCCTGGCTTTGCAGGTCGGCTTGCAAGGTGCTCGTGGCAGAGAGATCGAGTCGATCGAGGTCGTACAGCGGCTGGTTGAGCAGGGCGGCCAGGCGAGTGCGGGCGACGCTGATGCCCTTGTTGGTTTCGATTGGCTGGATCGTCGGTTGTTGCTGCCAGTCACGGTAGGTGACTTTGCTGGCGAGGGCTGCGCTGGCCAGCGCCGGGTCGATCACGTTGTTTTGTGCGAGCAGGCGGATGTGGCTGTCGGTGAGGTCCGCCAGTTCCTTGTGGCCCTTGGACAGATAGTGAGACGGGCGACGCTGGGCGATCATCAGCGACAGCACCTCGCGCAACGCCAGACCCTTTTGCGGCAGCTGTTTGGGGTCGGTGCCGATGAGCAGCGCGTTTGTCTGGTTGAAGTCGGCGCCGTACCACACGCGCAAGCCTTCGGCCATGCCGTGCACTTCGCCATGGCCGGGTACCGCCGACAGGGGCACGCTGTTGAGGTAGTCGCGCACGATGTCCTGGCGAGCGGCAAGGGTTTGCGGGCCGTCCTGATACGCGCGCACGCTGGCAGAAATCATCTGGCGGATTTTCTCGCCGCCGGACAGGGTCAGGCCGTCGGGCGAGTGGCGGTATTTTTCCAGCTGCGTGGCCAGGGTACTGCCGCCTGCCGTCTGGCCGGGCAGGTGCAAAAGCTTCGCCACCTGGGACCAGGCGGCCTTGGCAAAGCGCGGCCAATCCACGGCCGGGTTGAGTTGCGGGTTTTTCGGGTCCAGCAGGTCGCGGTCTTCGATAAACAGCAGGCTGCTGACCACCACCGGCGGGATCGCCGCAAAGCTTGGGTAGAACTGTTGTGGATACGTGAACTGATACAGCGGCGCGGCGCGGCAATCGGTGATGGTCAGGCCGGCCTGGATCTTTTCCGGGTAGGGCACGAACAGGCCGCGCTGGGCGTAGGCCATCAGGTCGGGGGAGAAGCGCGCTTGAGCCTGGATCAGGTAGTCACGCTTGATCAAGCGCGGCAGGAACTCGCCGAGGGCGCTGTAGCCCAGGCGCTTGTCAAAGGGCCCGGCGCCAGGGTAAACCCGCGCATCGCTGGGGCCCGAATGCATTTGGTAGGTGAGGGTTGAGGCAATGTCGGAGAAGGTCTTGGCCTGCAACCTTGAAGTGCGCATTTCCCGCAGGGCGGCAAAGCCCAGGGCGATCAGCGCAATCAGCAGCACCAGCCAGAACAGCCGCCACCACAACCGTCGGCGGGGAGGAGGGCTTTGTGGCAACGGCTGTTCATCCGGGCTATCGGTGGATACCGCAGCCTTGGTCGAAGCGTTTTGCCATAAAGCGCCCATAGTCGATTGATCCATTTACGTAGATTGATCGGACTTGGTTGAAGCTTAGACGGTGGTGGGCGAGTGGGGGGGATTTGTGAGTGTGATGCTGTTTGTGGCGAGGGGGCTTGTCCCCCGTTGGGCTGCGCAGCAGCCCCAAAACCTGCCATGAAGATCTTCCTGAAGAAATGCGGTGTGTTTACTGGGGCTGCTGCGCAGCCCAACGGGGGGCAAGCCCCCTCGCCACAGACAAGCCCTCTCCACACAGGAAAAATCAGAGCCAGGCTGCGTCCCATAGTGGGTAGTCACCAATATGTTCGACCAGGCCCGCTCGCAGAGGATTGGCGATGATGTAGCGGGCAATTTTGCGAAGGTCTTCATCGCTACGCACTGCTCGGTCATGGTAGCCAAGTTGCCAGAATCGTTCTTTGCTGCCGCGTGCGCGATTAATGGTGAGGGTGCTGCGGGATTTGGTACGTCCCACAGCCTGCGACAACGTTGTGCCTTGCAGCTCAAATAGCCAATGAAAGTGATCAGGCATGACGACCCATGCCAGAGAGTCGACCATTCCCAATTCATGGGTCTTCCTGAATTCTGCTACCAGTAGTCTTCCCAAATGGAAGTCTTTGAACAGGGGTTGCCGGTTGTGAACCACGGCGGTAATCAGATAAGGACGGCCAGATTCTGAATGTCGACCACGGCGTAACAGATGAGAGTTGGGTTGATGAAGCATTCCTTTGCTCCTTGAGGGGAAGTAGTCAATTGACGTTAGCAGCTGCTATGGAGTGCTCTCTTGCAGTTCAGTGTCGGCGTGTTTCTCGAAGGTAGATTTGTGGCGAGCGGGCTTGTCTGTGGCGAGGGGGCTTGTCCCCCGTTGGGCTGCGCAGCAGCCCCAGTAAAGACACCGCATTTTTCCGGATAGAACTTATGGCAGGTTTTGGGGCTGCTACGCAGCCCAACGGGGGACAAGCCCCCTCGCCACAGACAAGCCCCTCGCCACAGACAAGCCCGCTCGTCACAGATAACCCCGCCACATAACCCCAAACCGTCGAGCTAGAGCCTCCCCCACCCGTAAACCCGCCAAAGGTAGGGGCATGACGCTGCACCATTACCGTGCAATACTCGCCGCCGTTTGGTGGCGATGATTCCTACGCTAACCAGGTGATGCTCCTCCGCAAAAGGCGCCTTTACCGAGAGTTCCCGCTGAATCTTGCCGTTTATAGAGTGAAAACCCCTGGGTTTAGCTTTTTATACTGCACCCCCGCTGATCTGGCCCGGCCAGACCGTTTTACCCAAAAGGTGATCCGGCAACGGTACGCCATGGCAGACCCGCCATGACGCCCCGGACTCGGTGGCTCATATCCAATAACAAGACGAGGTTGTATCCCTATGCCAGCTGGCAATCATCTGCCCCACGGCGAGACCGCTCAGGGCGGTCCGCTGAAACGCGAACTCGGCGAACGGCATATTCGCCTGATGGCCCTCGGTGCATGCATCGGCGTCGGCCTGTTCCTAGGCTCGGCCAAGGCCATTGAAATGGCCGGCCCGGCGATCATGCTGTCGTACATCATCGGCGGCCTGGCGATCCTGGTGATCATGCGCGCCCTCGGCGAGATGGCCGTGCACAACCCGGTGGCCGGTTCGTTCAGCCGCTACGCCCAGGATTACCTCGGCCCGCTGGCGGGCTTTCTCACCGGCTGGAACTATTGGTTCCTGTGGCTGGTGACCTGCGTGGCAGAAATCACGGCCGTCGCCGTGTACATGGGCGTGTGGTTCCCCGATACACCCCGCTGGATCTGGGCCCTGGCAGCACTGATCAGCATGGGCACCATCAACCTGATCGCGGTCAAGGCTTTCGGTGAGTTCGAGTTCTGGTTCGCACTGATCAAGATCGTCACCATCATCGCCATGGTGATCGGCGGCGTCGGCATCATCGCGTTCGGCTTTGGCAACGATGGCGTGGCCCTGGGCATTTCCAACCTGTGGACCCACGGCGGCTTTATGCCCAATGGCGTGCAGGGTGTGTTGATGTCCCTGCAGATGGTGATGTTCGCCTACCTGGGCGTGGAGATGATCGGCCTCACCGCCGGTGAAGCGAAGAACCCGCAGAAGACCATCCCGAGTGCCATCGGCTCGGTGTTCTGGCGCATCCTGCTGTTCTACGTCGGTGCGTTGTTCGTGATTCTGTCGATCTACCCGTGGAACGAAATCGGCACCCAGGGCAGCCCGTTCGTGATGACCTTCGAGCGCCTGGGTATCAAGACCGCCGCCGGCATCATCAACTTCGTGGTGATCACCGCAGCGTTGTCGTCGTGCAACGGCGGTATCTTCAGCACCGGGCGCATGCTCTACAGCCTGGCGCAGAACGGCCAGGCCCCGGCCACGTTCGGTACCACCTCAAGCAACGGTGTGCCGCGCAAGGCGCTGCTGCTGTCGATCTTCGTGCTGTTGCTGGGCGTGCTGCTCAACTACATGGTCCCGGAAAAAGTCTTCGTCTGGGTCACTTCCATCGCTACCTTCGGCGCGATCTGGACCTGGCTGATGATCCTCCTGGCCCAGCTCAAGTTCCGCAAGAGCCTGACCCAGGCCGAACGTGACGGCCTTAAATACCGCATGTGGCTGTACCCGGTCAGCTCCTACCTGGCCTTGGCGTTCCTGGTGCTGGTGGTGGGCCTGATGGCGTACTTCCCGGACACCCGTGTGGCGCTCTACGTGGGGCCGGTGTTCCTGGTGCTGCTGACGGTGTTGTTCTACGTGTTCAAGTTGCAGCCGACTCAAGCGGCGGCACGCACCGCGAGCTGAGTTTCCTGCGCTCAACAAAAAGCCCCTTTCGGGGCTTTTTGTTTTTCAGGCGGTGGCAACGCGCGCCGGTTGCGTGAGCCGCTTGTTCAAGTCCAGCCAGGCCCCCAGCAACGCCATCAACCCGGCGCCTACCAGTGCGGTGAAAATCTGCATGGCGAAGGCATCGCCGGTGATCGCATTGATCATGTCTGCCAGTGGCGCCAGCAGCACCCCCAGGCAGAACACTTCCAGGGAGTAGCGCCCCATACGGCAGGTTTGTCGGGCCAGCCAGTTCTGCGTCCATTCGCGGCCAGGCAGCAGCTTGGCGGTGACATAGGCCAGGGCCAGAAAATGCAGCAGGCGCACCGGCGACAGGTCGGTCTTGCTGATGGGGTACAGCAGGTCACTGAGCGCCGACGGCATCAGCGCGTCGTGGATTTCCGGCCAGCGCCACGAGAGCGTGAGAACCCCCGCCAACAGCGCATACACCGCCGCAGCGACGAACAATGGCTGACGCAACAGGCGCCGAGTCTCGACAGGGCGGGGTTGCCCGGCATGAATCGCCGCCGCGCCGCCCAGCACAAACAGCAACTGCCAGGTCACCGGATTGAAATACCACACGCCGTCGGCAATCGCCGCCAGGTTCCAGCCCAGGTGCGGGGCCAGCAAGTACACCGCCAGCGAAACAGCCACCACCGCCCAGGTCTTGCGCAACAGCAACGGCAACACCAGCGGCAGGCAACCCAGCAGCACGATGTACAGCGGCAACGGGTCCATCAGGTTGGGTTTGAAGCGCAGCAACAGTTCATCCACCAGGGCTTGCTGGGGATGGGTGACGAAGTGCGTCAGGCCCATCTCTTCAACGAGGTCGCGGGTTTCCACATGGCTGTTGGCGAAGAACACGATGCCCATCAGCATCGCCAGCAGGAAGATGTGCACCACGTACAGCACCCAGGTGCGCCGCCAGATCTTCACGCAGGCGATCAGATAACCGTCGCGCTGCAGGATCTTGCCGTAGGCCAGCACGGCCGCATAACCGGCCAGGAACACGAAGACTTCCGCCGCGTCGCTGAAACCGAAGTTGCGCAAGGTGATCTGGCCCAGAGGGTTGTGGGGCACGTGATCCCAGAAAATAAAGATCAACGCCAGGCCCCGAAAAAAATCGATGCGCGGGTCGCGTCCGTTCAACATGGCAGCGGGCTCTTGAACAAGGGGTTTAGTAATGACAAGTGGACGACGGCTTCAGTCGAGCCGTACGTCGGGCGGGCGCAGGTTGGCGGTATTTGTAAGCAATTGCAAAGCTGAGTTTTTTGCTGAATGTCTCATCGCTTTGTTTAAACGTCGATGATCACCAGCGTGCCTTGGCTGCCGGCGAGTACCGCGTGGGCGATGCCGGCTTCAACCAGGTACATCTGACCGGCGCCGACGTCGATGGCCTCCTCGCCAATAGACAGGCGCAAAAGGCCGTCGATCACCAACAGCCCTTCGTTGTAGTCGTGGGTTTCTTCTTCATAAGCCTGTGCATCCATGCGCAGCACCTTGATCCGCGCCGGGCCGACCTGGCCCACGCGGGTGGATTTCCAGGTGTCCGGCAGTTGGGCGGCAAGGGCGGTGAAGTCGAGTAACGGCATGGTGAGGCTCCTTGTTTCAACGATGCCGTTCGGTGGTCCGGTTCAGCGGGGTTGTTCAGTGCGGGCTCAGGCCGCGGCGATTTCATTCGGCTCAAAACTGTCCGCCCGCGCCATCTGCCACATGCGCGAATAAAACTCGCCGTTCACTTCGCCGGTGAGCAATTCGCCAGGTTTCAGGAACACATGCAGCTGCGAAAACAACTTGATCTCGGTGGCCGACATGCGCCGCACCAGGTGCTTGGCCGACAGTTGTGAAGGGTGGTCGAGACCGGCGGCAGCGAGCATTTCTGCCAGGGCCTTTAACGTGTTGCGGTGGAAATTGAACACGCGCTGGGCCTTGTCCGGCACCACCAGTGCGCGCTGGCGCAACGGGTCCTGGGTGGCCACCCCGGTGGGGCATTTGTTGGTGTGGCAGCTTTGCGACTGGATACAGCCGATGGCGAACATGAAGCCCCGCGCCGAGTTGGCCCAGTCGGCACCGATGGCCAGCACGCTGGCGATGTCGAACGCGCTGACGATCTTGCCGCTGGCGCCGAGCTTGATCTTGTCCCGCAGGTTCAAGCCCACCAGGGTGTTGTGCACGAACAGCAAGCCTTCACGCAGCGGCACGCCGATGTGGTCGGTGAACTCCACCGGCGCGGCGCCGGTGCCGCCTTCCTTGCCGTCCACCACGATAAAGTCCGGGAGGATGCCGGTTTCGAGCATGGCCTTGGCGATGCCCATGAATTCCCACGGGTGGCCCAGGCAGAACTTGAAGCCCACCGGTTTGCCGCCCGACAGTTCACGCAGCTGGGCGATGAAGTGCATCATTTCGATGGGAGTGGAAAACGCGCTGTGGCGCGACGGCGAGATGCAGTCCTCACCCATCATGATGCCGCGGGTGTCGGCGATTTCCTGGGTGACCTTGTGCTTGGGCAGGATCCCGCCGTGGCCCGGTTTGGCGCCCTGGCTCATCTTGATTTCGATCATCCGCACTTGCGGGTTCTGCGCCTGCACGGCGAAGCGTTCCGGGTCGAAAAGGCCGGCGCTGGTGCGGCAGCCGAAGTAGCCGCTGCCGAGCTCCCAGGTCAGGTCGCCGCCGTTTTCCCGGTGATAGGGGCTGATGCTGCCTTCACCGGTGTCATGGGCGAAGTTGCCGAGCTTGGCCCCCTGGTTGAGCGCGCGAATCGCGTTGGCGCTCAGCGAACCGAAGCTCATGGCCGAGATGTTGAACACCGAGGCCGAGTAGGGCTGCTTGCATTGCGGGCCGCCGACGATCACGCGAAACGCGCTGGGGTCGCTCAGCGGCGCGGGGCGCATGGAGTGGCCGATAAACTCAAAGCCCGACTGGTACACGTCGATCAGCGTGCCGAAGGGTTTGTCGGCACTTTCATTCTTGGCGCGGGAATAGACCAGCGAGCGCTGGGCCCGGGAGAAGGGCAGGGCGTCGCTGTCGGATTCCAGCAGGTACTGGCGGATTTCCGGACGGATGCCTTCCACCAGGTAACGGATATTGCCCAGGATCGGGTAGTTGCGGCGCACCGCGTGGGGGCTTTGCAGCAGGTCGAAAATGCCGATCAGGCTAAGGATGCCGGTGACCACGGCGATCGGCCACAGCCATTCGTGTTCGATAAACGGCATGCTGGCGAGGGTGAAAATGACGCAGACGGCAAAGAACGCGTAACGGCTTAACAAGGACAGGCTCATACAGGGTTCCTTAGTTTTTATCCTGTAGGAGCGAGCTTGCTCGCGAAGGTCGTTAACGATAGCGCGGTTGTCTGGATGACCGCGGTGCATTGACGTTTTTCGCGAGCAAGCTCGCTCCTACAGGGCTCGATCAGGCGTTTTGCGCCTGCAGAAAAATCGAGAACAGCTCCGACTGGGATTTGATCCCCAGCTTGCTGTACATGTGTTTCTTATGGACTTTCACGGTTTCAACAGAGATTTCCAGCTTACGAGCGATTTCCTTGCTGGAGCAACCACTGAGCATCAAACGGCCCACATCCAGCTCGCGCGCGGTGAGTTGCGCGCCCCAGCCATCGTTGTGGATCGGCTGCTCCGGAGCGCTCACCTGGTTGAGTTCATGGGGCAGGCGCTGGCGCAGCAAGCCCAGTACCCACGGTTGAATCAGCGACAGCAGGGCAATCTGCTGTGGGTCAAAGCGCTGTTTGGAGCCCAGGGACAGGCACAGGGTTCGCCCGTCCGGTTGCTGGCAGTTGAACTGGATTTCATCGGCCACCACGTTCAACCGGAAGTAGCGCTGGTAATACTCGGTCAGCTCGAAATGCTCCGGGGCCACTTCGGCCAGGCGAAACAGCCCGGTGCGCGAGTGTTCGCGGCTGGCGATGTAGAAGGGATCGAGCAGGTATAAACCGTTGAGGTAATCCTGGAACAGATGGTCGGGTTCGCCGTCCTGGCCCGGGCATTCGGCGAACACCAGGGGTTTGTGCTCGCTGCTGAACAGCAACACCACCCAACTGTCGAACGGCACATATTGGTCCAGCAACCGGATCAGCTGCGTCCAGAAATTCGGCTGGTCCAGGGCGTCTATCATCTGCCCCACCGAACGGTGCCAGGCGATGTCTTCCAGCGACAATGTCATGCATCTACCCCCATAGGGTTAACCCGGCTGCGTGATTTCCCGAGTGTTCGCGGCTGCGCATACTGCGCCACAGATAAAGAACAAGGAATCACCATGAAGGTCGAATTTGCCCAGCTGGCAGGCCGCGATAACGGCACAGCTTACAACCTTGAGCGCGCGTTGGCGGCGATTGCTGCGTGTGCGGCGGATACCCAATTGGTCGTATTCCCGGAAACCCATCTGATGGGCTTCCCGACCGCCGGCACCGTGGCCGAGGTGGCCGAGCCGGTGGACGGCCCGACCGTCCAGGCGATTATCCAGGCCGCCCGTGCGCGCAATATCGCCGTGGTCATCGGCATGGCCGAGAGCGACGCGGGCCAATTCTATAACACCACCTTGATGATCACCCCGGACGGCATCGCCCTGCGCTATCGCAAGACCCACCTGTGGGCCTCGGACCGCGGCGTCTTCACCCCGGGTGACCGCTACGCCACCTGCGTGTGGAACGGCGTGCGAGTTGGCCTGTTGATCTGCTACGACATCGAATTCCCGGAAACCGCCCGGGCCCTGGCGCAGTTGGGCGCTGAAGTGTTGATCGTCACCAACGGCAACATGGACCCGTACGGCCCCACCCACCGCACCGCGATCATGGCCCGCGCCCAGGAAAACCAGGCGTTCGCGCTGATGGTCAACCGGGTGGAAGAGGGCGACGACGGCCTGATGTTCGCCGGTGGCAGTGCGCTGGTCGATCCGTTCGGCAGCTTGCTGTTTGAAGCCGGGCGCGGGGAAGGGCAGTTCAGCGTTGAACTGGACCTGGGACAACTGGCGGCGGCGCGACAGGACTATCGCTACCTGGATGACCAGCGCTTGAAATTGCCGGGGGAGGTGATTGAGCGCGAGGACGGGACGCGGGAATTGTTGATCCCCAAACCCTGACACGGGTCTCGTGGCAAGGATGCTGTTGTGGCGAGGGGGCTTGTCCCCCGTTGGAGTGCGAAGCGCTCCCGCTTTTTCTGGGGCCGCTTCGCAGCCCAACGGGGGACAAGCCCCCTCGCCACAGAAGCTGCATTTCACCAAAAAGCTGCTTCAACCATAAAAATTATTGCGTTCGCTGCACCGACTTCAGTTCTGCCATAAATCTAATAATTGCGCGGAGAATCGCTCATGGCTCGTTTGCAACGCACCCTGTCGTTAGGGTCGGTGGTGCTGTTTGGCATCGCCTATATGACACCGATCATTGTCCTGGGCACCTTCGGTATCCTGGCGCAATCCACCGCCGGCATGGTCCCGGCCGCTTACCTGGCCGCCCTGGTGGCGATGTTCTTCACCGCCATGAGCTACGGCCGCATGGCCTCGGCGTTCCCGGTGGCCGGGTCCGCCTACAGCTATGTGCGCAAGGCCATCAGCCCCAAGCTCGGGTTTATCGCCGGTTGGGCGGTGTTGCTCGACTACCTGTTCCTGCCCATGGCCATCTGGCTGATCGGCGCGGCCTACCTGCATTCGGCCTTCCCGGCCGTGCCGCAATGGGTCTGGGTACTGGCGTTTATCGGGGGCACCAGTGTGATCAACATCATCGGCCTGAAACTTGCCAACGGCATCAACGCCTTGCTGATGCTGGTGCAGTTCCTGGTGCTGGTCGCCTTCGTCGCGCTGTGCATCCACTACATCGGCGGTGATGCGAGCAAGCCGCTGTGGACCATCACCCCGTTCTTCAACGGCCAGATGCAAATGCCGTTGATCATGAGCGGTGCGGCGATCGCCTGCTATTCGTTCCTGGGCTTTGACGCGGTCAGCACCCTGACCGAAGAAACCCGCGACCCGCGCCGCACGATTCCCCGGGCGATCATGCTGATCACCCTGATCGGCGGGCTGATCTTCGTCGGTGTGTCGTACTTCGTGCAGATCGCCCACCCATCGTTCGAGTTCACCGACGTGGATTCTGCCGCCTACGAGATTGCCCGCAACATTGGCGGCGACCTGTTTGTGTCGATCTTCCTGATCGGCCTGATCGTCGGCCAGTTCGCCTCGGGGCTGTCAGCGCAGGCCAGTGGTTCGCGGTTGCTGTTTGCGATGGGGCGCGACGGGGTGTTGCCCAAGTCGTTCTTCGGTACCTTGCACGCGCGCTTCGGTACGCCGGTCAACAGCATCCTGCTGTGCGCGGTGGTTGCGTTACTGGCGTTGAGACTGGACGTCACCACCTCCACCTCGTTCATCAACTTCGGTGCGTTCCTGGCTTTCAGCCTGGTGAACCTGTCGGTGATCTTCCACTACTGGATCGGTGCCAAGCAGCGCGGTTTGCGGGAGTTGGTGCTGTTCCTGGTGTTCCCGACCATCGGCCTGGTGGCGGATTTGTGGTTGATGGTCAGCCTTGATCACCTGGCGATTTACCTGGGCCTGAGCTGGTTGGCGATTGGCCTGCTGTACCTGGGTTTCCTGACGCGGGGCTTCTCCCGGCAGCCCCCGGAAATGGACTTCCAGGAAGCCGCATAGAAGCTCGGGGTCTATTCTTATTGCAATCGGTTCTCGTTTGGGTGCATCATTTGTGTTACTGTATAACACTTGATGTTCACCCAGACGCCCCGGAGGCCTTATGAAACCTGGTATCCACCCCGACTACCGCACCGTGTTGTTCCATGACACCGCCGCCGACGTTTTCTTCCTGATCGGTTCCACCGTGGAAACCGACCGTACGCAACAACACAGCGACGGCAACACCTATCCCTACGTGCTCCTGGACGTGTCCAGTGCCTCGCACCCGGTGTACACCGGCCAACAGCGCAAGACCCAGTCCGAAGGCCGCATCGCCGGCTTCAACAAGCGATTTGCATCGTTTGGTTCGGCCGGTAAAACCGCCGAGGCGTGATGCACCGCGCGTTACCTCAGGGCCGCTTCATTCAATGAAGTGGCCCTTTTTTATGCCCATCTGACGAAGTGATATCTCAAGGCCATCACCGCAAAGAAAAACCGACTAAACTGCTGGGTAATGGCCAGGAGGCTGTTACCTTGACCGTAGGACACGCACATCGACGCTATACGAGGTGCCCCATGGGAGAGTCAGTGACCTTCGCAAATCCCGACCGCCCGGTGGTGCTGTTGATTGACGCACACCCGGACGTGCTGGACCGCCTGACGCAGTTGCTGCGCCTGGAACCCTTTGAATTATGCAGCGCCACCGACGCCGCTCACGCGCTGGCGATTCTGGCGCAGCAACCCGTCGACCTGGTGATGAGTGCCGCGCGCCTGCCGGACATGGACGGCGCCACCCTGCTTGCGCAGATCCACCATGATTACCCGCACACCGTGCGCATCCTGCTGACCGGTGAAACCGACCTGACGCTGATCATCAAAGCCATCAACGAAGGGCAGATCTACCGCTACCTGAGCAAACCCTGGAAAGACGAAGAACTGCTGCTGGCGTTGCGGCAATCCCTGGCCCATCAACACTCCGAGCGTGAGCGCCTGCGCCTGGAGCAATTGACCCGCCAGCAGAACGACGAACTCAAGCAACTCAACGCCAGCCTGGAAAAACGCGTGGCCTCGCGCACCAGCGAGCTGCAGCAAACCGCTGACATGCTCGACCTGGCCTACGAAGAACTCAAACACAGCTACGCCACCGGCACCGAAGTGTTCTCGCTGCTGGCCAACCTGCGCTTGCCCCGAGCCAAGCAAACCAACCGGCAGATCATCGAGCTGGTGCGCACCTGGTGCCACGGCCGCGGCCTGGATGAGGCCAGCAATCGCGACCTGACCATGGCCGCCGCGCTCTACAACATCGGCAAGTTGAGTTGGAGCGACAACATGATGGTCTCTCCCAGCGACCTGCTGCACAGCACCTACCGTGAGCGGTACCGGGCGTATCCGGCCCAGAGCGAATCGTTGCTGATGACCCTGGAACCGATGAAAGACGCGGCACGCTTGATCCGCCATCACCAGGAACGCTGGGACGGCAGCGGCTTTCCCGACCACCTCAAGGGCGAAGCAATACCTGTGGGTTCGCGCCTGTTGAAACTGGCGGTGGACTTCATCGAATTGCAACGCGGCTTGATCCTTGAGCGGCAGATGAACAGCGACGAAGCGCTGCTCTACATCCGCAAATACGCCGGGCGCCTTTACGACCCGGACATGGTCGAGGACTTCATCCAGGCCTGCGCCGCGTTCCTCAGCGACGTGACCCTGGGCGACCCGTCGGTGAAGGTCCTGACCACCCGCGAACTGGCCGAAGGCATGGTGCTGGCGCGCAACCTCAACGCCGACAACGGCATGCTGCTGCTCAACGCCGGCAAGGTGTTGAACCTGCCGCTGGTGGACAAGCTGATTGCGTTCGAGGCCATGGAAGGGGCGAAGTACAGCGTGTTCATCAAGGAGCCGGATGAGGCACTGCTTTCGGGGTGAGACCGGTTCATGGGATCCTTGCACCTTTGTATTCAAGGCGACCTTTTCATGACCTCCACCATTCGCATCGCCGCCGCCCTGCTGATCGGCAGCGACGGCCAGACCCTGCTGGTACGCAAGCGCGGCACCCAGGCCTTCATGCAGCCGGGCGGCAAGATCGATGCCGGCGAGCAACCCGCAGAGGCTTTGGCCCGTGAGCTGCACGAAGAACTGGGCCTGCGAGTTGATCCGGCGGCGGCTGTGTACCTTGGGCAGTTCTCGGCGCCGGCGGTGAATGAGCCGGGGTTTGTGGTGCAGGCCGAATTGTTCCAGGTGCACATCGACGTGCCTGTGACACCGGCTGCCGAGATTGAAGAGGTGCGCTGGATCGACCCGGCCGGTGACGGCGGTTTGCAGCTTGCGCCGCTGACTCGGGATTTGATTCTGCCGTTCTACCGCGCCTCTCTGATCCCTGCCTGATCTTGTGGCGAGGGAGCTTGCTCCCGCTGGGGCGCGAAGCGGCCCCAGGATTTTTGGGTCTGCTGCGCAGCCCAGCGGGAGCAAGCTCCCTCGCCACAGGTATCCGCTACAGGTCAGCGAACGGCGCTGACGCCGTCCAGGGTCGAAAACGAGGTGTCCTTGGCCGTCAGCAGAAAATCACGCATGTACGGCGCGTCCAGCATGTCGGCGCGAATCCCGGCGTACAGCGTGGCAAACAAACCTTTCTCCCCCAGCCGCTTGGCCTTCACATACCCCCGGGAGCTGTATTCATGCAGCGCCCAATGGGGCATGCCGCACACGCCGCGACCGCTGGCCACCAACTGCATCATCATCACCGTCAGTTCCGAGGTGCGCACCTGGGCCGGTTCTACATCCGCCGGTTCCAGGAAGCGGGTGAAGATGTCCAGGCGATCCCGCTCCACCGGGTAGGTGATCAGGGTTTCGCTGATCAGGTCTTCGGGCACGATGTACGGCTTGTTCGCCAGCGGGTGCTGGTTGGCCACGGCGAGCATGGCTTCGTAGGTGAACAGCGGTACATAGGTGATGCCCGGCAGCTCCAGCGGGTCCGAGGTCACCACCAGGTCCAGGTCGCCACGGGCCAAGGCCGGCAGCGGCGCGAAGGCGAAGCCGGAGGCCAGGTCCAGCTCGACTTCCGGCCAGGCATCGCGGAACTGGTCGATGGTCGGCATCAACCACTGGAAGCAACTGTGGCACTCGATGGCCATGTGCAAACGCCCGGCCGTGCCGCCGGCCAGGCGCGCGATGTCGCGTTCGGCACCGCGCAGCAAGGGCAGGGTGGCGTCCGCCAGTTGCAGCAGGCGCAGGCCGGCGCTGGTGAAGCGCAGCGGCTTGGTCTTGCGCACGAATAACTGCATGCCCATGCGCTCTTCCAGTTCCTTGAACTGGTGGGAGAGCGCTGATTGCGTCAGGTGCAGGCGCTCAGCGGCCTCCACCAGGCTGTCGGCTTCGCGCAAGGCGTGCAGGGTCTTGAGATGGCGGATTTCGAGCACGGGGTCTCCATGAATATAACTTGTGACAAATTCGGATCGGTTGAGTTTGTCTCATGTTGATAGGCCTGTCGACCGTCGTGCTCAAGTCCCGCCGCCTCACACCCCGGCAAAGTGCCGGGTGGCCAGCGCTCGCCCGATATTGCCGCGCCAGATAGGGTCCACCGCGGCCCCGGCTTGCGCCTGGGCGACTTGCCATTGCAGGCCCAGGTTGCGCTGCTCGGGAATCTTCAAGTGGGCCTTGATGAACTCGTCGAACTGCGCCCCGGCCTTGTCGTAATGAAAGTGCGCGTACCACAGGGTGGCGGGCGGCGTTTGTGTCAGGTCCTGAACCACGTATTCCTGAAGATAATCCGCCCGTCCTTTCTTGCCTTCATTGAGGTTGCGGGCCGGTTCGCCCTTGCGAATCTCCACCACCCGTTGTTCGCGAAGGTAGTCCAGATAGCCTTCGGTAGGGGTTTTGCTGGCGAGGGTCTGGCGGATTCGCAGGTTGCGGCCCTTGATGGTCAGCTCCGCGGCCTTGGCCCGCAGTTGGCGCACGAGGTCCTCGGTGGGGTCCAGGCGTTCCAGGCGATTGGCCCGCAGGTTCAACTCGGCCGCTTCACTAACAAGCAGGTGTTCGAGGTCCACCGGCAGCATTTTTTGCTCGGTGTAGGCGGTGGCGCGGCTTTCGTACAGCCCGACGTTGTCCAGGCGAGCCCTGGCTTCGCTCACCACGAACGGCTTGACGTTGGACTCCGGCGGCGCGGGTTCCGAGGCGGCATTGTCCTTGAGCCGGGACTTGCCGCCGGGGCCCTTCACCCAGGTCTCGACGCGCCCGCTGGCGCTCTCAACCTGGTAAGTGGTGGCTTGGGTTTGTGGGTCGATGCTCTCGGTGCCCACCAGGGAAATATTGTCCTCGGTGTCGAATACCCGCCGTACAGGTTGCCCGGCCGGTGGGCGGCTTGCCGGCGACTCCTTGATGGCCCGGCGAGCCAGTTCGATCATCTGGTCAATGTCGACGAAAAACGCACTGAGTTGCGCCTGGTCGAAATGCTGCGGGTAACCGAGGTTCCAGGTGCGGATGGTCAGCCGGAATTGTTCATAGGCCTGTATGCAGTCTTCCAGCACCTTGCGCCGCTGTGTGATGTTGGCGCTGGCGTTGGGCAGTTCAAAATGCGAAGCCCATGCCCGGTTGACTTTGGCGTAGCTGTCCCGGGCCTGGGCCCGCAAGTAGAACCAAGACAGCTCGGCAACTTCGGGGTAAGTCTCAAGGGTATCGAAGCGGTGTAAGAATTTCAGGTGCGTGCGGTAGCTGTCATTGAGCGTACGTCGGAATTGCTCCAGCATCGGGCTTAGCCGGGTACGGTGGGCGGCATCGGTAACCTGATCGAACCAGCGGTTGAACTGGGAAAAGTCGGCATCGATCCGGTCCAGGTCACGCAGAATCTCGCTGCTGATCCTTTTACGCTGCCGCAGGATCTCCAGCATGGCGGGAACGATTGCCAAGGTGTCGAAAACCTCGGGGGAGATAGCGGTCATGTTATGGGTTCCAAGCTCCAGGATCCGTGCCTCGATCTGCTTGAAGTGATAGCGCGCCCGGTTCAGGGTGGTCAGGGTCAGGCGCGCCGCATTGCGGCTCATGTCCTCTCTGATCGCGCGCTGGCGGTTGCCGCTGGTAAAGGGCACGAACTCCGTCAGTTCCTGATACTGGCGGCTGTACAGTTCGATGTCCTGCTCGAAGGCTCTGCGGATCGCCGGGCCTGCGCTGTCGGTGCGGGCCATCAGTTCTTCGGTTCGGTTAATGGAGAGCGCAATCAGGTCTTCGCGGCTGTTGATACTGTTGGCCAGCGCCTGTTGGCGGCGCAGGGCGCGGTCGGTCCACCAGCGTGGCAAGTAATCACGGATCGACTGGGGCCAGATCGGATCAAGCACTTCGGCCATATGCCCGAGCACGCTGCCGCCACCCGCCAGGCCGCCCTTGAATGCGCTGCCGTAGACGCCGTAGTGAGTGTCCCATTCGCCGTTTTCATCCAGGGCAATCGGCTGCTTGTAGGTTTTGCTGCGGGTCGGGCTCAGGCGCCAGTCCAGGGGATCGCCGGCCAGCTCAACCTGATAGATGCGCCCGCGCCGCACGATGAAGTCGCCTTCGGTATGCCGGTACACATTGCGATAAAAACCGTGGGTCTGCGGTTGCAGCCCGGCCAGCGAGATCACTCCTTCATATTCATAACCGGCGAAACGCTGTGCCGCCCGCCGAGCCTGGGTGACCGAGGGCAGGTGCAGGCTGGCGGCGCTGCTGGCCAGATGGCGCAATTGACGCTGGCGCGTGGCAGCGCGGGCGTTGATCGGCAGGGCGAGGCTGCCCGGCAGAATGTCCATGGCGCAGTCGATCAGCGACAACAGCACCGCCTCGACCTCGGCCAGGCCATGGCCGACGTTCCCGCGCAGGAACGCAGCAGTGGCCAGGTTGGCACTGGACCAGGCGTCATACAACGCGACGACCGAACCCACGAAAGGCACCAGCCCCAGGGCGATTTTCAGGTAGTTGAAGATCAGCCCGGCGCGCAGCGCATTCTGCTCCAGCAACAAGGCCGCGTTGGAGCGCGAGGTCGCGCGGTGCGCTTCTATGACGCGGCCCATATGGGCGTTCAGCAAATGGGCGGCCAGCGAGGTGGTGGCCGGCCACGGGGTTCCGACGGCAAAGACCGGATCAAAATTCCGTTGCTGGGCCTGGGCGATCCGGGCGAGGTGGGCGGCGGTGTCGCCCTTGATGGCCAGGCCGGCCAGGTAGGCGCTCATGCCGCTGACCAGGCTGAGGTCGTAGAGCGCCTTGCGGGCCAGTTCCAGGCTCGGGTAGCGCCGCAGGTCCTGGTTGTCCGGGCTGTTCGGCAGGTACAGCAGGGTCAGGCCGGAGACTTGTTCCTGAATAAACGTGACCCCTGACAGGGTGGTCGGACCGAAGTCGGTATCTTCACCGCCCGCACTCAGCGTGGCCGGCAACAGCACGATTTTCTTGTCTTCCACCTGCCAGGCATCCGCGTTGTCGGCGTCGATGGCGATGTTCAGCAGCCGCAGATCGTTGTCGTCGAATCGCCCCAGGGCCCGGGCGCGTTTGCCCTGCAGCATGAGCATCAGGCGCAGCGGCTCGGTCAGGCATTCGCGACGGTGCTGCGTGGTGAAAGGCGCCGCCGCGGGATCACCGAGGAAGGTGCGGGTGATCAAGCTTTCGTAGGCTCCGGCGAGGTCCAGCTCCTTGACCAGGGTCTTCAGGTATTCCAGGGACAGGCCGGTGGTCAGCCGGGTGGTTTCAGGGGCATTGGGGCCGGAGACATCGAGCTTCATGTAGGTCAGGCGCTGGGCCAGCGTCGGGTCGATGTTTTGCTGGGCCAGTTGCAACAATGACAGGGTGCTGCGGCGGGTACTGGGCACCGTCACATACTTGAACGGTGTACCCGGGCCCGCGTATTCGGACAGGTATTCGCGCTCCTGGCTGACCGTATCGGGCAGGTCCAGTTGCACCGACCAGGTGTGTTCAAGCTGGAAGTCTTCGCGCAGGCGTTGGTCCAGGCGGCGCTGGCCGAAGTCGTCGAAGGGTTCCAGCTCGCGCTCGAGCAGTCGCTGCGAGCGATGCAGGGCGCTGATCTGCGCGTGTATCAGGTGCTTGAGCGCCAGGCGTTCATCTGCCGGCAACTGGCTCAACTCCCCAGGCAGTGCCCCGGCCAGGGTGCTGCTGCGTTGTTGCTCGAGCAGTTGTCCATACGCCAGTTCCCGCGCCGGGCACACCGGGGTTTGCAGGGTAAACAGGGTTTGCTCTTTGAGTCTGTCCAGGCCTTCGGTTCGCTCCTGGCCGAACGGAGGCACCGGGAAGAGGGAGATCAGCGCATACGCCTGTTGTTCGCTGGCGTACAGCTGCTGTTGCAACGAGTATTCAATCGGGTCGCCGGTGAGCAGCGACAATTGCAGGGTGACGTCCTGCGCTTCGCTCGACAGCTTGAACAGCGAGTGTTCCAGGGCTTGGCGGGATTCGAAACGCTGCAGGCCCCCTGCATTGCCGGGCCAGTACAGCAACAGGCTGTGGGGCGCCGAAGAGGTCAGCGCGCTGGTCTGGGTGATGAGCAACAGGCCTGTCAGTTCCTCGGAACCTTCCCTTGGGTCACGGCTGGAGAGGATAAGGCGGGTCACCGCGACAGCCGGGCGGCGTTCCGGGGCCGCGGGGTGTTCCGTGACGGCCAGGAGCAGGCCGTGTTCTTCATCGCTGATCTGCTGGAGCGCATGCTGGATGGCGCCCTCGGCGCGCAGGGCGGCGAGCCGCGCCTGGTAGAGCGCGTCATAGTCCGGATTGGGTTTTTGCCGCAGCTCAAGTTGATCGAGGGCAGCTTTTTTGGCCAGCAGGCCGCTGGCGGCATCATTGCCGGCCTGCTCTGCGTCTTTCAGCGCTTGCATCAAACCCTTCAACTGCACCAGCCGGGCGGTTTGCTCAGGGCCATCGCCCAGGAAGCGTTCCAGTGCGCTGCGTTGCAGCCTGATCGCGGCCCAGCGCTGGCCCAGGGCAATGTCGGCGCTGAGGTGGCCGAAGGGCAAGGCAGGAGGCAGGTCGTCAGCGTCCGGGCCGGGCGTAGCTGCCGGTTGATGCGGTGCGATAAGCATCGGGATTTCCCGGCGCTGGCTGTCCAGGCGGTCGGCATCATCCAGGGCATGGCTGGCGTAACGGGCCAGGTCACTGCCATTGCGATGACGGTTGCGCAGGCTTTCCAGCTGAGCCGCGTGCAGGTGCGACAGCAGGTCCAGAATGCCGTGCTCCAGGGGTTCGGTGCGCGAGCTGTATTCGACGGTGACAGCGTCAGCCGCGACGTCCGGCGGGATCAGTTGCTGATGCGCTGCGACCAGCCACTGTTCCATGTCGCGGCGTTGGCTGAAGACCATCACGCCGGGTTGCCGGCAGGGCAGGTACAGGGTTTGTGTCAACAGCGGCTCCTGGCCCACGGAGATGACCCAGGCGCCAGCCAATTTGACCTTGCTCTGGTCGGGCAGCAGCAACGCCAGCTGGCAGGTCTCGACGGGGCGTACGCCATTGGGGGTGGTGACCGGGTTGAGCACTGTCTGCAACGAGATCAGTTGTTGGGCACCCAGCCTTCCCTGGGCATAGGCCGATTGCCCGCAGGCCTCGAAATGCTGGCAGTACAGTTGTGCCGCCCGCTCGCGACGGGACAACGGCGTACCCGGCGCCCGGGTACTCCAATAGTTTTCCCAGCGGGCGCTGAGCAGTTTCCCCAGGCCCAGTGCCTGGAGCCGCTTGAGCAATTGCACGGGCGTGAGGGCTGACAGGCGGTGGGACGCCAGGCCGACCACGGTGCTGCGGGCATCCAGGGTGGGGGAGATGTCTGGAAACTGGCAGATAAAGCCCCAGGCATCCGCCAGGCTGACGAAGTGCTCGTCGTGATCTTCGGTCTTGAGAAAACCCAGGCCGACCGGTGCGGCGCCCAGTTGCCAATGCTCTGTGAGCAGTTGTTCGATGGAGTCGCGCACGCCGGGTGCCTGGGCAATCAGTTGATGCAGCTCCTGTTGGCTGTCGCGCCAGCGCGCTGAGGCTTGCAGGGACAGGCTCTGGTCCTGGAGGCGGGCCTGGCCTGGAAGCGACGGTGAGGCGAAGTCGCTCAGGGTGGCAGACGGGGGAAGTAGGGTGAGGTCACTCATGATGGTGTGTTCATGCTCTGGTGAGACCGGGCTTGCCGGTGAATGCACCATTAAAAAGGCGGGGCCAGGGCGTGAGGTGATAGATAGATACGCGGATGACCGTTGGGCGCCCTTCATCAAACTGTCACTGAACTGTGGCAGCGCGCTTGTACAAAGTTCATCAGACTCGCGCTCTACTGGGGTTCTGCGTTTCGGTGTTTTTCATGCGCGTGTTGTTTTTCATGGCCGCTCTGTTATTCGGCCTGCCGTCCTTTGCGGCTTCTCGATGTGATGTGAATGTCCCGACTGAACGGGTTGATCTGGAACAGGTGAGCCTGGCCTACCAGAGCATTGGTCGTGCCTCCGACCCGGCCTTGCTGCTGGTGATGGGCCTGGGCGGGCAGTTGATCCACTGGCCGGACGAAGTGGTGGTGGCCCTGTGTGAGCAGGGCTTTCGGGTGATTCGTTATGACAACCGTGATGTCGGGCTGTCCACCTGGCGCCAGGCACCGGCCAGCGCCAACCTGACCTTCGAAGTGCTGCGCTACAAGCTCGGCCTGCCGGTGGCGGCGCCCTACACCCTGACCGACATGGCGGACGACGCACTGGGCTTGATGGACGGCTTGCACATCCAGCAATTCCACGTGCTGGGCGCGAGCATGGGCGGCATGATCGCCCAGCACCTGGCGGCCATGGCGCCGCAACGGGTGGAAAGCCTGACGCTGATCATGACCAGCTCCGGCGCCGAAGGCCTGCCGGCACCGAGTGCGGCGCTGGTGCAACTGTTGTCGCGCCGCAGCGCGCCCAATCGTGAAGTGGCCCTGGAACAACAGGCCGACCTGCTGGCGGCGCTGGGCAGTCCTTATGTGAAGGATGATCGCAAGGTGCTGTTGCAGCAGGCGGCGCAGTCGTACGACCGGGCGTTCAACCCTGACGGTGTGAAGCGCCAGATCATGGCGATCCTTGCCGAACCGAGCCGGGTGCCGTTGCTCAATCAACTGCGGGTGCCGACGCTGGTGGTGCATGGCACGGCCGATCCGTTGTTGCCGGTGATGCATGGGGTGCACCTGGCGGCGCATATCCAGGGCAGCCAGTTGCGGCTGATTCCGGGGCTGGCCCATCGTTTCCAGGAGGCGTTCAAGGCGCCGTTGCTGGCGGCGGTCTTGCCCTACTTGCAAGCGCATCGGCAGGATGCGGCGCATTGGGCGCAGATCGACCCGGTGGTGCCTGCGAAGGTTTTGTAAGGGCTTGACGGGGTGTATCGTGGGACCTTTCCGGCGTTTAATGCCAGCGAGGTTGCCTAGTCATGAGTACTCCCCTGAAAATCGATTTCGTCAGCGACGTGTCGTGTCCCTGGTGCATCATTGGCCTGCGTGGCTTGACCGAGGCCCTGGACCAACTGGGTCCGGAGGTGCAGGCCGAGATTCATTTCCAGCCGTTTGAGCTGAACCCCAACATGGCTGCCGAAGGGCAGAACATTACCGAGCACATCACTGAAAAATACGGTTCCACGGCTGAGCAGTCCCAGGCTAACCGGGCGCGGATTCGTGATATGGGTGCGGAGTTGGGGTTTGCGTTTCGTACTGACGGGCAGAGTCGTATCTACAACACGTTTGATGCGCATCGTCTGTTGCATTGGGCGGGGCTTGAGGGGTTGCAGTACAACCTCAAGGAAGCATTGTTCAAGGCGTATTTCACTGACCAGCAGGATCCGTCTGATCACGGGACGTTGGCGGGGATTGCCGAGGGTGTTGGGCTGGATCGTGTGCGGGCAGAGGAAATTCTGGCTTCGGACGAATATGCCGCCGAGGTGCGGGAGCAGGAGCAGTTGTGGGTGTCTCGCGGGGTGACTTCTGTGCCTACCATCGTGTTCAACGATCAGTACGCGGTGAGTGGTGGGCAGCCGGCTGAGGCGTTTGTCGGGGCGATTCGGCAGATTATCAGTGAGGCTGGCAGGGGGTGATGGGGGCATATCCGTTTCTTCGGTAACGGCTGCTTATGGTTCCGCTCTTACAGCGGGTCACTTTTGAAAAGCGCAAAAGTAACCAAAACGCTCTGCCCCGCCTGTCGGCGCCTCGCTTAGGCTCGGCGTTCCCTCACTCCGGCATTGCTCCGCGGGCCGCCGCGACGGGCCATCCATGGCCCGGCGCGGCTAAACCGGCGTCCTGCCGGTT
>NZ_JACAPJ010000013.1:0-95067 GCF_013385765.1 Pseudomonas sp. C8002
CAAAAGTGAGCCGCTGTAAGAGCGGAACCATAAGCGGCCGTTACCTAAATAACGGATATACACACCCACCCGGCTCCGCATCTTTGATAGGTGTATGTCAGGCGTGTACCCGAACCCAAACGCTGACCAAAATCGTAGCCGCCATCAACCACGCCACCGCCGCCACCGCCAGCGAAGCCTCCAGGCGCATCCGGTCAACCATCACATACAACGTCGCCAGGTACACAAAGTACGGAATGATCGACCACATCCCGAACACGATGGTGGTCTTCAAATCCTCCACCGACCGACCCTTGCCGACAATGTAATGCGCAATCAACGCGAACGTCGGAAACAGCGGCACCAACCCTGCAATGTAGTAGTTCTTGGTCTTGGCCAGCGCCGCCAGAATCAACACCACCCCCGCACCCAATGCCGCCTTCAACAATAAATCCACAATGCGCTCCTAGTGGCTCAGCCCGTACTTCTTGACCTTATCGAACAACGTGGTCTTGGCCATCCCCAGTTCCTGGCTGGCCTGGGTCAGGTTGCCGCCGCTGCGTTGCAAGGCATCGTTGAGCAGGTTGCGCTCGAACGCCTCCACCGCTTCGGTAAAGGCCAGCCCATGGTTGCCGCTGCTGGCGCCGCTCTTCTTGAACGCCGGCAAACCGAGGGCAAACCGCTCGGCCACGTTGCGCAGTTCACGCACGTTGCCCGGCCAGTCATGGCTCATCAGGCTGGACAGGGTCTGGTTGTCGAGGTCCGGCGCGGTGCGGTCGAAACGCAGCGACGACTGCTGCAGGAAGTGTTCGAACAACTGCAGGATGTCTTCGCGGCGTTCACGCAGCGGCGGCAGTTCCAGGGTCACCACGTTGAGGCGGTAGTACAGGTCGCTGCGAAACTGGTTGGCGCGGCTCAGGTCGTCGAGGTCGGACTTGGTCGCGGCGATCACCCGGCAATCCACCGCCACGCTCTGGTTCGAGCCCAGGCGTTCCAGGGTGCGTTCCTGCAACACCCGCAGCAGCTTGATCTGCAGGTTCATCGGCATGCTTTCCACTTCGTCGAGGAACAGCGTGCCTTCGTGGGCGTGTTCGATCTTGCCGATGCGGCGCTTGCCGGCACCGGTGAACGCGTTGGCTTCGTGGCCGAAGATTTCGCTTTCGAACAGGTTCTCCGGCAGGCCGCCGCAGTTCAAGGCGACGAACTGGTGGGAGTGGCGCCGGCTGAAATCGTGCAGGCAGCGCGCGACCAATTCCTTGCCGGTGCCGGTCTCGCCCTCGATCAACACGTTGGCCGAGGTGTCGGCGACGTTGGCGATCAATTCCCGCAGGTTCTGCATGGCCGGGGAGCGACCGATGATCCGGCCTTCCAGCGAATCGCGCTCGGCCAGTTGCCGGCGCAGCGACCAGACTTCCCGGGCCAAACCGCGTTGTTCCAGGGCGCGGCGGGCTACGTCCACCAGGCGCTCGGGAGAGAAGGGTTTCTCCATGAAGTCATAGGCGCCGTTGCGCATCGCGCCCACGGCCATGGAGATATCGCCGTGGCCGGTGATCAGCACCACCGGCAGGCTTTTATCCAGGGCCTTGAGCCGGGTCAGCAACTCCAGGCCGTCGATGCCCGGCAGGCGAATATCGCTGATGACGATGCCGGCGAAGTTTTCACCGACGAGGGTCAAGGCTTCTTCGGCACTGCCCACGCCCACGCTGGGAATGTCTTCCAGGGCCAGGGCTTGCTGGCAGCCGAGCAATACATGGGGGTCGTCTTCGACGATCAGGACGGTCAGGTCGGTGGTTTTTTCTGCGTTCATTTCGACTCGACTTGTTGAGGGCTCGCCAGCGGCAAACTCAGGACAAAGGCAGTACCACCGCTGGCCGGATGCTCGACGGCGAGGTTGCCGCCGGTCGCCGCCGCGAGGCTGGCCGACAGCGTCAGGCCGAGGCCCAGGCCTTGTTCGCCGGGTTTGGTGGTAAAGAACGGTTCGAACAAATGCTTGCGGGTCTCGGGATCAATCCCGTGGCCGTTATCGCGCACCCGCAGGCGATATTTGCCGTCGGCGATGTCGCCTTCCAGCCACAGTTCGGGGGCCGGTTGCGCCTGCATCGCGTCCAGGGCGTTGCCCATCAGGTTGACCAGGATCTGCTCCAGGCGTGTCTGGTCGATCTGCAACTGCGCGCTGCTGAAGTGGCGGTGCACCGTCAGCGGCAGGGTCTCCAGGCGACTGCCGAGGATCTGGAGCGTAGCGTCCACCGCCTTGCCCAGATTGGCTTCGCCCTGGTCATCGCCACGCCGGGCAAAGGAGCGCAGGCTGGCGGTGATGCGACCCATGCGGTCGATCAGTTCGTTGATGGTCTTGAGGTTGGCACTGGCGGTGTCCAGCGCCCCACGCTCAAGGAAGCGCACGGTGTTGCCCGACAGGGTACGCAGGGCGGCCAGTGGCTGGTTCAATTCATGGGCGATGCTGGTGGACATCTGGCCGATGGCCGCGAGTTTGCCGGCCTGCACCAGTTCGTCCTGGGCCCGGCGCAAGGTTTCCTCGGCCTGGCGCCGCTCGCGAATCTGGCTCTTGAGCCGCTCGTTGCTGGCCCGCAGGTCGGTGGTGCGTTCGGCAATCCGTCGCTCCAGCTGGTTATTGGCTTCCTGCAGGGCTTCCCGGGCGGCGAGGCGGGTGGCAATCACCTTGCGGCGCTCGTTCCAGGCAATCAGCAGGAATGCCACCAGCGCAAAGGCTACGGCCACCAGTATGCCCTGGTTGATGGCGGCCCGGCGCAGGTCGTTCAGCGGGGTGAGCAGGGTGAAATTCCAGGGGGTGTCGTTCAGCGGGCGGGTCTGGGCCAGGTAGCTGACCTCATGCTCGTCGGCCACCACTTCGCTGTTGGCCGGGAAGGTCAACTTCTCGGTGCCTTCGTTGAGGCGCTCGCGGGCCAGTGGTTCCAGCTCGTTGAGCGTCGCCCAGTAGTATTGCAGGCTGTGGGCAAGGCGGTCCTTGGTGTCATCGCTCAATGGCCGCACGGACTTGAGGCGACGGGCCGGGTCGCTGGAGAGAATGATGATGCCATTCTCGTCACTGACGAAGGCCTCCAGGCGCGCCCGCTGCCAGCGCTCTTCCAGCGCTTCCAGGCGTACCTTGACCACGGCGACGCCGATGATCTTGCCGTGCTCTTCCAGACCATGGGCCAGGTAATAGCCGGGTTCGCCGTTGGTGCTGCCGATGCCGTAGAACCGGCCGGGCTGGCCGCGCACCGCATTCTGGAAATAGGCACGGAAGGACAGGTCTTCACCCTGGTAACTGTCGGCATCGCGCCAGTTACTGGTCGCCAGCACACGGCCGGTGGTGTCCATCACGTAGATCGCCCGGCTGCGACTGCGCCGGTTCAGGCCTTCGAGGTAGTCGTTGACGGTTTTGCGGGTTTCTTGATTCGGGTCGGCCAACAGCCTGGAGACGCTGGATTCCAGCTCCAGGAGACTGGGCAGGTAGGTGTATTTGCTGAGTTCGCTCTCGACGGTGCGGGCGTGCAATTCCAGTTGGCGTTCGCCGGTATCGCTGAGGGTGCGGATCCCATAGAACTCGCTGATCCAGAAGCCGACGTAACCCAGTCCGATCATCAGGGCGATGATCAGCGGCGGCAGGAACAATTGGCGAATCAGACGAGGCTTCACGGCAAGTGATGGCGGCGCGGCGCGAAAGAGGTTGGGGTCGCATTTCATCACAGATGCCTTGGGTCAACCAGAGCTGCCAGCTTGCGCGGTCACGTGTGGGAGCAGACTTGTGTGGGAGCTGGCTTGCCTGCGATTGCATCACCTCGGTGTAACTGACACATCGAGGCGCCTGCATCGCGGGCAAGCCCGGCTCCCACACAAGCCAGCTCCCACACAAGCCCGGTTTTCACTGGGGAGCAGTGGTGCTTTTAGTGCTGCAGGATTTTCTCGAGGAAGTGCTGCGCACGCTCGGAGCGGGCGCTGATGTCGCCGAAGAATTCCTCTTTCGGGCAGTCTTCGATGATCTTGCCGGCGTCCATGAAGATCACCCGGTCGGCTACCTTGCGGGCGAAACCCATTTCGTGGGTCACGCACATCATGGTCATGCCTTCCTGGGCCAACTGCACCATCACGTCGAGCACTTCGTTGACCATTTCCGGGTCGAGGGCCGAGGTCGGTTCGTCGAACAGCATGACGATCGGGTCCATCGCCAGCGCACGGGCAATCGCCACACGCTGTTGCTGGCCGCCGGAAAGCTGGCCCGGGTGCTTGTGGGCGTGAGCCGACAGGCCGACGCGCTCCAGCAGTTGCAGGCCCTTCTTGGTGGCTTCTTCCTTGCTGCGGCCCAACACCTTGATCTGCGCGATGGTCAGGTTTTCGGTGATGGTCAGGTGCGGAAACAGCTCGAAGTGCTGGAACACCATGCCAACGCGCGAGCGCAGTTTCGGCAGGTTGGTCTTCGGGTCGGCAATGGAGGTGCCATCGACCACCACGTCGCCTTTCTGGAACGGTTCCAGGGCGTTGACGCACTTGATCAGGGTCGATTTGCCCGAGCCGGACGGCCCGCACACCACGATCACTTCGCCTTTTTTAACCTCGGTGCTGCAATCGGTCAGCACCTGGAAGTCGCCATACCACTTGTTGATATTCTTGATAGAGATCATACGGCAAACCTTTTTTGCAGACGCTTGACCAGCAGCGAGGCGGAAAAGCTGATGATGAAGTAGACGACACCGGCGAAGATCAGGAACTCATTGGAGCGGCCGATGATGTCGCCGTTGGAGCGGGCGGAGTTGAGGAAATCCACCAGGCCCACGGTGTAGACCAGCGAGGTGTCCTGGAACAGGATGATCGACTGTTGCAGCAGCAACGGGGTCATCTTGCGGAACGCCTGGGGCAGGATGATCAGGCGCATGGTCTGGCCGTAGGTCATGCCCATCGCTTGCGCCGCGGCCATCTGGCCCTTGGGGATCGACTGCACGCCGGCCCGCACGATTTCGCAGAAGTAAGCCGCCTCGAACATCATGAAGGCCACGACGCAGGAGGTGAACGCACCGATCGGGGTGTCTTCGCCGGTGATCCAGCGCAGCACGAACGGCACCGCCAGGTAGAACCAGGTGATCACCAGCAGCAGCGGGATCGAGCGGAAGTAGTTCACGTAGGCGCCGGCCAGGCGCGACAGCAGTTTGCTGGACGACAGGCGCATCAGCGCGAGGATCGTACCCAGGATGATGCCGCCGACCACGCCCATGACCATCAACTGCAAGGTCATGACCATGCCGTTCCACAGGCCCGGGATGGCGGGGATGATGCCGCTGAAATCGAAGTCCATTATTTACCCCCCACGGAGATCAGGCCGGGCACGGCGACTTTCTTCTCGACCACGCGCATCAGCAGCATCAGGCTCATGTTCAGGGTGAAATAGATCAGCGTGGCCAGGGTGAAGGCCTCGAACAGGTTGGCCGAGAACTCGGCGGTCTGTTTGGTTTGCGCCAGCAGTTCCATCAAGCCGATCAGGGACGCCACGGAGGAGTTCTTGAAGACGTTGAGGAATTCCGAGGTAAGCGGCGGAATGATGATCCGGTAGGCCTGGGGCAGCAGCACGTTCCAGTAGATCTGCGGCAGCTTGAAGCCCATGGCGCGTGCGGCGGATTCCTGGCCCCGTGGCAGCGCCTGGATGCCGGTACGCACTTGTTCGCACACCCGGGCAGCGGTGAACAGGCCCAGGCACACGACAACGCTCAGGTAGGCCGAGGTGGTCGGGTTGAGGTCTTGTTTGTACCAGTCCTGCAGGTTCTGCGGCAGCAGGTCGGGTATCAGGAAATACCAGATGAACAGCTGAACCAGCAGCGGTACGTTGCGAAACAGTTCCACGTAGCAGGTCGCGATGCCCGATACGATGCGGTTTGGCACGGTGCGCATGACGCCCAGAATGGACCCCAGCAGCAAGGCGATGATCCATGCCACGACGGCGATGGCAATGGTCCAGCCCAAGCCGGCGATGTACCAGTCGAGATAAGTCTCGCTGCCCACGCCGGTGGACTTGAAGAACACGCCCCAGTCCCAGTTGTAATTCATTAGGGTCTCCCCTCGAGATCGATCGATGTACAAGCACCCGCTTGGGGAAGATCCTTTCCCGCCCGACGGTGAACGCCAGGCACACGCGATCGGCTCGAAAACCGCCAGGTCGAGTGTTCCAAAATTAAAGCCAGCAGGTAGCAACAGACGCCTGAGGGAGGGTTGGCTCCCTCAGGACATAAGCTTAGTCAGGTATCAGATTTTTACGTCAGGCGCTGGCTTGTCGCTTGGGTTGGCGATCAGATCCTTGACCTTGTCGCTCATCGGGAAGTTGAGGTTCAGGCCTTTTGGTGGGATCGGGCTCTCGAACCACTTGCTGTAGATCTTGTTGATCTCGCCGGACTTGTACAGGCCGACGATCGCATCATCCACGGCCTTCTTGAAGGCTGGGTCGTCTTTGCGAACCATGCAGGCGTAGGCTTCGAAGGACTGTGGAGTACCGGTGATGACCCAGTCGTCCGGCTTCTTGGCCTTGGCTTCTTCACCGGCCAGCAGCGCGTCGTCCATCATGAAGGCAACGGCGCGGCCGCTTTCCAGCATCTGGAAGGATTCGCCGTGGTCCTTGGCGGAGATGACGTTCATGCCCATCTGCTTGTCGGCGTTCATCGCCTTGATGATGCGCTCGGACGTGGTGCCGGCCGTGGTCACGACGTTCTTGCCTTTCAGGTCGGCGAAATCGCTGTAGGACGGCTTGCCTTCCTTGTCTTTCTTGACCAGCAGGCGGGTGCCGATTTCGAAGATATTGACGGTGAAGTCAACCTGCTGGGCGCGCTCGGCGTTGTTGGTGGTGGAGCCGCACTCGATATCCGCGGTGCCGTTCTGGATCAGCGGGATACGGGTTTGCGAGGTGACCAGGTTGTACTTGGTCTTCAGGTCGGGTTTGTTCAGGTCTTTTTTCAGGGCTTCAACGATAGCCAGCTGAATGTCGTGGGAGTAGCCCACGGGTTTGCCCGAACCATCCGCGATATAGGAAAACGGAATGGAGCTGTCGCGGTGAGCGAGAGTGATCGTGCCGGAGTCGTTGATTTTCTTCAGTGTGCCGGTGAGTTCGGCGGCGAAAACTGGAGTGCTGATCAGAGCAGCAGCGATAGCTGCGCCCAGGATATGGGGAACGATGCGCATCAATACTTCCTCGACATTTGTTTTTTTTATGAGACCGGTTGGGACGGCCACGTTTTTATATAAACAGTACTGCGAAAGCCTGTGACGGCTCCTGAGGCGCCTCAGGCAATCGCCTACGAGTGTAGAGCATGAGTCGTGCCAGACCAGAAATAAAAGGTTAACCATATGATTTATATAGAGATTAACTTTGTGTTACGGGTTTTTTCTCCTGTTTGGGTCCGGCAAACCGAATAGGTTGAGCTATGGCGTTCGGAAAACCGAATGGTGGCGTGGGCCTGTATCGCCCATGAAAAAGCCCCGGGAGTGTGGCTCCCGGAGCTTTTGGGTGTGGCTCTGTCAGAACGTATAGTCGGCCGACACCACTGCCGCGCGGCCATCGCCGGGCACTGCCCAACCGTTGTTGCGGATACGGGTGAGGTACTCCTTGTCGAACAGGTTGTTGATGTTCAGCTGCAGGTTCAACTGTTTGTTGACCTTGTAACCGAGCATCGCACGCTGCACCGCATAGCCGGGCGAAGTCGGCGAGTTGGCGGCGCTGACCAGATACTGCTTGGTTTGCGCCGTGATGCCGTAGCCCACCTGGAAGTCGTAGGGCAGGTCGTACACCGTCCAGATGCTGGCTGCATGTTTGGGGGTGAAGGTCAGCGGCTCGCCTTTCTGCACGTCGATGCCGGTGGTCGCCAGGGTGTAATCGCTGGCGCTGCGCAGCACACGAGTGTTCAGGTAGGTGTAGTTGGCGAAGACTTTCCAGCGGTCAGTAAGTTGGCCGCTCAGGCCCAGCGCCACACCGTCTGCACGTGCCTTGCCGTCGAGGGTCTGGGTGCCGCTCAGGTTGCTCGGGTCATTGTCGGCGACTTTATAGTTGGTGCGGTCATTGCGGAAGATCGCGCCCGTCAGCGACAGGGCGTTGTCGAGCAGGTCCCATTTGGTGCCGATCTCATAGCTGACGGCGGTTTCCGGGGAAACATCGCAGTTGTTGGTGGCGATGCTTGAGCTTTTGGCCGGGGTGTAGCAACCCCCATTGACGCTGGCCTGGGACGGCGTCTTGCTGTTGCCGTAGGCGATATAGAAGCTGCCGTTTTCCACCGGTTTGTAGACCAGCGCCAGGCGGTAGGAGGTCAGGTCATCCGCCTGGCCGTAGCGAGTGCCGGGCGTTTCCACGCCAGTGCTGGAATAGGCATTGGTCACCGAGCTGCCGGCGTTGTGCTCGTAACGCAGGCCGCCGTTGATTTCCCACTGTGGGTTGAGCTTGAGCGTGTCGAAGGCATAGACGGCGCGGTTGTTCAGCGCGCCGTCAATGTGGGCGGCCCGGGTGAAGTTGACGGGGCCGGACCATTCGGAGTTCGGATCGCTGTAGCTGACCGGTGGTGGGACGATGGTGCTGCCGTTGGCGTTGGTCAGCCATTTACCGGTATCCGCCTCGTATTCCTCGCGGCTGATGGCGATGCCGGTCACCAGCGTGTGGTCGATGAACCCGGTGCTGAAGTGGCTGGTGACGTCGGTCTGGTTGGTGAACATCTTGTTCTGGGTGTTGCGCTCGTTACCCAGTGAGCCGCCGCTTGGCTGGAAGTAGCCTGGCTGCAGGCCTGCGGCGCAAGGGGCGCCGGTGATCTGGGTGCCGCTGGCCAGGCAGCCGGTCAATGCACCTTCGGGGCCGGAAGCGCGCAGGTCCTGGCGCACCCGCTCGACGCGGGTGAAGTTGCGCACGGACACGGCGTCGTTGAAGTCGTGTTCGAGCTTCAGGCTGAACGAGTCCGAGGTGATTTGCTGGTCATTGATGTTGTGGTAGCCGTAGTAGTCACTCCAACCCACGCCCGGCATGGGCTTGCCGTTGTAGATCGGGATACCGTATTGCGGTGTGTTGTCGTCTTTCTGGTGCTCATAACTGACGGTGACACGTGTCGGCGTGCCCAGGCCAAAGGCGATGGAGGGCGCGATGCCCCAGCGTTCGTAATCTTCATAATCGCGGCCAGGCACGTCGTTACCATGGGCCATCAGGTTCAGGCGGAACGCGGTGGTGTCGTTCAGCGTCTGGTTGGTGTCCAGGGTGGTGCGCTTGTAGTTATCGGTGCCGATGCCCGCACTGATGGTGGTTTTGTCGCGTAATTCCGGCTGTTTGCTCACCAGGTTGATGGTGCCACCGACCGCGCCGGAGCCGGAATACACCGAACTTGCGCCGCTGACGACTTCGACCTGCTCCAGGTTGAACGGGTCGGTTCGGCTGTACTGCGCGCTGTCACGCACGCCGTCTACGTAGATGTCGCCGCTGGCGGAGAAGCCGCGCAGGTTGATGCTGTCGCCATACCCGCTGCCGCCTTCGCCGGCCCCGAAGGTGATCCCCGGCACGGTGCTGAGCACGTCGCGCAGGGTCAGCAGGTTCTGGTCATGAATGACTTCCTTGGGCACCACCGTGATGGTCTGCGGCGTGTCGCGCAGGGCCTCGGTGTACTTGGGGGAAGAAGGCGCCACAGGGTTGTAGACGCTCTGGCTCGGGGCCTGGCCTTCGATGCTGGTCGCGCCGAGTTGGATGACCCCTGTGTTGTCTTCTGGTGCGGGCTCCGCCGCGTAACTGAATCCTCCTTGCGCAGCCACTGCCAGGCCCACTGCCGACGCGAGCAAATGCCGCGATGAGAGGGGGGCAGAACTGATGCCGGTAGCCATTGAGTAATCTCTTGTTAGTGTTAGTGAGATGCGATCGTAATTGATAAGCGATCTCAAATGTAATACTTTGTAACCAAATAAATCATGAAACTTTTTGCGGTCCTTGATCGCTACTCGGGGCAGGAATGCAGAGCGCACAGCCAGGCAGCGAGCCCTCGGATATCGGTGATAACCCGCGTGCCTATGTGCGCTGGGTGATGCATGCGGCACAGCTGGGAGATGCCGACGCACAGGCGACCCTGGCCCAGCTGCTGCTCGACGGTCGTGGCGTGCAGAAGGATGAGGCGCTGGGGTTGAGCTGGTTTCGCATCGCTGCGCGGCAGCGTCACCCCATGGCAATCAACATGATCGGGCGCTGCCTGGAGAATGGCTGGGGCTGCGAGGTCGACTTGGAAGACAGTGCGCGGCATTACCGCAAGGCTGCCGATCTGGGGCTGGATTGGGGTTTGTATAACTACGGCCAGTTGCTGACGCGTGGCCGTGGTGTGGAGCGTGACCTTGTCGCGGCATATGAACTGTTCCGCCAGGCTGCGGCCAAGGGGCACGCCAAGTCGATGAACCTGTTGGGTCGGTTCCACCATGAAGGCGTGGTAGTGCCCAAGGATGTTCAACTGGCGCGCCAGTGGTATCAGCGCTCAGCCGAGGCCGGGGATTTCCGCGGGCAATACAACCATGCTGCGGAGCTGGCTCACGACGGCGACGAAGTGCAGGCCTGCCTATGGTTGGAGCGGGCCCTCGCGACGGCCACACCGGGCTTTTTGCAGGCGGCTTATCCCGTGTTGCTGGGCTCTGCCTTCAGCGGGATTCGTGAAATGGGCCTGCGCTATCAGCGTCATCTGCAGGCATGAAAAAGCCCCTGGACCTTTCGGTGCAGGGGCTTTTTTACGTCGAGCTGATCAGGCCGCTTCGATCTTGCCGCGGTTGTGCTCAACCTTGGACAGGTAACGCTGCACGTTCTCCTGCTCCTGCGGCGTGGTGAACAGGCCCAGCTTGCTGCGGCGCCACAGGATGTCCTGGGGCTGAGTGGCCCATTCTTCAGCGCACAGGTAATCGACTTCGCGGGTGTACAGGCCGCCACCGAGGTGGTCACCCATGTCCGCCAGCGATTGCACGCCTTCCAGCAGGCGCCAGGTGCGGCTGCCGTAAGTGGTGGACCAGCGACGGGCAATCTCGCTCGGCACCCAGTCGTATTTGCTACGGATTGCATCGGCCAGGGCTTCTGGCGTGCTCATGTTTTCGCCGCCGGGCAGGGTGGCTGTAGCCGTCCAGCTTGGGCGCATCTGCGTGAAGTAAGGCGCCAGTTGTGCCATCGCCGATTCGGCCAGCTTGCGGTAGGTGGTCAGCTTGCCGCCGAACACCGACAGCAACGGCGCCTCGCCCGAGGTGCCGGACAGCGCCAGGGTGTAGTCGCGGGTCACGGCCGACGGGTTGTCGGACTCGTCGTTGCACAGCGGGCGCACGCCGGAATAGGTGTGCACGATGTCATCGCGGCTCAGTTGTTTCTTGAAGTGCGCGTTGACCACATTGAGCATGTAGTCGGTTTCACCTTCGGTAATCGCCACTTTCGCCGGGTCGCCGGTGTATTCGCGGTCGGTGGTGCCGATGATGGTCAGGTGATTCAGGTACGGAATGGTGAAGACGATACGCTGGTCTTCGTTCTGCAGGATGTGCGCGTGGGCGCCTTCATACAGCTTCGGTACGATCAGGTGGCTGCCCTGGATCAGACGGATGCCGTAGGGCGAATCCAGCTTCAAGTCATCCTTGATGAACTTGGCCACCCACGGGCCGGCAGCGTTCACCAGCGCTCGGGCGCGGATCGAGAACAGGCTGCCGTCGGCACGTTCCATGTTCATTTCCCACAGGCCTTTGCTGCGGTGTGCGCTGACGCAACGGGTCTGGGTGTGGATGTGCGCACCCTTTTCCCGCGCAGCCATGGCGTTGAGTACTACAAGGCGGGCGTCGTCGACCCAACAATCGGAGTATTCGAAGCCTTTGGTGATTTCGCTTTTCAGCGGGCTGTCGGGGCCGAACTTGAGGCTCTTGGAGCCTTCGAGTTTTTCCCGCTTGCCCAGATGGTCATACAGGAACAGGCCGGCGCGAATCATCCATGCCGGACGCAGGTGCGGGCGGTGGGGCAATACAAAGCGCATCTGCTTGACGATGTGCGGGGCCTTGGCCAACAGCACCTCACGTTCAGCCAGGGCTTCGCGCACCAGGCGGAATTCGTAATGCTCCAGGTAACGCAGGCCACCGTGGATCAGCTTGCTGCTCGCGGAGGAAGTGTGGCTGGCCAGGTCGTCCTTTTCGCAAAGGAATACCGACAAACCGCGACCGGCTGCGTCTGCTGCAATCCCGACGCCATTGATCCCGCCACCGATAACGGCGACGTCATAGACTTCGGCAAGCGGTGGGGCAGGCAAGGTAGAAGGGTTCATCGGCTGGCCTCGCAATCTTTTTCGTATTGGAATTCGAACATAAATGTTCATTTGCGAAAATGGTAGCTTATAAACGCAGGTACAGCCAGCCCGCTTCGATTGAAAATACTGATCGAAGGGCGAAGAAAGGAAAATTTGTGAACATCAGGGGGCAGGACTCCCCCTGTATAGGCTTACACCACTTCCAGTCGAATCTTGTGCTGATTCAACAGTTGCACCAGTGCCGGGACCGGCTGCTGATCGGTGACTAAACAATCGATCAAGCTGATCGGTCCCAGGCGAATCATGGCGTTGCGCCCGAATTTGCTGGAGTCCGCCGCCAGGATCACCTTGCGCGCATTGGCAATGATCGCCTGGGAAACCCGTACTTCCTGATAATCGAAGTCCAGAAGGCTGCCGTCTTCATCGATACCGCTGATGCCCACCAAGGCGAAATCGACCTTGAACTGGTTGATGAAGTCAACGCTGGCCTGGCCTACCACACCGCCATCCCGGCGCACGTTGCCGCCGGTCAGGAGTACGTCGAAGTCGTCTTTGGCACTCAGCATCATGGCGACGTTGAGGTTATTGGTGATGATTTTCAGGTGGCTGTGGTTAAGCAGCGCACGCGCGATCGATTCGGTGGTGGTACCGATGTTGATAAACAGCGAGGCGTGATCGGGGATTTGCGCGGCGATGGCTTCGCCGATGCGCTGTTTTTCGTCGCGCATCTGGTCGGCACGCATGGCGTACGCGGTGTTTTCAACGCTGGAATCATAGGCTGCGCCGCCATGGTAGCGGCGCAACAGATTGGCTTCCGCCAGTTGATTGATATCGCGGCGGATGGTTTGCGGGGTGACAACGAAGAGCTGCGCCATTTCCTCGATACTCACATAGCCGCGTTCGCGAACCAGTTCGAGGATTTGTTGCTGGCGGGGAGGCAGATTCATGGTGCGTCCTTTGGGCTGCCGTAAAAAGTGGCCCATGATGACGCAGGAATCTGCTCCCTGCCAGTTACAACCCTATGCGCGTCCGGCGCTTGGCTTATTCAGCGCCTTCGTGGGGTTCCCAGTCGCGGGTGCGGCTGACTGCTTTCTGCCAGCCGGCGTAGAGTTTTTCCTTCGCTGCTTCTTCCAGCTGCGGTTCGAATTGACGCTCGATTACCGCCTTGCCACGCAGTTCGTCCAGGCTGCCCCAGAAACCGCACGCCAGGCCGGCCAGGTAGGCGGCGCCCAACGCGGTGGTTTCGCGCATTTGTGGGCGTTCAACCTGGGTACCGAGGATGTCGGCCTGGAACTGCATCAGGAAGTTGTTGGCGACCGCGCCACCGTCTACCCGCAGGGATTTGAGGCGTTCGCCGGAATCCTGCTGCATGGCATCGAGTACGTCACGGGTCTGGTAGGCAATCGACTCCAGGGCTGCACGAATGATGTGATCCACGCGTACGCCACGGGTCAGTCCGAACAGCGCACCACGGGCATACGGGTCCCAGTACGGAGCGCCCAGGCCGGTGAAGGCTGGCACCAGGTACACGCCGTTGCTGTCCTTGACCTTGCCGGCGAAGTATTCGGTGTCGGTGGCATCGGCGATGATCTTCAGCTCGTCACGCAGCCATTGCACGGTGGAACCGCCGTTGAACACGGCGCCTTCCAGGGCGTAGGCCACTTCACCACGCGGGCCGCAGGCGATGGTGGTGAGCATGCCGTGCTTGGATTTCACCGCCTTGTCGCCGGTGTTCATCAGCAGGAAGCAGCCGGTGCCGTAGGTGTTTTTCGCCTGGCCCGGTTCTACGCACATTTGGCCAAACAGCGCCGCCTGCTGGTCACCGGCGATACCGCCGATGGCGATACCGCTTTTGGTGCGACCGTAGATTTCCGAGGAAGACTTCACTTCCGGCAGCATTTCGCGCGGCACGTCGAGAATCTCCAGCATCTTCGAATCCCATTCCAGCGTGTGGATGTTGAAGAGCATGGTGCGCGAGGCGTTGGTGTAGTCGGTGACGTGGGTCTTGCCGCCGGTAAATTTCCAGATCAGCCAGCTGTCGATGGTGCCGAACAGCAGCTCGCCGTTACGCGCACGTTCGCGACTGCCTTCGACGTTGTCGAGGATCCACTTGAGCTTGGTGCCGGAGAAGTACGGGTCGGTGACCAGGCCGGTGGTGTCGTTGATGTATTGCTCGTGACCGTCGCGCTTGAGCTGCTGGCAGATCTCGGTGCTGCGGCGGCATTGCCAGACGATCGCGTTGTAGATCGGACGGCCGGTGATTTTGTCCCAGACCACGGTGGTTTCACGCTGGTTGGTGATACCGATGGCCGCGACCTGGTCATGGTGCAGGCCGGCTTGTGCCAGGGCCTCGACCATCACCGCGCTCTGGGTGGCGAAAATCTCCATCGGGTCATGTTCGACCCAGCCGGCTTGCGGGTAATGCTGGGTGAATTCACGCTGGGCGGTGCAGACCACGTTGGCGTCACGATCGAAGATGATCGCCCGGGAACTGGTGGTGCCCTGATCGAGGGCAATGATGTAGTTCTTATTCTGAATGTCGGTCATGTCGATTGCCTTGGACGGAGAATAGGGAAGTCAGTAAACAGCCTGGGCCGCAAAAGGGCAGTACGGTCCAGGCTATCGCATCAGGAAGTACGGGTTTTGGCGGTGGCAGCCGCTTCGGTTGCATCAGTTGTAGCAGGTGCGGCGCTGGGCAGGTGACGGGCAATCAGCCCGCGATAGGCGGCAGCACCGAGGCAGGCGCCGACAATCGGCGCAAAGATCGGAATCAGGAAGTAAGGAATGTCGCGCCCGCCAGTGAAAGCCATTTCACCCCAACCGGCGAAAAAGGTCATCAGCTTGGGGCCGAAGTCACGGGCCGGGTTCATCGCAAAGCCGGTCAGCGGGCCCATGGCACTGCCGATCACGGCAATCAGCAAACCAATCAGCAGCGGCGCCAACGGGCCGCGGGGCAGGCCGTTGTTGTCATCGGTCAGGGCCATGATCACGCCCATCAGGATCGCGGTGATGACCATTTCCACCAGGAACGCCTGGGCCGTGCCCAGCAGCGGATGCGGGTAGGTGGAGAACACCGACGCCAGTTCCAGGCTGGCCTGGGTGCCGCGAATCATGTGGTGGGTTTGTTCGTAATCGAAAAACAGGTTGCTGTAGAGCGTGTAAACCAACGCGGCCGAACAGAAGGCCCCGGCGACCTGGGCGATGATGTAGAACGGCAGTTTGCGCTTGTCGAAATCGGCAAAGATGCACAGCGCGATACTGACCGCCGGATTCAGGTGAGCCCCGGAAATACCGGCGCTCAGGTAGATCGCCATGCTGACGCCGATCCCCCAGATGATACTGATTTCCCACAACCCAAAGCTGGCACCCGCGACCTTGAGCGCAGCAACACATCCGGTACCGAAGAAGATCAGCAACGCAGTGCCCAGGAATTCGGCCATGCATTGACTTGAAAGTGAAGGCTGTTGAAGAGCAGTTGTCATGGAAAACCTCTGTTTTTGTTGTTGTCTGGCGTTTTGCCGCAACGGGCAATCGGCGATTTTCACCGTGGCGAGGATCCCCATCCTGTTCGCGGCTTACTGCTGTGAATCCGTAGGTGCATTCCTACAGTATTCGTAAACGAAAAAATATAGACAAGAATGACGGCTGTCAAAGGTCGAAAGTGAACGATCGGTCATTTTGTAATTATTGGTGTGATGAATGATCGTGCCGTGGGCGCGGGAAGCGGCAGGGAAGGTGCGCGTGAGGGCGTGGCAGAGGGCTTCGGACTAGAGCCTTTTGCTTGTTGTTGGCCTAGAATTGGCTGTCTGTTTTTTCACCTTTTTGCCAAGCCTGGAGCCCACATGACGCCCGCATTGGACCTGTTGAAAAAAGTTCGCGCCGAACATCGAATTCACAGTTACGAACATGACCCAAAGGCAGCGTCCTATGGTCTGGAGGCCGCGGAAAAATTGGGCCTGGACCCGGCGCAGGTGTTCAAGACCCTGCTGGCCAGCAGTGAAAAAGCCGAGCTGCTGGTGGCGGTTGTGCCGGTCGTCGGAAGTTTGGATTTAAAGGCGTTGGCGCAGGCGGCGGGGGTAAAAAAGGTCGAGATGGCAGACCCGGCAGCGGCGCAACGGGCCACCGGTTACTTACTAGGCGGCATCAGCCCGCTGGGGCAGAAGAAACGCCTGCGCACCTTCATCGATGTGACGGCGCAGTCGTTTCCGACAATTTTTATCAGTGCGGGGAGAAGGGGGCTTGAGGTGGAGTTGGCAGCGACAGTGCTGGCCGAACACACCCAGGCCAAGTTCGCGGAAATTGGCCGGGCGTGATGCGTTGACGTCAGGAGGCGGTGCTGTAGCGGCGAACGCCTGACTCAACCTGAGGGATTTGTGCTGCGGTGCTGCCTGAGGCCTGGAACAACACCAGGTGCTCGGCTGCCACGCGAATGCCCACGTCGGCACCGACCAAGTGATCGGCGTGGCTGGGGAAGATCGACTCCAGCTGAGCGCCTGTCGGCAGCTGCAAGCGATACAGGGTCGACGCGCCGAGGAACGTCTTGCCGACAATCCGCGCCTTCAAGGCGCTGTCCGGTGCATAAACGATGTCGTCCGGGCGCAGCAACACATCCACCGCGCCGCCGGTTGGCCAGGTGTAGGCACGATTGCCGCGCAACTCCCCCAGTTCGGTGGTAACCGATTCCGGCGTGTTCAACTGCCCGCGAATGAAGTAACCCTGGCCAATGAAGCTGGCGACAAAGGGTGTCAGCGGTTCGTGATAGAGGTTGTAGGGCGTATCCCACTGCTCCAGGCGACCCTCCTTGAACACGCCGACATGGTCACTCACTGCGAAGGCTTCTTCCTGGTCGTGGGTCACCAGAATCGCACTGGTGCCCCGCGCCTTGAGGATATCGCGTACTTCGTGGCTGAGTTTGCGCCGCAGTTCGCCGTCGAGGTTGGAGAAGGGTTCGTCCAGCAGCAACAATTGCGGTTCCGGCGCCAGGGCGCGAGCCAGGGCGACGCGTTGCTGCTGGCCGCCCGAGAGTTCGTGGGGGAAGCGCTTGCCGAGGTTTTTCAGGTTCACCAGTTCCAGCAATTCAGCGACCACACGCTCTTTTTGCGGGTGCTTGCGAATGCCGAAGGCGATGTTGTCAGCCACGCTGAGGTGTGGAAACAGCGCGTAGTCCTGGAACACCATGCCGATCCGACGTTTCTCCGGGGCCAGTGTGAAACCGGCGCTGGAAATGACTTCGCCTGCCAGGCTGATCTCGCCTTCATGCACCGGCTCAAACCCGGCAATCGCTCGCAGGGTGGTGGTCTTGCCGCAGCCCGAGGAGCCCAGCAGGCAACCGATGTCGCCGGCGTTGAGGTGCAGGTTGAGGTTCTGCACCACCCGTTGGTCTTGATAGCCGCATGCCAGATTGCGCAGGTTCAGCAGTAATGGCTGGCTCATGCAGGACGGTACGCCGGCGCAACCAGAAACTCGAGCAGGGCTTTTTGTGCGTGCAGGCGGTTTTCCGCCTGGGCCCAGGCTACTGAACGTTGATCGTCCAGCAGATCGAGACTGATTTCTTCGCCACGGTGGGCGGGCAGGCAGTGCATGAACAGCACGTCCGGCGCGGCCAGGTCGAGCAGGGCGCGGGTGACCTGGAACGGGGCGAACAGCTTGAGGCGCTTGGCGGTTTCCTCTTCCTGGCCCATGGAGGTCCACACGTCGGTACTCACCAGGTGCGCGCCGATGACCGCCTCACGCGGGTCGCGGACGATGGTCACGCGGTCGCCGGCCTCGGCCAGGAAACGTGCATCCGGCTCGTAGCCTTCAGGGCAGGCAACGCGCAATTTGAAGTCGAACTGGATCGCCGCTTCTATATAGCTGTTGCACATGTTGTTGCCGTCGCCGATCCAGGCCACGGTCTTGCCCTGGATCGAGCCGCGCTGTTCGAGGAAGGTTTGCATGTCGGCCAGCAACTGGCAGGGGTGCAGGTCATCGGACAGGCCGTTGATCACGGGCACTCGGGAGTTGGCGGCAAATTCGGTCAGGGTGCTGTGGGCGAAGGTACGGATCATCACCGCATCCAGCATGCTCGACATCACGATCGCGCAATCGCTGATCGGCTCGCCACGGCCCAGTTGGGTATCGCGAGGTGACAGGAAGATAGCCTGGCCGCCGAGCTGAATCATGCCGGCTTCGAAAGACACGCGGGTGCGGGTGGACGACTTCTCGAAAATCATCCCGAGCACGCGGTTTTTCAAAGGCTCGAACAGTACGCCGCGGTTACGCAGGTCTTTAAGCTCAATGCCTCGACGGAGCACGCTGACCAGCTCTTCGGGCGTGCAATCCATCAGGGAGAGAAAGTGCCTTGCGCTCATCATTAACTACCTTTTTGCAACAGACCGCAGATACTCAAAGCCTGGTTTATTTTGAAAACGGGCGAGACCTGCGGCGAAAGCCGCACGGGGCGACGAAATAGGGGAAGGCGCGATCTTATAATTAAATGTCGCGTCTTACCAATAGGGCTACAGTTTTTAGGGGAGTTCAAGGACGCGGGGAGGGCGCTTTTGAAGCCTGTTTCCTGACAGCAGCGGGTCATTTGTACACTGGCGCTGCGCCACATTGCAATGCGTGAGGGCGGGCTGAGGCCGGGCTGCGTCGGTTTCAGCGGGCTGGCGAAGGCTTCTGAAACATTTGCTGATGTTTCCTCATGGCCTGGCCTGATGCCCCTGGATTCACACGACGAACGTTGCTGGCGCTGCTGCCCCCGGCGGGCCATAGTTTTCGTCCGAAGTGCCTAGCCCACAATAAAAGAGACTGGCCATGACCAAGACTCTCCACCACCGTGCCTGCCATCTGTGCGAAGCCATCTGCGGCCTCACACTGGAGACCACCCAGGGCGAAGACGCAAGCCTGGCGATCACCTCGATCAAGGGCGACCCCCTGGATACGTTCAGCCGTGGCCATATCTGCCCCAAGGCCGTGGCCCTGCAAGACATCCAGAATGACCCGGACCGCCTGCACCAGCCCATGTTGCGGGTGGGCAGCGAATGGCAGCCGATCCCGTGGGAAGACGCCTTTGTACTTGTAGCCGAGCGCCTGGCCGCGATTCAGACGCGTCACGGGCAGAATGCTGTGGCGGTGTACCAGGGCAATCCGAGCGTGCACAACTATGGCCTGATGACCCACAGCAACTACTTCCTTGGCCAGCTGAAGACCCGCAATCGTTTTTCCGCCACCTCGGTGGACCAGTTACCCCACCACCTCACCAGCCACCTGATGTACGGCCACGGCCTGTTGCTGCCGATCCCGGACATCGACCATACCGATTTCATGCTGATCCTCGGCGGCAACCCGTTGGCGTCCAACGGCAGCATCATGACCGTGCCGGATGTGGAGAAACGCCTGAAGGCCATCCAGGCTCGCGGCGGCAAAGTCGTGGTGGTTGATCCGCGCCGCAGCGAGACGGCGGCGATGGCCGACCAGCATCTGTTCGTGCGCCCGGGCGGTGATGCGGCGTTGTTGTTCGGATTGCTCAATACACTGTTTGCCGAGAACCTGACCCGTGACAGTCACCTGCCGGTGGACGGCCTGGATGACGTGCGCCACGCCGTGGCCGGATTCACCGCCGAGGCCATGAGCCGTCAATGTGCGGTACCCGCCGAGCAGATCCGCCAGTTGGCCCGGGACTTTGCGGCGGCTGAAAGGGCTGTGTGTTATGGCCGCATGGGCGTTTCGACCCAGGCGTTCGGCACGCTGTGCCATTGGCTGGTGCAGTTGATCAACCTGGTGACCGGTAATCTGGATCGAGTCGGCGGGGCCTTGTGCACTACGCCGGCCGTCGACCTGGTGGCCTCGACTTCCGGCGGGCATTTCAATCGCTGGCAAAGCCGGGTTTCCGGGCGACCCGAGTACGGGGGCGAGCTGCCGGTATCGGCACTGGCTGAAGAAATGCTCACTGAGGGTGAAGGGCAAATCCGCGCCCTGGTGACGGTGGCGGGCAATCCGGTGTTGTCCACGCCCAACGGCCGGCAACTGGAGCAGGCGCTGGATGGCCTGGAGTTCATGGTCAGCATCGACCTGTATATCAACGAGACCACGCGTTATGCCGACCTGATCCTGCCGTCCACCTCGGCCCTGGAAAACGATCACTACGACACCACCTTCAATATGTTCGCGGTGCGTAACGTCACCCGTTTCAATCGCGCCATCCTGCCGAAACCCGAGGGTGCGTTGCATGACTGGGAAATCTTCGTCGGCCTGGCCCGGGCGTTTGCCGAGAAGACGGGTAATACACTCAAACCGACGATGCCGCCTGCGCAGATGATCGACTTCGGGCTGCGGGCCGGGCCTTATGGTGACAGGTTGTCCATTGCCGCTCTGGCCGATCACCCTCATGGCCTGGACCTCGGGCCGCTGAAACCCAACCTCGCAGGCCGCCTGAAAACCGCCAATGGCCATCTGCAGGCCGCACCATCGGTAATCCTTGCCGACCTGGCGCGCTTTGCCGCGCAGCCGGTGCCCGAGGTGAATGAGTTGCTGCTGATCGGCCGCCGGCATGTGCGCAGCAACAACTCCTGGATGCATAACTACCACCGGCTGGTGAAGGGCAAGCCTCGCCATCAACTGCTGATGCATCCGGATGACCTTGCCCATCGCCAGTTGACTGACGGGCAGCGGGTACGGGTCAGCTCGCGGATCGGCATGATCGAGGTGGAAGTGTTGGCCAGTCTCGACATGATGCCCGGCGTGGTCAGCCTGCCTCACGGTTGGGGCCACGGCCGCCCTGGCGTGCAGATGACCATCGCCAGCGGGCAGCCGGGGGCGAGCGCGAATGACCTGACGGATGAGCGGCAACTGGATGAGCTGTCGGGCAACGCAGCGTTGAACGGCGTGCCGGTGCAGGTGGCGGCGGCGTAAGGATTGTCTGTCGGGGAGTCCGAGCGTCACGCTGGGGTTTGCGTTACAATGCGCCACCGTGCCGACCCATGAGTCGGAAAGTTCCAGCCGAGGTGTTCCATGGATATCATCGAAACGATCAAAGAGCAGATTGCCAACAACACTATTCTGCTTTACATGAAGGGCGCCCCTAACGCTCCCCAGTGTGGCTTCTCCGCAAAGGCTTCCCAGGCAATCATGCAATGTGGCGAGAAGTTCGCCTACGTGGATATCCTGCAGAACCCGGAAATCCGCGCCAACCTGCCGAAGTACGCCAACTGGCCAACCTTCCCGCAGCTGTGGGTTGCCGGTGAGCTGGTCGGCGGTAGCGACATCATCACCGAAATGGCGGCTGATGGTTCGTTGCAGGCACTGATCAAAGACGCAGCGGCCAAAGCAGCTGCGAAGACCGAAGCCTGATTTGTTTTAGGCCGCGGCAATAAAAAGCCCCGCTTCTCGAAAGAGAGCGGGGCTTTTTAGTGGCCGGGAATTGAAGGGTTATTCACCCATCTGCGATTGCAGGTAATTCTCGATAGTCACTTTGTCGATCAGGCCGATTTGGGTTTCCAGCCAGTCGATGTGTTCTTCCTGGTCTTCAAGGATATCTTCCAGCAGTTCACGGCTGCCGAAGTCGCCCTTGGATTCGCAATGGGCAATGGCGGCCTTCAGGTCGGTGTGGCTCTTGCGCTCGAAGTTCAGGTCGCAGTTGATCATTTCCTGGGTGTGCTCGCCGATGTTCAGCTTGCCCAGGTCCTGCACGTTCGGCAGGCCTTCCAGGAACAGGATGCGTTTGATCAGCGCGTCAGCGTCCTTCATGGCCTTGATGGATTCTTTGTATTCACGCTTGCCCAGCTTTTCCAGGCCCCAATCGTCATACATGCGCGCATGCAGGAAGTACTGATTGATCGCGACCAGTTCATTGGCAAGGATTTTGTTGAGTTGCTGGATGACTGTGATGTCGCCTTTCATGATTGGGGTCCTGCCCTGTATTAGCTGTATATAAGGCGGAGTTTGAGCTGCGCATTTACTACTGTCAAACCTAAGTTATTGAATAATAAATGAAAATTAATCGGAATAAGAATGTTTGTGTTCCGCGTCTTGGCGCTAACTGTTTGAATTACGGACATAAAAAAACCGGACACTCAGTCCGGTTCTTTAAAACATGCCTGTTAAGCGTGTGTAAATTCTGCTGAGTAGGGGATCGCAGCCTGGGCAGTTTGCAGCTGCGTCAGGGTTTCCCGTACCACTTGCTTGGCGAGGCAGGCGCATTTGCCGCATTGGCTGGCAACGCCGGTGGTTTCACGTACTTCCTTGTAGCTGCAGCAACCTTCGTAGATTGCTTCGCGGATTTGTCCGTCGGTGACGCCAGTGCAAAGGCAGACATACATAAGGGAGAACCATCGCGGTTTAAGGCTTAAGTGCGACGGATCTTAATGTTAACGAGAATGATTGTCAAAGTAGTTTCTCAAGCCTTGGTGTTTGCACGCGGCGTCACTGACGAACGGCTTTTTTCCGGTATGATGGTCGGTCTTCACGAAGCGTGATCACGTCACAGGCCTGTCGTTTAGCTGCGGCACACTGGGACGGATCCTTTTACTTCAGTCACCACCATCAGGAGATACCCAATGAGCGTACTCGTCGGCAAACAAGCCCCGGATTTCGACGTACCCGCCGTCCTCGGCAATGGCGAAATCGTAGACAGCTTCAAACTGTCTGAAGCCATCAAAGGCAAATACGGCCTGGTGTTCTTCTACCCGCTGGACTTCACCTTCGTCTGCCCATCGGAGCTGATCGCCCTGGATCACCGCATGGACGATTTCAAGGCGCGTAATGTTGAAGTGGTTGCCGTTTCCATCGACTCCCATTTCACCCACAACGCCTGGCGCAACACCGCCATCAATGATGGCGGCATCGGCAAAGTCAAATACACCATGGCTGCCGACATGAAGCACGACATCGCCAAGGCCTACGACGTTGAGTCCGAAGGCGGCGTGGCATTCCGTGGCGCGTTCCTGATCGACGACAAGGGCGTTGTACGCTCGCAGATCATCAACGACCTGCCGCTGGGCCGTAACATGGAAGAGCTGATCCGTCTGGTCGACGCCCTGCAATTCCACGAAGAGCACGGCGAAGTCTGCCCTGCCAACTGGAAAAAAGGCGACAAGGGCATGAACGCTTCGCCAGAAGGCGTTGCGGCTTACCTGACCGAGAACGCTGGCAAGCTGTAAGCCACGTTCGAAGCAAAAAAAACCGGCCTGAGAAGGCCGGTTTTTTTATGTGCGGGATTTGGCTTCAGTCGCCGAAGTCTTCCCAGCCGCCCATCTGTTTCCAACGGTTGACGATGCCGCAGAACAGCTCGGCGGTCTTCTCGGTGTCGTAGCGGGCCGAGTGGGCCTCACGACCGTCGAAGTCGATACCGGCAGCCTGGCAGGCCTTCGCCAGCACGGTCTGGCCATAGGCCAAACCGGCCAGGGTCGCAGTATCGAAGCTGGAGAACGGGTGAAACGGGTTGCGTTTCATGTCCAGGCGCGCCACGGCGGCGTTGAGGAAGCCCAGGTCGAAGCTGCTGTTGTGGCCCACCAGGATCGCGCGTTTGCAGCCATTGGCCTTCAGGGCCTTGCGTACGCCACGGAAGATGTCGGTCAGCGCCGCTTCTTCACTGACGGCCATGCGCAGTGGGTGATCAAGCTTGATCCCGGTGAACTCCAGGGCCGCCGCTTCGATGTTGGCACCTTCGAACGGCTCGACGCGGAAGAAGTGGGTGTGTTCCGGGAACACGAAACCCTGTTCATCCATGCCGATGGTCGTGGCGGCGATTTCCAGCAGCGCGTCAGTGGCGCAATTGAAGCCGCCGGTTTCTACGTCGATGACAACCGGCAGGTAGCCACGGAAACGCTCGGCCATCGGGTGACGGGAACCGCCACCACCGCCGCCGTGTTCCTGGTCGTCGTCGTAATGGTCTTCACTCACGGGTGTTCCTCCAGCAGGCGCCAGCGCAGTGTTTCACCGGCGCGCAGCGGGATAACGGTCAGCTCGCCAAACGGCAGGCTGGTGGGGGCGGTCCAGTCTTCACGGACCAGGGTAATGCGGTCGGTATTCGCCGGCAGGCCATAGAAACGCGGGCCGTTGAGGCTGGCGAACCCTTCAAGCTTGTCCAGGGCGTTGCGTTGTTCGAACGCTTCGGCATACAACTCGATCGCCGCATAGGCGGTATAGCAACCGGCACAACCACACGCGGCTTCCTTGGCGTGTTGGGCGTGAGGTGCAGAGTCGGTACCGAGGAAAAATTTCTCGCTGCCACTGGTGGCGGCATCGAGCAGCGCTACCTGGTGCGTGTTGCGCTTGAGAATCGGCAGGCAATAGAAGTGCGGCCGAATCCCGCCCACCAGCATGTGGTTGCGGTTGTACAGCAGGTGATGCGCGGTGATGGTCGCGCCGACGTTGGCCGAAGCCTCGGTGACGAACTGCACGGCATCGGCGGTGGTGATGTGCTCGAACACCACCTTGAGGGTCGGGAACAGCTCGACAACTCGGCGCATGTGCTCGTCGATGAAGATCTTTTCACGATCGAACACATCGACATCGCCACGGGTGACTTCACCGTGGATCAGCAACGGCATGCCCACTTCGGCCATGGCTTCGATGGCCGGCAGGATCTTGTCGATACTGGTGACGCCGGAATCGGAGTTGGTGGTCGCGCCGGCCGGGTACAGCTTGGCGGCGTGCACGAAACCACTGGCCTTGGCCTGGCGGATTTCTTCGGGCTGGGTGCGGTCGGTCAGGTACAGCACCATCAACGGTTCGAAGCGGCTGCCGGCCGGTCGTGCAGCGAGAATGCGCTGGCGATAGGCGTCGGCTTCCGCGGCGTTACGCACCGGAGGTACCAGGTTAGGCATGATGATGGCGCGGCCAAACGTGCGCGCTACATCGGCCACGGTTTGGGGCAACGCAGCACCATCGCGAAGATGAATATGCCAGTCGTCGGGACGCAGCAGGGTCAGGCGGTCGGACATTGGGGATTCCAGGCGGGTCAATCTGGTGGGAATGCTACCGGAAAAGACTCTTGCAGGCACTCGCTATCAAGTTTTGCAGGATGCGACCGATATCCCTGGGTATGCCTTAACGATGTATGACGCCTTGATGTGTTGTAGAAACCAGTGGAGCCTCCCGTGCGCCAGCATTATCTAGCCCTGCTCAGTGTGTTCGCCAGCCTGCCCGCGATGGCCCTCACGTTCCAGACACGTCTGGAGAATATTGAGTGGAAAGTGGAGGGCGATAAATTCGAGTGCCGCTTGAGCCAGCCGATCACCGATTTCGGCTCGGGCGAGTTCGTGCGCCGGGCCGGCGAGCAGGCGACGTTTCGCCTGAAAGCCTTTAACGGCTCGTTGGGTGCCGGTTCCGCAACCCTATTGGCGGCGGCTGCGCCGTGGCAGCCGGGGCGTGGCGATATCAACCTGGGGGCGGTGCGTGTCGGCAGTGGCGATGTGCTGTTCAACAGCTCCCAGGCCCAGGCCGGGCGTTTGTTTACCGGCCTGCTCGAAGGGCGCAGCCCGACGGTGCGCCACTATAGCCGCGACGGCGGTTACTCAGAGATCCGCCTGCTGCCGGCGAAATTCAGCAAGGCCTACAACGACTACCAACTCTGCACCACCAAGCTGCTGCCGATGAATTTCGAGCAGGTCAGACAGACCGAGGTGGGTTTCCCGGGTGGCGGCATCGAACTGGACGCGGCGGCCAGGAAAAAGCTCTCGGTGATTCTCGAATTCATGAAAGCCGACCCGACGGTTAACCACGTCGAGTTGAATGGCCACTCCGACAACAGCGGCAATCGCCTGACCAATCGCGACGTTTCGCGGCGTCGTGCATTGGCGGTAATGGACTACTTCAAGGCCAATGGCATCCAGGAATCGCAGATTACCCTGCGCTTTCATGGCGAAAGCTATCCGCTGGCGCCGAACACCAACGCGGCCAACCGGGCGAAAAACCGCCGGGTGAATATTCAGCTCGAACGGGTGGCAGCCCCCGACAAACCGGCGCCCCAGGCCAAGGCGCCAGGCAACGCTGCCGCCACCTCATAAGGTGCGGCGTTTCGTCGCCCGCTCGACATAATCTGTCGCTTTATCTTCATTTGCTGTCGCGCCTCTGTAATTTCACGGTTTTGGTCGGTAGAATCGACGCCTTTCCGTACAACCCCGTGGAGTGATGGCATGGCCGACGTAAACAAGGTCGTTCTCGCGTATTCCGGCGGCCTGGACACTTCGGTGATCCTCAAGTGGCTGCAGGATACTTATAACTGTGAAGTGGTGACCTTCACCGCTGACCTGGGTCAGGGCGAAGAGGTCGAACCTGCACGTGCCAAGGCGCAAGCCATGGGCGTGAAAGAGATCTACATTGACGACCTGCGCGAAGAGTTCGTCCGCGATTTCGTTTTCCCGATGTTTCGCGCCAACACTGTCTACGAAGGCGAGTACCTGCTGGGTACTTCCATCGCACGTCCGCTGATCGCCAAGCGCCTGATCGAAATCGCCAACGAAACCGGCGCCGACGCCATTTCCCATGGCGCCACCGGCAAGGGCAACGACCAGGTGCGTTTCGAACTGGGCGCCTACGCCTTGAAGCCAGGCGTAAAAGTGATTGCTCCGTGGCGTGAATGGGACCTGCTGTCCCGTGAAAAGCTGATGGACTACGCTGAAAAGCACGCGATCCCGATCGAGCGTCATGGCAAGAAGAAGTCCCCGTACTCGATGGACGCCAACTTGCTGCACATCTCCTATGAAGGCGGCGTGCTGGAAGACACCTGGACCGAGCACGAAGAAGACATGTGGAAATGGACCGTCTCCCCGGAGAACGCTCCTGACAAGGCCCAGTACCTGGAACTGACCTACCGCAACGGCGACATCGTCGCGCTGGACGGCGTCGAAATGACCCCGGCCACCGTACTGGCGACCTTGAACCGTATCGGTGGCGAACACGGTATCGGCCGCCTCGACATCGTCGAGAACCGTTACGTGGGCATGAAGTCCCGTGGTTGCTACGAAACCCCGGGCGGCACCATCATGCTGCGCGCTCACCGCGCCATTGAGTCCATCACCCTGGACCGTGAAGTGGCTCACCTCAAAGACGAGTTGATGCCCAAGTACGCCAGCCTGATCTACACCGGCTACTGGTGGAGCCCTGAGCGTCTGATGCTGCAACAGATGATCGACGCTTCCCAGGTCCACGTGAACGGCGTTGTGCGCCTGAAGCTGTACAAGGGCAATGTGATCGTGACCGGTCGCAAGTCCGATGAGTCGTTGTTCGACGCCAACATCGCCACTTTTGAAGAAGATGGCGGCGCCTACAACCAGGCAGACGCGGCAGGCTTCATCAAGCTGAACGCGTTGCGCATGCGCATTGCGGCCAACAAAGGTCGCAAGTTGTTCTGAGTGTTGTAAGTTGCAATGAAAAATGGCCCCTCAAGGGGCCATTTTTTTTTGGTTGAAAATACATCCGGAATCATCGGGCGCGCGCCTGTGTTTATTGTTCGCTTCGAAAAAGTTCAGGTACTCCAGGAGATGACCTGGAGTGTTTATATTTTTACGGGGGCAATGTTTATTAATTTCGCTCGATAAGTGATGCATTGTTGAAAGTGAGATTTTTTCTTGTAGGCAGGAACTATGTACTACAGAAAATTCACTCAGAAATGTACCGCGAATATGTCAGATGCTGACATGCCTGTAGGATTTATGGAGCGTTAGTAATTATGTCGAATGGAACTTTTAAAAACCCGGTTTCCCTCCGGGTTCACAGGTCTTCTGACAGCGCACAAGGGGCATTTCCTGAAACTTGTGTACGGCGCGTTTACCCGGGCCCGCGTAATCCTGGGAATTTTCACTCAAAATATGTTTGTGCTCGGAAAGTTCTGAAAGCCCCAACAAAACTGGATAGCTCCGATCTGGCGTTTTTTTGTAGGTTAAATCCTATGTCTTTGTGGGTTAGGTCTCTGCTTGCTGTTGCTTGGGGGGGAGCGCTATGCCAAGCGAGAAACGACTAGGCTATTGTGCTTACTCTTAATAATTCGAACAGCGAAATTGGACTTGCCCATGAATAAAGTGCTGATCGTGGATGATCATCCCGTCATTCGTCTTGCTGTGCGTATGCTAATGGAACGTCATAGTTATGAGGTCGTTGCCGAGACCGATAACGGTGTCGATGCCTTGCAACTTGCGCGCGAGCATATGCCGGACATTGTCATACTGGATATTGGAATTCCCAAACTCGATGGCCTGGAAGTTATATGCCGGCTGTCATCAACCAAACAGGCACATCCCTTCAAGGTGCTGGTGCTGACGTCCCAGGCGCCCGGGCATTTCTCGATGCGGTGCATGCAGGCGGGTGCTGCCGGCTACGTGTGCAAGCAACAGGATCTCACCGAGCTGTTGAGCGCGGTCAAGGCGGTGCTGTGCGGGTACAGCTACTTCCCCAACCAGGCGTTGAACTCGGTGCGCTCCACAATGGGTAACGCCAGCGAAGCGGACATGGTCGAGCGCCTGTCCGGCCGGGAGATGATGGTGTTGCAGCAGTTGGCCCGCGGCAAGACCAACAAGGAGATCGCCGATGGCATGTTCCTGAGCAACAAGACTGTGAGCACCTACAAGACCCGCTTGCTGCTCAAGCTCAACGCCCGCTCGCTGGTGGACTTGATCGAGCTGGCCCAGCGAAACGGCCTGGTGTAGGCCGGCCTCACATTTACATCCAGTCAGAAAAAAGCCTCCGCAAGGGAGGCTTCTGTTTATCGTTGGATCGATTAGAGATCGAAGTCGTAATCGGCCAACTGTTTTTGCAAGCGCCGCTCTTCCAGAAGGTTGTCGATGGTGCGGCGTTTGCTCAAATTGGTCTTGGCCACCTCTACCGGTGCTTCTGCTGCATCATCGTCGGATTCAGCGCCAACAACGTCGTCTTCTACATCCAGTTGTTCTTTGCCAGTGCTCATAAGGTTAACTCCAGGCTAAGACTGCCGTTGGCGCTCCTTATAACGATAATCTCGGGCCTGGTAAAAAAGATTTTTTCAATCGACTCATCGATAAAAGCAATGATGGCTCAATCGTCGGAAGTCTTTTCCTTGTATTCGCACAGGTCTTCGATGCGGCAGCTGCCACAGCGCGGCTTGCGGGCTTGGCAGACATAGCGTCCGTGAAGGATCAGCCAGTGATGCGAGTCCAGCAGGTACGGCTTGGGCACGAACTTCATCAGCTGTTTTTCCACCTCCACCACATTTTTTCCGCGGGCAATACCGGTTCGGTTGCTGACCCGAAAGATGTGCGTGTCCACCGCCATGGTCAATTGGCGAAATGCCGTATTGAGCACCACATTGGCGGTTTTTCGGCCAACACCCGGAAGGGCTTCCAGGGCTTCGCGCGTTTGCGGTACTTCGCTGCCGTGCAGTTCCACCAGTAGCCGGCATGTCTCGATGACATTCTTCGCCTTGCTGTTGTACAGGCCGATGGTCTTGATGTATTCGGACAACCCCTCAACCCCCAGCGCGTAGATCGCCTCCGGGGTGTTCGCCACCGGATACAATTTGGCGGTGGCCTTGTTGACGCCGACGTCTGTGGACTGGGCCGAGAGAATCACGGCGATCAGCAACTCGAACGGCGAGGAGTAGGCCAGTTCGGTTTTCGGTTCCGGGTTGTCTTCGTGAAGCCGGCGGAAAATTTCCAGGCGTTTTGCCGCGTTCATGGGGCGAGCGGTTCCTTGCGGACAGTCAGTGTGGTTACGAAAAACGGGCCCAATAACCCGAGCAGGATAAACGCGGCGTGCACCGGCAGTACACGCTTCATCACGTGGGGCCGGTGCTCAAGGGGTTCAGGTGCGGGCATCAGCCACCACCAGTGCTGCAAGCGCCTGCTCTGCCGTTTCGAAGTGCTGTTGCAGAATGATCAACTGCGACTGCTGTTCAAAGGTCGGCGGGTGGCCGAAAGCTTTCAGGGATTTGTGCAATTGGGCGCGGCTCATGGCCAGGTTGATCTTGGCCTTCTTCAAGGCGGCGTCCATGGCCGCGGCTTTTTGTGCACGAACCCGCTCAATGGCCGCCTGGACTGGGTTGACCGTGGCCGCAGCTACCGGGGCGGCGCGCTTGGAGCGTGCCTGGCGTTCGGCAAGTTTCTGTTCCTCTTCGCGTTGCAGCCGCGCGTTGCGCTGTTCAAACCGTCGCCGGGCCCGGTCGCGCTTGAGGCTGCGTGCCTCGCGTTCATGATCATTGGAGGCCAGCCCGCCGACAATCGGTACCACGGTGCTCAACGGACGCATTTCGATGCAATCAACCGGGCAGGGTGCTACACACAGGTCGCAACCCGTGCACTCGTCGACAATCACCGTGTGCATCAATTTGGCAGCACCGACGATAGCGTCCACCGGGCAGGCCTGGATGCATTTGGTACAGCCGATGCACTCCGCTTCACGGATAAACGCGATCTGTGCGGGCGCTTCCCCTCGAGATGTGTCCAGCTCCAGCACCGGGAGCTTCAACAGCTGCGCCAGGCCTGCGATGGTTTCCTGGCCGCCCGGAGGGCACTTGTTGATCGCCTCGCCTTGGGCAATGCCTTCTGCGTAGGGCTTGCAGCCAGGATGCCCACATTTGCCACACTGGGTTTGCGGCAGCAGGGCGTCGATACGTTGAATCAGGCTCATGGTTTGATCATTGCGTTGGAACCCGGAAAAGCCACAGCCAACAACGGGCCGACAGCAAACAGAATCCGATTATCCGGCAAGCGAGGAGGGGGTACTAGCTGAAACCGCCCCATGGCCGAGACCATGAGGCAGTTAGCCATTGTCACTTGATGCGCTGACCCGGCTTGGCGCCGCTGTCCGGGCTCAACAGGTAGATCTCTTCACCGCCAGGGCCGGCCGCCATCACCATGCCTTCGGAGATACCGAACTTCATTTTCCGCGGCTTGAGGTTGGCGATCATCATGGTCAGGCGACCATCGAGCTTGGATGGGTCCGGATAGGCGCTCTTGATCCCCGAGAACACGTTGCGTTGTTCATCACCGATGTCCAGGGTCAGGCGCAGCAGCTTGTCGGCGCCTTCCACGGCTTCGGCCTTGAGGATCAGGGCCACCCGCAAGTCCACCGCAGCGAAGGCGTCGAAGTCGATTTCCGGCGACAACGGATCTTTCGCCAGTTCGCCATTGCCCGCAGGTGCAGCGTCGCCGGTATCGGTCTTGCTGGCCTCGAGGTCTTCTTTCGATGCGTCGGTCATGGCCTGCACTTTTACCGGGTCGATACGGGTCATCAGCGGCTTGAACTCATTCAACTGATGGTTGCCGAGCAGTGTCGCATGGTCATTCCAGGTCAGCGGCGGCACATTGAGGAACGCCTCGGCATCGGCTGCCAGCAATGGCAACACCGGCTTGAGGAAGATCACCAACTGACGGAACAGGTTGACGCCCGTGGCGCAGATCGCCTGGACTTCAGTCTGCTTGCCTTCCTGCTTGTTCAGCGACCACGGCGCCTTGTCGGCGATCCAGGCGTTGGCGCGGTCGGCCAGGCCCATGATTTCGCGCATGGCCCGGGCAAAGTCGCGAGCTTCATAGGCATCGGCGATGCTCGGCGCGGCGGCCAGGAATGCATCGGTCAACTCAGGTGCGGCATTTTCAGCCACCAGCACCCCGGCGTTGCCCTTGTGGATAAACCCGGCGCAACGGCTGGCGATGTTGACGACCTTGCCCACCAGGTCCGAGTTGACCTTCTGTACGAAGTCTTCCAGGTTCAGGTCCAGGTCGTCGACACCACGGCCCAGCTTGGAGGCGTAGTAGTAGCGCAGGTATTCCGGCGACAGGTGGTCCAGGTAGGTGCGCGCCTTGATAAAGGTGCCACGGGACTTGGACATCTTCTGGCCGTTGACCGTCAGGTAACCGTGCACGGCAATGCCGGTTGGCTTGCGATAGCCCGAACCTTCAAGCATTGCAGGCCAGAACAGCGCGTGGAAGTTGACGATGTCCTTGCCGATGAAGTGGTACAGCTCGGCCGTGGAGTCCTTGTTCCAGAACGCGTCGAAGTCCAGCTCCGGCGTGCGGTCGCACAGGTTCTTGAAGCTGGCCATGTAGCCGATCGGCGCGTCCAGCCACACGTAGAAGTACTTGCCTGGCTCGCCCGGGATCTCAAAGCCGAAGTACGGCGCATCGCGGGAGATGTCCCACTGTTGCAGGCCGGCGTCCAGCCATTCGGCGATCTTGTTCGCCACGGCGTCCTGCAGGGTGCCGCTGCGGGTCCAGGTTTGCAGCATCTGCTGGAAATCCGGGAGCTTGAAGAAGAAGTGCTGGGAATCCTTGAGTACCGGGGTGGCGCCGGAGATGGCCGACTTCGGATCCTTCAGGTCGGTGGGCGCGTAAGTGGCGCCGCATTTCTCGCAGTTGTCGCCGTACTGGTCCTCAGTGCCGCATTTCGGGCAGGTGCCCTTGATGAAGCGGTCGGCCAGGAACATTTTCTTTTCCGGGTCGAAATACTGGGTGATCGAACGCGTGGCAATGTGCCCGGCGTCCTTGAGGCGCAAGTAGATCTGGCTCGACAGCTCGCGGTTTTCGTCGGAGTGGGTCGAGTGGAAGTTATCGAAATCCACCAGGAACTCGGCAAAGTCGGCGCTGTGTTCAGCCTGGACATTGGCGATCAGTTGTTCCGGGGTGATCCCTTCCTTCTCGGCGCGCAACATGATGGCCGAACCGTGGGCGTCGTCCGCGCAGACATAAATGCATTGATTGCCGCGATGCTTCTGGAAGCGCACCCACATATCGGTCTGGATGTACTCAAGCATATGGCCAAGGTGGATAGAACCATTGGCATAGGGCAGGGCGCTGGTGACGAGGATCTTGCGTGGCTCGGACATGGGGCTCGGCTACTTGATGAAACGGAGGTCGGCCACTATAAAGCGCCGGGAAATTTATTTCACCCCGTGCGGCTGTTTCCGGATTTTCCCGCAGGCCGAAAGCGTGCCGCTGGGGCGCTGGAACGGTTAGGATAGCCGCCTGTTTTAGTCAGTCTTTTTTCGGGAGTAGCCCATGAGCGCCGTCAATCGCGCAGCGGTGGAAGCCGTTCTTCGCCAGTACACCGACCCCTACCTGAACCAGGACCCGGTCAGCGCCGGGTGCGTACGCGCCATCGACGTGCAGGGTGACAAGGTTTCGGTCCAGCTTGAGCTGGGCTACGCCGCAGGCCTGTTCAAGAGCGGCTGGGCGCAGATGCTGCAAATGGCCATCGAAGGCCTGGACGGCGTCAGCTCGGCCAGGGTCGACATCCAGTGCGTGATCGCCCCGCACAAGGCCCAGGCGCAGATTCCGGGCCTGGCCAACGTCAAGAACGTGGTGGCCGTGGCTTCCGGCAAGGGCGGCGTGGGCAAATCCACCACCGCCGCCAACCTGGCCCTGGCCCTGGCCCGGGAAGGCGCGCGGGTCGGGATTCTCGACGCCGACATCTATGGCCCGAGCCAGGGCGTGATGTTTGGCATCCCGGAAGGCACCCGGCCGAAGATCAAGGACCAGAAATGGTTCGTGCCGATCGAGTCCCATGGCGTGGAAGTCATGTCCATGGCCTTCCTGACCGATGACAACACACCGATGGTCTGGCGCGGCCCGATGGTATCCGGTGCGTTGCTGCAACTGGTCACCCAGACCGACTGGGGCAATCTGGACTACCTGGTGATCGATATGCCGCCAGGCACCGGCGATATCCAGCTGACCCTGGCGCAGAAAGTGCCGGTGGCCGGCGCGGTGATCGTCACCACACCGCAGGACCTGGCGCTGCTGGATGCCCGCAAGGGTGTGGAGATGTTCCGCAAGGTCAACATCCCGGTGCTGGGCGTCGTGGAAAACATGGCGGTGCACATCTGCTCCAACTGCGGCCACGCCGAGCATCTGTTCGGTGAAGGCGGCGGCGAGAAGCTCGCGACCCAGTACGGCGTTGAACTGCTGGCGTCGTTGCCGCTGTCCATGGGGATTCGAGAGCAGGCTGATGGCGGCAAGCCGACGGTGGTTGCCGAGCCCGATGGCCAGATTGCCATGGTCTACCAGGAGCTGGCGCGCCACGTAGGCGCGCGAATCGTCCTGCAGGAAGCAGAGGCCCAGGCAATGCCGACGATTACTGTCAGCGACGACTGATCCACCGGATGGGAAAAAAGCCTCGACCTTGTCGGGGCTTTTTCTTGCCTGGTGAACACCAACGAGGCGTTTTTTACTCTTTTACGTAATTGCTGGTGTAAGCATTCACTTACTTTTTCGTAAGCGTTTGGGTTTTTTCATCGGCGGGGGCGTCTTGAATTGATTGCCTATATTTCTATCTTATTGAAATATAAAGATTATTTATTCGCGTTTGAGCGCGTGAATCGAAAACCCGGCGGGTTGGATCCCGTTGAACTTCCCCGTGAACTCTCTAAGATCAGCCCTGTGTCCACGGATTGACACAGTCATCAAGGAACGATGATTCAGGGAACCTCGCAGGATGCGATTCATCAGGACGATGAAAAGGAACACAGGGACTAGGGAAAAAATGTGGGCGGGTCATACCGCCCCTTTTTTTTGCCTGTAGAAAAGTGAAACCTGCCCCGCAGAAATGCAAAAAGGCCCGCAAGGGGCCTTTTGGAGGGCATCGACGCTATCAGCGTTCGAGGTCGGCAATCTTGCCTTTTTTGCCATCCCACTCTGCCGCATCCGGCATCGGGTCTTTGCGCTCAGTGATATTCGGCCAGATTTCCGCCAGCTCAACGTTCAACTGAATAAATTCCTGCATCTCTGCCGGGACTTCGTCCTCGGAGAAAATAGCGACGGCCGGGCATTCTGGTTCACACAGGGCGCAGTCAATGCACTCGTCCGGGTGGATGACCAGGAAATTCGGGCCTTCGTAGAAGCAGTCCACCGGACACACTTCTACGCAGTCGGTGTACTTGCACTTGATGCAGTTGTCGGTGACGACGAAGGTCATTTCTAATTTTCTCCTCAGGCGGCGGCAGCGAAACCCTTTGTGGCAGGGCTCGCGAGGTTCGGGAGCGATAGTCTGCAGGCCAGGCTAAAAGCCCGCAGCATCCCAAACCGCGCGAGAGTCTACCAGCTTGCAAGCGTCTGCGTTATATCCGAGTCTTCAGTGCATATAACATTTCGAGCGCTTTTCGCGGCGTCACGTCATCCAGGTCAAGCTTAGCCAACTCATCCAGTACCGGATGAGGCAGGCTGGCGAACATGTCGCTCTGGTGCGGCGCGCTGGGTTTGTTGCTGGCCTTGGCCGGGCTGGCCACGGGAATCTCATGGGGCAGCGCTGTTTCTTCCAGGCGGCTCAGGTGCTCGCGAGCACGGGTAATCACCTCGGCCGGCACCCCCGCCAGTTGCGCCACGGCCAGGCCGTAACTCTGGCTTGCCGGGCCGGGCAGCACGTGGTGCAGGAACACGATGCGCTCGTTGTGCTCGGTGGCATTGAGGTGCACGTTGGCTACCAACGGCTCGTTTTCCGGCAGCACGGTCAGTTCGAAGTAGTGCGTCGCGAACAGCGTATATGCCCGCAGGTGCGCCAGACGCTCGGCCGCCGCCCACGCCAGGGACAGCCCGTCGAAGGTGCTGGTGCCGCGGCCCACTTCGTCCATCAGCACCAGGCTGCGTTCGGTGGCGTTGTGCAGGATGTTGGCGGTTTCGCTCATTTCCACCATAAAGGTCGAACGGCCGCCGGCCAGGTCATCGCTGGAACCGATCCGGGTGAAGATGCGGTCCACCAGTGACAATTCGCAGCTTGCCGCCGGCACGAAGCTGCCGATATGCGCCAGCAGCACGATCAACGCGGTCTGACGCATGTAGGTGGATTTACCGCCCATGTTCGGACCGGTGATCACCAGCATCCGGGTATCGTCGTCCAGCGACAGGTCGTTGGCGACGAACGGCGTGGTCAACACCTGCTCCACCACCGGGTGGCGACCTTGCACGATGCGCATGCACGGCTCGCTGACAAAGCGCGGGCAGTTCAGGTCAAGGTTCAGGGCACGCTCGGCCAGGTTGCTCAGTACATCCAGCTCGGCCAGGGCGGCGGCGGTGTCCTGCAACGGCGCAAGCTTGTCGATCAGGCTTTCGAGCAAGGCTTCGTAGAGCATTTTCTCCCGGGCCAGGGCGCGGCTTTTGGCCGACAGCGCCTTGTCTTCGAATTCTTTAAGCTCCGGAGTGATAAAGCGCTCGGCACCCTTGAGGGTCTGGCGGCGCTGGTAATCGATCGGCGCCTGCTCGGCCTGCTTGCTTGGCAACTCGATAAAGTAGCCGTGCACGCGGTTGTAGCCGACTTTCAGGTTGGCCAGGCCCGTGCGGGCTTTTTCACGGGCTTCCAGGTCAATCAGGAACTGCCCGGCGTTCTCGCTCAGGGATTGCAGCTCATCCAGCTCGGTGTCGTAACCGGTCTTCAACACGCCACCGTCACGGATGATCGCGGGCGGGTTGTCGATGATGGCTTTTTCCAGCAGCGCCGCCAGCTCCGGGTAGGTGCCGGTGGTGACTGCCAGCTGCTGCAGGTGCGGTGCTTCCAGTTCGGTCATCGCCGCTTGCAGTTGCGGCAGGGCGCCGAGGGCATCGCGCAGGCGTGCCAGGTCGCGGGGCCGCGCGTTACGCAGGCCGATCCGCGCCAGGATCCGCTCGATATCGCCGATTTCCTTGAGCTGCGGTTGCAGCTTTTCAAAGCGGTAGCGGTCGAGCAGGCAGGTAATAGAGGTCTGGCGGGCTTGCAGCACGGTCAAATCCCGCAGCGGGCGGTTCAACCAGCGGGTGAGCAAGCGGCTGCCCATGGCGGTCTGGCAACGGTCGACCACCGATTGCAGGGTGTTGTCGCGCCCGCCGGCGAGGTTGGTGTCCAGTTCCAGGTTGCGACGGCTGGCGCCATCCAGCACCACGGTGTCGTCCAGGCGTTCATGACGCAGGCTGCGCAAATGCGGCAGGGCAGTGCGCTGGGTTTCCTTGGCATAGCTGAGCAGGCAACCGGCGGCGCCGATGGCCAGGGTCAGGGTTTCGCAACCGAAGCCCTTGAGGTCTTGCACGGAGAATTGCTGGCACAGGCTTTTCAGCGCCGAATCACGCTCGAAATCCCACGGCGCACGACGCTTGGTCCCACGGCGACGTTCCGCCGGCAGGTCCTTTGGCCAGTCGTCCGGGATCATCAACTCCACCGGGTTGACGCGCTCAAGCTCCGCCAGCAGATTCTCCCAGCCCTTGATCTCCAGCACCGTGAAGTTGCCACTGGTGATATCCAGGACTGCCAGGCCGAACAGGCGTTCGTCCCCCAGTACTGCCGCGATCAGGTTGTCGCGACGCTCATCCAGCAGCGCCTCATCACTCACCGTACCCGGCGTAATGATGCGCACCACCTGGCGTTCCACCGGGCCCTTGCTGGTGGCCGGGTCGCCGATCTGCTCACAGATCACCACCGACTCGCCCAGCTTCACCAGCTTGACCAGGTAACCTTCCAACGAATGATATGGAATCCCGCACATCGGAATTGACTGCCCGGCCGACTGCCCGCGCGCGGTCAGGGTGATGTCCAGCAACTTGGCCGCCTTCTTCGCGTCTTCATAGAAGATCTCGTAGAAGTCGCCCATGCGGTAGAACATCAACTGATCAGGGTGCTGGTTTTTCAGGCGCCAGTACTGCTGCATCATCGGGGTGTGGCTGGAGAGGTCGGTCATACGCGGGGTTCAGCTCTTCCTGTCGATTTTTGGCAAGGGTAAATAGGCTAATGGTACATTGATTTTTTATGCATTGTGGGCGGCTATACGATGTTGAATTCTCGCTACGAGCCTTATAAACGATGTGTTTGTCCTATGGTTTACGATGGAAACCAAGACAGATCGGGTTCGGTTGATCAATAAAAAAACCCGACGCTGGGTCGGGTTCTTTATTGCAGTGCCTTAGTAGATGTCAGGCTCGTTTTGCCTCAGCTGCCATCAATACAAGGTTCTGCTGTTTGGTCGCTTCGGTCAGCACTTCGCTGTATACGCGCTTTTTTTGATCAGATTTAGCGTTACGAATAAAGTCGGCAAAGGGGCTTTTTGCACCTTTGGTCAAGCCCAGCTTAATCGAAATCATCATTACGCTCCTGATGGTTGCCCGAGTCTGGCCTCAAGATCGGCCCGCGTGTGTCGCTCAGGAATATGGTAGTCAATTTTTTCGACACCGGCTTTGTACAATCGTCCCGAGTTGTCAATGTGCTTGAGCAGCAAATCCACGTGGATATCGCCGCCGTACTCTAGCTTAAGTGCGTTGACGACGTCACGTGCGGCAAAGTACTGGTCGATGAAATGCTCTTTACGAATCCTTCTTCCTTCTGCTTCTTCGCGAGCTTTGACGAAGTCCCAAGCGAGCCTCGGATCCTGGTAGACGTACAGAATCTGTACGAACCTGCCTTTTCTTAAGGAACGATCCACATTCCGCCTGGCGACATCAATGTTTGAAAATGTTCCGTCAAGGAGGAACGACTGCTGTTGGTCCATCGCAAAATCCAGAATCTTCTCCACCAAAATAGAAACCCCTCTCTGGAATAACCAGGAGTTACCGCCGGTATAGGCAACAAATTCGCTACGAAGCTCATCGGGGTCAATTCGAAGGATCGGGGTGTCGGCAAAAAGATTCACGAGCGCGATTGATGCCTCGGTTTTTCCTGCACCCGGTGAGCCGGCCATGTAGACCGATACAGGCGCCTCTTCCGGAGGATAGATAGCTTTGTCGGTCAGACGCCTGGCAATCATTTTCTTGTTTGAGCGAGCAAAGCGCAGCGCTTCGTCTGAGACTTCTTGCTCTGAGTGCGTCATGACTTTTCTGATTGGATCTGCAAAGTGCGTCATCAACAAACCCAGCATTTTTCCGATAGGCGCAGGTTAGCATGCGAGGCAGACCACAAATGGTTAGGTAAAAATCTGCAATCAATGCATTAAATATGCAAATAAGCATTTGCCAAGCATCAAAACTGCCTGCACTATCCGCGTTATGCAAAAACGCAACGTTTCTATCGTCTTAAGAGAGCTGCTGGACCGCGACCGGATCTCCCCCACGGAGCTTCACCGGCGTACCGGCGTGCCTCAATCCACACTGTCCCGGATCCTCAGCGGCAAGATCGTGGATCCGTCGGACAAGCACATCTCGCGCATCGCCGATTACTTCCAGGTCAGTACCGATCAGCTGCGCGGGCGCGCAGGGCTGGTGCCGGCGCGGTCGGACGAGCGTGACCCGATGCATTCGGAACTCAAGGACATAAGCCTGTGGGACGACGAAACACCCGTTAATGATGACGAGGTGTCGATCCCCTTTCTGCGCGAGGTTGAATTGGCTGCTGGATCAGGAAGATTCGTCATCGAGGAAAGCGAGAAGGCCAGCCTGCGATTCGGCAAGCGCAGCCTGCGGCATAACGGTGTGCAGTTCGACCAGGCCAAGTGCGTGACGGTGCGCGGCAACAGTATGTTGCCGGTGCTGCGCGACGGCGCCACCGTAGGTGTCAATGCGGGCAAATGCGGGATTGGTGACATCGTCGATGGCGATCTTTACGCCATCAATCACAACGGCCAGCTACGGGTGAAACAGCTCTATCGCCTGCCTTCCGGGATTCGCCTGCGTAGCTTCAACCGCGATGAACATCCGGACGAGGACTACAGCTTCCAGGAAATCCAGGATGAACAGATCAGCATCCTTGGTCACGTTTTCTGGTGGGGCATGTACGCCCGCTAACCCTTCTGTGTAAGACAAAGCCCGCCAGTGAGCGGGCTTTTTTTCGTCTGCGTAAAACCACCAAACCCTTTGCCTGCGGGGCTATAAATGCACCTGTGCATTTCTTGCGCAAAAATAAATGCATTTGTGCATTGACTGTATATGCATACATGCATATTCTTCATCTCAAGCCAGCCAAGAAGGCCTGGTGGAGGCGGCAAGGATGCTGCCAAGGAAGACAGGGACGTTACGCAACACCGGCAAGGACGCCATCGAAGCGATGGCAAGGATGCCAGGCAATACCGGCAAGGATGCCGACGCTCTTTAGTTTCAAACCGCTTCAAGAACAGGCAGCGATGAACCGGCCTTAACGGTTCAGAGGGTTGGCAACTGGCCCGGGTGTGCAGCGTAAAGCACCAGAAGCAGTTATCCGGCAGACAGGGATCGTGGTCGGAAAAACATTGAGGAAAGAACCGTACCGCGCCAGTAGCGCCGAAAGTTCGAGGACATCATTACTGAAAAGCCCGGGCAACCGGGCTTTTTGGAATGCCTACCTAGAGAACCCATTCAAATTGAAACAAACACCTACAACCGGCGACCTGCCGGTATCACTCATTCCAGGAGGCGTGACATGACAAACGAGCAGCAAGCGTTGGCGGAAATGCCTATCTGGCTGGTCATCGTATTGGCGGTGATTGGCGGGGTTTCCGGAGAAATGTGGCGCGCCGACAAGGAAGGCGCCCGCGGTTGGTCGCTTATGCGGCGCCTGGCCCTGCGTTCGGGGGCCTGCATGGTGTGCGGGGTATCAGCCCTGATGCTGTGCTACGCCGCCGGCATGTCGATCTGGACGGCCGGCGCCATTGGGTGCCTGACCGCCATGGCCGGCGCCGACGTGGCCATCGGCCTTTATGAACGCTGGGCGGCCAAGCGCATCGGCGTCAACGAAGGCCCTGGCCGGGACCCGCAGTAACCGTTGCAAGGACGCTACTTAAATGACACTTATCGAAAAACCCTCCCAATTGCCCCAGGCCATCAGCGAGGCACTGCGCAGGGCGTTTCCGGAACTTAAGGTCGGCACTCATCAGGACTTTCAGGGCGGCGCGAACAACACCGGCGTGTTGATCACGGTCGAAGGCAATGGGCCGGGCCTTCGCTCCCGCGAGGGGCGCAAGGCCCATGCCTTGGGGATTTCACTCAAGGCCATGGTGGCCCCGGGTGCCTTGCCCTTTGATGCCTGCGACCTGGCCAGCCAACTGATGGACCTGGTGCTGGATAACCGCTGGAACCTGCCGCAGGCGCAGTGCGACCTGCCGACCAGCATCGTCGCTGCGCCTTCAATACGCACCAGCGCAGAGACGGACTACGACACCTGGACCGTCACCTTCACCCAAACCCTCTATATCGGGCCGCCGTTGCTCAACGATCCCACAGGCAAGCCGCTTTTTGCCTGCACCTGGGAAGTTTCGAACATCGACGACCCCGACCAATACAAGCCGCTGGCGGAGTAGCCCATGTTCGACGCGCTGTTACGCATGCAACTGGGGCCGATCGTGGAGCGCCTGGCGGAAATGGAAAGCCAGCTCGAAGACCTGTATCGACGCGCCGAAAGTTTCTGCCGAATCGGCGTGTGCCAGGAGGTCGACGCCGCCAGCAATACCTGCAAGGTCAGCCACGGCGAACTGCTCACCCCGGCGATCCGCTTTTTCAACCCCAGCGCCGGGGCGCAGACGGAAACCCGCATCCCGTCAGTAGGCGAGCAATGTTTGCTGCTCAACTACGGCGCCGGGGAGGGCGGGGCGCAATCGGTGGCCTTGTTCGGCTTGAACAGTGACCGTTTTCCACCGGTCTCCAGCGCTTCGACACTGACCCGGCGCCGCCATCAGGACGGCACCCAAAGCGACTACGACGACGCCAGCCATACCTTCAACTGGGTCAATGGCCCCACCACGTTCACAGGTTCCCGCGAACAGGTCGACATCAAGGTCGGCGCCGCCAGCCTCACGATGAGCGCCCAGGGCGTCACGCTGCAAGTCGGCGGCACCAGCCTGTTGCTGGATGCAGGCGGCGCGCACTTCAGTGGCCCGGTGGTGGACCACCAGGGTCGAGTCATCAGCCCCTGACAAGGACATCCCATGATCGGAATCGATAGAAACACCGGGGCGGCGGTCGATGACTGGCTGCAATTTGTGCAGCGCGCTACCCGAGCGCTGACCACGCCCTTGGGCACTCGCCAGAAGCGCCCGCTGTACGGCTCGATGATCCCGCAGCTGCTCGGGCAAAACCTCGGCGATGACCTGCTGATTCTCGCCCAGAGCCATGCCGCCCAGGCGTTCTACAACCCGCAGAACGGCATCGCCGACTTCGAGCCGCAAGTCATCGTCGCCAACCGCCAGGGCGCCGGCCTGTTGCTGCGCTTCGCCGGCACCTGGAAAAACCGCAAGCAATCCTTCGAGGTGGTGACATGAGCATGCTGATACCCGGCCAGAACCAGTTGGCTGAGCCAGCGATCATTGCCGTCGATGAGTTCGAACCGTTGCTGGCGGAGTTCAAGGCGTTTGTCGTCGATTACGTCGCCACTCGTGCACCAGAAAATGCCGCCAAGCTGAAGGTCAGCCTGGAGAACGAGAGCGAGTTGCTGACGTTGGCGCTGGAAGCTTTTTGCGTTCGCCTGCAAACCCACGAGCGCAAATACAACGCCCGCATCAAGCAGATGCTGGCGTGGTGGGCTACCGGCAGCAACCTCGATGCGCGCCTGGCGGACATGGGCCTTGAGCGCCAGGTGCTCGACCCTGGTGACCCGGCGGCTTTCCCGCCGGTACCGCCAACATTGGAGAGCGACGATGACGCCCGGTTGCGTTATTACCTCGCGCCTCACGCTCCGGCGGCGGGTTCGCGGATGCAGTATCGCCGGGAGGTTTTCACCCTCGGTGAGCGTCCATCGGTGAAAGTGCAAAGTGCTACCCCGGGTGTGGTGACGGTCACTTATACCTTCGACCCGGACGGCTACGCGGCACGGGTCAAGGATGGTAATGGCCGTCGAACCGCGCCCGGCGAAGTGATGGTCACGGTCCTGTCCAGAGACGGGGATGGCACACCTTCTGCTGATCTGCTTGACGGTGTACGTCGGCATTTCGCCCGGCCTGACGTGCGACCGGAAACGGATCTCGTCACGGTGCAGGGGGCGCAGATCCTGCGCTACAAAATCCGCGTGGTGGCGAAGATCAACGCCGGCCCGGATTCCGGGCTCACTCAAGTCGCCGCCCAGAAACTGCTGCAAGACTATGCAGAGTCCTGTCATCGCCTGGAAGGGCGGGTGGACCCGAGCTGGATCGACTACGCCATCCACTCGGCGGGAGCTGCACAACTGCAAATCCTTGAACCGCTGGAGCCGATCGTCACCACGGCATTCCAGGCCCCATATTGCACGGGTGTCGAGGTGGAGGTGCGCACGCTATGAGTGAGCCCAAAGGCAGTTTGCTGCCCGCCAACAGTTCGCCGTTGGAGAAGGCGCTGGACCTGGGTTTCGGGCAATTGCTCGATCGGGTGACGCCCCCTTTTCCCGCCCTGATGAACCCGCTGCAGACGCCGGCTGAATTCCTTCCCTACCTGGCCGCTGATCGCGGCGTCAGTGAATGGGACGCCGCTGCCAGCGAGTCGGAGAAGCGCCTCACCGTGGCCTTGTCCTGGCAAATCCAGCGTCAGGCCGGTACGCCCAAGGCGCTGAGCTACGCCGTCGAATCCCTGGGATTCACCCCCAATATCAGTGCCTGGTATCAACAGCGGCCAACCGGCCTGCCTTACACCTTTGATGTGCAGGCAATCATCGGTCGCAGTTGGTCCAGTGGCGATCACAACCGTTTGATCCGCCGCATCAACGCGGCCAAGAGCGAGCGGGACCTGGCCACCATCACCATCGTGCACGAGACCTCCCAGGGTTTACGTGTTGCTGCAGCCGCTGATCCAGGGTTGAGCATCGGCGATGAGGGCCAGCCCGGGGCGTTGCCCGAAGTGAAGCTGCACGGGGTACTTGCTTGCAGCAGCGTGGCGCACACACCGCTCAGCGATGGCGAGTTGCAGTTGTGCGGCGTACTGCCTGAACTCGGGCTGGCGGCCCGGCTAAACAGTGCCGGGGTTGCCCGGCACTACACCATTAACGACTACGACCTCAGGGCGCAGCCATGACAGATGAAATTACACGCCTGGTGCGCTTCACCTCCAAGGGATTGGATGAAGTGCTGCAGGCAAAGAACCAGGGCTTGAAAGGCGAGATCACCCACATTGGCGCTGGTACTGGCCGCTACAACCCCGACGGCACCGAAGTGGCCCTGCGTGACGAGCGCCAGCGGGTCGCCATTGTGGACTACGAGGATCTGGGCGACCGGCAACTCCGGATGGCCGCGCTGTTTGATGGCGAGGCCGAGTATGAGATCGGCGAGTTTGGTTTTTACCTCGCCAGTGGCACGTTGTTGGCGGTGTATTCCGTGGAGGGGAAACTGCTCACGTATAAAGCGGCGGCGGCTCGGGTACTGCAGAAGTTCACGTTGGATATTTCGCCGTTGCCGGCGGATAGCGTGACGATTGTGGTGGGGAGCGAGAATTTGAATGTATTGATGGCTGAAGAAATCGCAATCATGGCGGCGGCTTCGGTTGGCAATATGTCCCGCCACGTTGATCTGATGTTGCGGGTTATGAATCTCGAAGCGAAGTAGTTGCACTGACAAAAGTGCTGGAAAGACTAATTGACAGGGAGTTGATGATGGGAATTGAAACGACTATCACGAAAGTGGTGGATGCGTGTAACAAGCTGACAGAAACGGTGACTAACCAGATTGGCAAAATTGATGCACGGGTAGAGGCCGCGTCGAGTCAGTTCACTGCGTGGCGTAACGGTGTACAAGCGAAAGACATCAATGGCCGCGCGCTTTACAAGCAGGATATTGACCTTACCGGCTTGTCCACGGACGTGCTTTACCCAGTGTGGTGGAGCATGCCCGGTAACGATGGGGGAGAAACCGAGCTTACTATCTCTCGAATTTTTTCTCGAGATAGCGAAAAGGCGCCCTTTGGTGAGGGTATCTATCATATCGCCGGCTTGAACCTGCAATTGGAAGGTGTTGGTTTTCCATGGAATGGTGATGCCAACTTCCTGTCGATCAAACGAATATCGCAAACCTATCGCGAAACGGTTCGGGGCATCTCGTTTGGCATGATTTGCACGGCTCGTGCCGTTACAGGGCTTAAACCCATGTATGTCGGTTTGGTCGCTGGTCAGCTGACCACGTCCCCACAATTCTCCGGGATGTACCTAAGAGGTGGGTTGAGTTACACGATCACCAAAACGTTTGATTACCCTGTGAGCTTCAGCAAGGTGGATACCGAAGTGATCATGAAAGATGACGTTACGGCTGATTGGGAGGTGCGTTGGGTAGTGAAGCCTTATTCGCTGGCCCAGGCAGATGCCGTGCTTGGGAAGACCTATGAAGAGAAGCGCTTGGCTTATTCCTACGACAACGACACTCGGTATACCGCCAAGGTTTAAGGACTGATCAAATGACTTTGTTTATTGAAAAACTGGAAACCCCCGCTGGTGACTCGCTGATCAACGTACCTGCCAGCGTGCAGACACTTAAAGGTCTTGGCTTTAGTGATGTGGCCGCTCAAGCGCTGATCGAGAAAGCCGCTGCCGCTGCAGCGCTCGCTAGCACTATTGCTGCTCGCCGCTCTGCCTATGTCAGCGAAGCGGACCCGATGTACCTCGAGTGGCAATTCGACGGTACGCCTGAGAAGGAGAAGGAATGGCGAGCCAAAGTGGCCGAAATCAAGGCGCGGTTCCCGTTGCCGGAAGATAAATAATCACCCGCCGCGAAAGCGGTTTTTTTTCGCCCGCCCAAAGCCCCTCTCGCAGGGGCTTTGGCGTTTTTCACCCGGAGAATCCCACTCATGTTTAACCGCCAAACCTACACCGTCCTCATTCCATTCCCCACCGGCAACGGCCACTGGTCTACCGCCGGCGAGGAACTGGAACTGCTGGACGTCGAAGCATCCGCCCTGCGCACCGCTGGCCGCCTGGAACTGACCAGCGTCCTCAACTCCACCCCGAAGAAGGCTGACTGATCATGGCTGAGGTTTTGAACTTCGAACACAACGGCATCACCGTGAACGCCACCGAATCCCCCGAGGCCATGGGTGGCCTGGGCGATAACGTCATCGGCCTGGTGGGCACCGCCCCCAACGCCCATGCGTCGATTCCGAAAAACGCCCCGTTCCGCATCAACAGCTTCACCACCCAGGCGCTGCTGGACCCTACCGGCGCTGAAACCGGCACGCTGTTCCACGCCGTGTACCAGATCCTCAAAGTGGTCAAGGTGCCGGTCTACGTTGTGATCGTCGACGAGGGCACCACCCCGGCCGACACCATCAATAACGTAATCGGCGGTGAAGAGCCGGTCACCGGCCGCAAACTGGGCCTCGCCGCCCTGGCCAGCGTCCCCGAAGACCTGACCATCATCGGCGCCCCGGGCTTCACCGGCACCAAGGCCGTGGCCGGCGAATTCGCCTCCTTCGGCAAGCGCATCAAGGCCCGTGTGGTGCTGGACGGCAAGGACGCAACCGTCGCCGACCAGGTGACCTACAGCGGCGAACTGGGCGGTGCCGATCTCGGTTTCGACCGTTGCCTGCTGGTGCACAACATGCCGTCGGTGTACTCCAAGGCCGCGAAGAAAAACGTGTTCCTGGCGCCGTCGTCCCTGGCCATCGCCGCGCTGGCCAAGGTCAAGCAATGGGAAAGCCCGGGCAATCAGGTGACCTTCGCCGAAGACGTGTCCCGCGTGGTTGAGTACAACATCCTCGACACCTCCACCGAAGGCGACCTGCTCAACCGCTACGGCGTGAGCTACTACGCCCGCACCATCCTCGGCGGCTTCTCGCTGCTGGGTAACCGCTCCATCACCGGCAAGTTCATCAGCTACGTGGGCCTGGAAGATGCGATCAGCCGCAAGCTGGTCAAGGCCGGCCAGAAAGCCATGGCCAAGAACCTCACCAAGTCGTTCATGGACCAGGAGGTCAAGCGCATCAACGACTGGCTGCAAACCCTGGTGGCCGACGAGACCATTCCAGGCGGCAGCGTGTACCTGCACCCTGAACTGAACAGTGTCGAGAAGTACAAGAACGGCACCTGGTTCATCGTCATCGACTACGGCCGCTACGCGCCGAACGAACACATGATTTATCAACTCAACGCCCGCGATGAAATCATCGAGCAGTTCCTGGAGGACGTTCTCTAATGTTTACCAACCGAATCAGACAGGCCATGGCGGCCACCCTTCAAGGCCTGCCGTTGTCGGCGACGGTCACCTCGTTCGCACCGCCGAAGATCGACTTCGACATGGAACAGATGACCGGCGGACGTTTCATCGCCGAAGAAATGGCCAAGAGCGCCAAAGTGCTCAACGCCACATTGGAGCTGCAAGGTGCGGGTCCGGAAATCATGCTTGCCCTGGGGGTGCGCCTGGGCGACGACATTTTGCTGAACGTGCGTGAAGCCGGCCAGGACCAGGACGGCAAGACTTACTTCACCTACCACACCATCGGCGGCAAGCTGAAAACCCTGACCGAGACAACCCTGAAGATGGGCGATAAACCCGCCCTCACCCTGGAGTTCTCCTGCCGCACCTACAACCGCCTGGAAAACGGCATCCCGGTGATCGACATCGACGTGCGTACCCAGAAGTTTGTGCTCAACGGCGTCGACATCCTTGGCGATGCCCGCCGCGCGGTACTGATGCCTTAAGCCCCCGGGAGCGGGTTTTCCCGCTCCCATACTTCACCAAGGAATTGACTCATGGCCTGGATGCCTCCGCTGCACATCCTGCTGTCGCCGATCACCGCTGATACCGGCGCGCTGATCGAGCAGATTCAACTCAAGCCGTTGTTCTACGCCGCGCAAAAAGACGCGCTGGCCCGGGCCGGTGATGACGAGGACGATCAGTTCTTCGAACTGGCCAAACTCGCCACCGGCCTGTCGGAAAAAGAACTCGACCAACTCAAGCGTCCGGACTATGTGAGCATCGCCCAGTACGTGCACGACATGTCGACCCGGCCTGCCTCGTACTTCCTCGACGCCGACGAGCAGCCCCGCGAATCGGCGACCAGTGAGCACGTCTCGCTGCTGTTGCCGCTTGACACCGGCGGCCGCCGTCTCACCAGCCTGACCCTGGAAATGCCCGCCCTGCGCGCCACCAAGGCGATGAAAAAACTCGCCACCAACAAAGAGCGCGCCGAGTTCATTACTGCCCACTGCACCGGCCTGATGATCCCGGATCTCGCCGACCTCAGCGTGCCCGACTGGACCGAACTGCAGGGGCGCATCGACGATTTTTTAAACAAACCGGCGGACTTCTTTCGGAGCGCGACATCGAAGTAATTCTCGACATCGTGCCGCTCATTTACTCGGTAAATGAAGCGGAAATCCTGGACTGGGACGCCGGAAAAGCATTGCGCCGCTACGACATCGCGATCACTCGCCTTGGCGTCAAACAGGAGTAGAGCGGATGGCAGACAGTAAATTTGGATTGAGGTCGCTCATCGCCAGGGACGGCGAGGCGATTTACGGCTCGCTCGAAACGGCCGGGGCAGGCGCCAGCATCCAGCCGATTGCGCCGATGCTTGCCGGCCCGTCCTTGCTTGATGCCGTACCCAAGGACGTGCCGGGCCAGGAACTGGCGAATGTCGGTGCGCAACTGACGCAACTGGTCACGGGGCAGACCCGGCTCATCGACACGCTGGAGAGGTTCAACGGCTCATTGCTCGATGTGATGGGTGCCCTGAAAACCGGCAAGGGCAATAGCACGGGCGGCGCCTCATCCGATACCGTCAAACCCTCGCAGGCGCTGGAAACGGCGATGACCGACCTGCATGAAGTGGTGGGGTTTGCCGGGCATGAGCGCACACAACTACGCGAAGCCAACCTGGCCTTGGCGTCCGACCCGATGGTTGCCGCGAGTGGCGCAGATGCTGTCGACCTGGCAAGGGTGGAGCAGGTGGGGGCCCGGTCCGGCGTAGGCAAGGACCTTGAAACTCGCCAGGCTGATTTGCTGCAGTTCGCCCGCGATAGCGCGCTCATCGCCGCGGCCTTTCAGACCGATATCAAGACGGCCGGAGAGATGATGGGCGGCTGGCGTGGGTCGATGAAGCTGGATCGCCCGCAGGCGCTGGATCTGGCTGACGCCACCAACGTGCTGGGTTCCCACGCTTCGCTCAAGGCCGATGCGGTGGATATTGGTTCGATTGTGCGCCAGAGCACTGCGGCGAGAACGTCGGGCATGAGCCCCGAGCAGGTAGCGGCGTTTTCGGCGGCGTTGCTGACGGTTGGTAACAACCGGGCGTCTGCCGGGCTTGCGGTGGAAAAAGTCGGCGCCGCGCTGGCCAAGGGTGACGGTGCGTCCGAGGGGCAGCGTGCTGCCTGGGCAGAGCTCAAGCTTGACCCGAAGGTGCTTGCGGCAGGCATGAAGCAGGACGCACCGCAAACAGTGCTGACGGTCCTCGAGGCGCTCAAGGCGCAGCCCCAGGAAAGGCAGGCGGCACTGGCCACGCAGTTGTTCGACGGTAACCGCTCGATTCTGAGCCTGGTGCCGGTGATCGACACGCTGAAGCAGGCCTTTACGGCGGTGGCCGACAAGTCGACTTACGCGACTTCGGTCCTGGGAGACCAGGGCTCGGTCATGCGTTCGGCGACCGGGCGGGCAGACTCCACACAAGCTCATGAGCGAGCCTTCCAGGCCAGTACCACCCGCCTAGAGACAGCTTCCGATACGGCGATTGCCCCCCTGAAAAACGGCGCACTGACGGTGCTGACCTCAGTGGTCAATGGCTTGGGCTGGCTGGCTGAATCGCTGCCCAAAGCCACGGCCGCCCTCACATTGGCCGCGGTGGTGATGGTGCCGCTGGCGAAGAAGCTCGGCGGCACTGTCGTGGACAAAGTCTTCGACAAGGTCGCCGGGAAAGTCCTGGGCGAGGGTGACGCGCCCCGCGATGCCGGTGGCAACAAGTCCGACCCGTCCGGCAGCAAAGGGAAGTCACAAGGCAACGACACACGCCAGGGCGAGCGCACGCCAGGCAAAAACTCAGGCCCTGATGCACCCACGAAAACCAACAGAGCCAGCCGAATCGCGAAGCGCGGTTCGTTGGCGTTGGTGGTGGCAGACGCGGGTGTCAATCTCATCAAGGGCGCGAGCAATGGCACCCTGAAAGAGTCCGTTGGCGCCAGTGTGGGGTCGATAGGCGGTGGCGTCGCGGGTGGTGTGGCCGGCGAGGTTGCAGGGCTGGCCATTGGGCGAGCCGTTGGCACGCTCGCCGGGGCGGCGCTGGGTTCGATTATTCCGGGAGCCGGCACATTGTTGGGCGGTGTGATCGGCGGCTTTGCCGGCGGTGCAATCGGTAAGGTGGTGGGCGGCGTCGTCGGCACGTTCGTCGGCAGCGACGTCGGTGCGAGCCTGGGCGAGAAAGTCATGAGCAGCGACGACCGTCTCCCGCCACCCGAACAGGTCAGCCAAAGCCTTCCCAACGCTCAAACAGACAACCGGCAAATCAACTTCGCCCCGCAGATCAACATTACCGCACCCGAGCAGACCAGTTACCAGGCGCTGGCGGCGCTCGTCGTGCAACAGATCGAGGCGCAGTTCACGCCGCTGTCGATGGACAACCTGCTGGCGACGCGACGCGACGCGGCACTCACCGATGGAGCGGTTTAATGCGACAACAAATGGTGTTGGGCAGCTTTATTTTCGGGCTGTCGCGCGGGTTTGCCTACGCGACCCTCGACCGTAACAGTAGCGGTGGCTGGGTCGCGCTGGACATCATTGCCGGCAAACCCAAGTCCAGCCAGACCGGCCAGGCCCTCGAAACATTGACCTTTGCCGGCAAGGCGGCGCGTGGCATTGGCATGGCCAGGCTCGACGAACTGCGCGACTTGCAGGCCTTGCGTACACCGCTGCCGTTGGTGGACGGGATTGGCCGTAACTGGGGGCTGTGGACGATCAAATCGGTGGACGAGAAACAAGCCAACGTGATCGACGACGGCACCGCCATGCTGATCAATTGGACGTTGATACTGGAGGAATTCGTCAATGCGTAGAGTCCGAAGTATTGCCGGTGACTCCGTCAACCTGCTGCTCTACCGCGAACTGGGTCGCAGCGACGACGCTGCCGAGGAAGCACTGTGGCACCTCAACCCGGACCTCGCGGAACACGGGGCGGTATTGCCGGCCGGCATCGGTGTAATCGTACCGGAGCTGGACGCGCGGCCCGCCGCAAAAAAACCGGTTTCGGTTTGGGATTAAGGAGGAACCATGGCACTTGGATTCACACCGGCGGTGGAAATTTACGGGACCAATGCCGCGCTGCTCAACGAGCGATTACTGGAGTGGGAACACACCGATGCCGCAGGCTTCGTCTCCGACCAGCTCAAGCTGACCCTCGACATCGAAGGGCTTGAGGGATTGCCCAGCCTGGGTGGGAGGATCGGCCTGCGGGTCGGTTACCTGGAGACCGGCCTGGAGGACAAGGGGCTCTTCAAGATTACCCAGCGCACCCCGTACCTGTTCCCCCTGCGCCTGGTGCTGGTGGCCACGGCGGCGCCGTTCGACCAGGACGAATTCAAACAGCGCCGCACAGCCAGCCATGGGCCAACCACCCTGGGCGCACTGTTCCGCCAACTGACCATACGTTATGGATTCTCACCCAGGGTCGCGCCTGATCTGGACGCTGAAAAGATCGCTCACATCGACCAGACCAACGAAAGCGACATGAGCTTCCTGACCCGGCTTGCCAAGCGTTTTGATGCGGTGGCCAAGCCTGTCGACGAGCTGTATGTGCTGGGCCGTAAAGGCCAGATCACCTCGCTGTCGGGCAAGCCGCTGCAAGAAGTGCGGCTGTCGGTCACTCGTGATAACCGTCCGGGCGACCGCGCGTTTATCAGCGCCAGTTTTACCGAGACCAGCCGGGCCAAGTTCGAAGGGGCCAAGGCGTCCTGGTGGGATGTCGCTACCTGCAAGAAACGTGAGGTGGAGGTGGGCGGTGCGCCGTTCAAAGTCCTTGCCCAGCGCTACCAGAGCGAAGACGAAGCCAGGACGGCGGCCGAAGGCGAGATGCGCCGGGTTAGCCGTGAAGGCCTGCAGATCAATGTGATATGCCCCGGCAACCCGGCGTTCCAGGCCGAAGGGCTGCTGGTGCTGGATGAAACCTGGCCCGGCTTCATGCAGGGGCGCTGGTCCATCGACACGCTGACGGCCGTCGGCAAACGCAAGGAAAGCTACCGATGCACGATCAAGGCGAACGGATTGTCGTCACCGCAATGACGTGCTCGATCGGTTCCTTCTACCCTATCCCCTCGATAGCCAAACGGCCCGCTGGATGGCCTTGGTTGGACGCTGTTGCTCAGTAAATATCTGGGCGTGTGAGAGTAAAAAACGATGCTGATAACACTCCCTCAACTTATCCAGGTAATGCCTGGAGCCCGCCTTAGAGCGGGCATTTTTTTAGCTCCTTTAAACGAGGCTACTGCACGTCACCAAATCACCACACCCAAACGCATCGCCGCCTTCCTCGCCCAAATCGGCCACGAATCCGGCGAACTGCGCTACGTACGTGAACAGGGCAGCGATCAATACCTGAGCAAATACGACACCGGTACCTTGGCCGCCCGCCTGGGCAACTCCCCAGAAGCCGACGGCGATGGCCAGAAGTATCGCGGCCGCGGCCTGATCCAGATCACCGGCCGGCGCAACTACCTGGCGTGCAGTCAGGCATTGTTCGGCGATGAGCGTTTGTTGCACCAACCGGAGTTGCTGGAGACGCCGCAATGGGCGTGCGAATCTGCCGCGTGGTTCTGGCAGAGCAATGGCTTGAACGAACTGGCTGACAAGGACCAGTTCACCACGATCACCCGGCGCATCAATGGTGGCCTCAACGGTCTGGAGAACCGTATGCAACTGTGGGCGCGGGCGAAGGCGGTGTCATGGGCTTCCTGACGTCGTGTCGCCTGCTTGGGTTTTGCCTGTTGTTCGCAGTTTCGGCGGGTGTTGCCTGGCAGGTACAGGCTTGGCGATATGGCGCACAACTCGAGCACCTGCAGGCTCTGCATGCCGCAGCACTCAGCCAGCAACAACAGGCCGAACAGGACAAACGGCTGGCACTGGAGCAACAACTCAGCGCCAGCGACCAACAACACACCCGGGAGCTTTCCGATGCACAACGCGCTCAGGCTCACCTGCGGGATCGCCTGGCCACTGCTGATGTGCGGTTGTCAGTCCTTCTCGACGCCAGCGATTCAGCCAGCGGCTGTACAATGCCAGCCACCGCCCCCTCCGGCAGCCTGGTTCATGGCGCCCCGCGAGCCCGACTTGACCCGGCGCATGCTCAACGAATTATCGGCATCACCGACGACGGCGACAACGCAATGATCGCCTTGCGCGCCTGCCAGGCGTATGTCCGGGCCGTCGCGCGTTAGTCTCTTGTAACTTGCATGGCCCATGGGCTCCTGTAGGGTAGGCAAACGCCCGTCCACTCCAGGAGATGACCGTGAAGGAAATTACTCAACTCGCCGCTGAACTTGGCCGACGCTTGCAGGTTCTCAATGCCCACGTCACGACGGCCGAGTCGTGCACCGGCGGCGGTATCGCCGAGGCAATCACGCGGATTCCCGGGAGTTCGGCCTGGTTCGAGGCGGGCTATGTCACGTATTCCAATCGCCAGAAGACGCGGCAACTGAATGTGCCGGAAGCTCTGTTCCCCAAGGTCGGTGCCGTCAGCCGCGAAGTGGTGGAGGCGATGGTGCGGGGCGCCCAGGAGAAAAGCCTGGCGCGTTTTGCCGTGGCAGTCAGCGGCGTGGCCGGGCCCGATGGCGGTTCGCCGGACAAGCCGGTGGGCACCGTATGGCTGGCCTGGGGCGTGGGCGATGAGGTTACCGCCGAGCTCGAACACTTCCCCGGCAACCGCGACGAGGTCCGCCGACAAACGGTAAAGGCCGCGCTAGAGGGCTTGTTGCGACGAGCTGCAGCAGAAATAGAAAATCAGGGGTAGGCGATCACGGATCTTTGTGGAACAATACTGTCTACTTATACAGGTGTTGGCCGCCAGGCCTTATTGATTACGTGAGGACTTTAATGGACGACAACAAGAAGAAAGCCTTGGCTGCGGCCCTGGGTCAGATCGAACGTCAATTCGGCAAGGGTGCCGTAATGCGTATGGGCGATCACGACCGTCAGGCGATCCCGGCTATCTCCACTGGCTCTCTGGGTCTGGACATCGCGCTCGGCATTGGCGGCCTGCCAAAAGGCCGTATCGTTGAGATCTACGGTCCTGAATCTTCCGGTAAAACCACCCTGACCCTGTCGGTGATTGCCCAGGCACAAAAAATGGGCGCCACCTGTGCGTTCGTCGATGCCGAGCACGCCCTGGATCCTGAATACGCCGGCAAGCTGGGCGTCAACGTTGACGACCTGCTGGTTTCGCAACCGGACACCGGTGAGCAAGCGCTGGAAATCACCGACATGCTGGTGCGCTCCAACGCCATCGACGTGATCGTGGTCGACTCCGTGGCAGCCCTGGTACCCAAGGCTGAAATCGAAGGCGAAATGGGCGACATGCACGTGGGCCTTCAAGCCCGCTTGATGTCCCAGGCCCTGCGTAAAATTACCGGTAACATCAAGAACGCCAACTGCCTGGTGATCTTCATCAACCAGATCCGGATGAAGATCGGCGTGATGTTCGGCAGCCCGGAAACCACCACCGGTGGTAACGCGCTGAAGTTCTACGCTTCGGTCCGTCTGGACATCCGTCGTACTGGCGCGGTGAAGGAAGGTGACGAGGTTGTCGGTAGCGAAACCCGCGTTAAAGTCGTGAAGAACAAGGTGGCCCCGCCGTTCCGTCAGGCCGAGTTCCAGATTCTCTACGGCAAGGGTATCTACCTGAACGGCGAGATGATCGACCTGGGCGTGCTGCACGGTTTCGTCGAGAAATCCGGTGCCTGGTATGCCTACAACGGCAGCAAGATCGGCCAGGGCAAGGCCAACTCGGCCAAGTTCCTTGCGGATAACCCGGATGTTGCCGCTACGCTCGAGAAGCAGATCCGCGACAAGTTGCTGACCCCGGCACCTGACGTCAAGGCTGCCGCCAACCGCGAGCCGGTTGAAGAAGTAGAAGAAGTCGACACTGACATCTGAAGCAAACGATGAGCGTTGTCCTGGATACACCCGTCGCCGTAAGGCGCACTGCAATGGACCTGCTCGCACGGCGCGAGCATGGTCGAGTCGAGCTGACGCGTAAGCTGCGTCAGCGTGGCGCAGATCCCGAGATGATCGACGCAGCCCTTGACCGTTTGACGGAAGAAGGGCTGCTGTCGGAGTCCCGTTACCTCGAAAGTTTCGTCTCCTACCGAGCCCGATCCGGCTATGGCCCTGCACGAATTCGTGAAGAGCTGAGCCAGCGTGGCTTGCAGCGTGCTGATATCGAACTCGCGTTGCGTGAGTGCGGCATCAGTTGGCAGGCACAACTGGAAGAAACCTGGCGGCGCAAGTTTGCCGGTCATCTGCCTATTGATGCGCGTGAGCGGGCTAAGCAAGGTCGCTTCCTGAGTTATCGCGGGTTTTCGATGGAGATGATCAGTCGCCTGTTGAGCGGTCGGGATATGGATGACTGAAGGCTGCGCCTGGTAAATGGTTGCTCTGATCACTACGGGGCTTGGTGTGGCGAGGGAGCTTGCTCCCGCTGGGCTGCGCAGCGGCCCCAACCTGCGCATCGTTCTACCTGACACAACCCAAAAGGCCCACTATGAAAATAGCGGGCCTTTTTTCGTTTCCGTGTCAGGTCACGCCGTCTCCGTCACCCGCTGCTGCGGTTTTCCCTGAGCCTGGGCCCAGTTTTCCGGCAAGTTGATGTAATCCACCAATTCCCGCAACCGTCCCTGATCACGCCCGTTGAAGTTGAACACCAGCCGCGTCAGATGGCTGAAGCTTGGCTCGTCATGCTCTTCGCCGGTGTACGCGATTTGTTGGAAGTCGCCACTGAGGCGAAGGCTGGCGAACGCCTCCTGCAGGTGGGCCAGTGCGCGGTCACTCAACGGATGATTCATGCGAATCACAAACTGGCGCTTCAGCCAGCGGGTGGAGTGGAAGTTGGCGTAGAACTGGTTGATTTCGTCCACCGCCTCTTCGGCGCTGTACACCAGGCGGACCAGCTTGAGGTCGGTGGGCAGGATGTAGCGATTGGCCTCAAGCTGGCTGCGGATAAAGTCCAGTGCGCCTTGCCAGAAGCTACCGCCCGGTGCATCCAGCAGTACCACCGGTACCAGCGGGCTTTTGCCGGTCTGGATCAGGGTCAGCACCTCCAGCGCTTCATCCAGGGTACCGAAACCGCCCGGGCACAGGATCAAGGCGTCGGCTTCCTTGACGAAGAACAGCTTGCGGGTAAAGAAGAAGTGGAAGGACAGCAGGTTCTCGGTGCCATCGATGGTCGGGTTGGCGTGCTGTTCAAAGGGCAGGGTGATGTTGAACCCCAGGCTGTGCTCCAGGCCGGCACCCTCGTGGGCCGCCGCCATGATGCCGCCGCCGCCGCCGGTGATCACCATCAGGTCCGAACGGGCCAGGACCGCGCCCACTTCCCGGGCCAGTGCGTACAACGGGCTTTCCACCGGCGTGCGCGCCGAGCCGAACACCGTGACTTTGCGCCGCCCCTTGAACTGTTCGAGCACGCGGAAGGCGTGGTCCAGTTCCCGGATCGCCTGCAAGGTTATCTTGGCATTCCAGCGGCTGCGGTCGTCCTGGGCCATGCGCAACACGGTGAAGATCATGTCGCGATAAAGGGGGATATTTGGACTGTTGGGCGCAATCAAGTGGAGTTGCGCGTCGACCTGCTGCGTGAGGTCGGTGCCGTTTTCTTCAAATTGACGGATCAGGAGTTCATTCGGTTCGTAAGGCATTCAACTTCTCCTTCTTCACAGAACCCTGGGTGCCGGCGAGAGATTCGTCGGGACCACGACACTGCATGTGTCGTTGCCTCTGATTAACGAGGTGGGCGAAACCGGTTCTGTATATTCCTTATGATTAAAAACCTTTGCATTGCATGCTCAGGAGGGCAACCCTCTTTTGCCCTGAAAATGTTACAGGACGGTGTGAAAACCCGATGTTCCAGGCGTTCAGGATGAATTGATCATGAGCCTATAAAGTCTTGGCTGGCAACCGCTTATTGATCACTTCTGAGGGAGTTTAGACGCTGCCGCGGGCGGGCAATGGCGGAGAGTGCAGAGGGGGATATTGCGCGCCGCTGGTCAGCGGCGCGCGACAGGAGTTATCGCTTACTTTTTCTTCTTCGCGGCAGCCGGTGCCGGGCAATCTGCTTCCTGGAACTTCACCGAGGCTACCGGGCGGTTGGTTTTGTTCTCGGTGATTTCATAGCGCATGATCGCGCCCTTGGCCATCAGCTCGCGGTAACCCTTGTTCAGGCACACACTTTGGCCGAGCTGGAAGTACACAGCCTTGGGGTTGGCGCGCATTTGCTCGGCGCGGTCGGGCAGTACGCTCAAATGGTCAATCAGCTGCAAGCCTTCAACGGTGTAGGCAACTTCCAGGGTCTTTTCGTCAATTTCCCGTGGCAGTTCTTTGTTGGTTTCCTCTGCGACGCTTTGCAGCTTCCTGTTCAGTTGAGCCTCCAGCAACGAGGCGGCTTGGGCACCCAGAGGCAACACCAGCGCGAGGGCGACGGACGGAACTACAAGGCGTGGCATAAGACGCAGCATGAAACTCTCCTGATTCGGTTACTGGTGCATAGACCAGCCACTGCGCTGTGCGTTCAGTGGCGCGGGATTATAGGTGACCGCTTGCCCCTAGGGCCAGCCTATTGCCGGGAAGTGCAGGTGGCCGGGGGCGGCTCTGGTAAACTGCGGTAACTTTTGCCTTCCGAGTTCTATCCGTGTCGATTTCCACTTCCCTGCGGCGCACCCGATGAGCCATGCCGTCTCCCGTTTGCGCACGCAGCGCCTGGCCCGTGCCGTAAAACCGTTTGTAGCGCGAGGCTCGCGGGCCGAACGCTGCCCCGGCTGCCGGGTGATTCCCGAGTACTGCCTGTGCGCCTGGCGGCCCAAGGTCCAGGCCAGATCCGGCATGTGCCTGCTGATGCACGACGTAGAGCCGATGAAACCCAGCAACACCGGCTGGCTGATTGCCGATGTGATCAACGACACGACCGCGTTCCCCTGGTCGCGCACTGAGGTTGAGCCGGAGTTGCTGACCTTGCTGGCCGACCCGCAATGGCAGCCATACATCGTCTTTCCCGGCGAATTCGTGGCCCCGGAGCGGGTGGTCCATCAGGTCAGGCTGGAGGAGGGCAAGCGCCCGCTGTTCATTTTGCTGGACGGCACCTGGAGCGAGGCGCGCAAGATGTTCCGCAAGAGCCCGTACCTGGAGCACTTGCCGGTGCTGAGCCTGGCGCCCGAGCAACTGTCGCGCTACAAGCTGCGTCGCTCCAAGCGTGATGACCACTTCTGCACCGCCGAAGTCGCCGCGCTGTGCCTGGAGCTGGCTGAAGATGCCGCAGCCAGTGAAGTCCTGGATGCCTACCTGGACGTATTCAGCACCCACTACCTGGCCGCCAAGTTTCAACTGGCGCTGGACCCGGCCGATGTCGTCCATACTCGCCTTGCACCTTATCTATAGGTGTCATGGCCAGCCGACCTTTGCATGATGGCCGCGCAAACGCGCAGCCCGCTAAAATAGCCACGGGCGTAGCGCTTGACCACCCAGGCTACGCTGGGCATGCTTGGCGCCGATTGGGGCGCTGTCACAGATTGGATACGTCGCTTTTTGACGTTGAGCGCGCCCTTTGGTGACTGCTGGCCTGGCAGCCACCTTGCGCGTTGGCGAGCACTGAACCCATCAGTGCCGCCCTAAAAAACAGGATCATTTAATAAATGGCCACATACGAAATCCTGATTGCCGATGACCACCCGCTGTTTCGCAGTGCGCTGCACCAGGCGGTCACGTTGGGCCTGGGGCCGGATGTACGCCTCGTCGAGGTCGCCAGCATTGCCGAGCTGGAAACCCGCCTTACCGAAAAGTCCGACTGGGACCTGGTCCTGCTGGACCTGAACATGCCGGGTGCCTACGGTTTTTCCGGGCTGGTGCTGCTGCGTGGGCAATACCCGCAGATACCGGTGGTGATGGTATCGGCCCAGGAAGAGGCGTCGGTGGTGGTGCGCTCCAAGGAGTTCGGTGCCAGTGGTTTCATTCCCAAGTCCAGCTCCATGGAAGACATCCAGAAAGCCGTGCGCACGGTGCTGGATGGCGATGTCTCCTGGCCGCCGCAGGCCTTTGAAGAGATCAACGTCTCCGACGAAGCCAAGGCCGCGCGTGATGGCCTGGCCAGCCTCACGCCCCAGCAGTTCCGCGTATTGACCATGGTCTGCGAAGGCCTGTTGAACAAACAGATTGCCTACGAGTTGAGCGTGTCGGAAGCGACCATCAAGGCTCACGTCACGGCGATCTTCCGCAAGCTCGGCGTACGTACGCGAACCCAGGCGGCGCTGCTCTTGCAACAACTTGAGTCAATTTCGCAGCATTAAGACGCTGTTCATTCACGTTTTTTTGACTTTGCTTGCTCTAGTTTCCCCACACCTTTTTGCTCAGTTGCCTACTCTATGTCGCCTTTCAAGGGTCAAACCGGTATCAAACGTATTTTCAACGCAGGCGGATATTCCCTGGATGGCCTGCGTGCGGCTTTCACCGGCGAGGCGGCGTTTCGTCAGCTGGTGTTGCTCAATGTCATCCTGATCCCGCTGAGTTTCTTCCTTAACGTCAGCCGGGTAGAGCGGGCGCTGCTGATTGCGGTGTGCCTGCTGGCACTGATCGTCGAGTTGCTCAACTCCGCCGTCGAAGCGGCGATCGACCGGATTTCCCTGGACCTGCACCCCTTGTCGAAAAATGCCAAGGACATGGGCAGCGCCGCGCAGTTCGTAGCGCTGACCATGATTACCCTGGTGTGGGCCGTGATCCTGATCTAGGCAATGGTCGGCAGTACGATCTCGTCGCTGCGCTGCACCCCGGCGGTGAACGACCGGCACAGCTCGAGGAATTCGCGCATCGCCGAGGTCTGGTACTTCTGCTTGTGCCAGATGAAGTAGAACTGCCGGGCCAGGTCCAGGTCCGGGGTTTCCACCGGTACCAGGCTGCCACGCCGGAAGGCGTCGCGCAGCGCCAGCCGGGAAATGCAGCCAATCCCCAAGCCTGATTCCACCGCGCGTTTGATTGCCTCGGTGTGTTCCAGCTCCAGGCGGATATTCAGCGCGCTGCGGTGATGCCGCATGGCCTGGTCAAAGGTCAGGCGTGTTCCAGAGCCTTGTTCCCGCAGGATCCAGGCTTCATGGGTCAGCTCTTCCATGGTCGCCTGGCCGCGCTTGGCCAAGTGATGCTGGGGTGCGCAGAACACCACCAGTTCATCTTCCACCCAGGTTTGCACCTCGATGTCCGGGTGGCTGCAGTCGCCTTCGATTAGACCCAGATCAATTTCGTAGTGCGCCACCTGATGCACGATATGCGCAGTGTTCTGCACATGCAGCTTCACCTGACTCTCGGGATGCTGCTGCATGAAGCTGCCGATCAGCAGCGTGGCCAGGTAGTTGCCGATGGTCAGCGTGGCCCCGACCGCCAGGGAGCCGAAGCCCGACTTGCCGTTGAGCAGGTCCTCGATCTCCTTGGCCTGGTCCAGCAGTGCCACCGCCTGGGGCAATAGCTGGTGACCGAGGGCGTTGAGGCTCAGGCGTTTGCCCGCGCGGTCGAACAACTGGCAGCTGGATTGACGCTCCAGCTCGGTAATCGACGTGCTGGCGGCGGATTGAGATAAGGCCAGAAGGCCAGCAGCGCGCGAGACGCTTTCCTGCTGGGCGACGGCGACGAAGACTTGCAGTTGACGTAGAGTAAATCGCATATCGATATAACCGATAACCCTTATCTTAATAATCCAGTTAACAGATATTGTCGCCGCCATTAGAATGCTGTGCAATTGCGCATCCATCATTTGGCGCAGACCCATTTCCAGGAGTCCCCCGTACATGAGCAACATGAACCACGAGCGTGTCCTCAGTGTTCATCACTGGAACGACACTCTGTTCAGCTTCAAGTGCACCCGCGATCCGGGCCTGCGCTTCGAGAACGGTCAGTTCGTGATGATCGGCCTGCAACAGCCCAACGGCCGCCCGCTCATGCGCGCTTACTCGATTGCCAGCCCGAACTGGGAAGAGCATCTGGAGTTCTTCAGCATCAAGGTGCCTGATGGCCCGCTGACTTCCCAATTGCAGCACTTGAAGGAAGGCGACGAGATCATCATCAGCAAAAAACCGACGGGCACCCTGGTGCTTGACGATTTGAAGCCGGGCAAACACCTGTACCTGCTCAGCACCGGCACTGGCCTGGCGCCGTTCATGAGCGTGATCCAGGACCCGGAAACCTACGAGCGTTTCGAAAAAGTGATCCTGTGCCACGGCGTGCGTTACGTCAACGAAGTCGCCTACCGCGAATTCATCACCGAGCACCTGCCGCAGAACGAGTTCTTCGGCGAGGCCCTGCGTGACAAGTTGATCTACTACCCGACCGTGACCCGCGAGCCGTTCGAAAACGAGGGCCGCCTGACCGACCTGATGCGCAGCGGCAAGCTGTTCAGCGATATCGGGCTGCCGCCGATCAATCCTGAAGACGACCGCGCCATGCTGTGCGGCAGCCCAAGCATGCTGGATGAAACCAGCGAAGTGCTCAACAGCTTCGGTTTGAAGGTTTCCCCGCGTATGCGTGAGCCGGGCGACTACCTGATCGAGCGTGCGTTCGTCGAGAAATAAGCGCGACGAAAAAAAATGTGGGAGCGGGCTTGCTCGCGAAAGCGGTGTAACAGTCACCAGATGTATTGACTGATCCACCGCTTTCGCGAGCAAGCCCGCTCCCACATTTGTTTCCGGTTTACCCGGCCGACACGACTTCCAGCACACAAATCATCCCGGCTTCGGGATAGTGCCAGCGCACATCAACATCCCAGAACTGCGCCCCGTATTCCCGCTCCGGCCCAGGCGTCTGGTACGCCGGCCGTGGATCCTGCGCCAGGCACTGCTCGATCAACGCCACCAATGGCTCGCCAAGGCGCTGAGCGTGGCCTTCTGCCTGTTGCAGCGCAGTCTTCAGCCACTGCACGGGAATCAGCTGTGGCGCAGCGCTGGCGATGCTGTTGGTCGCAGTGTCAACTATGTCTGCGTACGGCACGTACGGCTTGATGTCGAGAATCGGTGTGCCATCCAGCAGGTCGATCCCGGATATCCACAGGCGCCCATCTTCCACCTTGTCCAGCTTGACCACTGACTGGCCGATGCCGTTGGGCCGGTGCGTCGCGCGGGTGGCGAACACGCCCATGGACGTGTTGCCACCCAGGCGAGGCGGGCGCACTTTCAGGCGGGGCTTGTCTTCCAGCGCCTGGTGGAACAGGAACAGCAGCCACACATGGCTGACCTGTTCCAAACCCTGCACCGCCTCACCCTGGTCGAATGGCGCCACCAACTCCAGCACGCCCCTGGCGGCAGGCGCCAGTTGTGGCTGGCGCGGGATGGCGAACTTCTCCTTGAAGCAGGAGCGGACAAAGCCGATGGGCGAGACGCTGTAGTTCACGGGTTTAGGCGCGAACGCGCAGGGTCAGGCCCTTGAGGAAGTTGCGCAACAGCTGGTCACCACAGGTGCGGTAGTTGGTGTGGCCGAACTTGCGGAACAGTGCGCTCAGCTCAGGCTTGGACACCGGGAACTCGGAGGCCTTGAGGATTGCGTGCATGTCGTCTTCCTTCAGTTCGAAGGCCACGCGCAGTTTCTTCAGGACGATGTTGTTGGTCACCGGCAGTTCGATCGGCTGCGGTGGACGGCTCTCGTCCTTGCCGCGCTTGAAGATCACCAGGCCATCGAGGAAATGCGCCATGACTTCGTCCGGGCAGAACACGAAGCCTTCTTCCTCGTCTTTCTTGAGATAGGTCAGCAGGTCGTCCTTGGTGACTTCCATGCCGCCGAGCTTGATGATCTCGACCATCTTGTTGTCGCTGATGTCGAGCATGTAGCGCACGCTGCGCAGTACGTCGTTGTGAATCATGGTGGGCAATCCTGGTCATTCAACTGTGGACACCGCCCAGGCAGGCGGTATCGAGAGATTCGGCGGCGAAAAAAGTCTTAGAACTTTTCTTTGCCGGACAGATAGCGCCATTGGCCTACCGGCACTTTGCCGATGGAGACTCCGCCAATGCGGATGCGTCGAATGGCGACGACTTTCAGGCCGACGGCTTCGCAGAACAAGGCAATCACACCCGGTTGCGGGTTTTTCAGCGCAAAGCGCAGGCGGTTCTCGTTCTGCCAGCTGGCTTTCACCGCCGGCAATTCCTTACCTTTGTAGGTCAGGCCATGGTTGAGGCGGTTCAGGCCGTGGGCGACCATGTCGCCGGACACCTCCACCACGTATTCCTGTTCGATCTTGTTCGCGTCAGCGGTCAGCTTGCGCAAAATCTTCCAGTCCTGGGTGAACACCAGCAGGCCGCTGGCCTTGGCTTGCAGGTCACTGCTGGCGGTCAGGCGCAGGAAGTGGCCCTTGAGCGGGCGCTTGCTGAAGCGGTGTTCTTCCGACAGGGTCTCGGCGTTGATCGACGCCATGGCTGTCTCGGCATCCACGCCGGCGGGGGCGTGGAACAGGATGGTCACCGGCTCCGGCGCTGTGGCCTTGGCCTCAGGGTCAAGCTCGACCTTCTGGGTGGTGACCTTGAACTGCGGCTCGTCGATCACTTCACCGTCCACCGTGACCCAGCCGCCTTCGATGAACAGCTCAGCCTCCCGACGGGAGCAACCGACCAGTTCGATGAGGCGTTTGGAGAGGCGTAGGGGTTCAGTCATGACAAGGGCCGAAACAAAAGGGGGCGGCTATTGTACCTGTGTGGCGCCGGTTAATCCCGGCTCCATTTCATTTAGCCGCGACGCGCCTGTGGCTGGGCCTGGCGCAAACGCATGTGCAGCAACGGATAAGGCTGGCCCATGCCGTCATGGTCCGTGCGTCCGATCACCTCAAAGCCCTGCTTGAAGTAAAAGCCCAGGGCCTGCGGGTTCTGTTCGTTGACGTCCAGTTGATCGGCATTCATCGACTCGATGGCATAGCGCAGCAATTGCCGGCCCAGGCCCTGGCCACGGTGCTCGGGGTCGATAAACAGCATCTCGACCTTGCCCGCGGCCACCCCGGCAAACCCGGTGATGCGCTGGCGCGAGTCCTTGGTGCAGATCAGCATCACCGCGTCGAGGTAGCGGGTCAGCACCAGGTTTTTCAGCAACTCGATGTAACTGTCCGGCAGGAAATCATGGGTGGCCCGCACCGAAGCCTCCCAGATGCGGGTCAGTTCCTGATAGTCGCTGGATTTGGGTGTATGGATAACCGAATGCTGACGCATGCCCGCTGCCCCTTGCCGATGATTGGCGCCGATGGGCAAAACGATAGACCTAAAAAAGCCCCGCATCTTGTCCAGAGGCAGGGCTTTTTCAATTCTTTACACCTTATGCGCGTTTTTCAGCCCACAGGTCGTACTCGTCGGCGTCGGTCACGGTGCACCAGACCTTGTCGCCCGGCTTCAGGCCGCTGGCATCGTCGATGAACACGTTACCGTCGATTTCCGGTGCATCGAAGAAGCAGCGGCCTACAGCGCCTTGCTCGTCGACTTCGTCGATCAGTACTTCGATCTCACGGCCGATGCGCAGTTGCAGGCGCGCCGAGCTGATGGCCTGCTGGTGCGCCATGAAGCGCTCCCAACGGTCCTGCTTGACGTCGTCCGGCACGATGGCAGCGTCCAGCAGGTTGGCCGGAGCACCTTCCACCGGCGAGTACTGGAAGCAGCCGACGCGGTCCAGCTGGGCCTCGGTCAGCCAGTCCAGCAGGTACTGGAAGTCTTCTTCGGTTTCGCCGGGGAAGCCGACGATGAAGGTGGAGCGGATGATCAGGTCCGGGCAGATCTCGCGCCAGTTCTTGATGCGCGCCAGGGTCTTGTCTTCGAAGGCCGGGCGTTTCATGGCCTTGAGGATTTTCGGGCTGGCGTGCTGGAACGGGATGTCCAGGTACGGCAGGATCTTGCCGGCGGCCATCAGCGGGATCAGCTCGTCAACGTGCGGGTACGGGTAAACGTAGTGCAGGCGCACCCATACGCCGAGGCTGCTCAGGGCTTCGCAGAGTTCGGTCATGCGGGTTTTCACCGGCGCGCCGTTCCAGAAGCCAGTGCGGTATTTGACGTCGACGCCGTAGGCGCTGGTGTCCTGGGAGATCACCAGCAGCTCTTTCACGCCGGATTTGACCAGGCGCTGGGCCTCGTCCAGTACGTCGCCTACCGGGCGGCTCACCAGTTTGCCGCGCATCGACGGGATGATGCAGAAGCTGCAGCTGTGGTTGCAGCCTTCGGAAATCTTCAGGTAGGCGTAGTGGCGCGGCGTCAGCTTGATGCCCTGCGGCGGCACCAGGTCGATCAGCGGGTTGTGGTCCTGGCGCGGCGGCACTACGTCGTGCACGGCGTTGACCACTTGCTCGTACTGCTGCGGGCCGGTCACGGCCAGCACGCTTGGGTGCACGTTGCGGATGGCGCCTTCTTCCACGCCCATGCAGCCGGTGACGATCACCTTGCCGTTTTCCTTGATGGCTTCGCCGATCACTTCCAGGGACTCGGCCTTGGCCGAGTCGATGAAGCCGCAAGTGTTGACCACCACCACGTCCGCGTCCTGGTAGGTGGACACGACGTCATAGCCTTCCATGCGCAGTTGCGTAAGGATGCGTTCGGAGTCGACCAGAGCCTTTGGGCAACCCAGGGATACAAAGCCGACCTTGGGGTTGGCTTTTGCGATGGTGGTGGACATGTCTAACCTCGGTATTGAATGACGCCGCCCGTCGTGCACGAAAGGTGGCGGATGGGCACTTGGTGTGCCTCTGATCAAAAAGTGCGCAATTCTAGCGGCGGGAATCGCTCTTGACCAGCTTTATGCAGGGAAATACGACGAGTGCTGCGCTATGCTTCGCGCCGTTGCACCTGAGTGAATTTCCTCGGTCAATAAATCGTCTGTAACGAGAAGTAAAACAGCGCATGCTGTGGACAGCATAGGCGCCCGCAGCAGGCGCGCTGTTTATAAAAGACCGCAGGTCAAAGGGCAGGAGTGGTTGATGGGTCAGGCAAGTAGTCAGGCAGCAGGTGCCGAGCAGTCCAACGCAAAGCCGATCGGCATGCTGGTGGCGGCAGTGGGGGTGGTTTACGGCGATATCGGCACCAGCCCGCTCTACACCCTTAAAGAGGTGTTTGCTGGCGGTTATGGGGTTCAGGTCAATCACGACGGGGTCTTCGGGATCCTGGCGCTGATTTTCTGGTCGCTGGTCTGGGTCGTTTCGATCAAGTACGTGCTGTTTATCCTGCGCGCGGATAACCAGGGCGAGGGCGGCATCATGGCCCTGACGGCTTTGGCCCGGCGGGCGGCGGCACCTTACCCCAAGTTGCGTTCGGTGCTGGTGATTCTCGGCCTGATCGGTGCGGCGCTGTTTTACGGCGACAGCATGATCACCCCGGCGATCTCGGTATTGTCGGCGGTCGAAGGCCTGGAACTGGCGTTTGATGGCCTTGAGCGCTGGGTGGTGCCGCTTTCGCTGGTGGTGCTGGTGGGGCTGTTCCTGATCCAGAAACATGGCACGGACCGCATCGGCAAGCTGTTCGGCCCGGTGATGGTGCTGTGGTTCCTGGTGTTGGCCGGCCTGGGTATCCATGGAATCATCCAGCACCCTGAGGTGCTCAACGCCCTCAACCCTGTGTGGGGCGTGCGCTTCTTCATCGTTCACCCTGGCATGGGCGTGGCGATTCTCGGTGCGGTGGTACTGGCATTGACCGGCGCCGAAGCGCTGTACGCCGACATGGGCCATTTCGGACGCAAGCCGATTGCCCGTGCCTGGTTCGCCCTGGTGCTGCCGGCGTTGGTGCTCAACTACTTTGGCCAGGGCGCGCTGCTGCTGGAAAATCCAGAGGCAGCCCGCAACCCGTTCTACCTGCTGGCACCGGAGTGGGCTCTGGTCCCGCTGGTGGCGTTGTCCACTTTGGCCACCGTGATTGCTTCCCAGGCGGTGATCTCCGGGGCGTTCTCCCTGACCCGTCAGGCGATCCAGCTCGGTTACATCCCGCGCATGCATATCCAGCACACTTCCAGCGCCGAGCAAGGCCAGATCTACATCGGCGCGGTGAACTGGTCACTGATGGTGGGCGTGATCCTGCTGGTGCTGGGCTTCGAGTCCTCCAACGCCCTGGCTTCGGCCTACGGTGTGGCGGTGACGGGCACCATGTTGATCACCAGCATTCTGGTGTCGGCGGTGATGCTGTTGCTGTGGAAATGGCCGCCGGTACTGGCTATCCCGGTGTTGATCGGTTTCCTGTTGGTGGATGGGCTGTTCTTTGCCGCCAACGTGCCGAAGATCGTGCAGGGTGGTGCGTTTCCGGTATTGGCGGGGATTGTGTTGTTTATCCTCATGACCACCTGGAAGCGCGGCAAGGAGCTGCTGGTGGACCGGCTGGACGAAGGTGGGCTGCCGCTGCCGATCTTTATCAGCAGTATCCGTGTGCAGCCGCCGCATCGCGTGCAAGGCACGGCGGTGTTCCTGACCGCACGCCCGGATGCCGTGCCCCACGCCTTGCTGCATAACTTGCTGCATAACCAGGTGCTGCATGAGCAGGTGGTGCTGTTGACGGTGGTCTACGAAGACATCCCGCGTGTACCGGCCCAGCGTCGTTTCGAGGTCGATTCCTATGGCGAGGGCTTCTTCCGGGTGATCCTGCACTTTGGTTTCGTCGATGAACCGGACGTGCCCGAAGCGCTGAAGCTGTGCCATCTGGATGACCTGGATTTCAGTCCGATGCGCACCACCTACTTCCTCAGCCGCGAAACCGTGATCGCGTCCCGCATCAAGGGCATGGCGCGTTGGCGCGAAGGGTTGTTCGCGTTCATGCTGAAGAACGCCAACGGCAACCTGCGCTTCTTCAAGTTGCCGGTTAACCGGGTGATCGAGCTCGGCACTCAAGTAGAAATGTAAGCCCAACAAAAAGCCCCCGGTGCCTTGCGGCAGCGGGGGCTTTTTTGTGGGCGCTTATTCGGCCGGGGTCTTGCCCTGGCGCTTCTCGATGATGTCTACCAGACGCTTGGCCAGCGCCGGATAGTTCTCGTCGAAGTGATGGCCGCCAGGCAGCTTCACGGCTTCGCCGACAGCGGTCTTGTCGGTGCAGCCACTCTCGTCGACTTCTTCGGCACCGTAGATGCACACCACCTTGTCGGCCGGCAGCTTGGCCATTTCCGGGCCGGTCGCAGCTTCCTTGCCGGCGTTGCCCAGCCAGCCTTCCACTTCGATCTCGAAGCTGCCGGTGCGGGCGAAGGCCAGCAGGATGATCGCGTCTACACGCTGCTGCTCGTTTTCCGGCAGGCGGTTGTAGATGGCCGGCAGCACATCGGCGCCGAACGAGTAGCCGGTCAGCACGAAGCGCTTGGTGCCCCATTTCTGCCGGTAGTGCTGCATCAGCTCGGCGAGGTCCTTGGCGCTTTGTTCCGGGGTCTTGTGCTGCCAGTAGTAGCGCAGGGTGTCGATGCCCACCACCGGGTAGCCGATCTTGGCCATTTCACCGGCCACGTCGCGGTCCAGGTCACGCCAACCGCCGTCACCGGAGAGGAACAGGGTGACGGTGTCCTTGGCCTGGCCAGCCGGCACTTCGACCACCGGAATTGCCAGGCCGCCGTTGTCCGAGCCCACCAGTTGCTTGCGCAGCTCGTTGTTCAGCACTTGCGGGTAGTGAACGTCGTAGTCGCTGATGCTGGTGGTAGCACGCGGTGTATCGCGTACGAAGCTGGCAGCATCGTCGTCAGGGTTATCGTTCCAGGCCACCAGCCAGCTACCGTGGGCCGAAGTCTTCGGCAGCGGGTCGTTGCAGCCTGGCTGCGCCAGCGCGAAGCCGACGGAGATGGCATTGGCCTTGTCGTCGTTCTGCGCGGCCAGCCAGCGCCAGGCCAGGGCTGCGCCAGGGCCGATGCCGCTGACCAGGGTCGCTGGGCCGGCAAGCTGGCCCAGGGCGGTTTGCAGGGCTTGTTCCTGCAGCTTGCAGTCATCCTTGGGCAGGATTACCTGGACGATCTGCGCTGCGCCGCCCTGGCTCAGGGCGATCAGTTGGCTGTCGGTCAAGGTTTCGTCGGCCAGCACGGCCACGGCCACGCGGGCCTTGGGCGCGGTACCCGGGGTGACGCGGGTCAGGACCGTGCCATCGGCCTGGGGCAGTTGTTCCAGAGTCGGTTGCGGTGCAGGGCGGTTCCAGTACCAGTAGCCGCCACCGAGGATCAGTGCCAGTACCACCAAAAATGCCAATACATACCGCCAGGAGCGTCGAATCATCAGCGTTTCACCAATCCAGTCAAGCCGCCCGCAATCAGGGCGGCGGTGTCGGCCAGTGCCACCAGCGGATCAAGTCCTGCGGGCACGGCCATATAACGGGGTTCCCAGTCAGGCTGGAACTTGTCTTTGAAGCGGCGCAAGCCTTGGAAGTTATACAGTTGCTCGCCACGGCGGAACACCATCGAGCCCAGGCGTTGGGTCAGCGGGGCGCCACGTCGTGGTTGCAGGCCCGACAACGGCACCATGCCGAGGCTGAAGCGGGCGTAGCCATGGTTCTTATAATGTTGAATCAGGCCGACCATCATGAATTCCATGGTCAGTTTCGGCGCGTCCGGGTGCGCACGCATCAGGTCGAGACTGGCCAGGTCGTGGCTGTAGGTCTCAAGCAGGTTCGCAAACGCTACCGGGCGCCCTTCGAAGCGAATGATCGCAATACGAAAGTGCTTGAGGTAGTCGTCGCTGAATCGTCCAAGGGAAAAGCCTTTTTCCCGCACGTTCTTACCGGTCAGCCATGCGTCGGAGATGACTTTCAACTCCTCCATCGGGGCCTGGCCGGGTTCGTGGATCTCCAGGGACAAGCCATCACGGGTCCCGCGGTTCCAGGTGTAACGCAGGTCCTTCATCTCTTTGCCCTTGGCTTCCAGGTCAAAGCGTTTGAGGTCGACCCGGGCTTCTTCACCCAGTTTGATCGCGGTGAGGCCGATGTCCATGTAGTACGGCAGGTTCTCCGCGCGCACCTGGTAGAACACCGGGCGGGCGTGGTGAATGTCACACAGGTCGCGGAACTGCCAGATCATCTCGGCCCGTTGCAGGGTCGGGCCAATCGGATCGTACAAGGCCACCAGGCTGCGACCGCGACGAGCGTACATCAGGAACGCTTCGTCGTTGGGGTGAAACAGCAGGGCCTTGTCGCCGGTCAGCGCCAGGCCGCCGTCGGGTTGTGCGGAGTTCATCAGGATCTTGGTGGCGCGCTCCAGCTCATCCGGTGTCGGCAGGTGGATGATCGGGCGCGCGGTACGCAGCAGCCAGGTCAGCGACACCACCACCAGCACCACGGCCGCGCCCAGCAGCGAACGCAGGCCCCGCGGGGCGTTGGCGTCGAGGGTGAACTGCCACCACAACTGATGGCTATAGGGCACGTCCTGGTAGGCGAACAACAGCAGCCAGATCGACGCACCGAGTACGCACACGCTGGCCACCAGGTACAGCGGCGAGAACGGCAGTTCGGTCAGGCGGCTGGCGCGATAGAACGAGCGCCGGAAGATCGCCAGCAGCACCGCCGTCATGGTCATCAGGCTGGCTTCTTCCCAGTCGAAACCCTTGAGCAGGGAGAGCAGGGCGCCGGTCAGCAGCAGCACCATGGTCAGCATCCACGCCGCGGACAACCGTCGACGCAGGCCCTGGGCCAACAGAAGGCAGAGCACGCCGATCAGGCTGGCACCAAAGTGCGACGCGTCAATCAGGCGATGAGGAATCAGGAAGCCGATGTTTTCCAGGCGTGAGTCGATTTCCGGGGTTGCGCCGGAAAACAGCAGGACCACGCCTGACAAAAAAACCAGTACGGCCAGGATCGGCGCAGCGAGGCCCGAGGCCGCGCGCAGGCTTTGTTGCGTATGGAACAGGCGCTGGGCTTCATTGACCAGCAGGAACACACAAGCGATCAACAGCGGCAGCACCACATAGATCATCCGGTACAGCAGCAGTGCGGCCGCCAGTGGCGCGGCACCGAGCTTGTCGGCGAAGGCTGCCAGCAGGATTGCTTCGAACACCCCGACGCCACCGGGTACATGGCTGAGCACACCGGCGGCCAGGGCCAGCAGGTACACCAGCAGGAACGGGCCAAAGGGCGGAGCTTCCGGCAGCAGCATATACAGCACGGTAGCGGCCGCAGCCACGTCGAGGGCAGTGATGATCAGTTGCAGGAAGGTCAGGCGACGGCCCGGCAGGCGCAAGGTGCGACGCCCGGCCCTGACCAGCAGGTTGTCCGGATACGGTTGTTCCGGCAGGCGGCGGCGGTAGATGCCGATGCACAGTGCGGCTGTTAACAGCAACACAGCGCCGGCGATACCGCCGAGCAGGCTGGCGGGTAGATGCAGGGCATTGGACGCGGCAGGCAGGTTGCTCAGGGTGGCCAGCGCAGCGAGCGGCGGCAGGGCGCAACCCAGGGCCAGGCTGGCAAACACGGTCATGCGTGCCACTTCCGAAGCGCCGATGCCATACCGTGCATATAAACGGTAGCGTACCGAGCCGCCCGAGAGCATCGACAGACCAATCGCGTTACCGATGGCGAATGCGGTAAAGCCGCCGTAGGCCAGAGTCTTGGCAGGCAGCTTCACGCCGGCATAACGGGCACCGGAAAATTCATAGCCCAACAAAATGATAAAGCCGGCGACAGCAGCACCGAACGCACCCAGCAGTGCAGGCTTGGGTACTTCAAGGATTGAATCGTGGAGCGCGTACAGATCCAGTTCAAGCAACAGGTGGCGACAGGCGATAAGGGCGATTGCGAACAGCAACAAGGTGACGGCCAGCCCGATGGGTTGGCGGTATTTGCTCAACAGATCCAGCCAGCGCAAACGGGTGGGAGTGATCGGTTGTGTCGCTGTGACAGAGTCTTGTGGTTCAGACGAGTTGGCGCGCATCAATCACCTCGTGGATTGTGCGCGACAGGATGGAGGTATCCAGCCAAGTTACCAATCCCTATGGACAAAATAATTACAAATATTAACGCGTATCGCGAAGTGCGGCGACAGCGCCCATTGGTCGTAGAAGGACAGTGCTTGAAGACTTAGCATAGCTTGCAATGAGATGGACTCTACAAACCGTGTACGGTTTCATGAAAGATGCCATGCCATTGTTTCAAAAGGACTTTTTCGTCAGATACAAAAAAGGCCACTCTTTCGAGCAGCCTTTTTTGATGTTTGGTTGCGGGAGCCGGATTTGAACCGACGACCTTCGGGTTATGAGCCCGACGAGCTACCAGACTGCTCCATCCCGCGTCTGTGTGGCGGCATTCTACAGAGCAACGGCGGGGTGTCAACCGTTAATCGAACGATGGGTCAAATAAGTGCAATTTAGCGTCGGATTGTCACGCGGGTGCGGTAAGTGCGCGATTGGGAAAGGTTTTTTGTCAGACAATCGACGCGAGGGCTAAAACAGACAGGCACAAAAAAGGCCACTCTTTCGAGTAGCCTTTTTTGATGTTTGGTTGCGGGAGCCGGATTTGAACCGACGACCTTCGGGTTATGAGCCCGACGAGCTACCAGACTGCTCCATCCCGCGTCTGTGTGTCGGCATTCTACAGAGGAACGCGAGTGTGTCAACCGCTGATTCAAAGAAAAGCGCTTGTGGTTCAATCGGTTAGCTCTCCAAGGTGGCCCCTTGATAGGCCGCGGGGCCAGTCTGGCCGAGGCTTTCAGCTCTATTGGGGGGTGTGTTTCGATTGAGAAAATGAATTCACCTGTGAATTTTCCTACCGCTTAAGCGGAAGATTCAAACTACTGGTGCTATATACAGGTGTGAGTGAGATACTGCCGGCCTGTCCGTTTTCTGCCCAGAACCACTGCCTTATATATGACGCAGCGCAAAATCATCCACGTCGACTGTGATTGCTTCTACGCCGCCATCGAGATGCGCGACGACCCGACCCTGGCGCAAAAGCCCCTGGCTGTCGGTGGCTCGGCAGACCGTCGCGGGGTGATCGCCACCTGCAACTATGAAGCACGGGCCTATGGTGTGCGTTCGGCCATGTCGTCCCGCCATGCCCTGAAGCTGTGCCCGGACCTGACCATCGTCAAGCCGCGCATGGATGCTTATAAAGAAGCATCAAAGGAAATCCAGACGATCTTTCGCGACTACACCGACCTGATCGAACCGTTGTCCCTGGACGAAGCCTACCTGGACGTCTCCGACAGCCCGCATTTCGGCGGCAGTGCCACGCGCATTGCCCAGGACATTCGCCGGCGGGTCTCCAACCAGTTGCACATCACCGTTTCCGCGGGCGTGGCGCCGAACAAGTTTCTCGCCAAAATCGCCAGCGACTGGAAAAAGCCCAACGGACTGTTTGTGATCACCCCCGACCAGGTGGAAGACTTTGTCTCGGCGCTGCCGGTGAAAAAGCTCCACGGCGTGGGCAAGGTGACGGCCGACAAGCTGGCGCGGCTGGGGATCGAGGACTGCCTGCAACTGCGGGAGTGGAACAAGTTGGCGCTGGTGCGAGAGTTCGGCAGTTTTGGCGAGCGGCTTTGGAGTCTGGCGCGTGGGATTGATGACCGTGTGGTGCAGAACGACAGTCGCCGGCAATCCATCAGCGTGGAAAATACCTACGATGTCGACCTGCCGGACTTGCCCAGTTGCCTGGAAAAACTGCCGGAGCTGATGGACACCCTGGCCGGGCGCATGGCGCGCATCGACAGCAGTTATCGGGCGGGCAAGCCGTTCGTCAAAGTGAAGTTTCACGACTTTACCCAGACGACCCTGGAGCAGGCGGGGGCAGGGCGGGACCTGGAGAGTTACCGGCAGTTGCTGACCCAGGCGTTCAATCGCGGCGACAAGCCGGTGCGATTGCTGGGAATAGGGGTGCGTTTGCTGGATTTGAGCAACGGCAACGAGCAGCTCCAATTTCCCTGGTAGAAACCGAAAGCCAAATGTGGGAGCGGGCTTGCTCGCGAATGCGGTGTGTCAGTTGACGCATGTGCTGGCTGACACGCCGCATTCGCGAGCAAGCCCGCTCCCACATTTAAAGGCTTCAGCGTGCTCCGGGATCCGCCACCAGGCGTCCGGCATCCTTGGTCAAGGCCTGCAGGAATTCCTGCTGCAACTCCGGATCATTGCGGGTCAGTTCGATCAGGCTCTGTTCCAGCTCGCTGGCTTCTTCTTCCAGGCCCAGCTCCGACAGGCGCTTGACCCGGTGCACCCACTCGTTGACCTCGTCGTCTTCCAGGTCGTCATAGATCAAACCGTGAGCTTCGAGCAATTTGCCCCGCAGGGTGCCGCTGATGGCCAGGGATGAGTCCGAGTGCACGTCATCCTGGGCATCTTCAACACTGATCTTCAGGGTGCTGATGCGGTTCAGGTCCTGCTCGGCAAACGGGCTGTCCAACAGGTTCAGGCGCAGCACGCCATCGCGGTCGGTGGTCAGCTCATGGGTTTGCTTGCCGGCAGTCACCTGTACCGGGCGCTCGCTCCAGGGCAGGCTCGAATACTCCACGCGCTTGTCGCGCTGGACTTCATCGATACCCGCCAGGTTCTGTTGCGCACGGCCGTTGGATTGCACGTTCATGAACGGGTTGAGCCCGTCCACGCCATAGCTGAGCCAATCCCGGGTCATGCTGGCAGGCAGGTTGCCCAGGGCAAACACATTCGCCACGTTGGCGCCGACGCCCGCCACGAGCGCGACCGCGCCCAGGGGCATCTCATAGAGTTTGCGCCAGGGCTGGTAGGGCGTGTAGCGGTCGTAGCGACGGGTAACTTCGAACTCGGTGACCTCAAAGGTCTTTTGCTCGTGAATGCGCACCCGGCGTTGCGGCAGCTCCAGCACCTTCGGCTCGCCCACGTCGATCTGCAGGCTGTGATCGAGCAATTTGCGCTCGATGCGTTCCTCGTGCTCGCTGCGTTGCGACATTTGGTTGGCGCAGCCGCTGACCAGCAGGGCGCCACATAACGTGGCGCCCCCCAGGGCTATGGTGTTTCGCTTGAACATGACGACTCTTGATCTGGTTTTCAGCGACGAATACGCGCCTGAAGGAAAGACAGCACGTCAGCCACCGGCAACGGTTGGGCCTCGGCTTCGGTCCGGCTCTTGTATTCCAGATTGCCATCGGCCAGGCCGCGGTCACTGACCACGATCCGGTGCGGGATGCCAATCAGTTCCATGTCGGCGAACTTGATGCCTGGGCTGGTTTTCTTGTCCCGATCATCCAGCAGCACTTCAAAACCGGCAGCCGTGAGTTCGGCATACAGTTTGTCGGTGGCTTCGCGTACTTGCTCGGTTTCGTAGCGCAGCGGTACCAGGGCAACCTGGAATGGCGCCAGGGCGTCGCTCCAGATGATGCCTTTCTCGTCGTTGTTCTGCTCGATGGCAGCCGCAACCACGCGGGATACGCCAATGCCGTAGCAGCCCATTTCCAGGGTGATCGGCTTGCCGTTCTCGCCCAGCACTTCGCACTTCATCGCCTTGCTGTACTTGTTGCCCAGCTGGAAGATGTGCCCGACTTCGATGCCGCGCTTGATTTCCAGGGTGCCCTTGCCGTCCGGGCTTGGGTCGCCGGCCACCACGTTGCGCAGGTCGGCCACGGTCGGAACCGGCAGGTCACGTTCCCAGTTCACGCCAAAGTAGTGCTTGTCATCGATGTTGGCACCGATGCCGAAGTCGCTCATCAGCTCGACCGAACGGTCGATGATGATCGGCAATGGCAGGTTCAGCGGGCCGAGGGAGCCAGCGCCGGCGCCAATGGCATCACGCAGTTCTGAGTCGGTGGCCATGACCAGCGGGCTGGCAACGCCTGGCTGCTGGGCGGCCTTGATTTCGTTGAGCTCGTGGTCGCCACGGATTACCAGGGCGATCAGCTTGCCTTCTTCCTCGGCGCGCACGATCAGGGTCTTGATGGTCTTTTCAATCGGCAGATTGAATTTCTCCACCAGGGCCGCGATGGTCTTGGTCTCGGGTGTGTCCACCAGGCGCAGCTCTTCGCTTGGCGCAGGGCGGGAAGTTTCCCGTGGCACGGCTTCGGCTTTCTCGATGTTTGCCGCGTAGTCGGAACCGTTGCTGAACACGATGTCGTCTTCACCGGACTCGGCCAGCACGTGGAACTCGTGGGAGCCGGCACCGCCGATGGAGCCGTTGTCCGCTTCAACCGGGCGGAATTTCAGGCCCAGGCGCGTGAACACATTGCAGTAGGCGGTGTGCATGCGGTCGTAGGTGACCTGCAGGGACGCCTGGTCAGCGTGGAACGAATAGGCGTCCTTCATGATGAATTCGCGGCCGCGCATCAAACCGAAGCGTGGGCGGATTTCGTCACGGAACTTGGTCTGGATCTGATACAGGTTGAGGGGCAGCTGCTTGTAGCTGCTCAACTCGTTGCGCATCAGGTCGGTGATCACTTCTTCGTGGGTCGGGCCGGCGCAGAAGTCCCGACCATGACGATCCTTGAAGCGCAGCAATTCAGGGCCGTACTCTTCCCAGCGCCCGGATTCCTGCCACAGCTCAGCCGGTTGGGTGCTCGGCATCAACACTTCCAGAGAGCCGGCAGCGTTCATTTCTTCACGAACGATGGCTTCGACCTTGCGCATCACCTTCAAGCCCATGGGCAGCCAGGTGTACAGGCCCGAGGCCAGTTTGCGGATCATGCCGGCGCGCAGCATCAGCTGATGGCTGATCACGACCGCGTCGGAAGGCGTTTCTTTCTGTGTGGCGAGCAAATATTGACTGGTGCGCATGGTAGGCCGTTGTCGGTTGCTTGGACTTGAAATGACTTGGGATTGTACGGGCGCTTGCTGCCGACGTACAGGCATCTGGTTGCTGGAGCAGGGCTTCTGTAGGAGCTGGCATGCCTGCGATGCAGGCAACACGGTGTGTCAGTTACACCGCGGTGATGCAATCGCAGGCAAGCCAGCTCCTACAGTGATTTGTTTTCCTCGGGAGGATTCAAGCGAATCCGCCGGCTTTCCTGAAACCAGTGCAAGGCGATCAGGACCAGCGTCGGCACACCCAGCAGGCAGGTGATCATGAAGAAGTTGTGGTAACCGAACTTCTCGACCATCACCCCCGAATACCCGCCGATCAAGCGCGGCAGCAGCAGCATGATCGAGCTGAGCAGGGCGTATTGGGTGGCGGAGAACTTCAGGTTGGTCAGGCTCGACAGGTACGCGACAAACGCCGAGGTCGCCATGCCGGAACTGAAGTTGTCCAGGGAGATGGTGAAAATCAGCATCTGCAGGTCCGGGCCCATGTCGGCGAGCATCACGAACAGCAGGTTGGTGCCGGCCGATGCAATGCCGCCGATGAACAGGATCGGCAGAATCCCGAAGCGCACGATCAACAGGCCACCCATGCCGGCGCCCAGCAAGGTCATGATCAGGCCGAAGACTTTGCTGACACCGGCGATCTGGTCCTTGGTAAAGCCCTGGTCGATATAGAACACGTTGGCCATTACGCCCATTACCGTGTCCGACATGCGGTAGGTGGCAATCAGCCCCAACAGCAGGAAGGCCTGCCAGCGGTAGCGCAGGATAAAGTCGTTGACCGGCGTGAGCACCGGCGCCAGGCCCCGGCGGCCCATGGTCGACAGGCACAGCGTGGTCAGGATGATGTAGAGGATGGCCCGCAGGAACGCGCGATCTTCCAGCAGCAGGTCCAGCAGGCTGACCCCATGGAACAGCACGCTGGCGAAATCAGTGTTGTACAACTGGGTGAACATCGCCGGCACCGAGACCAGCAGCACGATCAACACGAACACCGAGACCAGCTGGTGAGCAAAGCTGTAGCGCCCGGCCTGCAATTGGGTACGCAGCGGCACATTGGGTTCGCGCATGAACAGCGTGGTCAGCAGCGCAGGCACCATTAGTGCACCAAACAGCACGTACGTACCGGCCCATGCCGAGTGCTTGTAGTTGAACCCGGTGGAACCGAAGCCTTCGGCAAAAAACAGCGCACCTGCGGTGGCAAGCAGCGCGGCCACGCGATAACCGGACATATAGCTGGCGGCAAGCGCGGCCTGCTGGCTGTCGCTGGCGATTTCCAGGCGGTAGGCGTCTACGGCGATGTCTTGCGTGGCGGAAGCGAAGGCCACGATCACGGCGATGGCGATCAGCCAGGACAGATGCTTTTGCGGATCACAGAAACCCATGCCGATCAATCCGAGGATCACCAGCGTCTGGGACAGTACCAGCCAGGAGCGACGACGTCCGAGCTTGCCGAGCAGTGGCAGGCGCCATTGGTCGAGCAGGGGCGACCAGACCCACTTGAAGGCATAGGCCAGGCCGATCAGGCTCGCATAACCGATGGTTTCGCGGGCCACGCCGGCCTCGCGCAACCATACCGAGAGCGTCGAGAACACCAACATGTAAGGCAAGCCGGCAGCAAAGCCGAGCAGCAACAGCACTAACGTCGAGGGGCTGGCATAGGCGGCGAGCGCGGCGCGCCAGGTTTTACGGGGCATGGGCTGGAGTCTGCCTCAGAATTACGCAAATAAAGCGCGCACTCTAACCGCTGTGCTCTACCGGGCGCCAGCCATGACGCTGAATATCAACACGATTGTTCAGGATGCTGACGCCTTCGCCGCGCAAACGCGCACGTTGCTCGTCACCCGAGGCACTGCCCACCGGCAGACTTATCCGACCACCGGCACCCAGCACGCGATGCCAGGGCAGTTTGGTGTCCTCGGGCAGTTGGCTCAGGGTGCGACCCACCCAACGTGCGGCGCGACCCAAACCGGCGAGGTGTGCCAGCTCCCCGTAGCTGATCACGCAGCCTTCGGGCACTTGGGCGAGGGTCAGGTACAGCACGGTGCGGCGCATTTCAGCGGGGCTTTGCGGAGCGTCGGTCAGTTCGTTCACGGTGGCATATCCGATGAAAATATCCGTCTATTTGTAAGAAATTTCTGCAAAATGGGGGGCTGAGAGCGGAACTCGATACGAATACCCGAGTCAGTCCTTGCTAAGAAGTTATCCACCCCGATAATGCCCGTTTTTTCGTCAAACTCGAGCCCCATATCCGCTTATGTTGTCCAGAACCCTGCTGTGCCTCGCTGTCTTCAGCGCCTCCACCCCGTTGCTCGCCGACACCGTCTGGTTGAAGAACGGTGACCGCCTGACCGGCAAGATCAAGGTTTTCGACGGTGGCAAGCTGCTGATCCAGACCGACTATGCCGGCGCGATCCCGGTGGACTGGAAGCAGGTCAAGACCCTGGAGAGCGATCAGGAATTGCTGGTCAAGCAGGATGCCTACAGCGGTGAGAAGGCCAAGTCCCTGCAGCCGGCCGACGATGGCAAGGTCATCCTGGCCAACGGGGAGGCGCCCAAGACTGTCGACCTGGCGAGCATCCAGCAGATCATCAAGCCCAAGCCGGTGATCGAGGACCTGGTATGGAAGGGCAATGTCGATATGGCGCTGGACTACAAGCGCGCGGAAAACGACACCAACGACTACGACATCGACTTCAAAACCACTGCCCGCCATGGCCAGTGGCGCCATACCGCCGAGGGCGAATACAACCGCGAATTCCAGGACGACGTGACCACCACCGACAACTGGGCGCTGGAGTACGACCTGGACCGGTTTATTACCGAACACTGGTTCTGGCAGGGCCGCTTGACCTACAAGCGCGACAAGGTCGAGGACCTGTCCCGCCAGCGCACCGTGGGTACCGGCCCGGGCTACCAATTCTGGGATGACGAACTGGGCGCGTTCTCCCTCGGTTCGCTGGTCAACCGCACCGACTATGAATACCAGGACGGCGGCAAGGACAACTTCTATTCGCTGGCCATGAAGTGGAACTACAACCGCTACCTGGTGGGCAAGACCGTTGAATTCTTCACCAATGGCGAAGTGGGCAAACCGCTGGCCGGGCCGTCCGAGTACTCCCTGGATGCGGAAATGGGCTTGCGCTACAAAGTCACCGAGTGGGCCTCCCTCAACCTCAAGGCCGAGCGCGACATTATTAGTGGCGACTCGGAAAGCGCGTTGAGCAAGACCCGCTACACCGCAGGGTTCGGCGTCGCCTGGTAACGAGCCGCCTGGTAATTAAAGGCGTAACCCGCCGTCCATTTCCAGAATCCGCCCGGTGTAGTAGTCGTTCTCGAAGATATACGCCGCTGAATGGGCAATCTCCTCAGGCCGCCCCATGCGCTTGAGGGGAATGCCGGCGGTCATCTTCTCCAAGGCCTCAGGCTTCATGCCCAGGGTCATCTCGGTCTCGATAAACCCCGGTGCGATGCCCGCCACGCGGATGCCGTAGCGCGCCAGCTCCTTGGCCCAGGTCACAGTGGCGGCCGCTACACCGGCCTTGGCGGCGGAGTAGTTGGTCTGCCCGACATTGCCGGCCCGCGAGATCGACGAGATATTGATAATGGTGCCCTGGTTCTTCAGCTCCACCATTTTCGCCGCCACCTCACGGGTGCACAGGAACACCCCGGTGAGGTTGACATCGATCACCGCCTGCCACTGGGCCAGGCTCATCTTGGTCATCTCGCCGTCCTTGACCTTGAGCAGCAAGCCATCACGCAAGATCCCGGCGTTGTTGATCAAGCCGTTGATCGCACCGAAGTCTTCGGCGATCTGTGCCACGGTGTGGGTCACCTGCTCTTCATTCGCCACGTTGCACAGATAGGCGCGGGCCTTCACCCCATGGGCCTGGCAGGCGGCCACCGCCTGGTCGAGTTTTTCCTGATTGAGGTCCACCAGCGCCAGGTTGGCGCCTTTGGCGGCAAAATACTCGGCCATGGAGCGGCCCAAACCCTGGCAACCGCCGGTGATAATGATTACTTTGTCGTTGAGATGCATTCGCAAGTCCTGTGGGCAGAATTAAGCGGCTATCCAGGTTTGTTTTTTGACGAAATTTATCGAAGGAGTCATAAGTTGAGCGCGCACGTTGCCAAGAATGCCCGAGAACTACTGCTCAAGGAATACCGTGGGGCACTCGCCACCTTGTCCAAGGCCATGCCCGGTTTCCCGTTTGGCTCGGTGGTGCCGTATTGCCTGGACGCCGAGGGTCGGCCGCTGATCCTGATCAGCCGTATCGCCCAGCACACCCACAACCTGCAGAAAGACCCCAAGTGCTCGTTGCTGGTCGGTGAGCGTGAGGCGGACGACGTGCAAGCGGTAGGGCGCCTGACCTACCTCGCCGAGGCCGAAAAGCTCGAAGACGGCGCTGCGATTGAAGCCGCCGCCGAGCGTTATTACCGCTATTTCCCGGACTCGGCGAACTACCACAAGGCCCATGATTTTGACTTCTGGGTGCTCAAGCCGGTGCGCCATCGTTATATCGGCGGGTTCGGCGCGATCCACTGGGTCGACCAACTGACCCTGGCCAATCCGTTTGCCGGCAAGGCCGAGCTGAGCATGGTCGAGCACATGAACAGCGACCACACCAAGGCGATTGCCCACTATGTCGAACTGGCCGGCCTGCCGACCTCCGAGCCTGCGCAACTGGCCGGTATCGACAGCGAAGGCATGCACTTGCGCATTGGCCAGGCCCTCTACTGGCTGCCCTTTGCCGAGCCTTGCAACACGCCGACACAAGTACGCGAAGCCTTGGTTTTCCTGGCTCACGCCGAGGTCTGGCCGAAAAAAGCAGCCGCTGAAGCTTGAATTCACGAAACGGCGACGTCATCTAAGGTGAAGTAGCAAGGCATTCTTGCGTTGAGGAACCATTTGATGCGCCCTTTTTTGTTGCTTTTTTTGTTGTTTCCGGTGCTTGAGCTGTTCGTATTCGTACAAGTCAGCGGGGCAATCGGGTTTTTCCCGGCGCTGCTGCTGATCATTCTCGGCTCGATGCTCGGCGTACTGGTGCTGCGCGTCGCCGGCCTGGCCACGGCGCTGCGTGCCCGTGAAAGCCTGAATCGCGGCGAGCTGCCGGCCCAGACCATGCTCGAAGGCCTGATGATGGCATTGGCCGGTGGCCTGCTGATCCTGCCGGGCTTTATCAGCGATGTGGTTGGCCTGGTGATGTTGCTGCCATTCACTCGCAAAGTGCTGGCGGGCAAGATGCGCCAGCGTGCCGAAGAGGCTGCCATTCGCCAGCGCGCCTTTGCCGACGACCTGCAACCCCGTGGCGGCCCGGCCCCGCGCCAGCCCCTGGGGCGTGAGGGTGACGTGATCGAAGGCGAGTTCGAACACCGCGACCCCAAGTAATCCCCTCACTGGCACGGCACCCGCGGGTGCCGTGCGGCTTTTGAAGACGCCCCCCGACACAAAAATTTTCATCTCGGTACCCTTGTAATAAGCTTATGCGCCCTTATGTAACGGTCACCGCAAGGTTTCTGGTGGCGACACCAGACAGACTTCCGCGTTTCGCACCGCGAACCGCGACCGGCACCGCCGGAATTTAACTAGCCGGAATTGACACCGGCCGATGAAAAACACAATTAGGAGAGATCGACAATGAGCAAGCTTCGTCCTCTGCATGACCGCGTCGTCATCCGTCGCAGTGAAGAAGAAAAGAAAACCGCTGGCGGTATCGTGCTGCCGGGTTCGGCTGCTGAGAAAGCCAACCACGGTGTGATTCTCGCTGCTGGCCCAGGCAAGACCCTGGAAAACGGTGAAGTACGTGCGCTGGCTGTGAAAGTGGGTGACAAGGTTGTTTTCGGCCCTTACTCCGGCAGCAACACTGTGAAAATCGACGGCGAAGACCTGCTGGTAATGGCTGAGAACGAGATTCTCGCTGTTCTGGAAGGCTGATTTCCCCGCTCATCTTCCCGTTACTACAAAGTATTTAAGGAATATCGATCATGGCTGCTAAAGAAGTTAAATTCGGCGATTCCGCCCGTAAGAAAATGCTCGCCGGTGTGAACGTCCTGGCTGACGCAGTAAAAGCGACCCTGGGCCCTAAAGGCCGTAACGTGATCATCGAGAAGAGCTTCGGCGCTCCGACCATCACCAAGGACGGCGTTTCCGTCGCCAAAGAAATCGAGCTGAAAGATCGCTTCGAAAACATGGGCGCGCAGCTGGTCAAAGACGTTGCCTCCCGTGCCAACGATGACGCAGGCGACGGCACCACCACCGCGACCGTCCTGGCTCAGTCGATCGTCAACGAAGGCCTGAAAGCCGTCGCTGCCGGCATGAACCCGATGGACCTGAAACGCGGCATCGACAAGGCGACCATCGCCATTGTCAAAGAGCTGAAGTCCCTGTCCAAGCCATGCGCTGACACCAAGGCAATCGCTCAGGTCGGCACTATCTCGGCCAACTCCGACAGCTCCATCGGCGACATCATTGCCGAAGCCATGGAAAAAGTCGGTAAAGAAGGCGTGATCACCGTTGAAGAAGGCTCGGGCCTGGAAAACGAACTGTCGGTTGTTGAAGGCATGCAGTTCGACCGTGGCTACCTGTCCCCGTACTTCGTCAACAAGCCAGACACCATGACCGCCGAGCTCGACGGCCCGCTGATCCTGCTGGTTGACAAGAAGATCTCCAACATCCGTGAACTGCTGCCAGTTCTGGAAGCTGTTGCCAAGGCCGGCCGCCCACTGCTGATCGTTTCCGAAGACGTTGAAGGCGAAGCCCTGGCGACTCTGGTTGTGAACAACATGCGCGGTATCGTGAAAGTGGTTGCTGTCAAGGCACCTGGTTTCGGCGATCGTCGCAAGGCCATGCTGCAGGACATCGCTGTCCTGACTGGCGGTACCGTTATCTCCGAAGAGATCGGCCTGAGCCTGGAAAGCGCTACCCTGGAACACCTGGGTAATGCCAAGCGCGTCACCGTGACCAAGGAAAACACCACCGTGATCGACGGTGCTGGTGTTGAAGCTGACATCCAGGCACGTGTTACCCAGATCCGCGCTCAAGTGGCTGATACCACTTCCGACTACGACCGTGAAAAACTGCAAGAGCGTCTGGCCAAGCTGTCCGGCGGCGTTGCAGTGATCAAGGTTGGCGCGGGTTCCGAAGTTGAAATGAAAGAGAAGAAAGCCCGCGTTGAAGACGCCCTGCACGCTACTCGTGCAGCCGTTGAAGAAGGCGTGGTACCTGGCGGTGGCGTGGCACTGGTTCGCGCTCTGCAGGCTATCTCCGAGCTGAAAGGCGACAACGCTGACCAGGACGTCGGTATCGCTCTGCTGCGTCGTGCTGTTGAAGCACCTCTGCGCCAGATCGTTGCCAACTCCGGCGACGAGCCAAGCGTCGTTGTCGACAAGGTCAAGCAGGGTTCGGGTAACTTCGGTTACAACGCTGCTACCGGCGAATACGGCGACATGATCGAAATGGGCATCCTGGACCCGGCTAAAGTGACTCGTTCGGCTCTGCAAGCGGCTTCGTCGATTGCCAGCCTGATGATCACCACTGAAGCAATGATCGCCGAGATCAAAGAAGATGCTCCAGCTGGCGGCGGTATGCCAGACATGGGCGGTATGGGCGGCATGGGCGGCATGATGTAAGCCAGCCTTACCCCGATACTGAAAAACCCCGCCTGCAGCGATGCAGGCGGGGTTTTTTTATGCTGATCGTTCCCACGCTCTGCGTGGGAATGCCGCCAGGGACGCTCCGCGTCTCTCTTTACGCGCACGCCTCAGCTGACGCCGCGACGCCCCAGCAGTTTCTTGAACATGAAGCCGCGAGCCAGCATCAGGTGCGAGGCGGGCGGCAAAGATGCCACGGGTCCCGGTGCCGCAGTGCCGGATGACGGATGGACAGGCACGTGTGCGGTTTTTTTGAGGGGCGCCGGTTGGGGCCGCTCCCAATGGCCGGACATGACCACCATGCCCAGCAGTTTGAGGGTATTGCCGTAATAGTCATGGTCACGGATGGACCGGCGTTGCAGGTTGTCCCAAAGGTTATTGAGCCACAGCTGATTGTCGGGGCTGATCATTGCGCTGACCCCGAGCGCCGCCACAAAGGCTGGCTCATTCTGCGCTTCCTCGATTGAACTGCCGTCGATCCGGTAACCACTGTTGAAGTTGCCCGGCTCATCGTGGGTGGTGGCGCGTGCCCAGCGGTTGAAGGTGGTCAGGGTGTACAGCGCACGCGGGTCACCGTACATCAGGTAATCCAGGCCGATGCGCCAAGGGTAGCGGGCCGCGTTCCACGAATAGCTGCCGTCGTATGGGCCTTCCACCAGATCGGGCCGCGCCGGGGTGATCGAGGTGTCCAGGTGGCTGATGAAGTCCGGCACCAGCCCGCTGTTGGCGCTGTACCGTTGGGTAAAGTCACTGATGATCGAATAGGTCTTGTCGCGCACCGCCTGCCAGCGCTTGTCCCCGGTCATGGCGAAAAAGCTGTAGAGGTGCGACTGCATGAAGTCCGAGCTGCGGGTGGTGTACTCAAGCTCTGCGTCACCGTCGGTACCGGCCCAGTCGCCGAGCATCAGGTGCTGAGTCCTGGGGTGCACCTCGTGTTTCATGATCGCCGCCATCACCGTGTTGGCCTCGCTGCGATAGTCAATGGTGCCCTCGCTGCCCCATTTCTGATCGGCCAGCAGCAGGGCGTAGGCGATGTCCAGGTCGCCATCGGTGGCACTGACGTCACCACGGAAAGGATCGGTGGAGTCACCGCATCCCTCGATCTGGTTCCAGGCCATCAGGCCGGGATCGGACGCTGCCGGGTGATCCTGGAAGTAGCGCACCATGCCGTCGAAAGTTCGTTGGGCCTGGTCATCGTAGTCGGCCATCATCACAGTGAGCAGCATGCCGTAGCCATGGGCCTCGGACACGGTGATGGTGTTGGGCGCGGCGCCACCACCCACGGATTTGTGGTCGGCGTTGACCTTGATGAAATACCGGCCGCTGCCGCATTCCCCCGACAGGTAAACCGCCTTCCAGTCCTTGTAGAACGTGACCAGTTGTTGATCCATGGTCGCCTGGGGCTGGCGATTGGGCAGGATGGTGCCGGGGTAGTAGGGCGCGTGGACATTCTGGGCCGCAACGCCGCCTGACCATGAACCGGCGGCCATGCACAGTGATAACAGCAGCGTGGGCAGATGCCGTCTAGGGTGACGCATGAGCTGACTCTCCAACCTGATCCAAAGGGCAAGGTCGCGAGGTTAGCGGCAGCGCGGATGTTCCACTGTCACAGGCTGTAACAGCCTAGGCCGGGCGCAGTGCCAGGGTCAGGGTCAGGCGTGCGCCGCCCAACGGGCTGCGGGTGATCGACAGCTCACCCCCGTGCCAATGGGTGGCGCGCTTGGCCAGTGCCAGGCCGAGGCCAAATCCGCTGGGCTCGTCGCCGCCCATGGCCAGGCGCACGAAGGGTTCGAAGATCTTTTCGCGGTTTTCCGGCAGCACGCCCGGGCCGTCATCATCCACATGCAGCACCAGGTGCTGGCCCTGGCACGCTGCGCTGACGTTCACCCGTTCGCGGGCGTAGTTAATGGCGTTGCTTAACAGGTTGCGCACGATCAGATGCAGCAGGGCGCGGTCGCCGATCAGTTCCAGGTCGGCCGGGTCGGTGTCCAGGGTCAGCAAGCGATGGTGCCCGTCCAGCAGGGCGAACTCTTGCTGCAGCCAGTCATGGATATTGATCGGCTCATGCTGCAGGTCGCTGGGTGCATCGGCCAGCCGGGCAAAGGCGAGGCTGGCGCGAACCAGCGACTCCAGCTCTTCGATATCGGTGTGCAGGCGCTCTTGCAGGCGGGTGCGGGTGTCGGGGTCGGCGCTTTTACTCAGCAGTGCCAGGGCAAAACGCATCCGCGCCAGGGGTGTGCGCAGTTCGTGGGACACCGCCTGGGAAACCTCCCGGTGGCGTTCGCCCATCGAGCTGATATCCAGCGCGTGCCGTTGCAAGGTCAGCAGCAGCGGCGCCCACTCCTGGCTCATCGCGGGCAGCAGCGTGTTGGGCGAGCGGGCGAGGGTAGCAATGCAGGCATTAAGGGCATCGAGGTCATGGGTGTATTTGCGCCGGGCACGCAGGGCAATCCAGAGAAACAGCAGTACCGGCAGGCCGGCGACACAGGCGGTCACCCAGTACACCGGATATTGCAGCAGGTCCTTCACTTCGGCAGTTCCCCACAAGGGACCGAATTGAATCACCGTGTCATCGTCCAGCGGGAAGTAGGTGACGTCCTCATCACTGTTCTGCGCCGGCTGATGGTGGTCGAGCATCACAATAGCTTCAGGCGGCAGCTCGATATCATCCTTTTTCACCAGGCTCACCGGGTACTGAAAGCGTGCTTGCAGTGACTCGATGCGCGCCTCCCGTTGTTCGACGGGCAAGGCCTTGAGTTGCTCGGCAACCAGATAACCCGGCCCGGCCATCAGCCGCAGAAAACTGTAGTCCCCGATAAACACCGAGGCGTTCGAGCACAACCACAACAGGTAAAAAGTGAGGGCGGCCCAGCTGGTGCCGGCCGCGATGGCCATCCACGGGCGGACTTTAGACAGCATGCTGGCTCCCCGTCGGGATTTCGACGAACAGGTATCCCTGCGCCGTGATGGTCTGGATGGTCACGGGGCACTCAAGGCTCATCAGCTTTTTGCGCAAGCGCGACACCCGCATATCAATCGATCGGTTCAGCCCGTCGTACTCCAGGCCGCGCAGGCGCTGGAGCAGCTTTTGCCGCGTGAGCAATACGCCGCAATGGCGGGCAAAGATGGCGAGCAACTCGAATTCGGCCACCGAAAACTGTAAGGGCGCCTCGCCGAGCCAGGCGAAGTGGTTGTTCAGGTCCAGCCGAAAAGCGCCCCACTGGTAGTAACTTCGAGGTGCCTGGGGATGGCGGCGCAGCAGCGAGCGGATCCTTGCCAGCAACAGTTGCGGGTCGATCGGCTTGACCACGTAGTCGTCGGCCCCGGCGGCAAACCCCACCAATTGTTCGGCGTTCTCGTCCAGGGCCGTCATCATCAGGATCAGCCCGGGGTAGTGGTCGCGAATCTGTCGGCACAGGGTAAAACCGTCGATGCCCGGCAGCATCACATCGAGGATCAACAGTGCCGGCTGTTCATCCTGGATACGCTGGGCGGCGTGGTCGCCACGGTGTTCCACTGCGACGGTAAAGCCTTCGGCGCGCAGGAACTCGGCCGTCAGTGCCGCCAGGGGCAGGTCGTCTTCGATCAGCAACAGGGTATCGGACATGGCTCAGCAGGATCGTTGCCAAAAAGTGCGCAGAGTGTTGCGCCCTTGCCCCCGGCTAGGCAAGGGCTGTTCATCACGGCGTCACGGGCTGCTTGCGGAAGGCGGGCTGCGGTGTTTTCACCGGCCGGTACAGCAGGAAGTAATAGGCGCCCAAACAAATCAGCCAGCTGAAAATTGCCGTCCACACGTTGTGGGAAAGAAAGTGCGCCCCTTGCATCGTGCGGCTCACCGAAAGCACCGTGCCCAGGCCCAGCGCAAACAGGAACGCCGAGCGCGCCATCCGCGGTCGGCGATCCCTCAGGGCAAAAAACAACGCAAACAGCGCAAACCCGGTCGCCGCATGCCCGCCCGGCCAGCAACGCCCCGGCTTGTCGGTCGGCGGCCTGGGGCTCAGCAGCTCGCTGTACGTCTCCTGGCCGCCAAACTCCTTGACGCTCCACGGGCATTGCACCCCGGTCACCGTCTTCAACGGTGAAACGAACGAGGTGGCCAGTGCCAGCGACAGCACCAGGCAGCCCAGTTCCCGGCGATAGGGTTTGAGCCGCTCAAAGACAAAGGCCCCGGCAAGCCCGGCGATTGCCAGCACCGAAAACACGATCACCATCTGCTTGGCGCGATCGTGAAGAATGTCCTCCAGAAAAAAACTGTGCCGGCCCACGAAGCCGCCTTCGGACGCGTCGTAAAACAGCCTGGCGATGTCCATGTCCAGCGACGTCAGCTCCAGCAGCAACATGGCCACCGCCAGAACGGCAGGCACACCGAGGCACAGCCAGACGTTGAGGGGTTGGGATAACGGACGAACAGCGATTGCGTGCATGGCGAACTCAGACTCTAAAAAAAGCCCCGGTCAGACCTGGCCGGGGCATTCTGGTTAGCGTGTGCTCACTTGGGAAGCCTCGTCCTTGGGCACCCTCCAGCTCAGCAACTGTTGCTTGTAGTCATAACTGGCGCCCTGGTAGTAGGTGATGGCCCGTTGGATCAACGGGTCATCGCTGCCAACGCGGATTTCGTGGCTGTCGCCCAGGGCCTGGTCATGCCGACGCAAGCCTTGGCGCGGGCTGAGAATCGCCAGGTCCTTGCCGTCGAACAACCCCAGGTACTGGTAATTGCCGACCACTACCCGTGGCGGCAGCGGGTTGTCTTGCAGCAGGTTGCGGCCAAAGAACGTCGACTCGTAGCTCAGGTTCAGCAAGCCCAGCAGGGTCGGGGCGAGGTCGATCTGGCTGGCCAGCTTCGCGTTCTCGCCGGCGTCTACCAGCTTGGGTGCGTAGATGAACAGCGGGATCTGGTAGTTGACCATCGGCAGGTCTTCCTTGCCGGCGCTGCCCGCCGTGTGGTCGGCGACGAAAATAAAGATCGTGTTGTCGAACCAGGGTTTCTGGCGCGCCGCCTCCAGGAACTGGCCGATGGCATGGTCGGTGTACTTCACCGCGCCGTCGCGACCGTCACCGGATTTGATATCAATGCGGCCAGCCGGATAGGTATACGGACGGTGGTTGGAGGTGGTCATCAGTTGCAACAGGAATGGTTGCTGCTTGGCGTAGTCGGCGTCCGCCAGTTTCAGCGTCTGTTTATAGAGGTCTTCGTCGGCCATGCCCCAGGCGTTTTTAAAGCTGATTTCGGATTCCGGCACGCTGCTCTGGTCGACCACGCGGTAACCGTTGCCGCTGAAAAACGCGTTCATGTTGTCGAAGTAGCCCCGGCCGCCGTAGACAAACACGCTGTCGTAGCCGATGGCGTTGAGCTGCTGGCCGAGGCTGCCGAAACCGCTTTCCCGGCCGATACGCTTGACGATGGAGCGCCCGGGCGTCGGCGGGATGGCCAGGGTGATGGCTTCCAGGCCACGGTCGGTGCGGGTGCCGGTGGCGTAGAAGTTATTGAAGTACAGGCTCTGTTTGCGCAGCGCGTCGAGGTTGGGCGTGAGGTTATTCGGGTCGCCGTTGCTGCCCATGTACTTGGCACTGAAGCTTTCGATGGTCACCAGCACGATGTTGGGTTTGCGCAGCGTGCCCGGGTTGGTAATGGCGCGACGGATATCCAGCGGATCCGTGCCGATAAATCGTGCGTTGGGTTCGCTGAGTTCGGCGCGCAACTGCTTGGCGACTACATCCGCCGGCAGGCTCTTGTAGAACTGGGTGTAGTCCAGTTCGTTGTTACGGAAGGCGGCGAAGAACTGATAGGGGCCGTTGCTGGCCAGTTCGTTGTTGTAGGCGTTACCGCCCTGGCTGCGCGGGCTGTCCTGGTTGATCAGTTGCAGGCTCAGGCCGGCCACCAGCAACAGGCCAAGGGCACTGAGCAGACGCTTGCGCATCGCAGGCAACGGCGCGTCCATGGCCGCGTTGAACGGTTTACGCAAGACCACGCTCAAGACGATCGCCATCACGGCCAGCAGACTCAGCAGCTTGCCGATCGGATACGACTCCAGCAGGTTGTTCAGCACTTCCTTGGAGTAGACCAGGTAATCCACGGCAATGAAGTTGAAGCGCACGCCGAACTCGTCCCAGAACAGCCATTCGGCCACGCTGGTGAAGAGCATGGCGAACAGGCTGACGGTGAGTACCGCCTGCAGGAACCAGCGATGGCCGCGACGGCGCCACAACCCCGGTGGGCACAGCAGCAAATACAGGCCCAGGGGCAGGGCGGCATAGGCGAGGAAGCCGAGGTCATAGAGCAGGCCCACGCCGAATACCGGCAGCAGGTTACCGCTCACCTCATCCAGATGGGTTACCAGCAGCACGCTGCGGGTCAGTAGAAAAACCACCAGCCAGGCACCGGTCACCAACAGCAAATAGCGCATTGGCGCCGTTTTTGGAAAACCCATGTCAATGTTCCTTATTTACGATGGGCGCGATCTTCGCGCTGACACTGTAGTCAGCTTGTGAACCTATAGTGAAAAACTCGTTAAGTTCCCCAATCGGTTGAAAACAGTAATCGGTGCGGCCTTCAGGCCTAGCCGTGAGCCATACTTGGCCTTAAGCTGCGCGAGCCAACACGGCCGTTACCGCGTACGGAGACACTGCCCATGCGAATTTTATTGGTTGAAGACAACCGCGATATTCTGGCCAACCTGGCGGATTACCTGGGGCTGAAGGGCTACACCGTAGACTGTGCGCAGGACGGTTTGTCGGGCCTGCACCTGGCTGCCACCGAACATTACGACCTGATCGTGCTCGACATCATGCTGCCTGGCATTGATGGCTACACCCTGTGCAAACGCCTGCGTGAAGACGCGCGCCGCGACACGCCGGTGATCATGCTCACCGCCCGCGACCAGCTGGATGACCGGCTGCAGGGCTTCAAGTCCGGCGCCGATGACTACCTGCTCAAGCCGTTTGCGCTGTCGGAGCTGGCCGCGCGTATCGAAGCAGTGCTGCGTCGTGCCCAGGGCGGCGGGCGCCGTGCCTTGCAGGTGGGTGACCTGAACTACGACCTCGATACCCTGGAAGTCACCCGCGAAGGGCGCCTGCTCAAGCTCAACCCGGTCGGCCTGAAGCTGCTGGCGGTGCTGATGCAGAAAAGCCCGCATGTATTGCGCCGTGAGATTCTCGAAGAAGCCCTGTGGGGCGATGACTGCCCGGACAGCGACAGCCTGCGCAGCCATGTCCATCAACTGCGTCAGGTGATTGATAAACCCTTCGCCAAGCCGTTGCTGCAAACGGTGCACGGTGTGGGTTATCGCCTGGCCGAGGGTCGTGATGGAGTTTAAGCAAAGCCTTGCCCAACGGATCATCATCGCCTTCGCCTTGATGAGCGCGTTGGTGGCGGGGGCCTTCGCCATGGGTATCGTCGCTACGGTGCACCTGGTGGAAGAAAAACTCATATCGGCAGGCCTGGGCGGTGACTTGCAACGGCTGCTGCTGATGGACAGCGTCGAGGACTGGAGCCATCGCCCCGAGCCCGACCAGTTGTTCTACTTCAGCGGCGGCCCCGGCGATTTCGAACTGCCCAAGGACTTGCGCCACCTGGAGCCTGGTTTTCACGAGGTGTTTCGGGAGGCACTGTCCTACCATGCCATGGTCGAGGTGGTCGACGGCCGCCGTTATGTCCTGCTGCAAGACCAGAGCGATTTCGAAGAGCGCGAGCGCGTGCTGTTTGCCGTGGTGCTGGTGGGGTTTGTACTCAGCCTGGCGTTGGCGGTATTCCTCGGCTGGGTGCTGGCGCGCAAGGTAATGGCGCCGGTGGTGCGTCTGGCCCGCCAGGTGCGGCACCGCGACCAGTTACTCGGCCTGGCACCACCGCTGGCGCCGGATTACGCCGCGGATGAAGTCGGCGAATTGGCCGTGGCCTTCGACGCCACCCTGGGCCGTTTGCGCCAGGCATTGTCCCGGGAGCAACTGTTTACCAGTGACGTGAGCCACGAATTGCGCACCCCGCTGATGGTGCTCGCCAGTTCCTGCGAGCTGTTGCTGGAGAACCCCGCGATTGACCAGCGCGGCCGCAAGCAGGTCGAGCGCATTGCGCGGGCCTGTGAAGAAATGCGCGAACTGGTGCAGACCTTCCTGATGCTGGCCCGTGCCCAGCGCGAGGAGGCCGGCATGTCGCCCCAGGCCAACCTGGCCCAGGTGGCCGAGGACTTGCTGGGGATCTGGCGTGAGCCGATCGAGCGCAAAGGCCTTGAGCTGATCTATCAACCGGGCAATCCACTGGATACCCGCTACAACGCGACCTTCCTGCACGCGGTCATGGGCAACCTGTTGCGTAATGCCCTGCACTACACCGAGCATGGCTTGATCCGCCTTACCCTGGAACCGAGCGGTTTTGTGGTGGAAGACACTGGCGTGGGCATTCCCGAGGACAAGCGCGAAGCGATGTTCGAACCGTTTGTGCGTGGCAGTGAAAAGCGCGGTGAAGGCCTCGGCCTGGGTTTGTCCTTGGTTCAGCGCATCTGCGAGAACCAGGGTTGGAGCGTCAGCCTCAGCACCATGGAGCCCAACGGCTGCCGCTTTCACGTCGAATTGAGTCAGGTCAAAGCCTGATGCCTGCCCTGCCGCTAAGCTGCGGCAGACTTCCTGATTTTCGCCGAAGATGGCATCATGCCACGACTTGTGTCTGCAAAGTTTTGTAATGTATACGATTCGACAGGACAAGTTTTTCACAACGTGTTGACCTGTTGATCACAGGATTCTTTTTAAGGTTGTAGGCATCAGTAACTGGAGACCCGGTGATGCCTACCCCGATCAAGCTCGAATTTTCCGAAAAGTACGACGATCAGCACGCGCAGAATTATTTACTCAAACATCAGGACAATCTGGCTCGCCGGTTGTCCCACAAACGCGACGAGCAATTGGCCCGTGGTGCGCTGGCCATGGCCGGTGAGCCTGGCCTGGTGCTGGATTTGCCATGTGGTGCCGGGCGTTTCTGGCCGTTGCTGGCCGAAAAGCCCAACCGCGTGATCATCGGCGCCGACAACTCCGCGTCGATGTTGAAGATTGCCACCGTCGCCCAGCCGGCGGATGTGGTGAAACGGGTACGCCCCTTGCAAACGTCTGCCTTTGATATCGATTTGCCAGATAATGCGGTCGACAGTATTTTCTGCATGCGCTTGATGCACCACATCGGTGATCCTGAGCACAGGCTGGCAATACTGCGCGAATTTCAGCGTGTTACCCGTGACAGCGTGATTATCTCGCTGTGGGTGGACGGCAACTTCAAGGCGTGGAAACGCAAGCGTGCCGAAGTGCGGCGTCGCAACAAGGGTGAGCAGGAAGGTTACCAAAATCGGTTTGTGTTACCGGCTGCTACTGTTGAGGCAGAGTTTGAGCAGGCCGGTTTCCGTGTTCAGGAATCTCTGGACTTCATACCGCTCTACGCCATGTGGCGAGTGTATGTATTGCGCAAGAGGTAACAGGATGGCTGTCGAGTGTTTACCAGGTAGTGAAGTAGCTCCCGAAGAGCGATTTGATTATTTCTGGCGCCAGCAGGGCGAGTGGGTCGAAGAGCCCAATCGTCGTCGCGGCGGTGAAAGTGGTGTGCAACGGGTGACGGGCACCAATGGGCGTTTGCTCTACAGCAAGCGCCAGACCGGTCATATCTACCGTAGTTGGCTCCATCCGTTTGGGCGCCCCACTGTGTTGCGTGAGCGTGACGCCCTGAAGGGCCTGCGCTTGCTGGATGTACGCGTGCCGGAGTTGGTGTTCTGCGAGGCCCGTCGCGATCCTGAGCACCAATGGAAGGCGTTGTTGGTCACGGCGTCGCTGGACGGTTTCGACGAGATCGAAAACTGGTACGCCGCCGGTGGTCGTGAGCAGTATGGCGAGTTGGTGCATGAGCGTTTGCTCAAGGAACTCGCGGGTACGTTGGCGCGGATGCACAAGGGGCGTTGGCAGCATGGTTGCCTGTATATCAAGCATATCTTTGTGCGGGTGACAGGTGAGGGTGACGCGGCGAAGGTTGAGGTGGCGTTGCTGGATTTCGAGAAGTGCCGGCAGCGCTTGACCGCTTTGCGGGCGGCCCGGCATGACATGTTGCAGTTACGCCGCCATTCGTCGTGGAATGCTACGGACTGGCAAAAACTGAGCTACTTTTACGAGACGGCGTTTGGCAGCGCTATCAAGGGTTTAACGTAATGAAGCTAGAAATTGCACGAGGTTTGTTTCTGTTGGGGGCGTTGGGCATAGCTGCCCTGGCCCTGGCTGCCTGGGAGCAGCCCCGGACACAAGTTCTCAGTGCGGTGCAGGGTGTCGGGCAGCAATGCCCGATGCCGCGGATCGCCAAGGTCGGTGTCGCGGCCAAGCCTGATCATGAGTTGTTGTTGTTCATGTTTGGGATGTCCCAAGGGATGAGGCCACAGAGTTGAAGAGATTGAAGCCCAAATAAAAGGCCTCGCTAGTTCGAGGCCTTTTATTTGGGCTTGGGTTTTGGGTTGGTTGGTTGGTTGGTTGGTTGGTTGATCGAGTACATATCCGTTGCTGCGGTAACGGCGGCTTATGGTTCCGCTCTTACAGCGGGTCACTTTTTTACAAACGCCTAAAAAAGTAACCAAAAGGTCTTTGCCCCACCACTCGGTGCCTCGCCTAGGCTCGGCATGCCCGCACTCCGGCCCGGTTCC
>NZ_JACAPJ010000014.1:0-49405 GCF_013385765.1 Pseudomonas sp. C8002
GGAACCGGGCCGGAGTGCGGGCATGCCGAGCCTAGGCGAGGCACCGAGTGGTGGGGCAAAGACCTTTTGCTTACTTTTGCGCTTTTCAAAAGTGAGCCGCTGTAAGAGCGGAACCATAAGCCGCCGTTACCTAAATAACGGATATGTACCCATCCCCCCTCAGGGCCGATACAAATGCGCATGCCCCGCACGATACAACGACGACTCACCAAAACTGTCACTGGCCAAAACCCGACCCACCAGAATCAACGCCGTACGCCGAAACCCCTTGGCTGCCACCTTCCCGGCAATATCCGCCAGCGTACCAATGGCCCAATCCTGATCCGGCCAGGTCGCCCGATGCACCACCGCAATCGGACAATCCTCCCCATAGTGAGGCACCAACTCAGCCACGATCTTCTCCAGATGATTCACCCCCAGGTGAATCGCCATGGTCGTCCCATGCTGCGCCAGGCTACTGAACACCTCACCCTCAGGCATCGCCGTCTTATCCGCATACCGCGTCAAAATTACACTCTGTGCAATGTCCGGCAATGTCAGCTCAGCCTCTAACAATGCCGCACAAGCCGCCACCGCCGTCACTCCGGGAATGATCTGAAACCCAATCCCAAGCTCCCGCAACAGCCGAATCTGTTCCCCAATCGCCCCGTACAAACTCGGATCCCCGGAATGCACCCGCGCCACATCCTGGCCTTTCTCATGGGCCGTCTTGATCAGCCCAATGATCTGCTCCAGATGCAGCTCCGCACTGTTAACCACCAACTCCGCCTGATGCCCCTCAAGCACCGCCGCCGGTACCAGCGAGCCGGCATAGATAATCACCGGGCAACTGCGAATCAGCCGCTGCCCCTTGACCGTGATCAATTCCGGATCGCCTGGGCCTGCGCCGATGAAAAAGACAGTCATGGATTCATTCCTGTGAAAAAAAGCACGCGAGCAGCCCTCCAGATGAAGATTGCTCATGATCAAAGCTGACGATTATCGGGAATTCAGCCGGCGCAAGCCAATGCAAAGGTGGCCTGGGCGGTTTTTTTGCGGGTGATCAGCAGGGTGGCAGGGCTTTGAGACAGCTGTTCTGCCAGGGCCAGGGCGGCACTTTCAGCAATGCCGTAGCAGCCGGTATGAGCAAAAACCGTCTCGGACTTATGGCTCAGTCGATCTTCATAGGGCGCCAATTGCTCCGCACTGAAAAATACCAACGGCAAATCCAGAACCTGAGCCAGTGCCAGCAACCCCGGCTCATCCCGCTTGCGCTCAAGACTGGCCAGCGCAGTGATGCGCTGACGCTCAATGCCACCCTCGGCGAGGGCGGCGTTGAACAGTTCACGCAGGATGTCGACAGAACAACCCCGCTGACACCCCAGGCCAACCGCCAGGATCATGCCGAATACTGACCATCACGGTTACGGCGAAACAGCCAGGCACTGATCAAGCCCAGCGCCAGCCAGAAGGCAACGTTGGTCAACTGCGAGGCGATCTTGAATTGAGCTTCCAGAGCCTCCGGCGCCAGCATCGAGTGGACTTCCGGCTGTGGTGCGCCAATCACATGGGGCACAGCCAGGATCGCCACGCCCAGGATTTTCAGCAGCCAGTTACGACCGAACACGATCAGCGCGATACCGGCAGCGGTCGAAGCGGCAGTGCCGATCCACCAGATTTGCCGTTGCGCCAGGTCTGCCGCTGCAGTCCCCGGCAATTCAGGCGGCAAGCCCAGGGTCGGCGCCAACACAAAGGTGGCGTAACCGGCCAGGCCCCATAGCAGGCCTTGGGCCGTACGGGTCGGTGCACGCAGGGTGTACAGGCCGGCAAGCATCAGGGCAAAACCTACGGCGACCACCAGGTTACCGCCCGTCGTCGACAGCACACGCTGCCAGCCATCTTCCGGCTCCCAGGCTTCAGCGTCGTGGGTGTGGGCCGTGGCATCGGCATGTTCATGCACTTCGGTCGCGGCCGGGGCGTTTTCGAAGGTTTCCGCCTGCAGGATCAGCGGGGCAACCCAGAAGCTTTGCAGCAAGGTCAGCAGCAAGGCGGCCAGGAGGCCGGTGAAACCTGCGGTTTGGGCAATACGCTTGATCATGTCGGCAGGTCTCAGTGGCACGGGAACGCAGCGCTGTGGCGGGTATCGTGGGCGGCGTTGTGCACCGCTTCGATGTGCGAGAAACCGGCGAAATACACCAGGCACGCGCCGAGGATCGACGCGCCGATGGCGGCAGTCAGGCGTTGGCTCAGGGTGGCGGTGGTGCTGGCGGTAGAGGCGGTGCTGCTGATGATCGACATGGCGCGTCCCTTCAGGGTTTCAGGGTGACACGAGCGCATGAAAACCCCGCGAGCCAGGCACGCAGGGTTCTGAACAGCGCCCGCCCACCGCGGGTTTGTTATCTGATTTTTTCGGGCCGGTCTCCGGGCTTGCGAGGGGCCTGGGCCTTGAAAGCATCACCTTCCCATGCCGTAGAGGCACAGTGGTTTTGATGCTTCACTCGCTTACCGTTGCGGGGGCAGCACCGGACTCGTCACGCCCTTGAGTAAAGGAACATGACTCACCGGTTTCCCGTTTCACCCTGTGAAGGGCACCCGAAACAAGATGTGTAGGAGAGCATGGGCGGGCGATGGGCGTCAAATCGCCGGGTTATTGCCAGCGTTTGAACAGCACGCTGGCATTCACGCCGCCGAATCCAAACCCATTGGAAATCGCGTATTCAATCGGCAACGACCGAGCTTGGCCCCGGACCATATCCAGCCCATCGGCAGCGGGGTCCGGGTTGTCCAGGTTGAGGGTCGCCGGGGCAATCTGGTCGCGCAGGGCGAGCACGGTGAAGATCGCCTCGATCCCGCCCGCTGCGCCCAGCAAGTGGCCAGTCGCCGACTTCGTTGCGCTGATCGCGACGCTGGCATTTGCACCGAACAGCGTATTGATCGCTGCCAGTTCGCCGTTGTCGCCTACGGGGGTCGACGTGGCATGGGCGTTCAAGTGCTGGATCTGTGCGGCGCTGATCCCTGCCTGCGCGATCGCCAGTTCCATTGCCCTGCGTGCACCCGAGCCATCTTCCGGGCCCGAGGTCATGTGATAGGCGTCGGCGCTGGTGCCGTAGCCCACCAGCTCTGCGATAGGCGTCGCCCCGCGAGCCAATGCATGCTCCAGTTCCTCGATCACCAACAGCCCGGCACCTTCGCCCATCACAAACCCGTCGCGGCCTTGATCAAACGGGCGCGAAGCCAGTGCCGGCGTGTCGTTGTAATCGCTGGACAGCGCACGCGCCGCAGCAAAACCGCCGAGGCTGACTCGGTGGATACAGGCTTCGGCGCCGCCACACACGGCGATGTCGATTTCGCCGGCACGGATCATTCGCGCAGCATCACCAATCGCCTGTACGCCGGCGGCGCAAGCAGTGACGGGGGAGCCCAGCGGACCTTTCAGTTGATGCTGGATCGACACGTGCCCGGCCGCCATGTTGCCGAGGAATGACGGGATCGTGAACGGCGACAGGCGGCGAGGCCCTTTGCTGTCAGCCGTACGAACGGCCTCGGCAATCGCGGGAAAACCACCCACGCCGGAGGCGATGATTGTCGCGGTACGTTCCTGCTGCGATGGCGTCTGCGGACTCCAGCCAGCCTGGGCCAGGGCCTCTTGCGCGGCTGCCAGGGCAAACACGATGAACCGGTCCATCTTGCGTTGTTCCTTGGCCGGGATGACAGTGTCCGGGTCAAAGCCGGCTTCAGGGTCCTGGATGCGGTCCAACACTTGGCCGCCGATGCTGATTGCCAGGTCGCCGATCAATGCCTCGGGTAGCCTGCGAATCCCGGATTCACCGGCCAGCAGGCGCTTCCAGGTCTGTTCCACGCCGGTTGCCAGCGGTGTCACTGCACCCATGCCGGTCACAACAATTCGCTTACTCATGATCGCTTAGCTCCGCAAATTTCAGGTTGGTAGCAATGCATGGACGAAACTATCATTATGAAAGTAACATCCGATAGCTGAAATTTCCGTAGCCGCCCCACAGAGGAACTGCAATGCAACGTAAGTCGCTGGTGAATGCCGAATGCCCGGTAGCCCGTGGAGTGGAACGGGTAGGCGAGTGGTGGAGCATCCTGATCATGCGCGACGCGCTGCAAGGTTTGCGGCGTTTTGATGAGTTTTCCCAGAGCCTGGGGATCGCTCCGAACATGCTCACTCGCCGGCTCAACAGCCTGGTGGAAGCGGGGCTGCTGGAACGCCGGCAATACAGCGAGCGGCCGCCCCGTTTCGAGTACGTACCGACGCCGGTTGGCGAGGATTTCCGGGTGGTGATCATGGCGTTCATCGGCTGGGGCAACCGCCACTTCGCCAACGAAGGTGAAAGCCTGCAATTGGTCGACCGGAAAACCCGGCGCCCGGTGGAAGTGGCGGTGGTGGACGCCGACGGTGCACGCGTGTCCGTCGAGCAATGCAGCGTCCAGGCCGGGCCGGCGGCGAGCGAAGGCATGCTGGAGCGCCTGGCGCTGCTTAGTGCCAAACGCTCGGACATTGACCCGTCCCCGCGCACTGCGTAGCCTTGCACCTTCGAGGTTCTTCGGCCCAGGCCGAAGCTAAGAAGGGAACGCGGTCAATGCCGCGGCTGCCCCCGCAACTGTAAAGGGTTTATCTGACTGCCACGCCACTGCCTGAACAAGGCGGGAAGGCGCAGCCAGCGCCGGCATCACCGCCGGCAAGCCCCAAGCCAGGAGACCTGCCTCGCAACCGATTTTCTACTTCAACCGGGCGGGGTGATCCGGTGGCGAATTCTGCTTCTGCGCACCCGCGCAGGGCCACTCGTCCCGTATGCCCGCCCCAAAGGGCATCCGATGAAAACACTGGCCAAACTCCCCGTCACCATCGTTACCGGCTTCCTCGGCTCGGGCAAGACCACCTTGCTGCGCCACATGCTGGATAACGCCCAGGGGCGCCGTATCGCGGTGATCGTCAACGAGTTCGGCGAGCTGGGCATTGACGGTGAAATCCTCAAGCAATGCTCCATCGGCTGTACCGAAGAAGAGGCGAACGGCCGCGTCTACGAATTGGCCAATGGCTGCCTGTGCTGCACGGTCCAGGAAGAGTTCTTCCCGGTGATGCGCGAACTGGTGGCCCGTCGCGGCGACCTCGACCATATCCTCATCGAAACCTCGGGCCTGGCCCTGCCAAAACCCTTGGTCCAGGCGTTCCAGTGGCCGGAAATCCGCAGCGCCTGCACCGTTGACGCCGTGATCACCGTGGTCGACAGCCCAGCCGTGGCCGCCGGCACGTTCGCCGCCTTCCCGGACCAGGTCGACGCTCAGCGCAAGCTCGACCCGAACCTGGACCACGAATCCCCACTGCACGAGCTGTTCGCCGACCAACTGGCCAGCGCCGACCTGGTGATCCTCAACAAGTCCGACCTGATCAGCCCTGAAGACCTGGCCCGTGTGCGCCTGGAAGTGGCTGAAGAACTGCCGCCGGCGGTCAAAATCATCGAAGCCAGCAGCGGTCGCCTGCCGCTGGACGTATTGATCGGCCTGGGCGCGGGCTCGGAAGAACACATCGATGGCCGCCACAGCCATCACGATCATCATCACGAAGGTGAGGACGACCACGACCACGATGCCTTCGACTCCATCTCCATCGAACTGCCCCAGGCCGACGAAAGCCTGCTGCTGGACGCCCTGACCCAACTGGTGGTCAAGCACGGCATCCTGCGGGTCAAGGGCTTCGCGGCGATCCCGAACAAGCCGATGCGCCTGCTGATTCAGGGCGTGGGCACGCGTTTCGACAAGCACTTCGACCGCGCCTGGCGCGCCGATGAGCCGCGCGCCACGCACCTGGTGCTGATCGGGCAGGAACTCGACGCCGCCTTGCTTGAAGCGCAACTGCGCGCTGCCCTTAGCGTTTAAACCATGCATCTGCTCAGGACCCAGCCCGGCGGTTTCGTTTCGGATGACAACATCGCCGACCTTGGGCAAACCCCCGCCGAGCTGGTGATCCTGTGCAGCGGTGATTCCAGCCTGGCGCTGCTGGCCGAAGCGGCCCAGCAGTTGCCCGATGATTACCCGAGCCTGCGCCTGGCCAACCCGATGCAGGTGCAGAACCATGCTTCGGTCGACCTGTATGTGGATGAGGTGCTGCGCCACGCCAAGGTCATCCTGATTTCGCTGCACGGCGGCATCGGTTATTGGCGCTACGGTATCGAGCGCCTGGTGGAGTTGGCCGAGCGCGGCGTACAGCTGATCCTGGTGCCGGGGGATGATCGCCCGGACCCGGAACTCAGTGGCCTCAGCACCGTGGGGGCGCAGGAACGTGACCGGCTCTGGCACTTCCTGCGCCAGGGTGGTTTGGGGAATGCGCTGGATTTCTATCGTTGCCTGGCCGCCGGCTGCCTTGGCCGCGATTACGCCTGGAGCGAGCCGCAAACCCTGCCGCGCACGGCGATTTATCACCCGCATAAAGCCAATGCCCGCCTCAACGATTGGCAGGCTGACTGGCAAGCTGATTTTCCCGTGGCGGCGGTGCTGTTCTACCGCTCCCATTTGCAGGCGGCCAACACCGGCTTTATCGATGTTTTTTGCCAGCGCTTGCAGGCCGCGGGTCTCAACCCGCTGCCGATGGCGGTGGCCAGTTTGAAAGAGCCCGGCTGCCTGACCGTGGTCGAGGATTTACTGGACGAGGTGCACGCCTCGGTGATTCTGAACACCACCGGTTTTGCCCAGTCCAGCCCCGAAGCGCCGCACCTGCGGCCGTTTCGCCGCAATATCCCGGTGATCCAGGCGATTTGCGCCCAGGACAACGAGCCCGGCTGGCAGGCCAGCGAGCAAGGCCTCGGCCCACGGGACCTGGCGATGCACATCGCGTTGCCGGAACTGGACGGGCGCATCATCAGCCGGCCCATCAGCTTCAAGGACCTGGCCTGGCGCAGCGAGCGCAGCCAGTCGGATGTGGTGTGCTATCGCGCACAGCCGGAGCGCATGGACTTTGTCGCCGAACTGGCGCGGCGCTGGGTCGAACTGGCGCGGGTGCCGAATGGCGAAAAGCGTATCGCGCTGATCCTCGCCAACTACCCGACCCGGGACGGACGTATCGGCAACGGCGTGGGTCTCGACACCCCAGCCGCCGCGCTGAATATCCTGCGGGCACTGAAAATCCAAGGTTATCCGCTGCCGGACGAGCTGCCGGAAAGCGGAACGGCACTGATCCAGGCGCTCTTGGGCGGCGTCAGCAACGACCTGGACAGCCTCGACTTGCGTCCGTGTCATCAGAGCCTGGCGCTGGATGACTACGAGGCGATGTTCAACCGCTTGCCCGAGTCTAATCGCCAGGCCGTGTTGGCACGCTGGGGTACACCTCATAGCGATCCGATGTTCCGCGACGGCCGCATGATGATCGCGGGCCTGCGTTTGGGCCTGACCTTCGTCGGCATCCAGCCGGCCCGGGGTTACCAGGTGGACGCGAGTGCGGTCTATCACGACCCGGACCTGGTGCCGCCCCATGGCTACCTGGCGTTCTACTTCTGGTTGCGCCACACCTACGGCGCCCACGGCGTGATCCACGTTGGCAAGCACGGCAACCTGGAATGGCTGCCGGGCAAGGGCGTCGGGCTTTCCGAGAACTGCTGGCCCGACGCACTACTGGGGCCGCTGCCGAATATCTACCCGTTTATCGTCAATGACCCGGGCGAGGGCGCCCAGGCCAAGCGCCGCACCCAGGCCGTGATCATCGACCACCTGATGCCGCCGCTGACCCGCGCCGAAACCTATGGGCCGCTGCGCGACCTGGAGTTGCTGGCCGACGAGTATTACGAGGCACAACTGCTCGACCCACGGCGTGCCCGCGAGCTGCAAAAGGACATCCTCAAGCTGGTGCGCGAAACCCGCATCGACCAGGAACTGGCCCTGGACGAAAACCTCGACAGCGACGCCGATGCGGCGATCTGGCTGCCGCGCCTGGACACCTACCTGTGTGACTTGAAGGAGTCGCAGATTCGCGATGGCCTGCACATTTTCGGCGAGTCACCCGAGGGCCGCTTGCGCATCGACACCTTGCTGGCGTTGTTGCGTATTCCGCGTGGCGATGGGCGGGGGCCGCAATCGAGCCTGCTGCGGGTATTGGCCAAGGCCTTCGACCTGGGCTTCGATCCGCTGGACTGCGCCCTGGCCGAGCTGTGGACCGGGCGCCGGCCGTTGGTGTTGCAGAAGATCGACACGCAGTTGTGGCGCACCGCCGGCGACACCCGTGAACGCCTGGAGCTGTATGCCGCGCGCTTGATCGAGCAGGCGCTGGAAGGTGCCGTGGAGCAGCTTGAAGAGCCCGGCTGGGAAGACGTCAAGGCGGTGATCGAGAGCTTGCGCATCGTCGTCGCGCCACGCCTGGATGCCTGCGGCCCGGCGGAAATGCGCGGGTTGCTGGATGCCTTGAGCGGGCGCTTCGTCCCGGCCGGGCCCAGCGGCGCGCCGAGCCGGGGCCGTCTGGACGTGTTGCCTACCGGTCGTAACTTTTTCTCGGTGGATGTGCGCAACCTGCCCACCACCACTGCCTGGCGCATCGGCTTCCAGTCGGCGAACCTGATCCTTGAGCGTCACCTGCAAGACCATGGCGACCACTTGCGCCAACTCGGCCTGTCGGTGTGGGGCACTGCCACCATGCGCACCGGTGGCGACGATATCGCCCAGGCCATGGCGCTGATGGGCGTGCGCCCGGTGTGGGCCACGGGCAGCCAGCGGGTGGATGACTTTGAAATCCTGCCGATCAGTCTGCTGGACCGGCCACGGGTGGATGTGACCTTGCGCGTGTCGGGATTCTTCCGCGATGCGTTCGCCAACCTGATCCGCCTGTTCGATGCGGCGGTGCAAGCCGTGGCGGCGCTGGACGAACCCGACGACCTGAACCCGCTGGCGGCCAAGGTGCGCAGTGAGCGCGAGGCCTTGCGCCTGTCGGGCCTGGACGAGGACGCGGCGGCGAAGCAGGCTGGTTGGCGGATCTTCGGTGCCAAGCCCGGTGCCTATGGTGCCGGCGTGCAGGGCGCGATTGATGGGCGCTTGTGGCAGAGCCGCGAAGACCTGGCCGAGGTTTACCTGAACTGGGGCGGCTACGCCTATGGCGGCTCCGACGAAGGCACCGCCGCCCGCGAACAGTTTGCCCAGCGTTTGAGCCAGGTGCAGGCGGTGTTGCAAAACCAGGACAACCGCGAGCATGACCTGCTCGACTCCAATGATTACTACCAATTCCAGGGCGGCATGCTCGCCGCCGTGGAAACCCTGAGCGGCGACAAGGCTGCCAGCTATCATGGTGACCACAGCCAGCCGGACTTGCCGAAGATCCGCACGTTGAAGGAAGAGTTGAACCGGGTGATTCGTGCCCGGGCGGCCAACCCGAAGTGGATCGAAGGGGTGAAGCGCCACGGCTATAAAGGCGCGTTCGAGATGGCGGCCACCGTGGATAATCTGTTCGCGTTCGACGCTACGACGGCGTTGATCGACGATCATCAATACGCGTTGCTGGCGGATGCCTACTTGCTGGACCCGGACACCCGCGCCTTTGTGCAGCAGCACAACCCGGATGCCCTGCGGGACATGACCGAACGCATGCTCGAAGCCCAGCAACGCGGCATGTGGCAGGAGCCTGGGGCGTACCGCGAGGCGTTGGAAAACCTGTTGTTGGATATAGAAGAAGGCAGTTGATGACCGACATTCCACATTTCCCGCTGTCCGCCGTGGTCGGCGCCGACGACCTGAAACTGGCCCTGTGCCTGACCGCCATCGACCCGAAGATCGGTGGCGTGCTGATTGAAGGCCCGCGGGGCATGGCCAAGTCCACCCTGGCCCGTGGCCTGGCGGACCTGCTCGCCAGCGGCCAGTTCGTCACGCTGCCGTTGGGCGCCACCGAGGAGCGGCTGGTGGGCACACTCGATCTGGACGCGGCACTCAGTGATGGCCGCGCACAGTTTTCCCCCGGCGTGCTGGCCAAGGCCGACGGCGGCGTGCTCTATGTCGATGAAGTCAACCTGCTGCCCGACCACCTGGTGGACCTGCTGCTGGACGTGGCCGCCAGCGGCACCAACCTGATCGAGCGCGACGGGATTTCCCACCGGCATTCGGCGCGTTTTGTACTGATCGGCACCATGAACCCGGAAGAGGGCGAGCTGCGCCCGCAATTGCTCGACCGGTTTGGTTTCAACGTAGCGCTGAGCGGGCACACCCAGCCGGCCGAACGCGGGCAGATCATCCGTCGCCGCCTGGATTTCGACAGCGACCCTCAGGGTTTCTGCGGGCAATGGGCCGACCGGCAGGCCGCGTTGCGTGAGCGCTGCACCCGGGCCCGCGCCTTGCTGGATAGCATCCCGTTGGATGACCAGGCGCTGGCGCAGATTACCGAGCGCTGCTTTGCCGCCGGGGTCGATGGCTTGCGCGCCGACCTGGTCTGGCTGCGTGGCGCACGTGCCCATGCGGCCTGGCGGGGCGCGACGGCTATCAGCGAAGAAGATATCGAAGCGGTCGCGGAATTTGCCCTGCGCCATCGTCGTCAGGAGCAATCCCCGCCTGCAACGCCGCCCGCTGGCGGTCAATCACCCAAGCCCAATGATGCACCTGAAGGCCAGGGCCAATGGGGCGACATGCCCGCAGCCGCCTTGCCGATAGGTGCTCGCCGTGATGTGCCCACCTGGCCAAAAAAGCCCTAGGCATCCGCCCCAAACCTGACGCGGGGGCGGATGCACGGCCCAAGGCGGGTCGACTGAACAAGGGCCGGCGAGGCCAGGCGCGCAGCGCGGCCGAAGGTTCGATCAACTGGCCGGGTACCTTGCTCGGCGGGCGGCCGCAACGCCGCGAAGATTTGCTGTATCAACTGCGTAGCCGTACGCCCCATGAGCTGTGGCTGGTGATTGTCGATGCTTCGGCCTCAACCCGGCGGCATCAGGCGCTGAGTGATGCCAAGGGATTACTGGCCCAACTGTTCGACGATGCCTATCGACAGCGGGCGCGCATGGCGTTGCTCACCGCGAGCGGGCAATCGCCAAAGTGGCAGGTGCAGGGATTAAAGGCGGCAAAAGGGCTTGGTCATTGGCTTGATGGCCTCGGTGCAGGCGGTGGCACGCCATTGTTGGCAGCGCTGAACGAAGCGGGGCACTGGTTGGCGGCTCGTCGCAAGCGTTACCCGGTGGAGCAGCAGCGTCTGCTGGTGATCACCGATGGACGGCTGAAGGATGTGGCAGGGCTGCCGCAGCTGGACTGCCCGGGTTTACTGGTGGACATCGAGCGCGGCCCGATTCGGTTGGGCCGTTCAAAGCAGCTGGCTATGGGGTTACAGATTGACTATCGGCATATCGATAACCTGTAAGCGCCGGCACGTTCGGCCAAAGATCCGCCACCAGAAACAACCGTTCGGCTTCTTCCCATTCGCCTTCGCTGTTTTCCACCAGGCGCACCAGCAACTGCGCGGGCGCCATGGGGTCCAGTTCGGTTAGCCAGTGCTGCATCCGGGCCGCGTCCCAGGCTTCGTCCGCCGGGTAGTGCGCCGGTGCCAGCCATGCATGGCGGGGCAGCGGTTGCCAGCGTCCTGCCGGGCTTTGCTCGATAAACCTCGACCAATCGCGCTGATGCAGCCAGCGGCCATTCAGGTGTTGGGGATGCGCGCCCTGCGGCGCCTGCGCCATGCCCGGCCATGGGTAGAGCAGATACCCGCCCAGCCACAGATGGGCATCAAAAGCCTGGATATCCAGCGCGGCCAGGACTTCGCGGCTCTCCGGCCGGGCGGAAATCGGCAGTTGGTGCTGGGCCAGGTGGGCCAGTTTGCGGTCGAGCCGGTCGTGGCAGCCGGGGCCGAGCCATTGCGCGGTGTCCCGGCCATTACCGTCCTGGGGCCCGAGGTAGAGTTTGATCGCCAGTTCCAGATGATGCACACCGTCACGGTCGCGCAGCAGCATGTCCAGCTCGCCCAGGGTATGCCCGGCCTGGCGGATCGGCAGGTTGGCCGCCAGCAGCTCCACGCCCGGCGCATGTTGCACGGCGAATTGCCACAGCCGTTCGTAATACAACCCCAGCCGGCGGGTGCGTGCCTGGCTCAGCCAATGCAGCAAGGCACTGCTGTCCTGGTCCAGCTGGCGCAGCCACTGCTCCAGCAAATGCGGCGCCTGCACCCAGTCGCTGCCGGTCAGCGGGTGGCGTTGTGGCCACGGCGTTTGCGCGAGCATCGGCGGGGCGAGCATCACCCACGCGAGATCGCGCACCTCGGGGTGACGCAGTTGGCGGGGCAGGTGCTGCAAATCAGGGAACAGAGTCATGGTCCGAGCATAGCCTTTTACAGCCGGGAAGGGGGCTGAGAACCGTTGTCGTCTGGGGTTTGCGGCGACAAAGGATTTTGTGTAACGCCGGCTTTCGCCCATAATCGTTCTTTTTTGCAGAACCCGAACCCCGCAGGAGCCCCATGGAGCAATTTCGCAATATCGGCATTATCGGTCGCCTGGGCAGTACCCAGGTGCTGGACACCGTCCGCCGACTGAAAAAGTTTCTGCTCGAGCGCCACCTGCACGTGATCCTCGAAGACACCATCGCTGAAATCCTCCCGGGCCATGGCCTGCAGACCTCGTCGCGCAAGATGCTCGGTGAAGTCTGCGACATGGTGATCGTGGTGGGCGGCGACGGCAGCCTGCTGGGCGCCGCCCGGGCGCTGGCGCGGCATAACGTGCCGGTGCTGGGGATCAACCGTGGAAGCCTGGGGTTCCTCACCGATATTCGCCCCGACGAGCTGGAAGTCGAAGTGGCCAAGGTGCTGGACGGCCACTACCTGGTGGAAAACCGCTTCCTGCTGCAAGCCGAAGTGCGCCGCCACGGCGAAGCCATCGGCCAGGGCGACGCCCTCAACGATGTGGTGCTGCACCCCGGCAAGTCGACGCGGATGATCGAGTTCGAGTTGTACATCGACGGCCAGTTCGTGTGCAGCCAGAAGGCCGACGGCCTGATCGTCGCCACGCCGACCGGGTCCACGGCCTACGCGCTGTCGGCCGGTGGGCCGATCATGCATCCCAAGCTGGATGCCATTGTGATCGTGCCGATGTATCCCCATATGTTGTCCAGCAGGCCTATCGTGGTCGATGGCAACAGTGAGCTGAAAATCGTGGTGTCAAAAGACATGCAGATCTACCCGCAAGTCTCCTGCGACGGGCAGAACCATTTCACCTGCGCCCCCGGTGACACCATCACCGTGAGCAAAAAGGCACAGAAGTTGCGGTTGATCCACCCGCTGGACCACAACTACTACGAAGTGTGCCGGACCAAGCTGGGCTGGGGCAGCCGCTTGGGGGGTGGAGGCGACTGATGCTCGATCCCGCGCGTAGCTACGACCTGATTGGTGACGTGCACGGTTGCGCTCATACCCTTGAGCACTTGCTCGACCGGTTGGGTTACCACAAGCAGGGCGGCACCTGGCGCCATCCCTCGCGAATGGCCGTGTTCCTCGGCGATATCATCGACCGTGGCCCGCGCATTCGCGAGGCGCTGCATATCGTCCACGACATGACCGAGGCCGGCCAGGCGCTGTGCATCATGGGCAACCATGAGTTCAACGCGCTGGGCTGGAGCACGCCCGCCGCCCCAGGCAGCGGCAAGCAGTTTGTGCGCGAGCACACGCCACGCCACGCGCGGTTGATCCACGAGACCCTGACCCAGTTCGAACAGCACCCGGCAGACTGGCACGATTTCCTCGGCTGGTTCTATGACATGCCGCTGTTTGTCGACGCCGGGCGATTCCGCGTAGTGCACGCCTGCTGGGACAACGGCTTTATCGAGCCCCTGCGCGCGCATTTCCCGGACGGCTGCATCGACGAACACTTCCTGCAAGCCGCCGCCGTGCCCGGCAGTTTCGCCAGCAATGCCTTCGACCGCCTGTTGCGCGGCACCGACATGCGCCTGCCGGACGGCTTGACCCTGACCGGCGGCGACGGCCTGACGCGTTCGTTCTTCCGCACCAAGTTCTGGGAAGACGACCCGAAAACCTACGGCGATATCGTGTTCCAGCCCGATGCGCTGCCGGAACCTGTGGCCGCCACGCCGCTGTCGTCCACTGAAAAGAATTCCCTGCTGCGCTACGGCGTCGACGAGCCATTGCTGTTCGTCGGCCACTACTGGCGCAGCGGCAAACCGGCGCCGATCCGCCCGAACCTGGCCTGCCTGGACTACAGCGCGGTGCTGTACGGCAAGCTGGTGGCGTACCGGCTGGATCAGGAAACCCGCCTGGACCCGCGTAAATTTGTTTGGGTCGATGTCGAGCGCCCTGAGGTTATTTCATGAGTACCGTTGCTGTATTACGCCTGCCGCTGGCGGTGGATTTGAGTGGTTTCGTCAAGCTTCTGCAACGCATGCAAGTGCCCCATCGCGTCAGCGAAGAAGCCGGGGAGCAGGTGCTGTGGGTGCCTGACTCCATCAGTGAAGACGTGAAGGTCCTGTACCAGCGCTTTCCGGCCGGTGACCCGGACCAGCAACTGGACATTCCCGAGCAGGCGACGTCGACCAGGCGTCCCGGGTTTGCCCAGCAGCTTCGCCACAGCCCGGTGACCGCGTTGGTGTTGCTGCTGAGCATCATCGTCGGCGCCGTTACGTTGCTGGGGGATAACCTGCAAGCCATGAGCTGGCTGACGTTCCTGCCGTTCAGCGTGGCAGGCGAGTACATCCGTTTCACGCCATTGACCGACAGCCTGGCGTCGGGACAGTGGTGGCGCCTGGTCACGCCGATGTTGATCCACTTCGGCATCCTGCACCTGGCCATGAACGGCATGTGGTACTGGGAACTGGGGCGGCGCATCGAGTTGCGCCAGGGCAGCATCAACCTGCTGGGCCTGACCCTGCTGTTCAGCCTGGTGTCGAACTACGCTCAATACTATTTTGGTGGTCCCGGCCTGTTTGGCGGGTTGTCCGGCGTGCTGTATGGCTTGCTCGGGCATTGCTGGATCTATCAGTGGGTGTCGCCGAATCCGGTGTATCGCCTGCCTCGCGGGGTGTTGGTGATGATGCTGGTGTGGCTGGTGCTGTGCCTGTCGGGCCTGGTCTCGATGATCGGCTTCGGCGAAATCGCCAACGCGGCCCACGTGGGTGGCCTGGTGATGGGTTGCCTGACCGGTTTGTTGGGTGGCTTGTACAGCCGCCGCAAAATGTCTCCTATTTAGTTAAGGAAGAGTCTTATGTCCTCTTTTGTCGAAATGATCGAAAACATCACCCCGGACATCTACGAGAGCCTCAAGCTCGCCGTGGAAATCGGCAAATGGTCCGATGGCCGCAAGCTCACCGCCGAGCAGCGTGAATTGTCGTTGCAGGCGGTGATCGCCTGGGAACTGCAGAACCTGCCGGAAGACCAGCGCACCGGCTACATGGGCCCGCAGGAATGCGCCTCCAAGTCGGCGCCGGTGCCGAACATCCTGTTCAAGTCGGATGCCATCCATTGATTGAGATTGGCCGTGGTGCAGTCAGCAAGATGTCGGCGCAGTTGGGTGAGCCGACCGTTCAATACGCGTTTCGCCTGGGCGACACCGAGGTGCCGGTCAATCCATTGATCGGCACTACCGTGCGCCTGGAATACCTCGGTGCGATCCATTGCACCCATTGCGGTCGCAAGACCAAGACCAGTTTCAGCCAGGGTTACTGCTACCCGTGCATGACCAAACTGGCCCAGTGCGACCTGTGCATCATGAGCCCCGAGCGCTGCCATTACGACGCCGGCACCTGCCGCGATCCGGCCTGGGGTGAAAAATTCTGCATGACCGACCACGTGGTGTACCTGGCGAACTCGTCGGGGATCAAGGTCGGCATCACCCGCGCCAGCCAGCTGCCGACCCGCTGGCTCGACCAGGGCGCCAGCCAGGCGCTGCCGATCATGCGCGTTGCCACGCGCCAGCAGTCGGGCTTCGTCGAAGACCTGTTCCGCAGCCAGGTGGCCGACAAGACCAACTGGCGCGCGCTGCTCAAGGGCGATGCCCAGGCCGTCGACCTTGCGCAGGTGCGCGACGAACTGTTCGCCAGCTGTGCCGAAGGCATGCTCGGTTTGCAGGAACGCTTTGGCCTGCAGGCCATCCAACCGGTGACCGACATCGAACCGATCGAAATCCGCTACCCGATCGAGCAGTATCCGAACAAGATCGTCAGCTTCAACCTGGACAAGAACCCGATTGCCGAAGGCACGCTGATGGGGATCAAGGGCCAATACCTGATCTTCGATACCGGCGTGATCAATATTCGTAAATACACGGCCTACCAGCTCGCCGTGCATCAGTAGAAGGACGACAGACATGCGCACCGAACAGCCGAAGATGATTTACCTGAAGGACTATCAGGCGCCGGATTACCTGATCGACGAGACGCACCTGACCTTCGAGTTGTTCGAGGACCATAGCCTGGTCCACGCGCAGCTGGTGATGCGCCGCAACCCCGAGCGCGGCGCCGGCTTGCCGCCGCTGGTGCTGGACGGGCAGCAGTTGGAGCTGCTGTCGGTGAACCTGGCCGACCAGGAACTGACCGACGCCGACTACCAGTTGAGCGACAGCCACCTGACCGTGCACCCCACCAGCGCGACCTTCACCCTCGACACCACGGTGAAGATTCACCCGGAAACCAACACCGCCCTGGAAGGCCTGTACAAATCCGGCGGCATGTTCTGCACCCAGTGCGAGGCCGAGGGTTTCCGCAAGATCACCTATTACCTCGACCGTCCGGACGTGATGAGCGTGTTCACCACCACGGTGATCGCCGAGCAACACAGCTACCCGGTGTTGCTGTCCAATGGCAACCCGATTGCTTCCGGCCCTGGCGAAGACGGCCGGCACTGGGCGACCTGGGAAGACCCGTTCAAGAAGCCGGCGTACCTGTTTGCACTGGTGGCCGGTGATTTGTGGTGTGTCGAAGACACCTTCACCACCATGACCGAGCGCACCGTGGCGCTGCGCATCTATGTCGAGCCGGAAAACATCGACAAGTGCCAGCACGCCATGAACAGCCTGAAGAAATCCATGCGCTGGGACGAGGAAGTCTATGGCCGTGAATACGATCTCGACATCTTCATGATCGTCGCGGTCAACGACTTCAACATGGGCGCCATGGAAAACAAGGGCCTCAACATCTTCAACTCCAGCGCCGTGCTGGCCCGTGCCGAAACCGCCACCGACGCCGCGCACCAGCGGGTCGAGGCGATCGTTGCCCACGAATACTTCCACAACTGGTCGGGCAACCGCGTGACTTGCCGCGACTGGTTCCAGCTGTCGCTGAAGGAAGGCTTCACGGTGTTCCGTGATTCGCAGTTCTCTGCCGACATGAACTCGGCCACCGTCAAGCGCATCCAGGACGTGGCTTATCTGCGCACCCACCAGTTCGCCGAAGATGCCGGTCCCATGGCCCACGCCGTGCGTCCGGACGGCTTTATCGAGATCTCCAACTTCTACACCCTGACCGTGTACGAAAAGGGCTCGGAAGTCGTCCGTATGATCCAAACCTTGCTCGGCGCCGAAGGGTTCCGCAAAGGCAGCGACCTGTACTTCGAACGCCACGACGGCCAGGCCGTGACCTGCGACGACTTCATCAAGGCCATGGAGGACGCCAACGGCGCTGACCTGACGCAGTTCAAGCGCTGGTACAGCCAGGCCGGTACGCCACGCCTGGCGGTGACCGAGTCCTACGACGCGGTGGCTAAAACCTACAGCCTGACCTTCCGTCAAAGCTGCCCGGAAACCCCGGACAAGGTGGAAAAACTGCCGTTCGTGATTCCGGTTGAGCTGGGCCTGCTGGACGGGAAGGGCGCGGGCATCGCCTTGCGCCTGGCCGGTGAAACCGCTGCCGGCGCCACTTCCCGCGTGATCTCGGTGACCGAAGCCGAACAGACCTTCACCTTTGTCGACATCGCCGAGCACCCGCTGCCGTCGCTGCTGCGTGGCTTCTCAGCGCCGGTGAAGCTGAGCTTCCCGTATAACCGCGACCAACTGATGTTCCTGATGCAGCACGACAGCGATGGCTTCAATCGCTGGGACGCCGGCCAGCAACTGTCGGTGCAGGTGTTGCAGGAGCTGATCGCCCAACATCAGCAGGGCAAGGCGCTGGTGCTGGATCAACGCCTGATCACCGCATTGCGCAGCGTATTGAGCGACGAGAGCCTGGACCAGGCGATGGTCGCCGAGATGCTCTCGCTGCCGAGCGAAGCCTACCTGACCGAAATCAGCGAAGTGGCGGATGTCGACGCCATCCACGCGGCCCGCGAGTTTGCTCGCAAGCAGTTGGCCGACAACCTGTTCGAGGGCCTGTGGCTGCGTTACCAGGCCAATCGCGACCTGTCGAAGAAAACCCCGTACGTGGCCGAGGCGGAACACTTTGCCCGTCGCGCCTTGCAGAACATTGCGCTGTCGTACCTGATGCTCAGCGGCAAGCCGGAAGTGCTGGCGGCGACCCTTGAACAGTTTGACGCGTGCGACAACATGACCGAGCGCCTGACGGCGTTGGCGGTGCTGGTCAACTCGCCGTTCGAAGAAGAAAAAGCCAAGGCGCTGGCGGTGTTTGCCGAGAACTTCAAGGACAACCCGCTGGTCATGGACCAGTGGTTCAGCGTGCAGGCGGGCAATGGTTTGCCGGGCGCGCTGGAGCGGGTCAAGACGTTGATGCAGCACCCTGCGTTCAACATCAAGAACCCGAACAAGGTGCGGGCACTGGTGGGCGCGTTTGCCGGGCAGAACCTGATCAACTTCCACGCGGCGGATGGTTCGGGTTATCGGTTCCTGGCGGACCTGGTGATCCAGTTGAATGGCTTCAACCCCCAGATTGCTTCGCGGCAATTGGCGCCGTTGACCCGCTGGCGCAAGTACGACAGCGTGCGGCAGGCGCTGATGAAAGGCGAGCTGGAGCGGATTCGCGCTTCGGGCGAGCTGTCCAGCGATGTGTTTGAAGTGGTGAGCAAAAGCCTCGCATAACTGAGGCTGAGTACTGCATCTGTGGCGAGGGAGCTTGCTCCCGCTGGAGTGCGCAGCGCTCCCAAGATTTTGGGGCCGCTACGCAGCCCAGCGGGAGCAAGCTCCCTCGCCACAACGGGTCTTAGATAACCGGCGGCCAGCGCAGGTCTTGTGCATCATCGTCCGTATAACGTGGGAAGCGCTCCGCGATCATCTCGTGGGGCACGCCCAGCGGTATCGCGCTGGCAGCATCCAGACGGTCCACTTGCTCAGCCGAGAGTTGCACACTCAACGCACCCAGGGTGCCGTCCAGCTGTTCGCGGGTACGCGGCCCCAGGATCGGGATCAGCGCGGTAGTGGAACGACGGGCCTTTTCCCGCAGCCAGGCGATGGCGATGTGAGTCGGCGTGGCGTCCAGTTCACCGGCAACCGCCAGCAGGGTGTCGAGCACTGCGGTTTCCCGTGCACTTTTTTCAGCGTGGACCAAAATCCCCAGCTTGCTGGCGCGGGTATCGTCCTGGCTGTTGCGGTACTTCCCGGTCAGAAAACCACCCCCCAGCGGTGACCATAAAGTCGCGGCCAGGCCCAGGGCCTCGGCCATGGGCAGCAGCTCGCGGTCAGCGGTGCGTTCGGCCAGGCTGTATTCGGTCTGGATCGCTACCAGCGGTGCAAAGCCGCGCACTTCAGCGAGCAGGTCGGCGCGGGCAATGCGCCAGGCGGGGAAGTTGGACAGCCCGGCGTAGTGGATCTTGCCGGCACGCACCAGGTCATCAAAACCCCGCAGGATCTCTTCCATCGGCGTGACGTTGTCGCTGATATGCGCCCAGAACAGGTCGATGTGGTCGGTGTTCAAGCGTTTCAGGCTTTCTTCGACGGCGCGCACCATGTTCTTGCGGTTGTTGCCGAGCTTGATCGTGCCTTCGTCTTGAGGCTGGGTGCGCAGGGTGTACTTGGTGGCGATCACCAGGCGATCCCGTTCCGAGGCAATGAACTCGCCGAGCAGCACTTCCGATTGACCGAACTGGTAACCGTTGGCGGTATCGAGGAAGTTACCGCCGGCCTCCAGGTAGCCGTCGTAGATTCGCTTGGACTCGTCGCGCTCGGCGCCGTGGCCCCAGCCTGTGCCGAAATTGGCGGTACCCAGGGCCAGCTCTGAAACCCGCAGGCCGCTGCGACGGCCAAAGACTTTATTACGCATACCGAAACTCCTGACGCTGTGGTTAGTTTAAATGTTTCCAAACATCTATTAAATATGATGCTAGTCATATATTTCGTCAAGGGGCTTTTTTGGCGGCTGAAGGGAAGGGTGCCTGTTCCTGACACTTTCTGACGGAGGCCTCTGCTAAGCTGCGCCACCTTTCTTTTTCGAGCATGATTAACGTGTCGCGTACCAGTCGTCTGTTGACCTTGTTGCAAGTCCTGCGGGGCAAAAAACGCCCGGTGACGGCCGCCGTGCTGGCGGCAGAACTGGAGATTTCCGAGCGCACGCTGTACCGCGATATCGCCGAACTGACCGCGTTGGGCGCACCGATCTACGGCGAGGCGGGCGTGGGCTATGTGCTGCGTGCGGGCCTGTTCCTGCCGCCGCTGATGCTCAATGCCGACGAGACCGAAGCCATCGTGCTGGGCTTGCGGTATGTCGACCAGCGCGGTGATGACGTACTGAGCCAGGCGGCGGCCAATGCGCTTGCAAAGATCGCCGACGTGCTTGACCCGGCTGCCCAGGAAGCCTTGCGCAATCCGACGGTGCTGCCGGGCCCGCCAGGCTTCGGCTACCCGGAAAACCGCGTGCCGTTGAATGTGTTCCGCGAGGCCATTCGCGGCCAGGCCAAGCTGCACATCGACTACGCCGATGCCAGCCAGACCGCCAGCCAGCGCCTGATCTGGCCCCTGGCCCTGGGCTTTCTCAACGAAGTGCGGGTGATCGTCGCGTGGTGTGAATTGCGTGGGGCCTATCGCACCTTCCGCACCGACCGAGTGGCCGCCGCGCGCCTGCAAGGTGAACGGTATCCGGGGCGCCGCAGCGATTGGTTGCGGGGCTGGCGCAAGCTGATGGAACAGAACGAATCCGGGCCGTTCACCCCTGACAAGAACTGACACAACGCTGCTTTAGGATGGCTCCATAAATCACTAAAAAGGAGCTGTCACCATGTCCCAACCCACCCCTGAACTGGCCCCGGCTATTGCAACCTACATTGCCGCGGCGAATGCCGGCGACACCTCGCTGGTGGCCGACTGTTTCGCCGAAGATGCCAACGTGTTCGACGAAGGCGAGCACCGGGTCGGTACAGCCGCCATCGCCCGCTGGATGGAAGACACCGGGCGTCGTTACCAGCCCAGGGTCCAGGTGCTGAATGTGCAGCACCGCACGGGCAAGGTGCTGGTCAGCAACCTGATCACCGGCAGCTTTCCCGGCAGCCCGCTGGAGCTGCGCTATACCTTCCGCCTCAATGAACACGGCAAGATTGCCCGATTGGATATTTCCCTGTAGCCGTCATGGCATACTGCCGGGCATGACTTTCGACTCGCCACTTGCCGCCTATCAGCACGCCATCACCGAACAGGGTTTTGTCCCCGACGACGCCCAGCGTGAAGCGGTGCAAGCCCTGCAGGACTGCCATCAGGCCTTGCACCACGGCCCTGGGCCCATCACCGGGGTGTACCTGTGGGGCCCGGTCGGCCGGGGCAAGACCTGGCTGATGGACCAGTTCTACCAAAGCCTGGGAGTGCCAGCGCGGCGCCAGCATTTTCATCACTTCATGGGCTGGGTGCACCAGCGTTCATTCCAGCTCACGGGCACCCACGATCCCTTGCAGGCCCTGGCCCGCGAACTGAGCCGGGAAGTGCGGGTGCTGTGTTTCGATGAGTTGTTCGTCAACGACATTGGTGACGCCATTATCCTCGGACGGCTGTTCCAGGTGATGTTCGAGGAAGGCGTGGTGATGGTCTGCACGTCCAACCAGCCACCGGACCAGCTGTACGCCGACGGTTTCAACCGGGATCGTTTCCTGCCGGGAATCGAAGCGATCAAACAGCATATGCGAGTGGTGGCAGTCGATGGCGGGGAGGATCATCGTCTGCACCCGGGCACCGCACTGCAGCGTTACTGGGTCGACCAGCCCGACGCGTTGGCCGAGGTGTTTCGCCAGTTAAGCGCCGGGCAGGCAGTGAGCAGCGCCCCGGTTGCGGTCGGCTACCGCTCCATCGTGGCAGTGCAGTCCAGTGAAACCGTGCTGTGGTGTTGCTACGCCGACCTGTGTGAGCAGCCGTTGGCGGCGATGGATTTCATGCTGCTGTGTGATCGGTTCAAGGCCATTTTGCTCGGCGAGGTGCCCAACCTCAGCGCGCAAAAGCGCCCGGGACGAATCGCTCGTGGCACCGAAGACGCTGCCGAACGGGTGGACGCCGGGGACCGGGAACTGCCGGAACTGTCGGTGCATGACGACAGCGTCCGGCGTTTCATCGCGCTGGTGGACGAGTGCTACGACCGCAAGGTGCCGCTGTACATCGAGGCCCGGGTGCCGCTGGAAAGCCTCTACACCGAGGGTTACCTGGAGTTTCCATTCCGCCGCACCCTGAGCCGCCTGCAGGAGATGCAACTGGCACGGTTTGGCGAGCCTGGCGCGCTTTCACGCGGGCAAATGTAGTTAATCTCCTTCATCTAATGCCTGCACCACGCTTACAATCGAGCCCTTTTATGGGGACCGAGTCCCTGTCGCACCGTCAACGAGGAAGGAAATGGACAGCGCAGACATCCTGGTGCTGCAAGCCAGCTACACCAATCCGGTACACGCCGAGGCCATTGGCCTGGTGCTCAATCATTACGCCGAAGACCCCATGGGCGGTGGCCACAGCCTGCCGGCCGACCGCTTGCAGCAACTGCCGGCAGAGCTGGCCAAGCGTGCCCACGCGTTCAGTGTGCTGGCCTTTGTCGGCGGTACGCCGGCCGGCCTGGTGAACTGCTTTGAAGGGTTTTCCACCTTTGCCTGCCGCCCGCTGGTCAACGTGCACGACGTGGTGGTGATGGATCAATTCCGTGGCCTGGGGCTGAGTCAGAAGATGCTGCAAAAGGTCGAGGAAATTGCTCGCCAGCGCGGTTGCTGCAAGATCACCCTCGAGGTGCTTGAAGGCAACGCCGTGGCGCAGTCGGCGTATCGAAAGTTTGGGTTTGATGATTCGGTATTTGATCCGCAACATGGCCGGATGTTGTTCTGGAGCAAGCCGCTTTAATTAATGTTTATTTAATTAAAGGCAAAAAAAAGGCGCCAGCAAGTGGCGCCAAATTGACCTTGGCTATCAGAGCGGAATAGCACAGGTATTGCGGGTAAATCAGCTGTTCGGTGTGTTGGTAGTTTGGTCGGCCGTTGCCGGCTTTTCGGTCTTGCCGTCAGCCATTGCGGTTTGCTGGGCAGCACCGTGAGTCTGTTCCTGAACGAAGGTGAAGTTGTTGTAGAACTCCTTCGAACGCTCTGAGCCGCCTTCTGCAAAGGCGGCTACGGAAGTCATGGTCATCAGGCCGGCAAGGATAACAGTCGAAAATTTCATGGCAGTGTCTCAGTAAGTGTGTTGGGTCCGCGCGTTGTCATCAGCGGCGGGATGGGGAGACTGTGGGCCAATGATATTAAGTAAGGGTTAACCTCGCGCTGACCGAAAGTTAACGATTTCGTTAACTTCCAATCTTTAGCAGCGATGAATTCAGAGCTTCCAGTCCAGTGCAACGCTGATAGAGCGCGGGTCTCCCCAATACACGCCGTTATAGAAGCCGACGCGCTCGTAATATTTTTTATCAAATAGGTTGTTGATATTAAGTGACGCCGACAAGTGGTCATCGAACTCATAGCGCGACATCAGGTTGACCACGGTATAGGCCTGCTGGGTGATCCGGGTGCGCTCCCTGATCAGGGCTCCATTGGTGTCCCGGCCAACCGGGCGATAGGCGAAGTCGTAGAAGTCGCTTTGCCAATTCACCGCGCCGCCGACCGTCAGCGCGTGCCATTCGCCGGGCAGGCGGTAGGCCGTGGACACGCGCAGCAGGTTCAGCGGCAGGTGGGTGTTATTGCGCTGCTTGTCCCCGTTCAGCGAGTGGGTGTAGGTGTATCCGGCGGTCAGGTTCCAGTCGGGGCGCACCTCTCCGGACACCTCTACCTCGAAACCCTGAACCTTGTTGCCTTTGCCGCCGGATGTGAAGAACTGCTCACCGGTCTCTGGATCCGGTGGGGTCAAACTGTCCAGTTCCGCGACGTTGTCCTGTTTGCTCCAGAAGTACGCGGCCGCCAGGTTCAGGCGTTCTTCCAGCAGGCTGCCCTTGATGCCCACTTCATAGTTGCTGCCTACCACCGGCTCCAGGTATTGCTTGCCGGCGTTGCGTTCTTCCTGCGGGTTGAAGATGTCGGTGTAGCTGGCGTAGACGGTGTACTCCGGGGTCAGGTCGTAGAGCAGGCCGGCGTAGGGTGTCCACATGTCGTTGTGGGTCTGGCTGGATTTTGACGTACCGAGGAACTGGTCAGTGTCCCTGTTGTAGTTGTAGGTGGTGCTCTCGATCTCCCAACTGCCGTAGCGGCTGCCCAATACCGCATGCAGGCGATCGGTCAGGCTCAGGCGGGTGGCCAGGTAGCCGGCCTTTTGGCGGGTGCTGCCTTGTTCGCCCTTGAGGCCAGTGTTGGTGTCGGGGAATTTGCCGATCCCGCCCATGTGTTTCCAATCGTCGATGCTGGTGTAGTCCTTCGGCACCTTACCGCTGCGCAGGTGTGGCGAAGCGTCACGCTGCTCGGACTCGCCGTAACCCACCATCAATTCGTGCTCACGACCCAGCAGGGCATAGGACCCGGACAGGTTCAAGTCGACCACGTCCATTTTCGAGGTGCCGAGCATGTGGCTGGTCCAAGCGGTCATGCCGCTGCGGTCGGCATTCGGGAAGCCTGAGCCGCCGTAATAGACCTTGCCGTCGGTGTCGCTTTCACGGTGGGTATAGGCGGCCTTCAGGTGCCAGTCACCCGCCAGGCGGTGGTCGAGGGTAGCGAAGGTGGTTTCATCTTTCAGCGGCCAGGAACTCCAGTGGGCCGCGATGTTGGCGGAGCGGGGCAGCCTGGCTTTGCTGCCGTCGCTGTTCCAGTAGGGCAAGGTGCCCCACGCGGTGCCCTGCACATGCTTGTTCTGGTAATCGAAGCCCACCGCCAGCACCGTGTCGTCGGTCAGGTCGCCTTCGAGGATGCCGTAGCCGACTTCCCGTTGCAGCGCGTAGTTGTCGCGGTAGGACTGGGTGTCACGGTAGGCGAGCACCGTGCGGCCGCGCAGGCGCCCATCAAACGCCAGGGGGCCGCCAACGTCCAGGTAGCTGTAGTAATTGTCGTGGGAGCCGCCACTGACGCCTGTCTTGGCCTGCCACTGTGCGGTCGGACGTTTGCGCACCATATTGACCGTGGCCGAGGGGTCGCCGGCGCCGGTGGTCAGGCCGGTGGCGCCGCGGACCACTTCGACCCGGTCGTAGATGATGGTGTCGGCATCGGACTTCATGCGGCCGAAGGTGTTGAGCATGCCGTCAATCTGGAAGTTGGTGATGCCGTAGCCGCGCGAGGAATAGCCGACCCGGTCGGAGTCCAGGTGCTGCACCACCACGCCGGTGGTCTGGCGCATCACTTCGGTCAGGGTGTTGAGGTTGAAGTCGTCCATCTGCTGGCGGGTGATCACCGAGACCGATTGCGGGGTTTCCTTGATGGACAGGTTCAGCCGGGTGGCGGTGCCCATTGAGCCTGTGGTGTAGGCACCGGTGTGTTCGGTGTTGGCGCCAAGGCCTTCGGCGGTGATGCTGGTGCTGCCCAGTTCCAGGGCTTTGGCCGGCGCTTGGGAGTCCTGGTCGGGGTCGTTTTCGGCCAGCAGGTCCGGGCTCAGCACCACGCTGAAGAGGCCCAGGGTCAAGGTCATGGAACGGGTAATAGGCGCGAACATCGCGGCGAACTCCTTGTCGTCTATGAAAAATGCCATTGGCTCAAAGACGAAAGGAGGCGGGGAACTTTAGCGCTAAACGAGAATAATTATTATCTTAACGTTGCCGCCAAATCGGGTTTCACCGCTTTGCGCGGATGAAACCCGGGCGATTCAAGCTACTTGACGACCACGTTGACGGCGTCTGGCTTGGGCTTGATCAGGCTGAAATCAATCAGCGGTTTTTGCTGGCGTGCATACGGGTCGCCAATCATCCGTGGCCGAGGCTTGAAGCTGTCACTGACCAGGCTCTTGCTGTGGTCCAGTTCGTCGAAGCTCAACCCGGCCATGTCGGCCCAGGTATGGATCAGCTGCGAGCTGGTGTAAGGGCGCTGCAAGTCACCGGCAAAACTCCAGTCATGGCTTTCACGCCACTTGGGTGATGCGTAGGCCATGAACGGAATGGTGTACATCGGTGCTGTCGGTTTGCCTTCGTTACGGCCCAGGGTGTTGTGGCCGGCCGAATCGAACACGTCTTCGCCGTGGTCGGAAAGGTACAGCAGGAAACCGTTCGGATCGGTCTTGGCGTAGTCCTTGATCAGGCTCGACACCACGAAATCGTTGTACAGCACCGCATTGTCGTAGCTGTTGTAGGTCGGCAACTGTGCGTCGCTGACCCCCTCAGGCACGCCCTGGCGGTCGGTGAACTTGTCGAAGGTCGGCGGGTAGCGGTACTGGTAGCTCATGTGGGTACCCAGCAGGTGCACCACGATGAATTTGCGTTCGGCGGTGTCGGACATGGCCTTGGCAAACGGCTCCAGCACGTCGCCGTCATACTGGCGCGCATTCTGGTTGCGGTTGTTGTTCAGGTACACCTGCTCGTCGGCCTGTTCGGAGAAGGTCGTGAGCATGGTGTTGCGCTTGGTCATGGTCTGCTGGTTGGTGATCCAGAAGGTCTTGTAGCCGGCCTGCTTCATCACGCTGACGATGGACGGGGTCTTGAGGTACAGGTCCGGGTTTTCTTCGTCGGCGAAGGTCAGCACCTGTTGCAGCGCCTCGATGGTGTACGGGCGCGGGGTAATGACGTTGTCGAACACCGCCAGTTGGTCCCGCAGCTTGTCCAGTTCCGGCGTGGTGTTGCGCGGGTAGCCATACAGGCTCATGCGCTGGCGGTTGGTGGACTCGCCGATCACCAGCACCAGGGTCGACGGCTGGCCGGCCATGCTGTCCTTGAGGTTGGTCAGGGGCGGGATCTTGCTGGCGCTGGTCAGCATGCCTTGCATGTTATCCAGTTGTTCGGTGTAGCGGCGGTAGGCGACGATCATCTGCCATGGCACTGCCGGCTCGATACGGGTTTCGAAGCGGTCGATGGCCAGTTCCATGGTCTCGCTCTTGGCGATCTGCTTGACCAGCGGGTAGCCGACGATGGCAATCACGATTGCGGCAGCCGCCAGCATGGCCTGGCCACGTGGCAGGTACACCGGGCGTACGCGGGTCCACAGGAAAACGGCCATGGCGGTGTGGGCAATGAACGCCAGCACGATCCACCAGGCAAAGTATTGGGTGGCGTATTCGCCGGCTTCAGAGATGTTCGACTCGAACATGATGAAGATGACGCTTTGAGAGAATTCCTGCTGGTAGATGAAGAAATAACCCAGGCTGGCCATGGAACAGGCCCACAGCACCACGCCAATCAACCCCGCCACCAGGCGCGCGCGACGCGGGAACAACAGCATCGGCGCCAGCCACAGGGCGCTCATGAAGAATGCCTGGCGGAAACCACTGAAGCCGGAGGTGCCGGTCAGTTGGATCAGCAGTTGGGTAATGCCCGAGAAATACCAGAAGAACAGAAACATCCAGCCGAGGCCGGCCCAATCAAAACCTTTCGCAGACGTAGTGCTGCGTTTGAACATCGCCATCCAGCGCTCCAACCCGATAATTTCAGTGTCAACGCGCAGGGATGCACGCAAACAGAGGGCCTGCGCACGTAGCGCGGCCCTATTCGGCGGGAGTATCGGGAGGGGGATGTGAAAACTTCGTGAGTTATTCCTGAACGGTTCGTTCAGCCCGCGTTCAGCAAAGTGCGGGCTGGGTGCCGGACGGCTGATTGAGCTGGCCCTGCAGGTGCGAGCGCAAACGCATGACTTCCTGCTGCAGTTGGTCGCGCTCGTTTTTCAACTGGCGCAATTCATCGCGGCGAATGGTGACGTAGAGGGTCTGTGGCGGACGGGTCATGTGTGCAGTGCTCATTGCTTACCTCGCAAATAGCCGGTCTATCGCGGTGCCAGAGCGCTTGAATCGAGGCTCTCGGCAACAGTCGGGGCAATTCTGAATTCTTTTTTTAACGAAGGGAACTTTTTTATTTTTGATGGTCGTTGTGACTTTTAGCCCACTGAAGGCGAAAGGATGGCCACTTTTTGTCATGAAACTATGCCAATCCGCTCTGGACTAACCCTCATTAGCCTCATTGCGCTATAAACTGTGACACACATTTATTCGTAGTAAGGAGCATCAGCACATGCAACTGGGGATTATTGGACTAGGCCGCATGGGTGGCAACATTGCGCGGCGCCTGATGCTCAATGGGCATACCACCGTGGTTTACGACCGCAATGAAGCATTCGTAAAAGGTCTGGCAGGCGAGGGCGCCACGGGCGTTGCTGACCTGGCAGGCCTGGTGGCCGGGCTGCAAAAGCCCCGGGCGATCTGGGTGATGCTGCCGGCAGGCGACCCGACCGAGAACACCATTGAAGAACTGAGCCAACTGCTTGAAGACGGTGATGTGATCATCGACGGCGGCAACACCTTCTATAAGGATGACATCCGTCGGGCCAAGGCCCTGTCGGAAAAAGGCCTGCACTATGTCGACGTCGGCACCTCCGGCGGCGTCTGGGGCCTGGAGCGCGGCTACTGCATGATGATCGGCGGCGACGCCGAGACCGTTAAGCTGCTGGACCCGATCTTCGAAAGCCTGGCACCGGGCCTGGGCACCATCCCGCGTACCAAGGACCGTTCCGCCGCAGCGGACAGCCGTGCCGAGCGCGGCTATATCCACGCAGGGCCTGCCGGTTCCGGGCACTTCGTCAAGATGATCCACAACGGCATCGAGTACGGGATGATGCAGGCCTTCGCCGAAGGTTTCGACATCCTCAAGACCAAGAATTCGGAGAACCTGCCGCAAGACCAGCGCTTCGACCTGAATGTTGCCGATATCGCCGAAGTCTGGCGCCGCGGCAGCGTGGTGTCGTCCTGGCTGCTGGACCTGACCGCCGACGCCCTGGCCACCGATCCGAAGCTCGACGGGTATTCCGGCTCGGTCGCCGACAGTGGCGAAGGCCGCTGGACCATCGAGGCCGCCATGGAACAATCGGTACCGGTTCCGGTGCTGTCGAACTCGCTGTTCGCACGCTTCCGCTCCCGCCAGCAAAGTACCTACGGTGACAAAATGCTTTCTGCCATGCGCTTCGGCTTTGGCGGTCATGTGGAGACTCCCAAAAAATGACCGCCAACGGCAAGAAACCCAAGGCCGAACCCGCTCCGCCCACCACGCTGTTTCTGTTTGGTGCCCACGGTGACCTGGTCAAGCGCCTGCTCATGCCGGCGCTGTACAACCTCAGCCGCGACGGGCTGCTGGGCGATGGCTTGCGCATTGTCGGCGTTGATCACAACGCCATCAGCGACGCCGATTTCGCCAAGAAGCTCGAGGACTTCATTCGCACCGAGGCCGCCAGCAAGGTCAAGGGCAATGCCGAGAACGCCCTGGACCCTGCATTGTGGGAACAGTTGGCCAAAGGCATCAGCTACGTCGAGGGTGATTTCCTCGACGACGGCACCTACGCCGATATCGGCAAGAAGATTGCCGACAGCGGTACTGGCAATGCGGTGTTTTACCTCGCCACTGCGCCGCGTTTCTTCGCCGAAGTGGTGCAGCGCCTCGGCGCGGCCGGCTTGCTGGAAGAAACCCCGGAGGCGTTCCGCCGGGTGGTGATCGAAAAGCCGTTCGGCTCCGACCTCGCCACCGCCGAAGCGCTGAACGCCTGCCTGCTCAAGGTGATGAGCGAAAAGCAGATCTACCGCATCGACCATTACCTGGGCAAGGAAACCGTCCAGAACATCCTCATCAGCCGTTTTTCCAATGTGCTGTTCGAGGCGTTCTGGAACAACCACTACATTGACCACGTACAAATCACCGCCGCCGAAACCGTCGGCGTGGAAACCCGTGGCAGTTTCTTCGAACACACCGGCACCCTGCGGGACATGGTGCCCAATCACCTGTTCCAGTTGCTGGCGATGGTCGCCATGGAACCGCCGGCTGCCTTTGGCGCCGACGCAGTGCGGGGCGAGAAGGCCAAGGTGATCGGGGCCATCCGGCCCTGGTCGCTGGAAGACGCACGGGCCAACTCGGTGCGTGGCCAGTACACCTCGGGTGAAGTCGGCGGCAAGCAGTTGCCAGGTTACCGCGAAGAGGCCAATGTTGCGCCCGACAGCAGCACCGAGACCTTCGTTGCCCTCAAGGTGTTGATCGACAACTGGCGTTGGGTGGGGGTGCCGTTTTACCTGCGCACCGGCAAGCGCATGAGCATCCGCGACACCGAGATCATCATCTGCTTCAAGCCGGCGCCTTACGCGCAGTTCCGTGATACCGAGGTCGATGAACTCAAGCCGACGTACCTGAAGATCCAGATCCAGCCGAATGAAGGCATGTGGTTCGACCTGCTGGCGAAAAAGCCCGGGCCGACCCTGGACATGGCCAACGTGGAACTGGGGTTTGCCTACAAGGACTTCTTCGAGATGCAGCCGTCGACAGGTTACGAAACCCTGATCTACGACTGCATGACCGGCGACCAGACCTTGTTCCAGCGCGCCGACAACATCGAGAACGGCTGGCGTGCGGTGCAGCCTTTTCTCGATGCGTGGAAGCAGGACGACGGCATCCAGGCCTACAAGGCGGGTGAGGACGGCCCGGCGGCGGCTGATGCGTTGCTGGCCCGCGATGGCCGTACCTGGCACAGCCTCGGATGAGTGACTTGCCGAGTCAACCCATCCGTTTTGTGTTGAGTGATATGGATGGCACGTTGCTGCATCCGGATCACAGCCTCAGCCAGCGCACCATTGATACGGTTCGCGCCTTGCGCGCGGCCGGGGTGTTTTTCAGCCTGGCCAGCGGGCGACCGCCCAAGGCCATGCGTCAGCAGGTCGAAGCGCTGGGCATCGATGTGCCGATTGCCGGCTTCAACGGCGGCACGCTGGTCAATCCCGACGGGAGTATTCTGGTGGCGCATCACTTGCCGGCAGAAGCGGCGCTGGTGGCGTTGGCCTTGTTTACGCCGCAGCCGGACGTTGAAGTCTGGCTGTTTGCCGACGGCGACTGGCTGCGTCGCGATCCCGGCGGACCGATGGCGGTTCGCGAGGAGCACGGCCTGGGCTATGGGGCGATCGTGGTGGAGAGCTTCGAGCCGTATCTGGATCGGGTCGACAAGATTGTTGCGGCCAGTACCAATACCCAGCTGCTGATGGAGCTCGAGGCGCAGTTGCAGCCCAGGGTCGAGGGATTGGCCCAGGTGTCGCGTTCGCAGCCGGTGTTCCTGGATGTCACCGCCATGAAGGCCAACAAGGGTGAAGCATTGAGAACCCTTGCGGCGCACCTCGGTGTGCCACTGCAACAGACCGCAGCCATCGGTGATGGCGGCAATGACCCGGCGATGTTTCATGTGGCGGGGTTGTCGATTGCCATGGGCCAGGCAGAAGAGGTGGTCAAGCGCCAGGCCAGCGTCGTGACCGGCAGCAATGTCGATGACGGTGCGGCGGAAGCCATCGAGCGGTTTATTCTCTCGGCCTATTGATCGGTAACCACACTAATAAGTAGTCAGCTATGCAAAGTTGCAACTTGCATGGCTGACTGTCCACTTATTTTAGTGCGGGTCAATATACTGCGCAGCCGGGCGGCACACTTTCGGGTGCCGTCTCACGCACGCTTCAGTTACTTGGGCATTGCCCAGGATTGCAACTGGTAGCCATCTTTGTCGAGTTCGGCACGGGCCTGCAACAGCAAGTTCTCAAGCTGTGCCGGGTCGGTATAAGTGCTGGAAGACAGCTGCTTGCTACCGATACGGGTATTGGTGCGGTCGATGACGCTCAGGCTCAGGGCGCCGTTGCCATCGTGCCAGGCCACACATTGAAAGGGCTGGAAGGCACGGTCTGCGATCAAAAGAGCTTCGTTGATGCGGAGCGGGGCGTTCATGGGGTCTTCTCTCTAAATGCCCATTCAAGTGGAAGCCGTTGGTTGGGCGTGCCTAACGACTGGTTACTTGTACTGATGCACGATCACCGGGTGCGGGTCACATGTTAGAAGAAGATTTTTTAACTTTCCCTGATTAAAGTCATGTAAGGGGCTATTTTGAAAGCCTCATGAAAGTTACGCCGCGGCAATTGACCGCACCCGACTGACATAAAAGACCCGGTTCGTTCGCGACTTATAGCGAATCGGTACAAAGGGTGCGTCAAGATCTTGCTAGGGTTACCAGCAGACTTTGCAAATAGTTGTTTTTAAATAACTTTAACGATTTTGACGCCAAGGAATAGTCATGATTGTTACACCTGCCCCGCGCCGCCTGCTTGTGGTCGATCCCTGTGATGACTGCCACCGGCTATTGCCCGGTTTGCGCGCAGCGGGGTGGGACGTGGACAGCTGCGCCCTCGAGTCGGTGGGTGAGCGCTCCTGTGACGTGGGTTTGTTGCGCCTGCAGCCGTTTCACCTGGAGCGACCCGAAGCGGTCAAGGAACTGATCAGCCGCAGCGGCACCGAGTGGATTGCGGTGCTTAACCAGGAAGTGCTGCGCCTGCAGAATGTCGGCGATTTTGTCTGTGAGTGGTTCTTCGACTTCCATACCTTGCCGTTTGACGTGTCGCGGGTGCAGGTCACCCTGGGCCGCGCCTTCGGCATGGCGCGCCTGCGGGGCAAGGGCAACAACGCGCCTGCGGGCCAGCCGGAACACGAGTTGCTGGGGGACAGCCGTCCGATCCGGGAATTGCGCAAGCTGCTCGCCAAGCTGGCGCCCACTGAATCCCCGGTGTTGATCCGTGGCGACAGCGGCACCGGCAAGGAATTGGTCGCGCGTACCTTGCATCGCCAATCCCAGCGCCATGCCAAGCCGTTTGTGGCGATCAATTGCGGGGCGATTCCCGAACACCTGATCCAGTCCGAACTGTTCGGCCATGAGAAGGGCGCCTTCACCGGCGCCCATCAGCGCAAGGTGGGGCGGATCGAGGCGGCGCACGGCGGCACCTTGTTTCTCGATGAGATCGGCGACTTGCCCATGGAGCTGCAAGCCAACCTGCTGCGTTTTCTCCAGGAAAAACAGATCGAGCGAGTCGGCGGCAGCCAGCCGATTGCGGTGGATGTACGCGTGTTGGCGGCCACCCACGTCGACCTGGAAGCCGCGGTGGCAAAGGGTACTTTTCGCGAAGACTTGTATTACCGGCTCAACGTCCTGCAAGTGGTCACCGCGCCGTTGCGCGAGCGCCACGGTGACGTGGCGATGCTGGCCAACCATTTTTCACACTTCTACAGCCAGGAAACCGGCCGCCGTCCCCGCAGCTTCAGTGAAGACGCACTGGTGGCCATGGGCGAGCACGGTTGGCCGGGCAATGTGCGCGAGTTGGCCAACCGCGTGCGGCGGGGCCTGGTACTGGCGGAAGGGCGGCAAATCGAAGCCGTTGATCTGGGATTGCAAAGCCAGCAGGCAATCGCGCTGCCGATGGCTACACTGGAGGATTACAAGCACCGTGCCGAACGCCAGGCATTGTGCGATGTGCTCAACCGGCACAGCGACAACCTGAGTGTCGCGGCGCGTGTGCTGGGGGTTTCCCGGCCGACGTTCTACCGGTTGCTGCACAAACACCAGATCCGCTAGGGCGGGTAAACCGAAAAGCCCCGCAACGACACTTATCGTTGCGGGGCTTTTCCCGTTGTCATGCCTTAAAAGTAATACGGGAACTTCAGGCTGAAGCTGAACGACGGCGCATCCGGTGTGATCCCGATGGCCAGGTTCGGCACGATGGTCAGGTTGTCGCTTGCCGCAATCGTCATGCCCACGTTGAAGTAACCCGCGTTGGCGTCGCTGGAAACCACTGACTGCCAGTCGCCGCCATCCGGCTTGAGCTTGCTCTTGCGTTGCACCAGGTCGGACACCGAGAACGACATACTCATCTTCTCGTTCAGCGCAAACGCCACGCCAGCGCCGATCTGGAAGCTGTCGCCCAACTGCACTTTCCCCGGGGTCTTCTGGCCGACCTGGGAGCTGATATCGCTGAACGAGTCTTCGAAGTTGTGGGTGTACGACAGCGAGCCGAACAATACCGCCGGGTCGAAGGTCTTGACCAGCGAGATACCCGGCGTGATCGACCACACACCGTTGCCGGTGGGCAGGCTTTCCGGCACGAAGAGGTTGGTGTTGCTGGATGACTGGACCAGCTTGATCCCAAACGGATCTTCGCCGGTGGGCGCCTTGACCCGCACCGACACCACGGCATCCGGCAGGTTGACGCTCTCGTCGAGGAATTTGTAGGCAATCCCGAAGTTGACGTCGCCGATAGTCGGGTCACGCGTGACCGATTGTTCCGAGGTCGCGGTGCCGCTGCCACCGTTGGCACCACCGGACTGATAGGTCGACTCGCGGTACACCACCGGCACGTTTATATCGAACTGCCAGCGGTTGTCGAGGTTGTAGCGGCCCGTGAGGTCGACGGTCCAGTTATCCGACTTGATCCGGTCCAGGTTGATGTTGCCGAGAAAGATCGAGTCCAGCGCCAGGAAGCCGTTGAGGGTCAACTGGCGGGCATCGTAGCGGGAATAGGTGACGCCGGTTTCAAAGCTGAACTTGCCGTTGCCAAAGAACCCGCTGGCCTCGTTATACAAGTTGCTCACGCTCTGTGCCGGGGCCGAATCATCCTTGAGGGACTGGCCGTAGGACGCGCCACCGGCTGCACCGCCCGAGGCCGCAGCCGCGCCGACTCCCGGCGTGTTGCCGGCCACCGTGGTGCCGCCTTTCTGGAAGTCTGCCGGGGATTTGGCCAGGCGTTTGGGCGGCGGCGCCACCGGTTGTTCTTCCACCTGGCGTACCCGTTGCTCCAGCACCGCCAGTGCTTTTTGCTGCACTTCGTAGCGTTGCTTGAGCTCCAGCAATTCCTTTTTCAATGTGTCTATGTCGGTGTCCGGCGCGGCATACAACATGGATGCGGGCAGGAGCGTGCTTAAACAAATTACGGCACGTAACGATAGCGATCGATGCATGGAATAAGCCGTCCCTTTCTAATGCGCAAGTGTCGAGGCACAGCGTAGTTCAATAACCGTTAGGGCGTAGGCCCCTGAGTTGATTCAGGTTCAGGTTCTGCCCCAAATTGTTCAAACCGTTGTTGCCCAGCACCACATTGAGTTGGGTCATGTTGCTGACGAAGTTGCTGTTACCCTGCAAAACCGTGCCTTGCAGGACATTCCCGGCGCCGATCTGCTGCAACGAATTGCCCTGATTGTTGTTGGCCAGGATCGCCATTTGCAGCCCGCCATTGGCGGCCGACACCGTGACCTGGCCGGCACCCGTGCTGCCGGTGACCGACTGGCCAGCCACCAGGGCTTGTCCGGACTGGACGACATTGGCCGGCGACAAGCCATTCTGGTTCACATTGATATTCACGTTATTGCTGGCGGTGTTGCCATCGCCGGCGGCGCGCACGCTTTGGGTCACGCCCTGGCCGCTGCCCAGGCCGGCACCACCGACTACCGTGCCGGTGCCATTCGGCTGGTTGGGCGAGACTTTGGTGGGGCTGTCGGTTACCTGCACATAAAACTGCGGGGTGACGGTCGACGCGTTGACGTTCATGCTGGCCGAGCCGGTCACGCTGTCGCCGGCGGCATTGGTCCAGGTACTGCTCATCACGATGCCAAAACTGATGATCCGCCCCGGCATCACGTAGCGACCACGCAGGTCAGCCAGTTCCGAGTCCTTTATTTCAATCGGTTTGAACACCGATGACGCATAAGCGGGCATTGAGGCTGCCAGGCACATGACCGTCAGCCAACGGTAAGTGTTCATCGTTTGCTCCTGGAGCGTCCTGCCCCTTATTGCGCTTCTAGAAGAAGTCGCTCTGGATAAAACCGAAGTCCATCAATTCACTGTCCCGCACCGGACTGAACTCATTGATTCTGTTTTTCGCCGTCAGTGGGGTGGGCGGGTCGAGCAGCACGTTGGTCTTGTCATAACCTTCGCCCAATACCGCGAAGACGATGCCATTCCAGCCTTTGACGAAGTCGTCGCGGGCATAGCGTTTATGGCCCAGTACCGGGTCGCCGATGTACACCCAGTCCTTGTCGGCGCGCTGCATCACCACGAAGTGCTTGTAGCCGCGAATCTCCAGCAACACCACCACCGGGATCTTCACCGTGAGCAGGGTGTCTGCATTGATCCGGTAACCCCGGGCGCGCATCCCGATGCTTTCCAGGTAGCGCTTCATGTCCAACATCGAAAAGCCCTGGGTACGCACCAGGTCCTGATCGGCGTTGACCAGCATGCCCTTGATGATGTGGTCTTCATCCACATCCATCCAGTAGGCCTGGCGCAGGATGGTGGCCAGGGCGGCGGCACCGCAGCTGAAATCGGTTTTCTGTTCCACCAGGTTGGCGAACTTGCGTTCACGGATGCTCTCGACCTTCTTGAAAATCACGCCACCGCCGGGCATGGCAGCAATCGCCATTTGCCCCGCCCAAGTCGGGCCGGTGAGCAATAACAGGAGGGTGAGGGCGATGATCCGCATGATCGAATGGCCTGGAGGACACTGGAATAAAAAGGGGCCTTGTCGCCAAGGCCCCGTTGCATCAGAAACGTACGCCGGAGGAAATCACAGTGGTGTTGCCCTGCTGATTGCCCACGCCTGCAGCAATGTTGGCGCCCAGGTTGCCCGAAGAGCCATTAAGCGAGTTGTTGGCGCTGGCGTTGTTCACGACAGGCAGGTAAGTGTGGCTGCCCCATGGGCCAGACTGAGTGGCCACGGTATTGAGGAAGGTGTTGTCGACGCTGGTTTGAGTAGTGTTGCTCGAGGCAGCGGCGGCGGCACCACTGGCAGAAGCAATTGCCAGTTGGTTTTTCTGTTGGTTGAAGTTACCCGCGGCAACGCTCACACCCAGGTTGCCGGAGCTGCCGTTGGCCGAGTTGTTGAGCGAAGCGTTGTTGTGGGTAGCCACTTGCACAGAGATGTTGTTGCGGTTGTCTTGGGTAATGGTACCCAGGGCAAACACGGCATCTGCATCACCGGCCGCAATGGCGGTCTGGTTGTCTTGTTGGTTGCCATCACCGGCTGCGATGTTGGCCTGGGCGTTGCCGCTGCTGCCGTTCAACGAGTTGTTGGCCGACGCGTTGTTCTGGGTGCCCAGGTTGAGCACGCCATTGTGGTTGCTCGATTGCGCATCGGAAACGGCGGCTACTGCAGCGGTAGGCTGATGAGTAGGTGGGTTGGCATGTGCGGCGGCAGCCATGATTGCAGCGAGAGCGAAGGCCAGTGGTTTAAGAGCCATTGTAGTTTTCATGGTATTTCCCCTTGCTTCTAATTAGTTGGTTAAGTGTTGGTACGGTCCAGCTTCGAGCTCCAATGAATCATTGGATCTGTACGTTCAGGGCGTTAGCCATGCGGTTCCCCACCCCGGCACTCTGATTCACCTGTACCACTCCACGGCTGCCGGTGAAGGCCTGGTCGCTTGTGACGACCTGGCGGCTGCCAGTGGTAGAGGTGAACCCTGAGTTTGGTGACAGCGCCACGTTCTGTTGCGACATGACGCTGTCGTCGATGCTTTGCGGGCCAGCATTCACGCTGATCCGCACCGCATTGATCATCTGGTTGCTGGCCCCGGCCGACTGGTTGACGCCCAGTACACCGCTGCCATTGCTGAATGAGTTGCCCTGGATCGCCACCCTGGCGTACTGGGAGCGATCGGCCGGTGCGCCGCCGATGGTCTGGCTGAGGGCGCCGCCCGCCTGGGAGTTGCTGCCCGCCGAAATCGCGCGGCTGTTGAGCTGTTGTTGCTGACTGCCGGCCGCCTGGTTGATCGAGACGATGCCGTTGTATTGCTTGCCGGAGTTGTCGATCACTGCGCTGTTGTCAGCCATGGCCGCCGAGCAGCCCAGGATCGCCAGGAACAACCAGGAATGGTTCATCTCACTGGCCTCCCATCAGGCTGCCGATATTGTTCAAAGGCGCCATGCCGCGGGAGATTGAGCCGTTGATCTGCCCCGAGAGGCTGGAGCCGCCACCATGGCCGGCCGCTGCGCCGCCACCAAGGCCTACGCCACCCCCGTTGTTGGTCAAGCCGGGAAGGTTGCCGCCAGGCAGGATGGCGCGAGTGATGCTGGAGCCGCTGCTGATGTTGGCGTAGTCGTTGTCGCTCAGCTCGCTGGTGGCCCGCAGGATCTGTGGAGAAGAATTGGCATTGACGGTGACCGGGTTGGGGTCGACGCCAGCGGTGCGGCCAGCCATGTGGCCCTGGACGGTGCGCTGAATCACGATCACACCGTCGCCTGCCGCGAGCACCGGGAGGCTCACGCTGGTACTCAGTACACAGCTGATCAGCAGAAGGCTCAACGAGCCTGGATTAAGTGTCTTCACGACGGCATTCCTTATTCTTGGCGCTGACCCTAAACAGCGCTGTCAGGAAGAGAGCAGGAGCTGTGCCGCTTTTGAATTTGTGATGACATTCATGGGGTTATGAGCGCGGGGGAAAGAATGCGCAGTGGATGTGTTTCAACTGTGAGACAGCGGGCCCTTGTCCAGCCCGCCTGGCAGGTGTCTCAGGGATGAAACACTGCGCGCCGTAAACCCGGCACTCCGCAGCCGGCTGTCAGCTCAGCCGGTGCAAGTGTTTCAAAAATGGACGATTTGACGCAGGCAGCATCCGGGAGGAGGGCGCAGGCCCATGACCCTGGCTCAGCTCTTTGGGGTTTTGCGCGGAATCGAATTGAGTACAGGGTTGCCGTCCTGGTTCTGGGTCAGGTAGACCGGCAGGACCTTGGGCAGGGAGGGGACGAGGTTGGACACCTCGTTGATGTTGTAGATGCCACCAATGCGGATCGCGCCGGTGCCGGCGTCGGCCAGCATCACCGGTTTGCTCAGGTAGCGGTTGATCAACGGCAACGCGTCGGCCAGGGCCAGGTTGTCGAGGATCAGCTTGCCGTCACGCCAGGCCAGGGCGGTGTCGCCCGGGGCAATCGGCTGGGCCTGGGGGCTGGCATCGCCACGGTTGTAGCTGGCCTGCATCCCGGGTGACAGGCGCAGGCCGCTGTGGGCGTCGTCGCTGCTCACCAGCACCGAGCCTTGCAGCAGCATGACCCGCACATGGTCTTCGTATTTCCAGACATTGAACTGAGTGCCGGTCACTCGAACCTGGCCGTCCCCGGCGTGGACGATAAACGGATGTTGCGCGTCATGGCTGACCTTGAAAAACGCCTCGCCTTTTTTCAGGGTAACCCGGCGCTGATCCTTAAAATTGCTGTAGACCAGTTCGGTGCCCAGGTTCAGTTCAACCTGGCTGCCGTCGTCAAGGGTGACCTGGCGCAAGCTGTTTTCAGCTTCGTAATGGTTGTACGAACTGGGCAGCCAGCCCGCTTCCCAGCCGGTAAAGGCCGCCAGTGGCAAGGCCACCAGGCATATCGCCGCCGCTACCGCGTAGTTCCTCAAACGGCTGCGAGGTTGTCGTCGCGCCACGACGGGGGCCGGATCGCTGCGGGGCAAGTGATCGGCGACGTCCCAGATTTCCAGCATCGCGGCGTATTCGAAGGCATGCAGTGGATGCGCATCGTGCCACTGCTCGAAGGCCTGACGCTCCGCCGTCGTGCAATCGCCAGCGTGCAGACGCATGCACCAGTGCGCAGCGGCATCGGTGATGGCGTCATATTCGGCTTCTGATAGGGACTTATCTGTCATTAACTCATCCTGATTTCCGACATTCTAACCTCCACAGCAGGACGGCGAGAACAGCCATCATGGCGAATGCACATCAATTGGAACTAATTCTCGTCTGCAGGGCCCTAAAAAATTCAGGACCGGTAACACTCATTCCCTAATGGAGCACGAAAATGCTTAAGAAAACCCTAGCCGCCGTTGTCGCAACCACCGCCTTGCTCAGTGCTGGAGCCGCCCTGGCGGACAAACCGGGCGCAGGCTGGATCACCATCGAAAAAGCCATCGAGACCGCCAAGACCAAGGCTGGTTACGTCCAGATCTACAAGATCGAAGCCGATAACGATGGCTACTGGGAAGGTGAGGGGCGCAAGGCCGATGGCGTGGTCTATGAGTTCCGCATCGACGGTGAGTCGGGCAATGTGTTGCGCGATCAGAAAGACTGAATGAACTGACGGGTGCGGGCGTTCGGCCCGCACCCTGTCTGTTACGGTGTGGCTTCGGCAATCGAAGGCACGGGGTCCAACTGGCGCCCCAGGGTGGTGATCAGCAAGGTCAGTGAGTCGGCGTTATCCATCTGTGTGTTGAACCGCCGCGTCAGGTTGGTTTTGAAAATTCCCCGCGCATTGCTCAAGTCCACGCCTCCGGTCGTGGCAAGAATCTGCTGCTTGATGTAGTCATCTTCCGGGTCGGTCCCCAGGTCGAATCCGGTAGGCCCCCACGCGTCCGTTGATTTGAACAATTGCCCAACAGGCGTGTTGATCGAGTACGCATTCTCCTGCACGTTGCGCAGCCAGTCCTGAAGATCGCGACCGGCTTGGGTCTGTACTTCAATCAGGTCGGAAAAAGGTGATGTGGAATTGAGGTACGCGACGTCGGCGGTATTGCTCACGATATGAGTCAACTCATGAATCAAGGTGGTCGCGCGGGCATGGGCTCTTTGGTCGAAGTGATTGATCAGGCGCCCTTCGAAATCGGCCGTAGGGGGGTTGAAGAAGTTTTCAGTGAGGTAGATGCGTCGATCCGGGTCGCCGTCGATGGTAAACGCCCAATGCCGTTCCGGTTCGGCAATATGCGCACCGGAGACGAAACGCCGGGAATTGAGCGAGTAGAGTGCCGGCTCCAGCGCCTCATCGAGAATGTCGGTCACCGTGTCCATGAGTTTTTGCGCGAGGGCTTCTGGAAACTTGGTCGGGCCGGTGTCGGCGTCTATCGGGATGCCGAAGAAGCGGTTGATGAAGCGATGCACCCGGGTCACGGGCGGATACTGGTGGTCGAGCAGCTTCAGGTTCTGCTGGCAGTTGTGCAGGTAGAAGGTTGCCAGGTCCAGTGCCTCGACGATCGCTTGGGCCCTGGAGGGCGACACACGCCGAATCTCGGCGAGGCCGCGGGCCTCGACGTTCATCACCTGGTCCACGGCTGTCCGCACCTCACGGCGGTCCATCATTGCACTCCATCCGGGGCCGTGGCGGCGAACCGATGCGCCCGGGTCCAGGGTCCATTTGCGGTTGGCATCCAGGCGCACAAACGGTCCTTTGGACCGTGCACTGAAAAGCCGCCAATGGCCTTCGACCTGCCTGGCGCGGTAGACCTTGCCTGTGCACGGCAGGTAATGCCGGTTGTCCGTCGCTGTGTAGACGCCCGTGTTGCCTGCCGTCAGGCCCTCCAGGCTGATGTCGCAGGCTTCGTACGCTTGCAGCCGGGTTCGGGCCCGGGCGGTGACGTCGATGTCGTGCCAGGCACTGGCCGTTTGCGTCGGCGCGGGTTGCGCGGGGGCGGTGCCTGGTGTCGAGGGTTCATCCATCAATGCGCGGATCGAAGCCATTTGCGCGACACCGCCGATGAAGGTTTGCAGCGCCTCGCGCCAGCGGTGTTGCTGCAAGTCTTCGGCAGAGGCCTGGAACAGTTTGTAGCTTTGCCAGATCACCAGCGGCACCATCAGTTTGCCCGGCAGCAACGCCTGCGCGTGCTGCAGTCCGCTGCTGAACAAGGCTTTGAGGGTGTCCCAGGCTGACCGGCCGTTGGCCTGGGATTGCTGTTCAAACAGGTTCGAGATCACTCCGATGTTGTCGCGGTACAACTGCTTGAGGGCGTGGCCCCTGATCGGATTGGCCCCCAGGGTGATTTCCGAGGTTCCCCCGACCGTGCTGGCCCAGAGGTGTCTATACGTGGCTTGCTCAGCCTCTGGCAGGCGACCGATCACCCAGTCCTGCAAGGGGCCGGGCAGGTTGAGCCGGCGAATCAAATCCGCCTCGTTGTCGAACTCCTGGAACGCCTGTTGCGGCCCATAGGGCGCATACATCACCAGCGGAGTGCTTTCGACGGCACTGATCAAGTAGACCCCAAGGGCCTTGATGGACCGGGCCCCCGCCGTGGCGATCAACTCCAGCGGACGCACTGTCGAGGTCGCGCCCTCGACCGCTGCGCGGGCGAGCGCGTCCGGCATGTCGAGGACCTGTTCGACCAGGCTCAGGCCCGCAGGTGATAACAGTTCCTGCAGCCTCAGCGCGTGGGCATTTTGCAGCAGTTGCCAGGGCAGTTGCCGAATAAACCGGCGCTCCCGCACGTCTGCGCCCGGCTTGCCCGGGGTGAGTTTTTCGACCAGGCAAGCCTGGTGGTCCTGCTTGAGGGGCAGGCGCGCGAGTATCTGGCGCACCACAGCAGGTGTCAGGCCGGCGGCTGTGGACTCGACATCGAATGCAGCAGCTTGCTGGCTGACGTGATTGAGGGCGTAGTCCACCAGGTTCTGCCGCTGGCCGGCCAATACCAGCTTGGGCAGGATGTAGACGTCTTGCGGGCGCACGTCATAGGGCTGCAGCAAGTCGATGAGCTTGCTGCCGAGATACGCTGGCAGCGGCAGGAAATCGTCAAGGTAGTCCTTGTCGTCCGTGAGGCTGTGGCGGTATTGCTCAAGGATTTCGACATGGCGACGCTGTTGGCTGACAGTCGCCATCCCCAGCCAGGCGGGCAGTGATTGTTGTGCCATGAAGGTCTGGGCGATTTGTGAGGCATGGCCCAGGTCGTTGGCCGGCAAGGCCTTTTCCAGCCCCCCGAGACGCTTCAGCAAGGCGTCCCCTGAGAGCGTCAGGGTGAGGCAGTGAGCCCGTTGTGCCCTGTAATGATCAATCCAGGACTGCTGGCAGTGCTGTGCGACCGCGCCGTTGATCAGCATGAACTGACCGAGTGCGCAGGCCTGGTGCGGTTTGAGATAGCGCGGGTCGAGATTGGCCAGTAGCTGCCTGCGAAGGTCCGGGGCGGCCAGTCGTCGTTGCAGTTCTGTCTGCAACTGGCTGACATTGGCGAAACTCTCCAGGCCGCGCGCCGGCGTCCACAGCACGGCCCGGCCTGAGTGGGACGGGGCCAGGCCACCGCGTTCGGTGAGCATCAAGCAATGCGCCAGGGGCACCCGTTGCGTCAGGCCCTCGGGTTCGACGGTCAACGCATAGGCATCCGGGATGAATCCACCCAGGCCCTGGCGCCGGCGGCGATCAGGGTGTTGAAGATCAAACACCGTTTGCACGATTGACTCATCTCGGGCGTCCAGGCTGTTGTTGAGGCGCCTGAGCCTGGCTTCGCCCTGGATCGCCACCGCCATCGCATGGGCCATCGGCGCCGTGAGCTGTTCCAGGTATTCGCGGGGAACATCGGCAATGTTGGAGTGATGAAACTTGACCAGTGCGGCATCGAGCACTGCGTTGGCTTGCGCTATGTCCAGGCCGCCCAGCGGTGTGACAGCCCCATCGACCTGGCTGGCGTAAAGGCCATAGTGCGGCGTTTGCGGAATCGGCCCGCGCTTGTGTATCAGGCGCGCAAGAAAGTAACTGCGCAGGCTCTGGCTTTCCAGGGGCGCAGTGGCGGGTGTCGCGCTTGCGCTGGCGGCGTAGCGATTGACGTAGATCTTGCCGGGATCGTGGCCAGCCAAGCCGCGGCGGTTGAACTCGGCGGTGAGCGCCTGATTGACGGTGTTGGCCAATGTGGGTTGCGCTCGCACCTGGGTTGCCAGCGTGTCCTGGATATCGGTCATCTGCTTTTGCAGCAGGGCGGCACGTTCGGCGGCCAGCGACACCGGGCGAGTCGGGTCGGCCAGTACCGAATGAGGCGTCCAGCGTCCCGCGGTATCCAGGCCCGGGAGGTGGCTGTCGATCATGTACCGCACATCCAGCGCGTAGTCGAGCAAGGCGGAGGGGTCAATGCCGGCGCGGGTGCGTCGGTACAGGTCGATTGCGTAGCGTAGGTTCTGTTGCTGCTTGCCGATGATGGTTTCGAGCACCTGCTCAAACAGATTGCCGGCGATGGGAGTGCCGGAAAACTGCGGCGTCTTGAACCCCACAAACAGCGCCCGCTCCTCCAGGGACATCAGGTTGTAGAGGTCGTCTTCATAGCCTGGTGCCTTGACCATGGCCTTGAGGGTGTCCATCAGATCGTCGTAGGTCCCGAGCACCTGCAGGCCCTTCTCGGGGGTGTAAAGAAAGGTCTGCGAATTGCCGATCATCAAGGTGCTGGCCAGCTCGACGGCGTTGCTCGGCTGCTCCCAGATCTGTACGTTCTCGACGCGCAGCGTCTGGCTGTTCGGGGGGGCCTCGTTACCCCGGGAAGAGTACAGCGCTGCCAATGCGCGGCTTTGCTCCGGACTGATGATGGATTGCTGGCGCTTGAACAGCAGATCCAGTTGCGCATTGGCGGCCATGGCCCGGGCGAACCAGGCCCGACGCGACACGCCCGGTGCGATCTCGCTGTTCCAGAACGTCTCCAGTGCACTGTGCAGGAACGGGATCAGTTGGCCGGCTGCTTGTTTGATCGCGCTTTCCCAACGCTGCGTGTCGCGGGCTTTGGCGTCGGCAGGCCGCTTGGGGTGGAAGAACTCCCGGGTTTGCCCGGCGGGCCAGGCTTGTTCACGGTAGTACAACAGCACCGCGTCATTGAGTTGCAGCGAGTCGAGCCAGCGAGGCACCGTGTGCCCAACGGGCTGTATGGCGAAAAAACTCACGTGGGCTTCGCCGGGGCTGAGCCCGGGGAACAGTGGGCGGCAGACGCTTTCGAGCAGTTTTGAAAGCAGGGCGCCGAGGGCGGGCAACTGTTTCAACGCCGCCAGCAGCGCCTGGCGATTATTCTCCTGATAGCGTCTGAGGGTTTTTTCCTGTTCACCCAATACGTCGCCGAGCATGGCCTCCGGTGTCAGCACCAGTCGGTTGTCGAGTAGCGGCGATGGTTGTTGCTGCAAGGGCAGGAAGTACAGCAGTTGCGTGGCGCTGTCCGGGGTTTTCAAGCGCTCGGTCAGTGCTGTCAGCAAGTGGGCGGGGCTGTCGAATTTTTCCAGGCCGCCGTACGGGGTGTAGAGCCAGGCATGTGGGTAGGCGCTGGTTGAACTCATCATGAAGCTGCCGGCCAGTTCGACGGCATTGGCAGTGCTTTTATTCAACCAGATGCGCTGCGCGATCATTGGCGGCGACTGTTGGCGACGGCCTGCATCGCTGGCAAAAAACACCTTGCCGAGAAACTCGATGTCCCTGCTGTCGATGTTCAGCTGGCGCTCACGGTCCAGCGCCCTCCAGCCCACGCGCATGGCTTCGGGGAAAAAATACGGGAGAGGGGTGTGGCTCATCATCCTGATCCTTGAAGAGTTGCGTGCCTGCAACCTATCCAGGCCTGGCGCCACGAGGGGCTAGATATGTCTGGCGCTCCCTGTCGACAGCCATGGGGCAAACCCTGTCTAATCGACGGACCGATTCTTGTACGCTGTCGCCCATTCCAATAATTAAACGGGAGCTTCAGATGTCTGCATCGCCTTTGGATGTCGAGTCTTCATCAGAGCGACTCAGTTATGCGCAATTGACCGACCTGCTGCGCCAGGTGTTTGTCCGCCACGGTACGTCGGCCGATGTGGCCCAGGTGCTGGCCGAGAACTGCGCCAGCGCCGAGCGCGACGGTGCCCACAGCCACGGTGTATTCCGTATCCCCGGTTACGTCTCGACCCTGGCCAGTGGCTGGGTCAACGGCAAGGCGGTGCCGGTGGTCGAGGATGTGGCCAGCGGGTTTGTGCGGGTGGATGCCGGCAACGGCTTCGCCCAGCCCGCACTGCAAGCCGCCCGCCCGTTGTTGGTGGAAAAGGCCCGCAGTGCCGGGATTGCCTTGCTGGCGATCCATAACTCCCACCACTTCGCGGCGCTTTGGCCGGATGTCGAGCCCTTCGCCGAAGAAGGCCTGGTGGCCTTGAGCGTGGTCAACAGCATGACCTGCGTGGTGCCCCACGGCGCCGACCGCCCGCTGTTCGGCACCAACCCCATTGCCTTCGCCGCGCCCCGCGCCGATGGCCTGCCGATCGTGTTTGACCTGGCCACCAGCGCTATCGCCCATGGCGACGTGCAGATTGCCGCGCGCAAGGGCGAGCGCCTGCCGCCGGGCATGGGCGTGGACAGCCTCGGCCAGCCGACCCAGGACCCCAAGGCGATCCTCGAAGGCGGCGCGCTGCTGCCGTTTGGCGGGCACAAGGGGTCGGCCCTGTCGATGATGGTCGAGCTGCTGGCCGCGGCCCTCACGGGCGGTAACTTCTCGTTTGAGTTCAACTGGTCCGATCACCCCGGCGCCCGCACCCCATGGACCGGCCAACTGCTGATCGTGATCGACCCGAGCAAGACCGCCGGGCAGAGCTTCGCCGAGCGCAGCCAGGAACTGGTGCGACAGATGCATGCGGCAGGGTTGCGGCGTTTGCCGGGGGATCGGCGCCATCGCACACGGGCGAAGTCGCTGTCAGGCGGGATCGAGATCGAAACGCAGGAATTGAGTCGGTTGCGGGTGTTGGCACAGGCCTGAAGCGAGCTGCGCCCGGGGAGGGCGCAGCCGTTGCATCAGATCAGTTGCGGCGGCCCAGCAACAGGCCGACTACCAGGCCAAACCCGGCGGAAATCGCCACGGTCTGCCATGGGTGGCCACCGATATAGGTTTCGGTGGCATCCACCACCGGCTTGCTGCGCTCGCGCACGTTGGACACCGAGTCCAGCGCCTGCTTGAGCTTGATGGCGACCTGTTCACGCAGGGTTTCACCTTCTTCCCCCACCAGTGACGCGCTGCTTTTGAGCAGCTTGTCCGATTCTTCGATCAGTGCGGTCAGTTCACTGAAGGCTTGGTCCTTGATTTGGTCTTCGACGGCTTGGGCGGCAGATTTGCGAGCCATTGGGTTAACTCCTTGCGGGTGAATGTGGCAATGAATGCGCTTGATGAAGAATGGAGTGTTTGAAGCGGGCAAAAGTTGCAGTTTTTTTCCTGTGGTCAGCTTAGGAGAAATCCAGGCCAGGAAATTTCAACCTACAGTGTAAGATGTCACCTATTTGTGCAGCAGGTAATTCAACATGAGCTTCAATCTGGCCAACAAGCCCCTCGCCGAGCGCGCCGCGCTGGAAGATGAAAAGTCCCGTCTCTACGACCTCTGGCAAAGCAACCTGGGCAAGGCCAAGGGTGAGGCCGCCCGCCTGTTTGGCGAACGCGCCAAGCGCAAGGGCAAATGGGCCGAATGGGTGCGTGCAGAACTGGACGGCATGTCACCGCCGGAGTTCTCGAACATGGTGCGCAGTGAAGTCAATCGCCTGATGGCGGCGAAGTAAAACAAGCCTCGATTGCCTCGCGCACCTTGAGCAGCAACGGATCCAGTTGCGCCTGGGTGCGCCAGCCCAGCTCCACCGGGTAACGCGGCAGCGCCAGCGGGCAAGGCAGCTCCCTCAGTCCGGTCATCTGCGCGATGGCCTGGGCCGCATGGCCGGGGATGGTCGCCACCGCCTGGCTGCCCTTGAGCAGGAACGGCAGCGCCGCGAAGTGCGTGGTCGAGGCACCTACGTGGCGGCTCAGCCCCTGCGCGGCCAGGCCCTCGTCGGTGATCCCGATAAACCCGCCGGATGACACCAGCACATGCTCGCGCCTGACGAACTCGTCGAGGTCGATGGCCTGTTGTCCCGGCGCCAGGCTGTCGGGGTCCACCAGGCACGCGTAATGGCCTTCCCCCAATACCTGCCGGCTCAACCGGCGCTCGGCAAACCCGCCGGCGGTGATTGCCAGGTCCAGGCTGCGGTCGAGCAGGGCGTCGGCAACGATCTGGCTGTGGGTCTGGCGGAACATCAACCGCAGCTTTGGCGCACGCCGGGCAATCTCTTCAATCAGCCGCCGGCCGTAGGCGATTTCGAAATCATCCGATAACCCCACCACCACCGAACGACCCTGATAGTGATTGCCCAGGGGATCCACCATCGCCAGGCTCTGGCGGCAGCGATCCAGGGCTTCGCTGATCACCGGCTTCAACTGATTGGCCCGCAAGGTGGGCGCCAGGCCCCGGCCGGTACGCACGAACAACTGATCGCCGTACACATCGCGCAAGCGGCGCAGGGCTGCACTGATCGCCGACTGCGTGACGCCAAGACGCAGGGCGGCACGGCTGGCACTGGATTCGTCGTGCAGGGCCTCGAAGGTTTTCAGCAGGTTGAGATCGACGTTGGCGATATTCATATGGCTCATATCAGTTAGCAGCGAAGCGGGCTTTATTCATGATTGCCGCTGGCCGGAGAATGGGCAACCCCCATTGATACGGAGTGATCGTGATGCCTGTTTCTACTGTGGCTGCGCTGCAAATCGGTTCCTTGCCGGGTGGCAAGGCTGAGACCCTGGAACAGATCCTGTCCTACGAGGACGAAATCCTGCGCAGCGGTGCGCAACTGGTGGTGATGCCGGAAGCGTTGCTCGGGGGTTATCCCAAGGGTGAGGGCTTCGGCACCCAGCTGGGTTATCGCCTGCCTGAAGGGCGTGAGGCCTTTGCGCGGTATTTTGCCAATGCGATTGATGTGCCGGGCGTGGAGACCGAAGCGCTGGCCGGCTTGTCGGCGCGTACCGGGGCGAGCCTGGTGTTGGGCGTGATCGAGCGCAGTGCCAGCACGTTGTATTGCACGGTGCTGTATTTCGAGCCGGTGGGCGGGTTGGTGGCCAGGCATCGCAAATTGATGCCTACCGGCACTGAGCGGCTGATCTGGGGCAAGGGTGATGGTTCGACGTTGCCGGTGATTGATGCCGCGGTAGGGCGCATCGGTGGCGCCGTGTGCTGGGAGAATATGATGCCGTTGTTGCGCACCGCGATGTACGCCAAGGGTGTGGAAGTGTGGTGCGCGCCGACGGTGGATGAGCGGGAAATGTGGCAGGTGAGCATGCGGCATATTGCCCATGAGGGGCGGTGTTTTGTGGTGAGTGCGTGTCAGGTGCAGGCGTCACCCCAGGCGTTGGGTGTGGAGGTGGCGAACTGGCCGGTGGATCGGCCTCTGATCGCGGGGGGCAGTGTGATTGTCGGGCCCATGGGGGACGTTCTTGCCGGGCCATTGCTCGGTGGGGCGGGGTTGCTGGTGGCGCGGATTGATACGGATGATTTGGTGCGGGCGCGGTATGACTATGATGTGGTTGGGCATTATGCCCGGCCGGATATTTTCGAATTGACCGTGGATGAGCGGGTTAGGGCGGGGGTGCGGTTTATTGGTGATTGAGTACATATCCGTTTCTTCGGTAACGGCGGCTTATGGTTCCGCTCTTACAGCGGCTCACTTTGGAAAAGCCCCAAAAGTAAGCAAAAGGTCTTTGCCCCACCACTCGGTGCCTCGCCTAGGCTCGGCATGCCCGCACTCCGGCCCGGTTCC
>NZ_JACAPJ010000015.1:0-215551 GCF_013385765.1 Pseudomonas sp. C8002
AACCGGCAGGACGCCGGTTTAGCCGCGCCGGGCCATGGATGGCCCGTCGCGGCGGCCCGCGGAGCAATGCCGGAGTGAGGGAACGCCGAGCCTAAGCGAGGCGCCGACAGGCGGGGCAGAGCGCTTTGGTTACTTTGCCGCTTTTGCAAAGTGACTCGCTGTAAGAGCGAAACCATAAGTAGCCGTTACCGCAGAAACGGATATGTACACAATCAAACCACCACAGCCTGCCGCACCTGCTTCTCCAGTTCAGCCTTCAACCCAGGCTCCAACTTAAGCTGCCGCGCCAACTCATCGAGGTAAGCCTTCTCCATGAAGTTCTCCTCATCCACCAACATCACACTGGCGATATACATCTCGGCAGCCAATTCCGGAGTACTGGCAGCCCGAGCCACATCTGCCGGATCCAGCGGCTTGTTCAGCTCGGCATGTAACCACTGCTGCAACTCACGATCGTTATCCAGCTTCACAAACTCCCCTTCGATCAACGCCCGCTCACGCTCATCCACATGCCCGTCAGCCTTGGCCGCAGCCACCAGCGCCTTCAAAATCCCCTGGCTGTGCTGCTCGACCTGGGCCGGTGGCAACCGATCAATGGTCTGCGGCTCCCCTTGAGGCGCACTGGCCTGCTGCGCCTGCCAATTACCGTAGGCCTTGTAGGCAATCACCCCCAAAGCAGCCAACCCGCCATAGGTCAGCGCCTTGCCGCCAAACTTGCGGGCTTTTTTGTTGCCCAGCAACAGACCCATGGCGCCGGCCGCGAGGGCCCCACCACCGGCACCGCCAAGCAAGCTACCCAACCCGCCGCCACCCAGCAGTCCGCCAAGGGCACCCTTGTCATCTGACTTGCGCTGCCCGCCAGCCTTGTTCTGCAACATGTCCTGGCCGGATTTGAGCAGTTGATCGAGCAATCCACGGGTATTCATTCACAACCTCCAGAAACTCAAGTTCACAGGACCAATAGGCCCCCAGCGTAAAACTAAGTGCCAAAAACCCCCGATCTAGAGTGCTTCCAGATGTAACGCGCTTACCCCTCAATTAAAACGATATACACTCGAACAAATCTATAAAAACACCCCACTGGTAATTCCAGCATGATGACCTTGCGTCAGATCCGTCACTTCATCGCCGTGGCCGAGACCGGCTCGATCTCCGCCGCTGCCCAGACCGCCTTCATCTCCCAGTCCACCCTGACCCTGGCGATCCAGCAACTGGAACAGGAAATCGGCGTCAACCTGTTCAACCGCCACGCCAAGGGCATGACCCTGACCCACCAGGGCCACCAGTTCCTGCGCCAGGCGCACCTCATCCTCGCCACCGTCGACAACGCCAAGCGCAGCCTGCAACAGAGCACCGACCAGGTGGCCGGGCAGTTGATCATCGGCGTGACCAGCCTGGTCGCCGGCTACTACCTGGCGGACTTGCTTACCCGCTTCCAGCGCGCCTACCCCAATGTCGAAATCCGCGTGATGGAGGACGAACGCCCCTACATCGAACACCTGCTGGTCAGCGGTGAAATCGACGTCGGCGTGCTGATCCTCTCCAACCTCGAAGACCGCCACGCCCTGCAAACCGAAGTGCTCACCCACTCGCCCCACCGTTTATGGCTGCCGGCCCAGCACCCGCTGCTGGAACACGACAGCATCAACCTGGCGGATGTGGCGCGCGAGCCGCTGATTCAACTGAACGTCGATGAAATGGGCCACAACGCCCAGCGCATGTGGACCGGCGCCGGGCTGCAACCCCGCGTCACCTTGCGCACCGCCTCGACGGAAGCCGTGCGAAGCCTGGTCGCCGCCGGCCTGGGCGTGTCGATCCAGCCGGACATGACCTACCGCCCCTGGTCCCTGGAAGGCGACATCATCGAGGCCCGGCCGATTGCCGACCTCAGCCAGACCCTAGACGTGGGCCTGGCCTGGCGCCGGGGCACGGCGCGCCCAGCACTGGTGGACCCATTCCTGACGGTGGCCCGCGAACAGCCCCACCCACGCAAGCCATCTATTTAATCGAATGCTGCTTTCAGTATTTAGTATTTGTTGACCTCGCGCCTGACCTCTAGTCTCTGCTCATCCCATAAGAGAAGGTCAGGCGCCTCGCACGAGAACAGCCATGACCACACAAGAAAAGAGATCGCGAAAAATGTCTGGCGCGCCCACACCGCTGCTCACTGCGTTGCTGATCGACGGCGAACTGGTCCCGGGCCAGGGGTTTGTCGAGCCGATCATCAACCCGGCCACCGGTGAAATCCTCACCCATATCGCCGAAGCCAGTACCGAGCAGGTCGAAGCCGCAATCCTCGCCGCCCACCGGGCCTTTGCCGGTTGGTCGCGGACCACGCCCCAGCAGCGTTCGAACATCCTCCTGGGCATCGCCGAGACAATCGAAAAACAAGCCGACTACCTCGCCCGCCTGGAATCGCTGAATTGCGGCAAGCCGCTGCACCTGGCACGTCAGGACGATTTGAGCGCGACCGTCGATGTGTTCCGTTTCTTCGCCGGCGCCGTGCGCTGCCAGACCGGGCAACTGAGCGGTGAATACCTGCCGGGCTACACCAGCATGGTGCGTCGCGATCCGATTGGCGTGGTGGCCTCCATTGCGCCGTGGAATTACCCGCTGATGATGGCCGCCTGGAAAATCGCCCCGGCCCTGGCGGCCGGTAATACCCTGGTGTTCAAGCCGTCGGAACATACCCCGCTGTCGATCCTGGCCCTGGCGCCCGTACTGAGCCAGTTGTTGCCGCGCGGGGTGATCAACATCCTGTGTGGCGGCGGCGAAGGGGTCGGCAGCCATTTGGTCAGCCACCCGAAGGTGCGCATGGTCTCGTTGACCGGCGATATCGTCACCGGGCAGAAGATCCTCCAGGCCGCCTCCAAGACACTCAAGCGCACGCACCTGGAGCTGGGCGGCAAGGCCCCGGTGATCGTGTGCAACGACGCCGATCTGCAAGCCGTGGTCGAAGGCGTGCGCGCCTACGGTTACTACAACGCCGGCCAGGACTGCACCGCCGCGTGCCGCATCTACGCCCAGGCCGGCATCCACGACAAATTGGTGGCCGAGCTCGGCGCCGCCGTCAGCAGCCTGCGGTTTGCCGGCAAGCGCGATGCCGACAACGAACTCGGCCCGCTGATCAGCACCCGCCAGCGCGACCGCGTCGCCAGTTTTGTCGAACGCGCCCTCGGCCAGCCGCATATCGAACGCATCACCGGCGCCGCCGTGCATTCCGGTGCTGGCTTCTTCTACCAGCCAACCTTGCTGGCCGGTTGTAAACAGAATGATGAAATCGTGCAGCGCGAAGTGTTCGGCCCGGTGGTCACCGTGACCCGCTTCGACGAGCTGGAACAGGCGGTGGACTGGGCCAACGACTCGGAATACGGCCTGGCCTCCTCCGTGTGGACCCAGAACCTGGACAAGGCGATGCAAGTGGCGTCGCGCCTGCAATACGGCTGCACCTGGATCAACAGTCATTTCATGCTGGTCAGCGAAATGCCCCACGGCGGCTTGAAGCGCTCGGGGTATGGCAAAGATCTGTCCAGCGATTCGCTACAGGACTACAGCGTGGTGCGGCACATCATGGCGCGCCACGGCCAGCATCTTTAAAACAACAACTACGCTCACGCACCACCTGCTGCAAAAACTGCCCCGACCATAATTAAAGAAGAGGGAACCCCCATGTCTGCGCACAAGACCGCTCTGCTCAGTGCCCTGACCACCGCGCTGCTGGCCAGTGTCAGCATCCAGGCCGCCGAACCGCTGAAGGCGGTGGGTGCCGGTGAAGGCCAGTTGGATATTGTCGCCTGGCCCGGCTATATCGAACGTGGCGAAAGCGACAAGAACTACGACTGGGTCACCGGTTTCGAGAAAGAGACCGGCTGCAAGGTCAACGTCAAGACCGCCGCCACCTCCGACGAGATGGTGAGCTTGATGGCCAAGGGCGGCTACGACCTGGTCACCGCATCCGGCGATGCCTCGCTGCGGTTGATCGTCGGCAAGCGCGTACAGCCGATCAACACCTCGCTGATTCCCAACTGGAAGAACATCGACCCGCGCCTGAAAGATGCGCCGTGGTACGTGGTCGGCCAGCAAACGTACGGCACGCCGTACCAGTGGGGCCCGAACGTGTTGATGTACAACACCAACGTGTTCAAGACCGCGCCCACCAGCTGGAACGTAGTGTTCGATGCGCAGAACCTGCCGGACGGCAAGCCGAACAAAGGCCGCGTGCAGGCCTATGACGGCCCGATCTACATCGCCGATGCGGCGCTGTACCTCAAGGCCACCAAGCCGGAACTGGACATCCAGAGCCCGTACGAGCTGACCGAAACCCAGTACAAGGCCGTGCTCGACCTGTTGCGCGCCCAGCAGCCGTTGATCCACCGCTACTGGCATGACACCACCGTGCAAATGAGCGACTTCAAGAACGAAGGCGTGGTGGCCTCCAGCGCATGGCCCTATCAGGTCAACGGCCTGGTCAATGAGAAGCAGCCGATTGCCTCGACCATTCCGAAGGAAGGCGCCACCGGCTGGGCGGATACCACCATGCTGCACACCGATGCCAAGCACCCGAACTGCGCCTACAAGTGGATGGACTGGTCGCTGCAGCCGAAGGTCCAGGGTGATGTGGCCTCGTGGTTCGGTTCGTTGCCGGCGGTTCCCGCGGCGTGCAAGGAAAGCGAACTGCTGGGCGCCGAGGGTTGCAAGACCAACGGTTTCGACCAGTTCGAGAAGATCGCCTTCTGGAAAACCCCGCAGGCTGAAGGCGGCAAGTTCGTGCCGTACAGCCGCTGGACCCAGGATTACATCGCGATCATGGGCGGGCGCTAAGCACTCCCTAGTTGATCGTTCCCACGCTCCGCGTGGGAATGCCTCCTGTGACGCTCCGCGTCACGACTTTAAGGGCGGACGCGGAGCGTCCAGCGCTGCATTCCCACGCAGAGCGTGGGAACGATCACCTCTACCTCCGATTTAATTTTTACAAGACGCGCCTTTTTGGAGCACCGCACCATGACGCTTGCAGTCCAATTCACCCACGTTTCCCGTCAGTTCGGCGAAGTGAAAGCCGTTGACCGGGTTTCCATCGATATCCAGGACGGCGAGTTCTTTTCCATGCTCGGCCCTTCCGGCTCGGGCAAAACCACGTGCCTGCGCCTGATCGCCGGGTTCGAGCAACCCAGTGCCGGCTCCATCCGCATCCACGGTGAGGAAGCCGCCGGCTTGCCGCCGTATCAGCGCGACGTGAACACTGTGTTCCAGGATTACGCGCTGTTCCCCCACATGAACGTGCGGGACAACGTGGCCTACGGCCTGAAAGTCAAAGGCGTAGGCAAGACCGAACGCCTCAACCGCGCCGAAGAAGCGCTCGGCATGGTCGCCCTCGGCGGTTACGGCGACCGCAAGCCGGTGCAACTCTCCGGCGGCCAGCGTCAACGTGTGGCCCTGGCCCGCGCACTGGTCAATCGTCCGCGCGTATTGCTGCTGGATGAGCCCCTCGGCGCTCTCGACCTGAAGCTGCGCGAACAGATGCAAAGCGAGCTGAAGAAACTGCAACGCCAACTTGGCATCACCTTCATCTTCGTCACCCACGACCAGACCGAAGCACTGTCGATGTCCGACCGTGTGGCCGTATTCAACAAGGGCCGCATCGAACAGGTCGACACCCCGCGCAACCTGTACATGAAGCCCGCCACCACCTTCGTCGCGGAATTCGTCGGCACCTCCAACGTGATTCGCGGCGAATTGGCGCAACGCTTGAGCGGTAACCCGCAGCCGTTCTCGATCCGCCCGGAACACGTGCGTTTCGCCGAAGGCCCGCTGGGCAGCGGCGAGGTGGAAGTCAGCGGCCTGCTGCATGACATCCAGTACCAGGGCAGCGCCACCCGCTACGAACTGAAACTGGAAAACGGCCAGGCCCTGAACATCAGCCAGGCCAACAACCAATGGCTGGACACCACCGCCGGGCATCAAGTCGGCCAGTCCATCACCGCGCGCTGGGCGCGGGAAGCCATGACGCCGTTGACCGACATCGCAGGCGAGGTGTGACATGAGCCTGGCCCTGTCCCAACCCCCGATGCGCAGGTTTTCCAACCTGCTGTACAAGAAGCCCAACCTGTACCTGTCGCTGCTGCTGGTGCCGCCGCTGATCTGGTTCGGCGCGATCTATTTGGGTTCGCTGCTGACCTTGCTGTGGCAAGGCTTCTATACGTTCGATGACTTCACCATGGCGGTCACCCCGGACCTGACCCTGGCCAACTTCGCCGCGCTGTTCCAGCCGTCGAACTTCGACATCATCGTGCGCACCTTGAGCATGGCGGTGGTGGTGTCCATCGCCAGTGCCATCGTCGCGTTCCCGATCGCCTACTACATGGCGCGCTACACCACCGGCAAGACCAAGGCGTTTTTCTACATCGCGGTGATGATGCCGATGTGGGCCAGCTACATCGTCAAGGCCTACGCCTGGACCCTGCTGCTGGCCAAGGGCGGCGTGGCGCAGTGGTTCGTGCAGCACCTGGGCCTGGAGCCGGCGCTGCAATTCATCATGGGCATTCCCGGCGTGGGCGGCAGCACCTTGAGCACCTCGCACCTGGGGCGGTTCATGGTGTTTGTGTACATCTGGCTGCCGTTCATGATTCTGCCGATCCAGGCCTCGCTGGAGCGTTTGCCGCCGTCGTTGCTGCAGGCCTCGGCAGACCTCGGCGCCAAGCCGCGTCAGACCTTCATGCAGGTGATTCTGCCGCTGTCGGTGCCGGGGATTGCGGCGGGTTCGATCTTTACGTTCTCGCTGACCCTGGGCGACTTCATCGTGCCGCAACTGGTGGGCCCGCCGGGTTACTTCGTCGGCGGCATGGTGTACGCGCAACAAGGCGCTATCGGCAACATGCCCATGGCCGCGGCGTTCACCCTGGTGCCGATCGTGCTGATCGCGGTTTACCTGTCCATCGTCAAACGTCTGGGGGCCTTCGATGCACTCTGAAAAAGCCTCACTCAGTCTAAAAATCGCGGCCTGGGGCGGGTTGGTTTTCCTGCACTTCCCGATCCTGATCATCTTCCTCTACGCCTTCAACACCGAAGAGGCGGCGTTCAGCTTTCCACCCCAGGGCTTCACCCTAAAGTGGTTCAGCGTGGCCTTCTCGCGGCCGGACGTATTGGAAGCGATCAAGCTGTCGCTGCAAATCGCGGCCATCGCCACGCTGATTGCGATGGTGCTCGGCACCCTGGCCTCGGCGGCGTTGTATCGCCGGGAGTTCTTCGGCAAGCAAGGCATCTCGCTGATGCTGATCCTGCCGATTGCACTGCCGGGGATCATCACCGGTATCGCGTTGCTGGCGACCTTCAAGACCCTGGGGATTGAGCCGGGGATGTTCACCATCATCGTCGGCCACGCGACCTTCTGCGTGGTGATCGTCTACAACAACGTGATCGCCCGTTTGCGCCGCACTTCCCACAGCCTGATCGAAGCCTCGATGGACCTCGGCGCCGACGGCTGGCAGACCTTCCGCTACATCATCATGCCCAACCTCGGCTCGGCGTTGCTGGCCGGCGGCATGCTGGCGTTCGCGCTGTCGTTCGACGAAATCATCGTCACCACCTTCACCGCCGGCCACGAGCGCACCTTGCCGCTGTGGCTGCTCAACCAGTTGAGCCGGCCACGGGATGTGCCGGTGACTAACGTGGTGGCGATGCTGGTGATGATCGTGACGATGTTCCCGATCCTGGGTGCCTATTACCTGACCCGCGGCGGCGAAAGCGTGGCCGGTAGTGGCGGTAAATAACTGACAACACATTGCCACTGAAGGAATGAGATTCAAATGTGGGAGCGGGCTTGCTCGCGAAAGCGGTGTATCAGTCAGGTGATGTATCAACTGAAAGACCGTATTCGCGAGCAAGCCCGCTCCCATACTTGAACCGGTTTCGGCAGGGGAAACGATGCAGCTTTAAGAGGACTGAACCATGCAAACCAAACTGCTGATCAACGGCCATCTGGTCGAAGGCGAAGGCCCGGCGCAGCCGGTGTTCAACCCGGCGTTGGGTCGGGTACTGGTGGAAATCAAGGAAGCCAGCGAAGCCCAGGTCGACGCCGCGGTGCGTGCTGCCGACAGCGCTTTTGAAGGCTGGTCGCAAACGCCACCGAAGGATCGCTCGCTGCTGCTGCTCAAACTCGCCGACGCCATCGAAGCCCACGGCGCGGAGCTGGCCAAGCTTGAGTCGGACAACTGCGGCAAACCCTACAGCGCGGCGCTGAACGACGAGATCCCGGCGGTGGCCGATGTGTTCCGCTTCTTCGCCGGCGCCAGCCGCTGCATGAGCGGTTCGGCCGGCGGCGAGTACCTGCCGGGCCACACCTCGATGATCCGCCGTGACCCGGTGGGCGTAATTGCCTCCATCGCGCCGTGGAACTACCCGCTGATGATGGTCGCCTGGAAAATCGCCCCGGCCCTGGCCGCCGGTAATACCGTGGTGCTCAAGCCTTCGGAACAAACCCCGCTGACCGCGCTGCGCCTGGTGGAACTGGCCGCTGAAATTTTCCCGGCCGGTGTACTCAACCTGGTGTTTGGCCGTGGGCCAACCGTGGGCAGCCCGCTGGTGAATCACCCGAAAGTGCGCATGGTGTCGCTGACCGGTTCGATTGCCACCGGGGCCAATATCATTTCCAGCACTGCCGACAGCGTCAAACGCATGCACATGGAACTGGGCGGCAAGGCGCCGGTGATCATCTTCAACGACGCCGATATCGACGCGGCGGTGGAAGGCATTCGCACCTTCGGCTTCTACAACGCCGGGCAGGATTGCACCGCTGCGTGCCGGATTTATGCACAGGCCGATATCTACGACACGTTCGTCGAAAAGCTCGGCGCGGCGGTTGCCAGCATCAAATACGGTTTGCAGGATGACCCGGCCACCGAGCTGGGCCCGCTGATCACCGCACAGCACCGTGACCGTGTGGCCGGGTTTGTGGAGCGTGCCGTGGCGCAATCCCATATCCGCCTGATCACGGGTGGCAAGGCGGTGGAAGGCAACGGGTTCTTCTTCGAACCGACGGTGTTGGCCGACGCGCAGCAGGACGATGAAATCGTGCGCCGCGAAGTGTTCGGGCCAGTAGTGTCGGTAACCAAATTCAACGACGAGGCCCAGGTATTGGCCTGGGCCAACGATTCGGACTACGGCCTGGCCTCTTCCGTGTGGACCGCCGATGTCGGCCGCGCCCATCGCCTGGCTGCACGGTTGCAGTACGGCTGCACCTGGGTGAACACCCACTTCATGCTGGTCAGCGAAATGCCCCACGGCGGTCAGAAACTGTCCGGCTACGGCAAGGACATGTCCATGTACGGCCTGGAGGACTACACCACGGTTCGCCATGTGATGTTCAAGCACTGACCCTTTACCCCTGTCGAAGCGAGCTCACTGTGGCGAGGGAGCTTGCTCCCGCTGTAGTGCGAGGTGCTCCCAGATTTTTTGGGGCCGCTACGCAGCCCAGCGGGAGCAAGCTCCCTCGCCACAACAGCCGGCTCCTGCAGGGATCTCATAACAATAAATAATTCGCAGGTTCCCATGGACATCACCCGCCGCGACTTCCTCAACGGCGTCGCTATCACGATTGCCGCCGGTATGACCCCGCTGCAAATCCTCCAGGCCGCTCCCGATGGGCGCTACTACCCGCCCGCCCTCACCGGCTTGCGCGGCAGCCATGTCGGCTCATTCGAAGTTGCCCACCAGATGGGCTGGGAAAAGAAGGCCTTCGACACCGATAAACTGCCGATCACCGAAGACTACGACCTGGTGGTGGTCGGCGGTGGCTTGAGCGGTTTGTCGGCGGCGTGGTTCTACCGTGAGAAGCACCCGAAGGCGAAGATCCTGATCCTGGAGAACCACGACGACTTCGGCGGCCATGCCAAGCGCAATGAGTTCCAGGCCGGTGGCCGGCTGATCATCGGCTACGGCGGCAGCGAAGCGTTCCAGTCACCGAATCATCTTTACAGCAAGGAAGTAAACGGGCTGTTGAAAAAACTCGGGGTGAACATCAAGCGCTTCGAGACCGCCTTCGACCGCCAGTTCTACCCGGGCCTGGGTTTGTCCCGTGGGGTGTTCTTCGACAAGGAAAACTTTGGCGAAGACAAACTGGTGACCGGCGACCCGACGCCGATGGTCGCCGACGACATCGCCCCGGACCAGTTGCATGCGCGCTCCATCAGCGACTTCATCAATGATTTCCCGCTGCCGGAAACCGACCGTCAGGCGCTGATTGCCTTGCACGTCGCGCCCAAGGATTACCTGCCGGGCAAGACTGCCGAGGAAAAGGCCGAGTACCTCGCGGCCACCAGCTACCGCGATTTCCTGCTCAAGAACGTAGGACTCTCGGAAGGCGCGGTGAAGTACTTCCAAAGCCGCACCAACGACTTCATGGCCTTGAGTATCGACGCGGTGGCGTCGGCTGATGCCTACAGTGTGGGTTTCCCTGGCTTCGGCGGAATGAACCTGGCACCGATCAGCGAAGAAGCCGCCGCAGAAATGGAAGAACCCTACATCTACCACTTCCCCGACGGCAACGCCTCGCTGGCACGCTTGCTGGTGCGCAGCCTGATTCCGGCAGTGGCACCGGGGCACACCATGGATGACATCGTGCTGGCGCCGTTTGACTACGCCAGGCTTGATCAGCCCAGGACGCCGGTGCGGGTGCGTTTGAACAGCACTGCGGTCAGTGTGCGTAACGTCGGTGACGGTGTGCACATCGGCTACAGCCGTGGCGGCCAACTCGCACAGGTACGCGGCAAACGCTGCATCCTGGCCTGCTACAACATGATGATCCCGTACCTGCTGCGCGATCTGCCGGCAGAACAAGCCCAGGCCCTGAGCCTGAACGTGAAGTACCCGCTGGTCTACACCAAAGTGGTGGTGCGCAACTGGACCTCGTTCCAGAAGCTGGGGGTGCACGAGATTTATGCAGCGACCCAGCCTTACAGTCGGATCAAGCTGGATTACCCGGTGAGCATGGGCGGCTACGAGCACCCGCGCGACCCGACGCAGCCGATTGGTTTGCACATGGTGTACGTGCCCACCAGCCCCAACAGCGGCATGAACGGCCGCGACCAGGCCCGCGCCGGGCGGGGCAAGTTGTACGGGCAGACATTTGAACAACTGGAAGCGCAACTGCGCGACCAACTGCAGCGCATGCTCGGCCCGGGTGGCTTCAACCACCAGACCGACATTCTGGCGATCACTGTCAACCGTTGGTCACACGGCTATGCGACCTTCTCCAACAGCTTGTTTGACGATGCCGATGAAAGCGAAAAACTGAAGGACCTGGCGCGCCAGCCGGTGGGACATGTGAGCATCGCCAACTCGGATGCCGCGTGGAGCGCGTATGCCCATGCGGCGATTGATGAGGCATATCGAGCGGTAGGCGAAGTGGGCTGATCCCGGCGTTCCTGAAGAGGTTGTCGTGGCGAGGGAGCTTGCTCCCGCTGGGCTGCGCAGCAGCCCCAAACCAGGCGATCGAGATATCCCTGAAGGATCTCGATCGCCTGTGCTGGGGTCGCTTCGCGCGCCAACGGGAACAAGCTCCCTCACCACACGGTTTCCACAGAAACGTCTTGTTTCATATGCAGCGCCATCAACCCGCCATCAATCATTTTTCCTTGCGCACCGAACCGCTTAAGCTATTTGGTATCTGTTTAATGTCCGTTGCGTTTGGCCGAAGGCATGTCCGAACCGTTTTCCTTGATCCAGCACGTGCCAGGAACGGCGCGGGATTGTTCACGACAGGTTGTATTTATGCACCGCAGGAATTTGCTCAAAGCGTCCATGGCCATCGCGGCTTACACCGGTCTGTCGGCCAGTGGCCTGCTGGCCGCCCAGGCCTGGGCGGGCAACCGCGCCGCTGATGGCGAGGCCCAGGCCTTCGATTTCGAGGCCCTGAAGATCCAGGCCAAGCAGTTGGCAAGCAATCGCTACCAGGACACCAAGCAGGTATTGCCGCCGACCCTGGCGACCATGACCCCGCAGAATTTCAACGCCATCGGCTACGACGGCAAGCATTCGCTGTGGAAAGAATTGAACGGCCAGCTGGACGTGCAGTTCTTCCACGTCGGCATGGGCTTCAAGACGCCGGTGCGCATGTACAGCGTCGACCCGAAAACCCGCCAGGCCCGCGAGGTGCACTTCCGCCCTTCGCTGTTCAACTATGAAAAAACCACGGTAGACACCAAGCAGTTGACCGGCGACCTGGGTTTCTCCGGCTTCAAGCTGTTCAAGGCCCCGGAACTGGACCGCCACGACGTGCTGTCCTTCCTCGGCGCCAGCTACTTCCGTGCGGTGGATTCCACCGGCCAGTACGGCCTTTCTGCACGCGGCCTGGCCATCGACACCTACGCGAAAAAGCGCGAGGAATTCCCGGACTTCACCAAGTTCTGGTTCGAAACCCCGGACAAGGACAGCACCCGCTTCGTGGTCTACGCCCTGCTGGATTCGCCGAGCGCCACTGGTGCCTATCGCTTCGATATCGACTGCCAGGCCAACCAGGTGGTAATGGCCATCGACGCCCATATCAATGCGCGTACCGCCATCGAGCAACTGGGCATCGCACCGATGACCAGCATGTTCAGCTGCGGCACCGTTGAGCGGCGGATGTGCGACACCATTCACCCGCAAATCCACGACTCGGATCGCCTGGCCATGTGGCGCGGCAATGGCGAGTGGATCTGCCGCCCGCTGAACAACCCGGCTACCCTGCAATTCAACGCGTTTGCCGACACCGACCCGAAAGGCTTCGGCCTGGTGCAGACCGATCATGAGTTCGCCAGCTATCAGGACACGGTGGACTGGTACAGCAAACGCCCAAGCCTGTGGGTAGAACCTACAACCGCGTGGGGCGAAGGCTCTATCGATCTGCTGGAAATTCCTACAACCGGCGAGACCCTGGACAACATCGTGGCCTTCTGGACCCCGAAGAAGCCCGTCGCTGCCGGCGAATCCCTGAACTACGGCTACAAGCTCTACTGGAGCGCCCTGCCGCCGGTCAGCACGCCACTGGCGCAGGTCAATGCCACCCGTTCGGGCATGGGCGGTTTCACCGAAGGTTGGGCGCCGGGCGAGCACTACCCCGAAGTCTGGGCGCGGCGTTTTGCCGTGGACTTCAACGGCGGCGGGCTGGATCGTTTGCCTGAAGGCACCGGGATCGAGCCGGTGGTGACCTGCTCCCATGGTGAGGTCAAAGACTTCAGCGTGTTGGTACTGGATGCCATCAAGGGCTATCGAATTCTGTTTGACTGGTACCCGACCAGCGACAGCGTCGAGCCGGTTGAACTGCGGCTGTTCATCCGCACCCAGGACCGCACTTTGAGCGAAACCTGGCTGTACCAATACTTCCCACCTGCACCAGACAAGCGCAAGTACACCTGATACCGAACGTTCCCACGCTCGCGTGGGAACGCCCCTTCGGGATCTTCAGAACCGCGAAATACTCTTCATCGCCCCGATCAAGTACCGCATCGCCACCTGATCACTCTCGGTCAGGGCGCGGTACTGTTCCAGCAATTGCTCTTCGTCCGAACTCAGGCGCCGGCTGCGCAGCGACATCCTGCGGGCCAGAAAAGACGACAACACCCCCGCTACACCATAGGACTTGGCCATGGACTGTCTCCTCGTATCAATCAACTGCTCCTGGTTGCCCATAACCCCATCCCGCGATGCGACCTGCGAGGATCAACAAGCTGATTTCCTGGGCCAGAAATCATGCTTACCTTAAGCGTAGAAACTATCTTGCCGGGCGTGGGACTTTTTTAGAGTAATCACTTAAAAAAACGCTTGCAGGGCAATGACCTACAGCGTTATCCCACAAGCGGCCGGTACAGGTGGATGTCGTGCGGCTCCTGTTGAAACAGCTCGGGATCCGGCTGCTTGAGCAACCGGCAGCCGAGCCGCAGATAGAACTCCACCGTATTGCGCGATTCCGTGGCCGATACGTACAACGCCTCGGCCCCGGCTGCGCGGGCGTGTTCACAGGCCAGGGCAAACAGCTGGCCACCCAGGCCCAGGCCACGGGCCCCATGGCTCACATGCAGGAATTTGAGCTGGCGCATACGCAGGCCCTGGTTGAGGATAACCCGGTTGTCCACTACCACGGCCGCCAGCAGCTTTGCATCGTCAAACACACCGTGCAGCCACCCGCCGCGCTTCAGGCACGCCTGCAAGGCCACGGCATCCTGCTCGGCTTCGCCTTCGGGCCAGCCGCGCATGTCGTGGTGCTCGGGGTACAGCAGCAACTCCCCGTGCTCCACGCGATAGCACGCCTCGATCCGTTCGGTACGGTCAATCAGCGCCAGCAACGGCAGGTCCTTTTCGGTCAGGTCACGCTTGATCAACATGCTGTGCTTCCAAGGGTTGATGGTGAACAAGGTTGAAGCCTTCCGCAGGTGTCGGTGCTTCGAAATAGCCGGTGATCAAGTCAAACTGGGCGTCACTGGTTTCGAACGCGTGGGTACCCGCCGCGTTGCGCGCACGCAGGCGTGCCTTGCAGACCTCGTCCGGTACGTCCAGGTAATGCAATTGGTGGTCAGCGCCTGCGCCTTCGAACAGTGAGCGCATCCAGCGGCGACTGGCCAACGTGTTCGCCGGAAAATCCAGCACCACCGACAGGCCGGCCCCGAGCAACGCGATGATATGCGCCGTCAACGCATCACGCAGGTGGCCGGTGCAGCGCACGTAGTCGCCCAGGGCGTGAATTTGTCCGGGGTAGAGGCGTGACAGCCACTCATCCTCACTGATCAGGATCGCCTGGGAGCCCTGCGACAACTGTTGGGTCAGGGTCGATTTACCGGATGCGATTTTGCCGCAGATCAGGTGCAACATGAGCTTCTCCTTGTGTCGCAGAGTTTGGCCGGTGATCGGCGGGCAATAAAAAACCCGCCGGATCAAGGGCGGGTTTTTCATGCTTTTCCAGCACGCGTCAGCCCACCCTCTCCTGGAGGGTGGGAATAATCGAGGCGTTCAGTAATAGAGTCATAGTTTCGACATTAGCTTCAGGCGTTTTCCTACGCAAGGTTAATCCCGCAAGTCCGACTCATGAATCGGCTGGTCGCGATGCGTAGCCCGCTGATACTGCGCCGGCCAGGTGGCTTTGCGCCCGCCCAGGTCATCGTCGGCATGCAGTGGCCAGTACGGGTCACGCAACAGTTCACGTGCGAGGAAAATGATATCGGCCTGACAGGTACGCAAGATGTGCTCGGCCTGGGCGGGCTCGGTAATCATGCCCACGGTGCCGGTGGCGATTCCCGACTCTTTGCGCACACGCTCGGCAAAGCGGGTCTGGTAGCCGGGCCCGGTAGGAATTTCCGCATTGGCCGCGGTGCCACCCGAGGAGACGTCGATCAGGTCGACGCCCAGGTCTTTCAGGCGGCGCGCCAGTTCGACGGTTTCATCCGGGTTCCAGCCGTCCTCGACCCAATCGGTGGCCGAGACCCGCACAAACAGCGGCAGCTCTTGCGGCCAGGCCTCACGCACCGCCGTGGTCACTTGCAGCACCAGGCGGATGCGGTTTTCGAACGAGCCGCCGTACTGGTCCTGGCGCTGGTTGCTCAGGGGCGAAAGAAATTGATGCAACAGGTAGCCATGGGCGGCATGGATTTCCGCCACTTTGAAACCGGCGGTCAACGCGCGCTTGGCGGCAGCGACGAAGTCAGCGATCACTTGCTGGATCTGCCCTTCATCGAGTTGCTTGGGTGAAGTGTGCTGCGGATCGAAGGCAATCGGCGAAGGGCCCACCGGCACCCAGCCGCCATCTTCCGGCTTGACGCTGCCGTGCTTGCCGATCCATGGCCGGTGCGTGCTGGCTTTGCGCCCGGCGTGGGCCAGTTGAATGCCCGCCACCGCGCCCTGGGCATTGATAAAGCGCGTGATGCGTTGCAGCGGTTCGATCTGTTCGTCGTTCCACAGGCCCAGGTCCTGGGCGGTGATGCGGCCATCGGCAGTCACAGCGGTGGCTTCGGTAAAGATCAGCCCGGCGCCACCGACGGCACGGCTGCCGAGGTGCACCAGGTGCCAGTCATTGGCCAGGCCATCGACGCTGGAATACTGGCACATTGGTGACACGGCGATGCGGTTGAGCAGGGTCAGTTGGCGCAGGGTATAGGGTTCAAGCAGCAGACTCATGGGGCACCTCTTTTATGCAGTGGGCAGGCTCCAGGGTTCTGTTTGAAAGGTCGACGAAAAACCCGTCCCCGGCGGGCTGAAATAAGACAAGGTCACAAGACCGATCACACAGTGCTTAGAGACTAGTCGACAACAGAGGATTGCACAGGGTTCAGCGCGGCTCGATATGCGCGATCATCAGTTGCACGGTTTCCTGGCCACGGAACTCGTTCACGTCGAGCTTGTAGGCCAGTTCCACCCAGCGAATGGTGGGATTGGGCCAGATCTCGCGGTCGATGCCGAAAGCAATGCCATCGAGCTTCACCGATCCACACTCGCTCTTGAGCACCACCTTCAGATGGCGCTCGCCGACGACGCGCTGCTCCACCAGTTGGAACACCCCGTGAAACAACGGCTCTGGGAAATGCTGGCCCCACGGCCCGGCGTTGCGCAGGGCGCGGGCCAGTTCCAGGTGAAACTCTTCAACCGCCAGGGTGCCGTCGGACAGCAGCCGGCCCGTCAGGTCTTCTTCGCGCAGTTGCCGACGCACTTCGGCGTCAAAGGCCTCGGCGAACAGTGGGAAGTTGGCCTCGGGCAAGGTAAGACCCGCCGCCATGGCGTGGCCGCCGTACTTGGCGATCAGCGTTGGGTGCTGGCTGGCCACCACGGCCAGCGCGTCACGAATATGAAAACCCGGCACGGAGCGCCCGGAGCCCTTGAGCAGGCCGTCACCGGCGTCGGCAAAGGCGATGGTCGGGCGGAAGTAACGCTCTTTCATGCGCGAGGCAAGGATGCCGATCACGCCCTGGTGCCATTCCGGGTCGAACAGGCACAAGCCATACGGCATCGACTCCACCGGCAAGTCCTTGAGCTGGGCCAGGGCCTCGCGCTGCATGCCTTGTTCGATGGACTTGCGGTCCTGGTTCATGCCGTCCAGTTGCGCGGCCATTTCCCGGGCGGCGGCGAAATCCGAGGTGAGCAGGCACTCGATACCCAGGCTCATGTCATCCAGGCGCCCGGCGGCGTTCAGGCGCGGGCCCAAGATAAAACCAAGGTCGGTGGAGGTGATGCGGGCGTGATCGCGCTTGGCCACTTCGAGGATCGCCTTGATCCCCGGCCGGGCACGACCGGCGCGAATGCGTTCCAGGCCCTGGTAGACCAGGATGCGATTGTTGGCGTCCAGCGGGACCACGTCGGCCACGCTGCCCAGGGCCACCAGGTCCAGCAGTTCGCCGATATTCGGCTGCGGCTTGTTCTCGTACCAACCCAAACTGCGCAAGCGCGCACGCAGGGCCATCAGCACGTAGAAGATCACGCCCACACCGGCCAGGGCCTTGCTGGGGAATTCACAGCCCGGCTGGTTCGGGTTGACGATGGCGTCGGCTGCGGGCAGTTCGTCGCCCGGCAAGTGGTGGTCGGTAACCAGCACCTTGAGCCCCGCCGCTTTTGCGGCCGCCACGCCTTCGACGCTGGAGATACCGTTGTCCACGGTGATCAGCAGCTGTGGCTGGCGCTGCAGGGCCACGGCGACGATTTCCGGGGTCAGGCCGTAGCCGTATTCGAAACGGTTGGGCACCAGGTAGTCGACGTGGGCGGCGCCCAACAAGCGCAGGCCCAGGGTGCCCACGGTGCTGGCGGTGGCGCCGTCGGCGTCGAAGTCACCCACGATCAGGATCCGCTGGCGCTGCTCCAGGGCCGTCACCAGCAAGTCCACGGCAGCATCGATGCCCTTGAGCTGCTGATACGGGATCAGCCGCGCCAGGCTTTTATCCAGCTCGGCTTCCGATTGCACCCCGCGTGCGGCGTAGAGACGGGTCAACAACGGTGGCAATTCACCGAGGAATGGCAGGACGGCAGGCAACGGGCGAGGATCGATACGCATGGGGTGACGGAAGCTTCTCTTTAATGTTGAAATTAGCGGTGATCCCTTGTAGGAGCTGTCGAGCCCCAGCGAGGCTGCGATGGGATCACCTCGGTGTACCTGTCAGACCGCAGCGCCTGCATCGCAGCCTCGCTGAAGCTCGACAGCTCCCACACTCGACCAGCGTCCAATCAGTTATCGACGTTTCAGCCGCGCTCGCCAGCCAGCCATTCCAGCTGGACTTCGTGCTGCCCACGGTCATCGGTCACGAAGATCGTGCCTTCGCTGATCATCACGTCCCACTTGATCACCCGGGGCATGTCCTTGGCCAGCACTTCCAGGATTTCCTGGGGTACGGCGGCGATGCTCACGTTTTTCAGGTTCTTCGCCACCGGCACCACTTTGCCTTCCCAGACGCGCAAGCTGCCGTAGGCCAGCAAGGTCGTGCGTTCGGTACGGCGGGAACACCAGGTCAGGCGGTCCGCGTCCGGCTGGCCGACTTCGATCCAGTGCAGGACGCGATCATCCAGGCTTTTTTCCCACAGCGCCGGCTCGTCTACATCTGACAGGCCACGACCGAAAGACAGCTGCTCGTTGTAGAAAAGCGCGTAGGCCAGCAAACGCACGGTCATGCGCTCTTCGGTTTCCGAAGGGTGGCGGGCGATGGTCTGCTTGACACTCTCGTACACCGAACGGTCAAGGTCGGTGAGGTTGAGTTCAAACTTGTAGGTCGTGGACGGCTGGGCCATGAACGGACTTCTAGAGACAGGGAAAGGCGGCAAGTCTAACCGATGGCGAGGTGATTCAACGAATACTGCGCTGCATCATCCTTATCACTGCGCCACTCGCCTATGTTAAAAGGCTCACATCCCTGCCCTGCCCGAAAGGTTCCTCATGTCGTTTACCGCCAAACCACTTGCCGGCCTGAAAGTCATCGAACTCGGCACCTTGATCGCCGGCCCGTTTGCGTCGCGCATCTGCGCCGAGTTCGGCGCCGAGGTGATCAAGGTCGAATCCCCGGATGGCGGCGACCCGCTGCGCAAGTGGCGCAAGCTGTATGAAGGCACCTCGCTGTGGTGGTTTGTGCAGGCGCGCAACAAGAAATCCCTGACCCTGAACCTGAAACACCCGGACGGCCTGGCGATCCTCAAGCAACTGTTGGCGGATGCCGACATTTTGATTGAGAACTTTCGCCCTGGCGTGCTGGAAAAGCTCGGCCTGAGCTGGGAAACCTTGCACGCCCTGAACCCGAAACTGGTGATGGTGCGCCTCTCAGGCTTTGGCCAGACCGGGCCGATGAAGGACCAGCCTGGGTTTGGCGCGGTGGGCGAATCCATGGGGGGCCTGCGTTACATCACCGGTTTCGAGGACCGCCCGCCGGTGCGCACCGGGATTTCCATCGGGGACTCGATCGCGGCGTTGTGGGCCGTGATCGGGGCGCTGATGGCCCTGCGTCATCGTGAAGTGAATGGCGGGCTCGGCCAGGTGGTGGATGTGGCGCTGTATGAGGCGATCTTCGCGATGATGGAGAGCATGATCCCGGAGTTCGACGTGTTCGGCTTTATCCGCGAGCGCACCGGCAACATCATGCCCGGCATCACGCCCTCCTCGATCCACACCAGCAAAGATGGCAAGCATGTGCAGATCGGCGCCAATGGCGACGCGATCTTCAAGCGCTTCATGTCGGCCATTGGTCGCGACGACCTGGCCAACGACCCGGCACTGGCCAGCAACGATGGCCGCGACAGCCGGCGCGATGAGTTGTACGGGGTGATTGATCGCTGGGTCAACTCGCTGCCGCTTGAGCAAGTGGTGGAACAGCTGAACAAGGCCGAAGTGCCCGCCAGCCGTATCTACAGCGCGCAAGACATGCTGGGAGACCCGCAGTTTCTGGCCCGCGAGATGTTCCTCAAGGCGCAGCTCCCGGGCGGCAAGGACTTCAAGATGCCCGGCATCGTGCCCAAACTGTCGGACACACCGGGCAGCTGTGAGTGGGTCGGACCGCAGCTGGGCGAGCACAACAGCGTGGTGCTCGCTGAATTGGGCTACGATGCGGCCGCCGTTACTCGCCTGCGTGAGAACGGCGCGATCTGATGGGCCGGCGCTTCATCATTCGACTCTGCCTCCTGGGTTCACTGCTCGGGACTTGGCCACTGTCGAGCCAGGCCCAGGAAACCTTGATCTGGCTGTTGCGTGACCTGCCGCCAGTGACGATTTTCGAAGGCCCGCAAAAAGGCCAGGGCGCCCTCGACCAACTGCTGCCGATACTCGCCGAACACATGCCGGAGTATCGACATCAGATCCTCCACGTGAACCGCGCGCGTGGCATGCAGATGCTCCGCGACCCCGGCACGCTTACCTGCGACCCGTCCCTGCTGTGGACGGCGGAGCGCGCTAAAACCATCGTGTTTTCCGCCCAGGCCTTCGCGGCCGTGAGCAACGGGGTGACGATCCGCCAGGGTCAGCGGGCGCTGCTGGCGCCGTTTGTGGTGGATGGACTGTTCGACCTGGAGGCATTTTTGAATGCACGGGATGCGCGCCTTGGCATCATCGCCGAACGCAGCTACGGCCCCATCATCGATGAAGCGCTGAAGCACACCAGTGCTCACAAACTGGCGCCGCATTACGGCAATGACGCCCTCGGCAGCCTGCTGCAGATGCAACGAAAGGGGCGGCTGGAAGCGGTGCTGGGTTACTGGACAGAAGTGCGCTACCAGGCGCTGCAACAAGGCATTGATCCACAGGAGCTGATCTTCTACCCCATCAAAGGCACCCCGCCCTATCAACTGACCCGGATTGCCTGCACGGATAACGCCTTAGGCCGCACGGCTATCGAGCGGATCAATCAGGTGCTGCGCGAGATCCCGCAGGAGCAACTGCGACAGTCCTACGCCTCATGGCTCGACCCGGTCATGCGTGAGCAATACCTGCAAGACCACCCGACGTTTTTCCAGGATGCCCCGAGCCCATGACAAATCGCAGGCAAAAAGAAACCCCGAGCAGTGGGGAGACAACTCGGGGTTAATAAGGGCCTAAAAAGACCAGTAACAACGAGCCACAAGCACCGGAGCACAATGCTTGATCTCGCTGTTACAAAATCTGACTCACCTTGCCGTAGGAAGGTTCCCAACAAAAATAAATCTTCATGCGCAGGCGATCGGCCGAGTCAGGGCCGCATTGCGCAGGGCCGCCATGACCGAGGGTTCCAGGCGTCCTTCGGCAATCATCAAGTCGCGGTGCAAACAGTCCACCACATCCACCAATGCACGCTTGTCGGTCAATTGTGCCTGGTCGACTTCTCGTTCGACCACGATGGCACCGGCCGGATTCTTTACGGTCACCAGGCATTCGCCCTGCACACCCGAGGTGGTCAGCGTGACCTGATAAGGGCTCAATGCTTCACCGAGCAATAGGCTGATACTTTCCATCTCGATCACCACTCAATAGTTCGGAAACAATCGTGTAAACGGGAGCTGCATCTATCCTAAGTGACTATTTGCGTCGTAGGAAAGTTCGCTTTTTCGTCTTTCAAGGGTTGCCGGGGATGACGTGTTCAGCATGCGCTTGCAACATGACAAGCAAAAAACGGCAGCACATAACTGCTTACTCAATGAGTTGCCGTTTTGGCGCTGATGCCGAGGGTGAATCCTATACTCGGTGAGTGCTGATCATGCCGGCACATCGATAAACAGCGCATACCAAAAGGCCCCGTTGCGAAGGACGAAGACCATGCTGGAACACGAAAAAGAGCAGGCAATACTAGAGAAGATTCACGCCGACATATCCAGAATTTATGCCGAGCAACGCAAGCTAAACGCAGAATCCCACAAGATAACCCGAGAGAATTTCTGGTATCCCGTTGGTATCGCCATCGGCTTCTTCACGGCTGTCGGAACCGTAATGGCAGTGGCGCAAAAACTACTCGCCTAAACGATCGCTCCGGCCGGGCCTGCCAGAAACGAAAAACGCCGCTGCCCCACGGACGGGGACGCGGCGTTTTTTACACCTTTGTAAACCGCACCTTCAGACCCTCTCCTGCGTTAACAGGCTAGAATCCCCGAATTACCCCGGGAGCCTGTATTGAACGAAACGTCTGACAAGCCATTGCGCATCGTCCTCGCCGACGACCACCCGATTTTCCTCATCGGTCTGCGGGCGGTCCTGGAACGTGACGAGAGGCTAACCATCGTCGGTGAAGCCAACTCACCCCAGGCCCTTGGCGAACTGCTGCAACGTTGTGCCTGCGACATTCTGGTGACCGACTTCATGATGCCCGCCGAGCCCCAGGCCGACGGCTTGCGCCTGATCGAACAACTGCGCCGGCATCACCCGGGCCTGCCCATCGTGGTGGTGACCATGCTGAACAACGCCGGCCTGTTCCACGCCATCCTGGAGTTGGGTGTCATGGGCCTGCTGAGCAAGGCCAGTCTCGCAGACGAATTGCCTGAAGCAATCCGTCAGGTGCGCCAGCAGCGACGTTATGTGGCCCAGACCATCAGTCAGTCACTGAACCTGGCAGGCGTCGAGCGTGTGCACTCCCAGGATCAACTATCACCCCGTGAACTGGAAGTCATCCGCCTGCTGGCCGGCGGCCTGACGGTAGGCGAGATCGCCGCGAATCTTCATCGCAGCAAGCAAACCGTCAGTGCACAAAAGGTCAGCGCCATGCGCAAGCTGGGCCTGAGCAACGACGCCGCGCTGTTTATCTATGTGCAGGAACACGGGCTGGCCTAGCCTGAAACGCGATCCACTGCTTGAGCGCCTCGGCGTCCATGGGGCCGGCGATAAAGCAGCCTTGCAACCACGCAGCCCCCAGTTCACTCACCGCGTGATAGTCGGCGGCGCTTTCAACCCCGGTCACCACCACACCCACACCCAGTCGCCTCGCCATGCTCATGGCGCCGGCAACCACTGCCGCCTTGCGATCGTCCCTGGCCATGCCGCTGGCAAACGCCGGCGGGATCTTCAATTCGCTGAAGGGCAATTCCAGCAAGCGTTGCAGGCTGGTGCCGCCCACGCCGAAATCACCGATGGACAGTTTGCACCCCATCATCCGCAAACGCAGCAAGCCGGTGACGTGGGCGCTGTCGGTGTTCAGGCGCGAGGTTTCCACCAGTTCCAGGGTCAGGCCACGGGCGGGCACGCCGTGAAGTTGCAGCAAGCCTTGCAGCACTTGGGGAAAGTGCGGACGCTCCAGCATCCGCCCCGGGATATTCACCGCCACCGGCAGCACCTGCCCGGTTTCGCGCATGACGTGTGCCGCCTGGCCCAGCGCTTGTTCCAGCACGTGCCAGGTAAACGCCTCTTCCATTCCGGCAAACTCCAGCACCGGCAGAAACGCGTCAGGCAACAGCAACTCGCCGTCAGGAAGCTGCCAGCGGGCCAGCGCTTCGACACCTTGCAACACGCCCGCCTGGCTGACAATGGGCTGATACCAGACCGTGCCGCAGCGGGCGATAGCGGCCTGGCTCAGATCCGCCGAAGGCGGCAACTGCTCGGATTCGCTCAAGTCCAGCAACTGGCGCACCCGCTCCCAGGACACCACCGGCGGCCCGGGCCGCAAGCGTTCCCGGCACGCCTCGAGGACTTTCCCGATCAGCGTTGCCGACGCCGGCTTGGGCAGGCAGCCGAGCACGTTGAGCCCCAACTGTCGGGCCATGTGCGCCACGCCTTCCAGCACATCCGGCTCGGCGTTGCTCAGCAGGATCAACACCTGAGCCTGGCGGCGCTTGGCCATTTCCCGAATCAGCTCAAGGCCATCACCCTGCTCCAGGTACAGATCGCAAATCGCGATGTCCACCGCGCCCTTGCTCTCCAGTGACTGGCGAGCGGCGTCGACCGTTTCGGCCGTGCGTACATTGAAAACGCCGTTGGCGTTGAGCATCTGATGCAGGGCCATCAGTTGGAACGGGTTATCTTCGAGGATCAGGACGTTGAGGGAGCGCATGAAAAACGTTACCGGGGAGAAGCGAGGGTGCACAGACTAATAAAAACCCCGCGCCTTCCCCATAGGACATGTCTTATTCGGACGGGTCCAGATAAGCCTCAAGCTCGACCTGGAATTCGATCAATGCTTCGCGCAGCGCTAACCAATGCATTTCAATCTCAGCGTTGCGCTGCTCCCGAATACACCCTTCCAGCGCCACACAGGCCTTGGCCAGCGGCAACGCATCCACCAGGCAGCATATGCCCTTCAGGCGGTGCAGCGAGGCGGCCAGCCGGACCTGGTCGTGGTCCGCCATGGCGGAGGCCATCAGGTTATGCTCCTGCTCAAGGCTCCTCGCCAACTCCTGCAGCATCCGCTGCAAAACCGGTCCGTCGGCCTGGGTCATGGTGCGCAGGGTCTGGATGCTGAAAGAGCGTGCAGGCACGACGCGGGCGAACACACGCGTCCAGTGCTCAAGGGTCACGGGCTTGACCAGCAGTTCATCCATTCCCGCCTCCCGGCAGCGCTGCTGTTCATCATCCAGGGCATTCGCCGTGCAACCCACCAGCGCCAGGCGTGGCCGTCGCTCCTGGGCTTCCAGCCGGCGGATGGCCTCACTCAAGGCATAGCCGGACATGCCCGGCATATTGCAATCGGTGACCAGGACGTCAAACACCTCATGATGCCAACGCTGCAAGGCCGCTTCGGCCGAGTCGACGGCCACTACTTGATGACCCAGGAACTGCAACTGCTGAACCAGCACCAGCCGATTGGCCGGCAGGTCATCCACCACCAACACCGACAGGTTGCGGCCGGCCACCAGCAGCGGTACACCCGCAGATGCTGGCACGTCGTCACTGCTGACCCGATCCAGGTACAGGTCGATGCACACCACCGTGCCCTCTCCCACCACGCTGCTCAGGGTGATGCTGCCTCCCATCAATTCCACCAGTTGCTGGCAGATGCTCAAGCCCAGTCCCGTGCCGCCGTGCTCGGCAGCCGTCCGCGCGCTGACCTGGATAAACGGCTTGAACACTCGCGCCTGCTGCTCGACGCCAATGCCCGGCCCGCTGTCCTCCACACACAGCTGCAAATATTCGGCCCCCGCCGGGTCAAGCTTGCGCGCAACACTGACCCGAACCTCGCCGCGCGAGGTGAACTTGAGCGCGTTGCCCAACAGGTTATGGATAACCTGACGCAGGCGCAGCGGGTCGAACCAGTAATACCCTTGCGCGCTCGGGTCGAATGCCAGGGTCAGGTGAAGGCCCTTTTTCTGCGCCATGGGTTCGAACAAGCGCTGTATGCCCTCGAAGAAACCTTTCAAGTCAGTGGCCTGCGGCGCCAGTTGCAGATGACCGGCTTCAATCTTGGCCAGGTCCAGGCTGTCACCCATCAGGGCAATCAACTCACGCGCCGAGCGATGGGCCACTCGCAGGGCTTCAGACACTGGCTTGCCTTCAGCCAGGGCACGCTCCTGCTCCAGCTCGAGCAGACCGATAATGGCGGTCATCGGCGTGCGAATCTCGTGGCTCAGGGTCGAGAGAAACGCGCTTTTTGCGTAGTTCGCTTCGTCAGCGGCCTGCCGCGCATCCATCAGCTGGAGCTCCAGGACCTTGCGCTCGTTGATATCGACCCAGCCACCGAGCAAACCCTGGAGCTGGCCCTTGGCGTCGAAGAACGGCACCGTCCACTGATACACATGAAACGCCCCGCCATTGAACTCCAGCTGCCGGTCGACGAACAGCGACTGCTGGCTCGCCAATTGCTCCATGTGGCCGGCATGCAGGCGCGCGGCCGTAGCGTCAGGCATCAGCCCGCTTTCCATCAGCGTCAGGCCCTGGATCTGCTCGCGCCGGGTGTTCAACTGTTGTTCATAGCTGGTGTTGCAGGTCACCAGGCGTCCTTCCAGATCACGCACAAATACCGGGTTGGGCATGCCGTCCAGCAGCGCGCGCTTGAACGCCAACTGGTCGTTGAGCCGCTGCTCGGCCTGGAGGCGCTGGCGAATCTGGCGCTTGAGCCGGCTGTTCCAGGCCAGGGACACCAGCACAAACAGCAGCGCCATGGCGACCGTCCAGTAGGCCCATGGCGGCACCCGCTGCCAGGCCGGCACCGGGACGGGTACGCTACCCAGCCAACGCAAACGCAGGGCGCTCAATTCCGCGACCGGCAGCGCTTCCAGCGCCTTGTTCAAAATGCTCAGCAGTTCCGGTTGATCCTTGCGCACCGACAGGCTGTTGGCCGACCACTTGCCCTCGACACTGCGGCCGATGCGCAACTCATCGGCCGGGTAACTCTGCACCTCCACTTCACTCTGGATAGTCGCCGCCGCGCGACCCTGCGTTACCAGCTCACGGGCCTGGACGTAGTTATCCACCGATTGCAGCTTGATCCCGGGGTGCTCGCGACGAATATATCCCTCCAGGACATGGCGTGCCGGCAGCGCCAGCACCTTGCCTGAAAGCTCGCTCAAACTGGCCACTGGCGGTGCGTCAGCGCGCTGGATAAACACCCAGCCTGAGCCCCCGAACCCATGGCTGAAATCGAGAAAGGCCTTGCGCTCCTGATTTTCGGCCAGGGTGGTGTTCATGTCCGCCCTGCCCGTTTCCAGCAACCCCAGGGTCTGTGCCGTGGAGGACACTTCCTCCATCACGAACTGCAGGCCGGTCATGCGTGAAATGCGGTTGAGCAAGTCCACATTCAGCCCCACCCACTGGCCGTCCTTGTCCTTGAATACATAGGGAGACAGTTGCTGGGACGCCACCACCACATGCGGATGCTGAAGTACCCAGGCCCGCTCCGGGGCCGACAAGGCGATGCGCTCGGCGGCAATGCCCACCCCCAGTCCGGTGGTCCAGCGCGCAAGGATCTCCCGCCGCACAGACTCATCAATACTCGCCAGCGCCCGGTCCATCAGCGTCCCCAACAGCGGGTCGGCCTCCCGCGTGGCAAAGGCAAAGCCGATGGGCGCCAGCCGGCTTTCCACCTTGATCTGCAAGCCCAGGTAGGGCCGTAGCGATTTATAGGCGCGCACGATCACTTCGTTGCCGATAAACGCATCGGCATCACCTTGCTTCAGCGCTTCGAGGCCACTGTAGAGATTCGGTGCCAGCATGATGTGGCTGCCGGGATACGCCTGATGGACGTTCTTGACGTTGGCGTAACCGTCCAGCAACACCAGCTTCTTGTCCTTGAGGTCCTTGTTCTGGGTGCTGTCATCCCGGCGCACGACCACCACCGAGCGGTCCGGCATGTAGTCTTCGGTAAAGCGCAACCCCGACACATCACGCTCGTAACCGTTGGCACTGGTGAGAATATCGATGGCGCCGCTCCGCAGGGCCTCCACCGCCTGCGCCCGCTCGGCAAAACCCAGGACCTGCATCGGTGCATGCAGACGCGCGCCGACCAGGCTCAGGTAATCGGCGCTGATGCCCTGGTAGCGATTGCGGTCGCGGGTGATATCGATCGGCTGATAGTCATCAATCGAGATACCCACCCTCAACGGCCGATGCGCCGCCAGCCATTGCTGCTCGCTGGCCGTCAGGGGCATGGGCTCCAGGGCAATGAACGCCGGCACCAGCTTGAACGGCAGGCTGACAGCCGCGAGGCTTGCCGAACCATGGCCAAGCAGCAGCACACATGCCAGCCACGCGTGTGCTCGGGTCGATAAATACACCGGTTGGGTTTCCTTGATTATTCTTGTTGGTCGCCGCGCAAGTATGGCTCGCCAGAATGAAAAAGCCCGTCACGAAGACGGGCTTGATCCACCACGCAAAGCCGTTGGATCAGAGTGGCTTGCCGCGATTGCCATGCTGGCTGACAAACGCCTGCACCGCTTTCAGGTCATTGGCCAATACCGTGCAACGCTCTTCACGCTCAAACAGGTCGGTGAGGTGCGGCGGCAATTCCAACGCCTTGCCAACCCCGGCCTTCTCTACCGCTTCCGGGAATTTGACCGGGTGCGCGGTGCCGAGAATCACCATCGGGATGTCCAGGCTGCGGCGGCATTCGCGCGCGGCCTTGACGCCAATGGCGGTGTGCGGGTCCAGCAGCTCGCCGGTCTGGGCGTAGACTTCAGCGATGGTCTCGCAGGTTTCTGCGTCGTCCACCGCCAGGGAGTCGAACAGCTTGCGGGTTTCGGTCCAGCGCTCCTGCTCGACGCTGAAACCGCCACCTTGCTTGAAGCTGTCCATCAGGCCGGCCAGGGCAGCACCGTTGCGACCGTGCATGTCGAACAGCAGGCGTTCGAAGTTCGACGAGACCATGATGTCCATCGACGGCGACAGTGTGGCGTGCAGGGTTTCCTTGACGTACTGGTTGCCGCTCATGAAGCGGTGCAGGATGTCGTTGCGGTTGGTGGCGACGATCAGCTGGTTGATCGGCAGGCCCATGTTGCGTGCCAGGTAACCGGCGAAGATATCGCCGAAGTTGCCGGTTGGCACCGAGAACGACACCGAACGCGCCGGGCCGCCCAACTGCAGGGAAGCATGGAAGTAGTAGACGATCTGGGCCATGATCCGCGCCCAGTTGATCGAGTTCACCGCCACCAGGCGCGTGCCCTTGAGGAAGCTCTGGTCGGCGAAGCTGGCCTTGACCATTTCCTGGCAGTCATCGAAGTTGCCTTCGATGGCGATGTTGTGGATGTTCTCGCCGAAGATCGTGGTCATCTGCCGACGCTGCACTTCCGACACGCGGTTGTGCGGGTGCAGGATGAAGATGTCGACGTTTTCGCAGTGCTTGCAGCCTTCAATCGCCGCCGAGCCGGTATCACCGGAAGTAGCGCCGATGATCACCACGCGCTCACCGCGTTTTTCCAGCACGTAGTCCAGCAGGCGACCCAGCAGTTGCAGGGCGAAATCCTTGAACGCCAGGGTTGGGCCGTGGAACAGCTCCAGGACCCATTCGTTGCCGTTCAGTTGACGCAACGGGGCGATGGCGCTGTGGGAAAACACGCCGTAGGTTTCTTCTAGGATCTTCTTGAAATCCGCATCCGGGATGCTGCCGGTGACGAACGGGCGCATGACCCGGAACGCCAGCTCGTGGTACGGCAGGCCGGCCCACGAAGCGATTTCTTCCTGGGTGAAGCGTGGCAGGTTTTCGGGCACGTACAGGCCGCCGTCAGTGGCCAGACCGGCCAGCAGAACGTCTTCGAAATTCAGGGCCGGTGCCTGGCCGCGGGTGCTGATATAACGCATGACTGGCTCCTCTAGAGCATGCTTGAACAAGGGCCGCCGAACGCGTGGGGCCCTTGCCGCAAAACGATTAGTTCAGGTGTTCGACGCGAATCCGCACCACCGGCCCAACCACGCCCTGCAACGCTTCAAGCGCGGCGATGGCGTCGTTGATGTGCTGCTCCAGCACACGGTGAGTCAGCAGGATCATGGGCACCAGGCCGTCTTGTTCTTCGACTTCCTTCTGCATGATCGATTCAATGTTGATGCCGCGCTCCGACAGGATGCTGGCCACCTGAGCGAGCACGCCCGGATGATCCTTGGCCTGGATGCGCAGGTAGTAGGCACTTTCGCAGGCTTCGATCGGCAGGATCGGGTGGGCCGACAGCGAATCCGGCTGGAAGGCCAGGTGCGGTACGCGGTTTTCCGGGTCGCTGGTCATGGCACGCACCACGTCCACCAGGTCGGCGATCACAGACGAAGCGGTCGGCTCCATGCCGGCGCCGGCGCCGTAGAACAGGGTGGAACCGGCAGCGTCACCGTTGACCATCACGGCGTTCATCACGCCATTGACGTTGGCGATCAGGCGGTCGGCCGGGATCAGTGTCGGGTGCACACGCAGCTCGATACCGGCCGGGGTGCTGCGCGCCACACCGAGGTGCTTGATGCGGTAGCCCAGGGCTTCGGCGTAGTTCACGTCGGCGGTGGTCAGCTTGGTGATGCCTTCGGTGTAGGCCTTGTCGAACTGCAGCGGGATACCAAAGGCGATGGACGCCAGGATGGTCAGCTTGTGGGCAGCGTCGATGCCTTCCACGTCGAAGGTCGGATCGGCTTCGGCGTAACCCAGGGCCTGGGCTTCGGCCAGCACGTCTTCGAAGGTACGGCCCTTCTCGCGCATTTCGGTGAGGATGAAGTTACCGGTGCCGTTGATGATGCCGGCCACCCAGTTGATACGGTTGGCGGACAGGCCTTCACGGATCGCCTTGATCACCGGGATGCCACCGGCCACGGCGGCTTCGAACGCCACGATCACGCCCTTCTCGCGGGCCTTGGCGAAGATTTCGTTACCGTGCACGGCAATCAGCGCCTTGTTGGCAGTGACCACATGCTTGCCGTTTTCGATGGCCTTGAGCACCAGCTCGCGGGCCACGGTGTAGCCGCCTACCAGCTCGATGACGATATCGATTTCAGGGTTGGTGGCGACTTCGAAGACATCGTTGGTAATCGCAATACCGGTCGTTTGGAACTGAGGCTTTGGCGTACGCGTGGCAATTTGTGCCACTTCAATCCCACGCCCTGCACGGCGGGAAATTTCTTCAGCGTTACGCTGAAGTACGTTGAAGGTGCCGCCACCGACGGTCCCTAACCCACAGATGCCTACTTTGACCGGTTTCACTGAAGAACTCCCCATGAAACGGCCGACTCAAGGTCGGCCGTGAAAACAGCCGCACAACTGCGGCTCTCTATTAATGACCCGCCGAACTGTCGGCGGATCATGATCGTCAAGGCTCGACGATAATGCTTACTTTGCGTTCAGTGCCAGTTTGGCAACTTGCGGCGCAGGCTGGTAGCCCGGAATCACCTGGCCGTCAGCCAAAACGATGGCCGGCGTACCGTTCACACCAATCGACTGGCCGAGGGCGAACTGCTTGGAAACCGGGTTGGCGCACTTGGCGGCCTTGATTTCCTTGCCATCGACCATCTTGTCCATGGCCGCTTTCTTGTCGGCCGAACACCAGACGGCTTGCAACTGCTCGTCACCCGGCGAACCCAGGCCCTGGCGCGGGAACGCCACGTAGCGCACTTCAACGCCGAGCTTGTTCAGCTCAGGCACTTCGGCATGCAGCTTGTGGCAGTACGGGCAGGTGGTGTCGGTGAACACGGTGATGTGGGTCTTGGTTTCGCCGATGGCCGGGTAAACCACGGTTTCAGCCACCGGAATACCGTTGATCAGCTTGGACACGCCCAGGCGCTCGGCTTTCTCGGTGAGGTTCACCGGCTTGCCGTCTTTGAGCTGGAACAGGTAGCCCTGGACGATGTACTGGCCATCGGCACTGGCGTACAGCACGCGGCTGCCCTTGAGCTTGACTTCGTACAGGCCGGCCATCGGGCTGGCGTTGATGCTTTCAATCGGGGTGTCGAGCTGGAGGGCTTCCAGGCTCTTGCGGATTGTCTTCTCTGCGGCGTCGTCGGCGACGGCAAAGGTTGAGACCAACGCAATGGCTGCGATGGCAAAAATCTGGGTCAAGCGCATGGGAACTCCTGAAGGCAGATGCAGGGACGGGAGCAGGAACACCGATCTTCAAACACGGGTTTGGGCCGTCCCCTTTGCGAACCGGCAAAGCCTACCACAGTTGGGCCGCAGGGCAGCCAGTCGCGGGGAAATTGGGCTTTTTCCGAAGTATTTTTCATCCACGGGGATGGTGCTTGGCGTGCATCTCCTGCAAACGTGCCCGCGCCACGTGAGTGTAGATCTGGGTGGTGGATAAGTCGCTGTGGCCCAGGAGCATTTGAACCACGCGCAAATCCGCGCCGTGGTTGAGCAAATGCGTGGCGAACGCGTGGCGCAGGGTGTGGGGCGACAGCGACTTGCCGATGCCGGCAACCTTGGCCTGGTGCTTGATGCGATGCCAGAAGGTCTGGCGGGTCATCTGTTCGCCGCGCTGGCTGGGAAACAGTACATCGCTGGGCCGACCGTTGAGCAACTCGGCTCGGGCGTCGCGCATGTAGCGTTCGATCCACACGATCGCCTCTTCGCCCATGGGCACCAGGCGCTCCTTGCTGCCCTTGCCCATTACGCGCAATACGCCCTGGCGCAGGTTGACCTGTTCCAGGGTCAGGCTGATCAGCTCGGTGACGCGCAGGCCGCAGGCATACAGCACTTCCAGCATGGCACGGTCGCGCTGGCCGATGGCTTCGCTCAGGTCGGGGGCTGCGAGCAGGGCTTCGACGTCGGCTTCCGACAGGGATTTGGGCAGTGGCCGGCCCAACTGTGGCATGTCGATTTGCAGGGTTGGGTCGATGGCGATCAGCTTTTCCCGCAGCAGGTAGCGATAGAAGCCACGCACGCCTGAGAGAAAACGCGCAGTAGAGCGAGGCTTGTAGTTTTGCTCCAGGCGCCAGGCCAGGTGGTCGAGAATCAGCTCACGACCGGCGTCGAGCAGCTCGAGGTTTTTCTCCTGCAGCCAGCCATTGAACAACGCGAGGTCGCTGCGGTAAGCCTGGCGGGTGTTGTCCGACAGGCCTTTTTCCAGCCAGAGGGCGTCGAGGAAGCGATCTATCTGCGGGTGGTCGATGGCGGGCATGAGGGCTCAAGCAGGGAAAATGGCGATGTCGGGTAGATCCTATCGCAGCACAGGCCGCTACACATCAATGAAAGCGGGCAAATAATCTGTGGCGAGGGAGCTTGCTCCCGCTGGGGCGCGAAGCGGCCCTGATTGACCATTGAGGTCCAACAGAAATATTTCTATTGCAGGTTTCAGGGCCGCTGCGCAGCCCAACGGGAGCAAGCTCCCTCGCCACAAAAGCGACTCGATTCAGGATCAGTCGGCAAACCCTGGCAGCACGGGCACCGGTCGTTTGTCAGCATCAATCGCGACAAAACTGAACACACCCTGGATGGCCTTTTCTCGTCCGTCAGCGCTCATGCTTTCGACAAACACTTCCACCTCGACCTTGAGGCTGGTGTTGCCCACCTTGATCACCCGTCCGATCAATTCAACGATGGAGCCCGCCGGTATCGCGTGATTGAAATCGATACGGTCGGTGGAGACCGTTACAAGCGGCAAGCGGCAGAAACGCGTCGCCGTAATGAACGACACTTCGTCCATCCATGCCAGTGCGGTGCCGCCGAACAGCGTGTTGTGATGGTTGGTAGTCGGTGGAAAAACGGCTTTGGTCACATGGGTAACGGAAAGGTCAGTACGACGCTGAATTTCTTCGAGGCGAGTAGTCATGAATAAGTACCGGGGAAATGGACAAATTTCAGGCAACAAAAAAGCAGCCCGTAGGCTGCTTTTTTCTGCATCGGGAAGCTGGACTTAAGCCAGTTTTTCCTTGATGCGAGCTGCTTTACCGGACAGGTCACGCAGGTAGTACAGCTTGGCTTTACGTACGTCACCGCGACGTTTAACGGCCATGCTGTCGATTTGCGGGCTGTAGGTCTGGAAAGTACGCTCTACGCCAACACCGTTGGAGATTTTACGAACAGTGAAAGCACTGTTCACACCACGGTTACGCTTGGCAATTACCACGCCTTCGAACGCTTGCAGACGCGAACGGTCGCCTTCCTTCACTTTCACCTGAACGACAATGGTGTCGCCCGGGGCAAAGGTAGGGATCTCTTTGGTCATCTGCTCTGCTTCGAGTGCAAGGATGATTTTGTTAGTCATGCTGTGCTCCTAAGGTAAGTCGTCGGACCTACCATCGATACGTTGTTAACTATCGTCCCGCCCGAGGATGTATTCCTCGAGCAGCTTCTTCTCTTCTCCAGAAAGCGAGCGGCTTTCCAGAAGATCGGCGCGTCGTTCATAGGTCCGCCCGAGGGACTGCTGTAAACGCCAACGCCGGATGTGTGCGTGATTGCCACTTAGCAATACGTCGGGAACACGCTGATCCGCATACACCTCCGGTCGGGTGTAGTGCGGGCAATCCAGCAAACCATCCGTGAAGGAATCTTCCTCCGCGGAGTCCGCATGCCCTAAAGCTCCAGGCAGCAGTCGTGTAACCGCATCTATCAGGACCATCGCCGGCAGCTCGCCGCCAGACAGGACATAGTCCCCAATCGACCACTCTTCATCGACATGAGCATCAATAAACCGCTCGTCAATGCCTTCATAGCGACCGGCAATCAGGATTAATGCTTCCAGATTCGCCAACTCGCGTACCGCCGACTGATTCAGCTGACGGCCTTGAGGGGACAGGTAAATTACCTTCGCCTTCTCCCCGGCGGCTGCCTTGGCCTGAACCAACGCATCTTCCAGGGGCTTGATCTTCATCACCATGCCCGGACCACCGCCAAATGGGCGATCGTCCACAGTGTGATGTCGATCCGTCGTGTAGTCTCGCGGGTTCCAACAGGTGAGCTGCAAGAGCCCCTGTTTCACCGCCCGACTGGTGATGCCGTACTCGCTGATGGCGGAAAACATCTCGGGAAACAAACTGATCACTTCAACGCGCAGGTTAGCCACGTTAGAAGTCCGCGTCCCATTCCACCTTCATCTCGCCCGCTGCCAGGTCGACGGCCAACACGCATTGCTCGGTATAGGGCAACAGGCGTTCGCGATCATCCAGGCTGCCAGCGCAAGGCTTGACCACCATTACATCATTGGCGCCGGTTTCCAGAAGATGATCGATTTTCCCGAGCAATTGCCCAAGTTGATCAATGACCTTCAGACCTTCCAGCTGGTACCAGTAGTACTCGCCGTCGGTCAATTCAGGGAACAGGTTGCGCGGCACGCAGATCTCATAACCGGCCAGAAGACGAGCTTCTTCACGATCATCAAGACCCTTGAGCTTTGCGACCAGGAACTTGTCGCTCCCGCGTCCACTGACCAGCTCTACCTGTTTCACACTACCTTCGCGCTTGAGCGTCCAGGTCTTGTACTGCAACAGGTTTTCAGTCGGATCAGTAAAGGAATACACCTTCACTTCGCCGCGAACGCCATGAACAGAATAAATCTTGCCGATAACGATCAAATCATCAGCAACCGCTGGCGTCGCGTTCATATTGCTCAGGCCGCAGCCTTAGATGCATCCTTCAACAACTGAGCAACGCGCTCAGAAGGTTGTGCACCAACGCTCAGCCAGTAGGCTACGCGCTCTTGGTTCACGGACAGACGGACTTCTTGACCACGAGCGATCGGGTTGAAGAAGCCAACTTGTTCCTTGTGAGAGCCGTCACGTGGGTTGCGGCTGTCAGTTACGGTCAAGTGGTAAAACGGGCGCTTTTTGGAGCCGCCAAGGGCAAGACGGATTGTTAGCATGTGAACATCGTTCCTGTAGTCGGTGCTGCAAATCTAAATGCACAGCGGGCATAGGTGCCCGAAAGGCCGCATATTCTAAGGAATATCCGGACTTTTGCAAATGTCTTTTTCTGGCGCCTATCAGCGTGCCATTCAGATCTGCTATAGAGCCGTCGGTTAAAACGGCAAGTCAGCTCCCGCCAATGGCGGGTTTGCTGGAGATCCCGCATCCCTGCGGGTCGGAGCAGAAGCGAACTTCTGCTCGAATTCTTTACATTTTCGGCATGCCGCCGCCGGGCAACATACCGCCCATGCCGCGCATCATCTTGGCCATCCCGCCTTTTGCGGAGAATTTCTTCATCATCTTCTGCATCTGCTTGTGCTGCTTGATCAAGCGACCGATGTCCTGCACCTGGGTGCCGGAACCCATGGCGATCCGACGTTTGCGCGAACCGCTGATCAGCTCAGGGTCGCGGCGCTCGGCCGGGGTCATGGAATTGATGATGGCTTCCATCTGCTTGAATTGCTTCTCTGCCGCGCCCTGGGCATTGCCCATTTGCGCCAGGTTCACGCCGCCGATGTTCGGCAGCTTGTCCATCAGGCCGCCGAGGCCGCCCATGTTCTTCATCTGTTGCAGCTGGTCGCGGAAGTCTTCGAGGTCGAAGCCCTTGCCCTTCTTCAGCTTTTTAGCCAGCTTGTCGGCCTTGTCCTTGTCGAGGGTCGCTTCCGCTTGCTCGATCAGGCTGAGCACGTCGCCCATGCCGAGGATACGCGAGGCGATCCGCTCAGGGTGGAACGGCTCGAGCGCTTCGCTCTTCTCGCCCATACCGATGAACTTGATCGGCTTGCCGGTAATGGCGCGTACCGACAAGGCGGCACCGCCACGGGCATCGCCGTCGACCTTGGTCAGGATCACACCGGTCAGCGGCAGTGCATCACCAAAGGCCTTGGCGGTATTGGCCGCATCCTGGCCGGTCATGGCATCGACCACGAACAGGGTTTCTACCGGGTTGATCGCGGCATGCAGCGCCTTGATCTCGCCCATCATCTCTTCGTCGATGTGCAGGCGACCGGCGGTATCGACGATGACCACGTCGATGAATTTCAGCTTGGCTTCTTTAATAGCCGCCTGGGCAATATCGACCGGCTTCTGGCTCAGGTCGGACGGGAAGAAGGTCACGCCCACTTCGCCCGCGAGCATTTCCAGCTGTTTAATAGCCGCCGGGCGGTAAACGTCGGCAGACACCACCATCACCGACTTCTTCTTGCGCTCTTTAAGGAAGCGCGCCAGTTTGCCGGCGGTGGTGGTCTTGCCCGCACCTTGCAGACCGGCCATCAGCACAACGGCTGGCGGCACGGCGCTGAGGTTCAAATCTTCGTTGGCCGCGCCCATCAGGCTTTCGAGTTCGGCCTGGACGATCTTCACAAAGGCCTGGCCCGGCGTCAGGCTGCGGGACACTTCGGTGCCGACCGCGCGCTCTTTGACCGAGTTGACGAAGTCCTTCACCACCGGCAAGGCGACGTCGGCTTCCAGCAACGCCATGCGCACTTCACGCAGGGTGTCTTTAATATTGTCCTCGGTCAGCTTGGCCTTGCCGGTGACATGGCGCAGCGTCTGCGAGAGACGGTCAGTCAGATTTTCAAACATGCGCGATCCTTTCAGGCCCTATTCATCGAAATGCATTGTTAGACCGAGGTAATGGCGGCCCAGGCTGTGGTAAATCGCTATTAAAAACAGCGCTCGGCGAGCCTGCGGCGTGGGCAGGTCGCGGATTATAGCGAAGACTGTCGCCATGCACACCCGCTGTCTGGCCTGAGAGTCTTTCGTGTTACGCAGGTGTATGCCAAACTCAGCGCCTTTCGGGCCTGCTTAACAGGATTTATGCTCCCTTTGTCACCCAGTTTGCTACCCAGCCTCGCCGCCGCCATCTTGTATGCCGCTGCGACCCTCTATCAGGGCACTCGTCTGGCCCAAGGCGCCAAGGCCGACAAACGCCTGCTGGTAGGCCTTGGCGTCCTCGCCCTGCTGGCTCACGCCGCCAGCCTGTTCACGCACTTGATGACGCCGGTCGGCCTGGGCCTGGATTTCTTCAGCGCTGCCAGCCTGATTGCCGCCGCGGTGATCGTGCTGACCCTGATGGCCTGCTACCGGATCCCGGTGGAGAACCTGCTGGTGCTGTTGTTCCCGCTCGGGATGCTGACGGTGCTGCTGGCGCAATTCACACCGACCGGCACCGTGCAGGTCATTGATGAAGAGCCGGGCATCCTCGCCCACATCCTGCTGTCGATCCTCGCCTACGGCATGTTCACCATCGCGGTGTTCCAGGCCTTGCTGCTGCTGTTGCAAGACCACCAGCTCAAGCACAAGCACCCGTCGGGGCTGATCAAGAACTTCCCACCGCTGCAAACCATGGAAAGCCTGCTGTTCGGCTTCCTCTGGGCCGGCTGGACGCTGCTGTCGCTGTCACTGATCTCCGGCTGGCTGTTCGTCGAGAACCTGTTTGCCCAGCACCTTGTGCATAAAACCCTGCTGGCCTGCCTGGCCTGGGTGGTGTTCAGCGTGCTGCTGTGGGGCCGCAACCGTCTCGGCTGGCGCGGGCACAAGGCGATCCGCTGGACCCTGGCCGGTTTCTGCCTGCTGATGCTGGCCTATTTCGGCAGCAAGCTGGTTCGCGAATACATCCTGCATATCTGACGGGCAGCCGACATGGACAACTTGCCCTTGGGGCCGATGCTTGCGGTAGTAGCCTTGCTGGTTTTATGGTCGGCGCTGTTTACCGCCATCGAAGCCGCCCAGCAACATTTGCTGGCCCTGCGCCCCGGCACCCGCCAGGGTGACAAAGCCGCCGCCCGCCTGAACTTCCCGCGCAACAGCCTGATCCTCTGCAACACCCTGTGCCGCGCCGTGGTGGTGATTCTCTGCACCCTGCTGGCGATCTACGCCTGGGCGCAAAACGGCCCGTGGCTCGGCTGGGTGATCTCCAGCGCAGTGCTGCTGGTGCTGGCCGACTATCTGCCGCGTGCCCTGGCCACTCGCCACCCGCAAACCATCCTTGGCTTCGGCAATACCTTGCTGAGCGTGCCGCTGAAAATCCTTTATCCGCTGGCCTGGCTGCTCAACGGTGTCAGCCTGTTGCTGCTGCGCCCGTTCACCCGCAAGCCCGGGCTGGTCAAGAAGAGCGACGAGCCGCAGCCGGACCAGGACGACGAGCCGGAAGCCGAAATCCCCAACACCCGCGCGCCGGGCATGCCGGGCATCCACGCCCTGGACAACATCACCGTCAACGACATCCTGGTGCCCCGCAGCGAAGTGGACGGCATCAACCTGGATGACCCGGTAGAGGAAATCATCGAGCAACTGCGGGTTTCCACCCGAACCCGGCTGCCGGTGTTCCACAGCGACATCAACCAGGTCGAGGCGGTGCTCAACACCCGGCAGATCCGCCACCTGCTGCCGGACGCCAGCCTGACCAAGGAAGCCCTGCTGGCCGCCTGCCACGAGCCCTACTTCGTCCCGGAAAGTACACCGCTGCAACTGCAATTGCTGAACTTCCACAAGCAACAGCGCCGCCTGGGCATGGTGGTGGATGAATACGGCGAAGTGCTGGGCATCGTGACCCTGGAAGATATTCTTGAAGAAATCGTCGGTGAGTTCGAAAGCGAGCAGCACCTCGACAACCCGCACATCCAGCCGCAACTGGATGGCCGCTACGTGATCGACGGCGCCGCCTCGATCCGTGACTTGAACAAAACCCTCGGCTGGCACCTGCCCAGCGACGGCCCCAAGACCCTCAACGGCCTGGTGACCGAAGCACTGGAGACCATTCCGGATTGCGCCGTGTGCCTGAAAATCGGCCGCTATCGCCTGGAAATCCTCGAGACCGAGGACAACCGCGTCGCCAAGGTGCTGATCTGGCACACCAGCACGGTGCCGGTCGCCGCTTAAGCCCCTTGTTGGATCCGCAAACCCCTTCCTATAATCGGGCGGCTTACCCAAGCCCCGCCCGACCGCGTGCTACCCGCACTGAGCGCGTCCAGGCAGCGTTTTACCGTGTCTGACCGGTGTTTGCTCCCATCCCGAGCCGCCCCGCGCACAACCCTGATCCATGGGTGTTCGACCAATAATAATCCGCGTCCAAACGCGCAATGACCGTCAGGGATACCTCAATGAGCACCACCTATAACGAGACGGCGACCGCCGCCCCGACCAACTCGACGGCCCGGGTCGCCACCGCGAGCATCATCGGCACCGCCATCGAGTTCTACGACTTCTATATCTACGCAACTGCCGCCGCGCTGGTGATCGGCCCGGTGTTCTTCCCGCAAACCTCCGGCACGGCGCAGATGCTCGCCTCGTTCCTGACCTTCGGTATCGCGTTTATCGCGCGGCCACTGGGCTCGGCGCTGTTCGGCCACTTTGGTGACCGGATTGGCCGCAAGTCGACACTGGTGGCTTCCCTGCTGCTGATGGGCGTGTGCACCACGCTGATCGGCTTGCTGCCCGGTTATGACAGCATCGGGGCCTGGGCACCGATCCTGCTCTGCGTACTGCGCTTCGGCCAGGGCCTCGGGCTTGGCGGCGAATGGGGCGGCGCGGCGTTGCTGGCCACCGAGAACGCCCCGAAGGGCAAACGCGCCTGGTTCGGCATGTTCCCGCAGTTGGGCCCGTCGATTGGTTTTCTGGCGGCCAACGGGCTGTTCCTGATCCTGGCCATGAGCCTGAGCGACGAGCAGTTCCGCAGCTGGGGCTGGCGCATTCCGTTCATTCTCAGCGCGGCGCTGGTGATGGTGGGCCTGTACGCGCGGCTCAAACTGCACGAAACTCCAGTATTCGCGAACGCCGTGGCCAAGGAAGCGCCGGTGAAGGTGCCGCTGGTGGAACTGTTCAGCCAGCATTGGCTGCCGGTCCTGCTGGGTGCAGCCTCGATGGTGGTGTGTTATGCGCTGTTCTATATCACCACCGCGTTTTCCCTGAGCTACGGCGTGTCTACGCTGGGTTACAGCCGTGAAACCTTCCTCGGGCTGTTGTGCTTCGCGGTGCTGTTCATGGGCGCGGCGACGCCGCTGGCGGCGTGGGCCAGCGACCGTTACGGGCGTAAGCCGGTGCTGATTGTCGGTGCGATCCTGACCATCCTTTCCGGCTTCACCATGGAGCCGTTGCTGACCCACGGTTCAACCTGGGCCGTGGCACTGTTCCTGGCGCTGGAGCTGTTCCTGATGGGCGTGACGTTTGCCCCGATGGGCGCGATGTTGCCGGAACTGTTCCCGACCCGCGTGCGTTATACCGGTGCTTCGGCGGCGTATAACCTGGGTGGGATCGTGGGTGCGTCGGCGGCACCGTTCTTCGCGACCAAGCTGGTGGCGATGGGCGGTTTGAGTTATGTCGGCGGGTATGTGTCGGCGGCAGCGGTGATCAGCTTGATTGCTGTGTTGTGCCTGAAAGAGACGCGCCATAACGATTTGAACAAGGTCGCCTGATAAACCGTCTTCGGGAGCAAGCCCCCTCCCACATTTTGATTTGCGAATACATTCAAATGTGGGAGCGGGCTTGCTCGCGATGGGCGCGACTCGGTTACAGCTCTACAACAACAGCCTTCGAAGCACGAGTGGCTTTAGCCCGCGCTGCCTCAATCGACTCATCCCGCGCCAGCGCCACGCCCATACGGCGCTGGCCATTCACTTCCGGCTTGCCGAACAGACGCAACGCCGTATCCGGCTCGCTCAAGGCTGCACCCAGGTTGGAAAACGCCGTCTGGGTCGACTTGCCTTCCACCAGGATCACCGCCGAAGCCGAAGGCCCGAACTGACGGATCAACGGGATCGGCAGGCCGAGAATTGCCCGCGCATGCAGGGCGAACTGCGACAAGTCCTGGGAAATCAGGGTCACCAGGCCAGTGTCATGGGGGCGCGGCGACACTTCGCTGAACCACACCTGATCGCCTTTGATAAACAGCTCGACGCCAAACAGACCACGACCACCCAACGCTTCGGTTACCGCCTTGGCAACGCGCTCGGATTCCGCCAGTGCAATCGGGCTCATGGCCTGTGGCTGCCAGGATTCCTGATAGTCGCCCTTCTCCTGACGGTGACCGACAGGCGCACAGAAGGTAGTGCCGCCAATGTGGCGCACGGTCAGCAGGGTGATTTCGTAGTCGAAGTCGATAAAGCCTTCGATGATCACGCGGCCCTTGCCGGCACGCCCGCCTTCCTGGGCGTAATCCCAGGCCTTTTGCACGTCATCGGCGCTGCGCAGCAGGCTCTGGCCCTTGCCCGACGAACTCATCACCGGCTTGACCACACACGGGAAGCCCAGGTCGGTGACGGCCTTGCTGTAGTCCTCGAAGGTGTCGGCGAAGTGGTACGGCGAGGTCGGCAGGTCCAGCTCTTCGGCGGCCAGGCGACGGATGCCTTCGCGGTTCATGGTCAGCAACGTCGCGCGGGCGGTCGGGATCACGGTGAAGCCTTCGGCTTCCAGCTCAACGAGGGTGGCGGTGGCGATCGCTTCGATTTCCGGCACGATGAAGTGCGGCTTTTCGGCTTCGATCACGGCACGCAGCGCGGCACCGTCGAGCATGTTGATCACGTGGCTGCGGTGGGCAACCTGCATGGCCGGCGCGTTGGCGTAGCGATCCACGGCAATCACTTCAACGCCCAGGCGTTGCAGTTCGATTACCACTTCCTTGCCCAGCTCACCGCAGCCACACAGCATTACGCGGGTCGCGGTTGGCGACAATGGAGTTCCGATTCGGGTCATCTCAGGTCCTCAGGGGAGCGGATCGTGGGGAGAAAGGCCGGCATTTTACATGAACTGTAAAGATTGGCTTCAGTTGGCGACGCGCTGCCGGCGCAAACGCCAGGCCATGGCCAGCCACACCACGGTAACGCCGGCGAATTTCGACACCAGGGCAGTGCCGGCGACCGCGGGCGTCAAGGCGCCGATCAGGCCGAAAAAGATGAAGGTATCGAGGGGGATACTCAGCGCCGAACTTATCCACAGGCGGTCGTGGAGTGGGCGCTTGGTGATGCTGAACACCAGCCAGTCAATGCATTCGGACACCGCGAACGCCGTGGCGCTGGCCAGGGCGATGGACGGATCGGAGGTGATATAGGACAGCACCAGCGCCGCCAGCATGGCGATGATCGCGCCATGGCCGAAACGGGTTTGCACCATGTCCCGCAGGACAAATACCAGGCCGCCCCAGGCAGACCAGATCACATCCAGGTGCGGAGCGGTAGAAAAGGCGAAGTTGATCAGCACGACGCTGCTGATGTAGGCAATCAGGAAGAACATGGGGCGAGGGACCTGTGAACAAGGGGCACAGGGTACTTCACATTTGGAAATATGTCGTCTGGGCGGGCCCTTTCGCGAGCAAGCCCGCTCCCACATTTTGAACGCATTCCTCCAAGATAAACGCAATCAAATGTGGGAGCGGGCTTGCTCGCGAAAGCGGTCTATCAGGCGCCGGACTTCCCCGGAATCATCCACACCAGCCCACTCGCCTTCGCCCGCTCATGGCACAACCCCAGCACTACCCGGCGCTCGGTATTGTCCATGCGACTCCAGCGGGTAATCTCTTCCACCGTGCGCTGGCATCCCGTGCAGATATCATCGTCATCCAGCGCACAAATGCTCACGCACGGCGAGGCGACGGGTCGTTCTACCGGGATCATTCTTCCTGCTCAACCAGATCACGGGCATACCGCTGGGAGTTATGCACATAGTGCGCAGCGCTGGCCTCGAGCATTTTCTTCTGCACGTCGGTCAGTTCCCGCACCACCTTGCCCGGCGAGCCCATCACCAACGAACCATCGGGAATTTCCTTGCCCTCGCCGATCAGCGAATTGGCGCCGATGATGCAGTGCTTGCCGATCTTCGCCCCGTTAAGAATCACCGCATTGATGCCAATCAGGCTGTAATCGTCGACGGTGCAGCCATGCAACATGGCGTTATGGCCGATGGTCACGCCGGTGCCAAGGGTCAGCGGGTAACCCATGTCGGTGTGCATCACGCTGCCGTCCTGCACGTTGCTGTTCTTGCCGATCAGGATCAGCTCGTTGTCGCCGCGCAACACCGCGTTGAACCAGACGTTGGCGCCCTCCTCCAGCTTGACCTTGCCCACCAGCGTGGCATTGGGGGCCACCCAGCTGTTGGGATGGGTTTCGACTCGGGCGTCGCCCAGGCGGTATTTCATAGGTGGATCCTCACGGCAGGAACGATGGCCATCTGGCTCTTAGGTATTGATGAAGCTTTTCGGCGGTCGATGCAGGCTGATGTCGGCATCGTCATAGAGCAGATTGATCAGCTCGACGATCATGATCGCCGTCAGGCCCCAGATCTTGTATTCGCCAAACCGGTAACTGGGCACATACCAACTGCGGCCCTGGTAATCGATACGGTGGGTATGTTCGCGCGGGTCCTGGCGAAAAAACTCCAGGGGCACGCTGAAAACCGCGGCGATCTCGGCGTCATTGGCCAGGTATTCGACGTAATCGGGGATAACGCCTACATAAGGCGTGACACGGATACCGTGCAGGGAAATCAGCGGGCTCAACGGGCCGATGACTTCCACCAGGCCCGGCGGCAGGCCGATCTCTTCTTCGGCTTCGCGCAGCGCGGTGAAGATCAGGTCCGGGTCTTCCGGGTCGCGGCGCCCGCCAGGGAATGCCACTTCGCCGCCATGGGTGGATAACCCGCTGGCGCGCAAGGTCAGGATCAGCTCGGGTTCGTCACTGCGGGTGATCGGCACCAGTACCGCCGCTTCCGGGAAACGACCGTCGGTCTCCAGCGTGCGTGGCGTATGATTGCTTACCCGGCGAAGTAGCTCGTCCAGCATGAGTCATCTCGGTCTGTTGGCTACCTTGCATCATGCACCAAACCGTGCGCACGCCCAACCCCAAAACCCTGGCCATGTCGCTAAACGACAACTTGCAGCCCATACCCGGTCACGCCAAGATAGGCGCACTCTCCAGGAACCCCAGCATGAACTTCTGCAGCCAGTGCGGTAAACCGGTCACCCAGCGCATTCCCGAAGGCGACGCACGCTTGCGTTATGTCTGTGATCACTGTCAGACCATTCACTACCAGAACCCCAATATCGTCGCGGGCACCGTACCGGTGTGGGGCGAGCAGGTGCTGCTGTGCCGCCGCGCCATCGAGCCGCGCCTGGGTTTCTGGACCTTGCCTGCCGGCTTCATGGAGAACGGCGAGACCGTCGAACAGGCCGCCATGCGCGAAACCCTGGAAGAAGCCTGCGCCCGGGTGCGCAACCTGAGCATCTACACCCTGATCGACGTGCCGCACATCAGCCAGGTGCACATCTTCTACCGGGCCGAACTGATCGACCTGGATTTTGCCGCCGGCCCCGAAAGCCTTGAAGTGCGCCTATTCGATGAAGCCGACATCCCTTGGTCCGAGCTGGCTTTCCGCACGGTCGGGCGTACCTTAGAATGCTTTTTTGCTGACCGTCGGCAACAGTCGTATCCGGTGCGCAGCGAATCGGTGCCGCCGCTGACCCAGTTGGCCAAATAACAATCCAGGCGGCACGTAGTCTTTTCAGGGGATACCGTTTCAATGCGTTGGTTGCTTGCTCTGATCTGCCTGTCGTTTGCCACGCTGTCGCCAGCCTCCACCCAAGTGATCCTGGGGGGCAAACCCGTCGAGAAAATCCTGGTGCTCAAGTCTGCCCATCAGTTGCAACTGATCAATGACGGCAAGCCCCTCAGGACCTACCGCATTTCCCTGGGCAAGAACCCCAAGGGCACCAAGCTGATGGAAGGCGACCGCCGCACCCCGGAAGGTTTCTACTGGATCGACTGGCGCAAGACCAGCGACCGCTTCAACCTGGCCATGCACATCTCCTACCCCAATATCAGCGATTCCGCGCGCGCCCGCCGCGAAGGGGTCAAGCCCGGCAGCATGATCATGATCCACGGCACCCCCGACGCCGAGGACTACCCCGAAGAGCTGTTCCACACCCTGGACTGGACCGACGGCTGCATCGGCATGCGCAATGTCGACATGCGCGAAGTCTGGAACCTGGTGAAAGACGGCACGATGATCGAGATTCGTCCGTAATTTCCTGCCCCTCGTAAAATAATTCAAAAAAAATTCCCGCCCCATGGGTGGCCTGCCGATGAATACCAGTTCACCTCGGCAAGCTGCGCGCTTCTGCCTGAAATAAAGACCTCTCTAATACCACTTGAACTGGCGCACTATTAAGGCGCCCGCAAACGCTCGCCTGCACTGTTTTCGCTGCATTGACATGGTATTTAAGTGGTATTAGCTTGCGATCACTACCGGGCGACAACACTCCAATAACCGCATCGGAAACCGACACGATGAACCCCATCCTGGCCCTGCGCCCCGACGATAAACAATCGACGCCGCTGTACCTGCAACTGGCCCGCAACCTCGAAGCCGCGATTCATGCCGGCCAGTGGAAATCCGAGCAGGCTTTGCCGTCGGAACGTGCCCTCAGCGAGCAACTGAGCATTTCCCGGGTGACCGCCCGCAAGGCGCTGGAAGTGCTGTTCGAACAAGGTCTGATCCGTCGCAGCCAAGGCTCCGGAACCTTCATCACGCCACGCCTGGAACAACCGCTGTCGCGCCTCTCGGGCTTCAGCGAAATGCTCCGGCTCAAGGGCTTTGTGCCGACGTCCCAATGGCTCGAGCGCGACATCACCCCGCCGACCCATGAAGAATTGATTCGCCTGGGCCTGTCACCCAGCGACAAAGTCGCGCGGCTCAAGCGATTGCGTAAGGCCGACGACACGGTGATGGCGATTGAAATGACCGCCATGCCCGCCTCCGTCCTCCCCCACCCGCAGGCCATCGGCAATTCGCTGTACGAATACCTGGAAAGCATCGGCAAACCCATCGTGCGCGCCCTGCAACACATCCAGGCGATCAACGCCTCGGACGAGTTCGCAGCCCTGGTGGGCATCGCCCCTGGCACCGCCATGCTGCTGATGACCCGGGTGGGCTACACCGCCGACAACACCCCGATTGAAATCACCGACACCTACTGCCGCAACGACTACTACGACTTCGTCGCAGAACTGCGCCGCCACGACTATTCCGCTGAACTGCGAATTTAGAGAACTGCCCATGTCCGAAGACAATATCCTCACGCCACACGGCTGGATTCGCGGCCGCCTGGTGCACCAGCACGGCAAGGTCACTGCCGTAGAAGGCAGCCCGTGCAACCCGGCTGACAACGACCTGCCGTACCTGCTGCCAGGCTTTATCGACCTGCACGTGCACGGCGGTGGCGGCAAAGACATCATGGAAGGCACCGACGCCTTCCACACCATCACCCGCACCCACGTGCGGTTTGGCACCACCTCGCTGCTGGCCACCACCATGACCGCGCCGGTGGACGAAATCACCCGCGTGCTCGGCGAAATCGGCACCTATTGCGAAAGCCGCCCGACCGGCACCGCTCGTGTCCTGGGCGTGCACCTGGAAGGCCCCTACATCAATCCGGGAAAACTCGGCGCACAACCGAACTTCGCCCACACCGCCTTGATGGCCGAAGTCGAAGAATACCTGCGCCTGGCGCCGATCCGGGTGATCACCATTGCTCCGGAAATCGCCGGCCATGACGGCCTGATCCGCGCCCTCAGCGAACGTGGCGTGCGCATGCAGATCGGCCACACCCTGGGCAGCTATGAAGAAGGTGTCGCCGCCCTCGCCGCCGGGGCCACCAGCTTTACCCACTTGTACAACGCCATGAGCCCGCTGCATCACCGCGAGCCCGGCATCGTCGGCGCGGCCCTGGCCCACGCCAAATACGCCGAGTTGATTCCCGACCTGCTGCACGTGCACCCCGGTGCCATGCGCGTGGCGCTGCGCTCGATCCCGTGCCTGTACTGCGTCACCGATTCCACCGCCGCCGCCGGCATGCCCGACGGCGAATACAAGCTGGGCAGCCACACCGTGACCAAGTGCCTGGGCGGCGTCCGCCTGGCCGATGGAACGCTGGCCGGCAGCACCCTGACCATGGACCAGGCGTTGCGCAACCTGGTGAAGATCGGCCTGCCGATCAGCGAAGCCTCACAACGCCTGTCGCAATTTCCTGCGGACTACCTGGGCCTCGAAGAACGCGGTCGCCTGCAACCCGGCAGCTTTGCCGACTGCGTGCGCCTGGACCGCTCCCTGCACCTCACCGACGTAATGGTCGAAGGAGAAACCATTGACTTCAAAAATGCTTGAAGAGGCCCTGGCCTCCTGTGAGGCCGTCGAGGCTCAACTGCAACGCCTGGACCCGCTGCTGGTGGAAGTCGCCGGCCGCCTGCGTCGCCAGCCACCGCAAGTGGCGATGACCATCGCCCGTGGCAGCTCGGACCACGCCGCCAGTTACTTCGCCTACCTGACCATGCAACATCTGGGGATTCCGGTGGCGTCGCTGCCGATGTCGGTGGTGACCATGCTGCAATCGCCGCTCAAGGTCAGCGGGCAAGTGGCGTTCGGTTTCTCCCAGTCGGGACAGAGCCCGGACCTGGTCAACAGCCTGCGCCTGTTGCGCAAGCGCGGCGCCTTGAGCATCTCGATGGTCAACGCCGAAGACTCGCCACTGGAAGCCGCCTGCGAATTCCATGTGCCGCTGTGCGCCGGGCCGGAACGCAGCGTCGCCGCCACCAAAAGCTTTATCGCGACCCTGAGCGCCAGCGCCCAGCTGATCGGCCACTGGAATCAGGAAGACGAGTTGCTGCAAGCCTGTAAGGCACTGCCCGAAGGTTTGCGTGAAGCCGCCAGGCAAGACTGGAGCCTGGCCATCGACGCCCTGCGCGACTGCCAGCAACTGATGGTGATCGGCCGTGGCGCCGGTTTTGCCATTGCCCAGGAAGCCGCGCTCAAGCTCAAGGAAACCTCGGCGATCCAGGCCGAAGCCTTCAGCAGCGCCGAAGTGCGCCATGGCCCGATGGCTCTGATCGATGACAACTACCCGCTGCTGGTCTTCGCCCCACGCGGCGCCGAACAAGCCGGCCTGCTGAGCCTGGCCGCAGATATGCGCCAGCGCGGTGCCCGCGTGCTGCTGGCCGCTCCCGATGACATCGCCGAGCGCGACCTGACTCTGAGCCGCGCCGAACACCCGGCCCTGGACCCGATCCTGGCGATCCAGAGTTTCTACGTGATGGCCGCCGGTTTGGCAGAGGCCCGGGGCATGGACCCGGACCAACCGCGTCACTTGAGCAAAGTGACCCGCACCCACTGAGTTGATTGCAGCGTTTTCCTGATGAGTACCGTGCCCATGTCCCACAATAATAAAGACCTCACCCTCAGCGCTCCCCTCAGTGGGCCGGTGCTGACCCTGGGCGACGTTCCCGACGAAGTGTTCGCCAGTGGCGCCATGGGCGACGGCATTGCCATCGACCCGCTCAACGATTGCCTGCACGCGCCGTGTGATGGCGTGATCATCCACGTCGCCCGCACCGGGCATGCGCTGACCATTCGCGCCGATAATGGCGCTGAATTGCTGATGCACGTGGGCATCGACACGGTGGAATTGAATGGCGAAGGCTTTGCGCTGCGGGTCAAGCAAGGTGCGCGCGTCAGCAAGGGCCAGGCACTGGTGCAGTTTGACCTGGACCTGATTGCGCGCCAGTGCAAAAGCCTGGTCAGCCTGATCATCCTGACGAACAGCGAGCTGTTTGAGCTACGGCCGATCACCTTGAAAACAGTGAAGGTCGGCGAGCCGCTGCTGCATGTGGTTGCACGGTTGGCCGGTGCAGCGAAAGTGATTGATGAGTCGGTCACCGAAGCCAGCGCGACTATTCGCATCACCCATCGTGGCGGCCTGCATGCGCGCCCCGCTGCCTTGATCCGCAAGACTGCACAGGCATTCAGCAGCCAGTCGCAGCTGCATTTCGCTGGCAAGTCGGCTTCGTGCGACAGCCTGATCGGCTTGATGGGCCTGGGGATTGGTGAGCAGGACGAGGTGCAGGTCACCTGTCGTGGCAAGGATTGTGAAGCGGCGCTGCAAGCACTGATCGCTGCGCTGTCGGTGGAAGCTGGCGAAGCGCATCACGCTCCAGTGGCCGTCGCCCCACGCCGCGCGAATACCGAAGCCGGAGTACTGCAAGGCGTGTGTGCCGCGCCGGGGTTGGTCTGCGGCCCGTTGTTCCGCCTGAACGGAATCGAGCTGCCGGTGGACCCGGGCAACAACGTGCCGGATGAACAATTGCAGCACCTGGACAGCGCCCTGGAACAGGTGCGTAGCGAAATCCGCCACACCCTGGACCAGGCCCGTCAGCGCAAGGATGTGGAGGAAGAAGAGATCTTCGCCGCCCACCTGGCCCTGCTGGAAGACCCTACGTTGCTGGAGGCCGCCACCGCCGCCATCGAACAGGGCAGCGCCGCCACTCACGCCTGGCGTGATGCGATCCAGGCCCAATGCGCGGTGCTGCTGGCACTGGGTAAACCGTTGTTCGCCGAACGCGCCAACGACCTGCGCGACTTGCAGCAACGCGTGCTGCGGGCGTTGCTGGGCGAGGCCTGGAATTTTGATTTGCCGGCCGGCGCTATCGTCTCGGCCCATGAGCTGACCCCATCGGATCTGCTGCAACTGAGCAATCAACACGCCGCCGGTATCTGCATGGCCGAAGGCGGCGCGACGTCTCATGTGGCGATTCTGGCGCGGGGTAAAGGCTTGCCGTGCGTGGTTGCACTGGGCACTGAATTGCTTGATGTGCCCCAAGGCCAGCGCGTGGTGCTGGATGCCGCCAACGGCCGCCTGGAGCTGACGCCGGATGATGCGCGCCACGCCCAGGTTCACCAGTTGCGCGATGCACAGAAACTGCGGCGCCAACAGCAGCACGCGGAGGCTCAAGGCACCGCCAGCACTCAGGATGGCGTGCGTATTGAAGTGGCCGCGAATGTCGCCTCCAGCGTCGAAGCCCAACTGGCCTTCGAGAATGGCGCCGATGGCGTCGGCCTGCTGCGCACAGAATTTCTCTTCGTCGACCGCCGCACCGCGCCCGACGAGCAAGAGCAGCGCCAGGCCTACCAAGCCGTACTGGATGCCATGGGCGACAAATCAGTGATCATCCGCACCATCGACGTCGGCGGCGACAAGCAACTCGACTACCTGCCGCTGCCGTTCGAGACCAACCCGGTGCTGGGCCTGCGGGGCATTCGCATGGCCCAGGTACGCCCGGAACTGCTGGACCAGCAACTGCGTGCCCTTCTCCAGGTCAGCCCGCTGGAACGTTGCCGCATCCTGCTGCCAATGGTCAGCGAAGTCGACGAACTGCTGCACATTCGCCAGCGCCTCGATGAACTGTGCGCCGAGCTGGAACTGACCCAACGCCCGGAACTGGGGGTGATGATCGAAGTGCCCGCGGCGGCGCTGATGGCCGAACAACTGGCCGAGCACGCGGACTTTCTGTCCATCGGCACCAATGACCTATCGCAGTACACCCTCGCCATGGACCGCGACCACGCCGGCCTCGCCGCCCGGGTCGATGCCATGCACCCGGCGCTGTTGCGGCTGATCGCCCAGACGTGCATCGGCGCAGCCAAGCATGGGCGCTGGGTCGGTGTGTGCGGGGCGCTGGCGTCCGACCCGCTGGCCACGCCGGTGCTGATCGGTCTGGGCATCAGCGAGCTGTCCGTCAGCCCGCCGCAGATCGGAGAAATCAAGGACCGTGTCCGTCACCTGGACGCAGCCCAATGCCGGCAACTGAGCCAAAGCCTGCTTAACCTGAGCAGCGCCAAAGCCGTTCGCCAAGCCTGTCAACACCACTGGCCGCTGAGCTGAAAACAACAAGAATAGGGAGACACGCCGTGTACCAATATTTTATCGAAGGGCTGCAACGCCTGGGCCGTGCGCTGATGCTGCCGATCGCGATTCTGCCGATCGCCGGCCTCCTGCTGCGACTGGGCGACACTGACCTGCTGAACATCGCGGTGATGCACGACGCCGGGCAGGCGATCTTCGCCAACCTGGCGCTGATCTTCGCCATCGGCATTGCCGTGGGTTTTGCCCGCGACAACAACGGCACGGCGGGCCTGGCAGGCGCCATCGGTTACCTGGTGATGGTCTCCACCCTCAAGGTGATGGACGCCAGCATCAACATGGGCATGCTCGCGGGCATCGCCAGCGGCTTGATGGCCGGTGCGCTGTATAACCGCTTCAAGGACATCAAGCTGCCGGAGTACCTCGCATTCTTTGGTGGGCGACGGTTTGTGCCGATCGTCACCGGGTTCTCCGCAGTGGCGCTGGGGGTGATCTTTGGTTTGATCTGGCCACCCGTGCAGCAAGGCATCAACAGCTTCGGCGTGCTGCTGATGGAAAGCGGCAGCTTTGGCGCGTTCGTGTTTGGCGTGTTCAACCGCCTGCTGATCGTCACCGGCTTGCACCATATCCTCAACAACATGGCGTGGTTTGTGTTCGGCACCTTCACCGACCCGACGACCGGCGCGGTAGTGACCGGCGACCTGACTCGCTACTTTGCCGGCGACCCGAAAGGTGGGCAGTTCATGACCGGCATGTTCCCGGTAATGCTGTTCGGACTGCCGGCGGCGTGCCTGGCGATGTACCGCAATGCACTGCCGGAGCGGCGCAAGATCATGGGCGGGATTTTCCTGTCGATGGCGCTGACCTCGTTCCTGACCGGGGTCACCGAGCCGATCGAATTCGCCTTCATGTTCCTCGCGCCGTTCCTGTACCTGGTGCATGCGCTGCTGACCGGGTTGTCGATGGCGATCACCAACATGCTCAACATTCACCTGGGCTTTACCTTCTCCGGTGGGTTTATCGACATGGTGCTGGGTTGGGGTAAATCCACCAACGGCTGGTTGGTATTCCCGGTTGGGCTGGCGTATGCGGTGATCTACTACAGCGTGTTCAATTACTGCATCCGTCGCTTCAATTTGAAGACGCCGGGGCGCGAGGATATTCAAGTCGCGCAGGCTGAGGCCATGACCGATAACCAGCGGGCCGGCGCTTACATTCGCGCGCTGGGTGGTGCAGAGAATCTGCTGAGTGTGGGTGCTTGCACGACGCGTCTGCGGCTGGACATGGTGGATCGCAACAAGGCGGTGGATGCCGAGCTGAAAGCACTGGGTGCCATGGCGGTGGTTCGGCCGGGCAATGGCGGGAGTTTGCAGGTAGTGGTCGGGCCGATGGCGGACAGCATTGCCGATGAGATTCGGTTGGCGATGCCTTCGTATGTTGCGGCGCCTGCGGTGGTGGTAGCGCCTGTTGAGAAGAGCACACCGGTGAATGTGCATGAGGCCGAGAAATGGCTGAGTGCGCTGGGCGGTCGGGCCAATGTTTTGCAACTGGATGCGGTGGCGATGACGCGGCTGCGGGTGGAGTTGGGGGATGGTTCGGTGTTGTCGGAATCTCAACTGACGGCGCTGGGTTGCCAGGGTGTGAGCCAGCTTGAGAGTGGGATTTGGCACTTGCTGATTGGTGACAAGGCTTCGGGGTTGGGTGAGGCGTTGGAGCGGTTGGTCAGTGGCCGTGAGGTTGGGGTAAAAGCCTGAATCTTTGCTGAGCATCAGGGCCTCTTCGCGAGCAAGCCCGCTCCCACATTTTGATCGGTGCCCGTCATGGCAACGCGGTCAAATGTGGGAGCGGGCTTGCTCGCGAATGGCCGTGACAGGCAACAAAAAACCCGCTGACCAAACTGGCCCAGCGGGTTTCTTGTTTTTCAACCAGCGAATCAAAAATCCGCCAACTGCCACACCTCATACGCCGGTGTCTCGTACGGATGGCTCAGTTTCAACGCAGCCACTACAGCCACGATCAACTCATCCGCCACCACCAACTCAACCTTCCATTCTTCAACCACTTCAACCTGCCCCACCTGCCCGATAAACGGCTGGCTGCCGTCCATCGCGCGGAATTGGCCCTGGCCCAGGACCTGCCAGGCGCAGCTGTCGTAGTTGCCGATGCGCCCGCCGCCAGCTGCGAAGACGGCGGTTTTCACCGTCTCCACGTGGCTGTCGGGCACAAAGAAGCTGAGCTTGTACACCGCCTTAGTTCACCCAGACGCGAGCGTTACGGAACATGCGCATCCACGCGCCGTCTTCGTTCCACTCTTCCGGGCGCCACGAGTTCTGCACGGCACGGAACACACGCTCCGGGTGCGGCATCATGATGGTGACGCGACCGTCGCGGCTGGTCAGGCCGGTGATCCCGCGCGGCGAGCCGTTCGGGTTGGCCGGGTAGCCTTCGGTGACCTTGCCGTGGTTGTCGACAAAACGCAGGGCCACAGTACCGGACAGGTCGGCTTCCAGCAGTGCTTCTTCGCTGGCGAATTCCGCATGGCCTTCACCGTGGGCGATGGCGATTGGCATGCGCGAACCGGCCATGCCTTGCAGGAAGATCGAGTTGGATTCCTGTACCTGGACCATCGCAACACGGGCTTCGAACTGCTCGGAGCGGTTACGCACAAAGTGCGGCCAGAACTCGCTGCCCGGGATCAGTTCGCTGAGGTTGGACATCATCTGGCAACCGTTGCACACACCCAGGGTGAAGCTGTCGTTACGCTCGAAGAAACCCTGGAACGCGTCGCGGGCACGGCTGTTGAACAGGGCCGATTTGGCCCAGCCTTCACCGGCACCCAGTACGTCGCCGTAGGAGAAACCACCGCAGGCAACCAGGCCTTTGAACTCGTTGAGGTCGACGCGACCGGCGAGGATGTCGCTCATGTGCACGTCGATCGCATTGAAGCCGGCACGGTCGAACGCCGCCGCCATTTCCACCTGGCCGTTGACGCCCTGCTCACGCAGTACGGCCACTTGTGGGCGGATGCCTTTCTTGATGTAAGGCGCGGCGATGTCCTGGTTGACGTCGAAGCTGAGCTTGGTGCTCAGGCCCGGGTTGTCTTCTTCCAGGATCACGTCGAATTCCTGCTCGGCGCAGTCGGCGTTGTCGCGCAGGCGCTGGATCTGGTAGCTGGTCTCGGCCCACTGGCGTTGCAGCAGGCGGCGCTGGCCTTCAAACACGGTTTCGCCGTTGAAGACGATGTTGATTTCACCGTTGTTGATCGGCTGGCCAATCACGGCCACGCAGTCGCCCAGGCCAGCGGCGCTGAACTGTGCGAGTACGTCCGGGGTTGCGTCCTGGCGAACCTGGATCACGGCGCCCAGCTCTTCGTTGAACAGGATTGCTGCGATGTCGGCGGAAGTTTCTGCCAGGCCATCGAGGTTCAGGCTCAGGCCGCAGTGACCGGCGAAGGCCATTTCCACCGCGCTGGTCAGCAAACCACCGTCGGAACGGTCGTGGTAAGCCAGCAGGTGGCCGTCGGCGTTCAGGCCCTGGATCACGGCGAAGAAAGCTTTCAGGTCTTCGGCGTCATCGACGTCCGGGGCCTGCTTGCCGAGCTTGCCGTGCACCTGGGCAAGGATCGAGGCGCCCATGCGGTTCTGGCCGCGACCGAGGTCGATCAGGATCAGGTCGGTGGTGCCCTTGTCCATGCGCAGTTGCGGGGTCAGGGTCTGGCGAATGTCGGTGACTGGCGCAAAGCCGGTAACGATCAGCGACAGCGGAGAAGTGACGCTCTTGTCCACGCCTTCATCGTTCCAGCGGGTGGCCATGGACATGGAGTCCTTGCCCACCGGAATGGTGATGCCCAGCTCAGGGCACAGCTCCATGCCGACCGCTTTCACGGTGTCGTACAGGCGCGCATCTTCACCCGGGTGACCGGCAGCGGACATCCAGTTGGCCGACAGCTTGATGTCGGAGATCTTGGCGATACGCGAAGCCGCGATGTTGGTCAGGGTTTCGCCGATGGCCATGCGGCCCGACGCCGGGGCGTCCAGCAGCGCCAGCGGAGTCCGCTCGCCCATGGCCATGGCTTCACCGGTGTACACGTCGAAGCTGGTAGCGGTGACGGCAACGTCAGCCACCGGGACCTGCCACGGGCCGACCATTTGATCACGGGCAACCAGACCGGTGATGGTGCGGTCGCCGATGGTGATCAGGAAGCTTTTGCTGGCAACGGCCGGGTGGTGCAGGACGCGCTCCACGCAGTCGGCGATGGCCAGGGTCGACGGGTCGAAATCGTCGCCCAGTTCGTTTTCACGCACGGCCGAACGGTGCATGCGCGGGGCTTTGCCCAGCAGCACTTCCAGCGGCATGTCCACCGGGCTGTTGCCGAAGTGGCTGTCGGTGACCGTCAGTTGCGGCTCGGCAGTGGCTTCGCCGACCACGGCAAACGGGCAGCGCTCGCGCTCGCAAATCGCCTGGAAGCGTTCGAAGTCTGCAGGACCTACCGCCAACACGTAGCGTTCCTGGGATTCGTTGCTCCAGATTTCGTGCGGAGCCATGCCCGGCTCGTCGTTTGGAATGTTGCGCAGTTCGAAACGGCCGCCACGGTCGCCATCGTTGACCAGTTCCGGGAAGGCGTTGGACAAGCCACCTGCGCCGACGTCGTGGATGAAGCTGATGGGGTTTTTGTCACCCAGTTGCCAGCAACGGTCGATGACTTCCTGGCAACGGCGTTCCATCTCAGGGTTTTCACGCTGTACGGAAGCGAAGTCCAGGTCGGCCGAGCTGGTGCCGGTGGCCATGGAGGAAGCGGCGCCGCCACCCAGGCCGATCAGCATCGCCGGGCCACCGAGGACGATCAGCTTGGAGCCGACCAGAATCTCGCCTTTCTGTACGTGTTCGGCGCGGATGTTGCCCATGCCGCCGGCCAACATGATCGGCTTGTGGTAACCGCGCACTTCATCGCCACGGGGGGTGGTGATGGACTGCTCGAAAGTACGGAAGTAACCGGTCAGGGCCGGACGCCCGAATTCGTTGTTGAACGCGGCGCCGCCCAGCGGGCCTTCGATCATGATGTCCAGCGCGGTGACGATGCGCTCAGGCTTGCCGTACGGCACTTCCCACGGCTGTTCGAAGCCCGGGATCTGCAGGTTGGACACGGTGAAGCCGGTGAGGCCGGCCTTTGGCTTGGCGCCACGACCGGTTGCACCTTCGTCGCGAATCTCGCCGCCGGAACCGGTGGCTGCGCCCGGGAACGGGGCAATCGCGGTCGGGTGGTTGTGGGTCTCGACTTTCATCAGGATATGCACCGGCTCCTGCACCGCGCCGTACTGGCGGGTTTCAGGGTCCGGGAAGAAACGGCCGGCGACAGAGCCGACGATGACCGAGGCATTGTCCTTATAAGCCGACAGAACGCCTTCGCTGTGCATCACGTAGGTGTTCTTGATCATGCCGAACAGGCTTTTTTCCTGGCTCTGGCCGTCGATGTCCCAACTGGCGTTGAAGATCTTGTGGCGGCAGTGCTCGGAGTTCGCCTGGGCGAACATCATCAGTTCGATGTCGTGGGGGTTGCGCTTCAGGCCGATGAAGGCGTTGACCAGGTAGTCAATTTCGTCTTCGGCCAGGGCCAGGCCCAGCTCGGTGTTGGCGGTTTCCAAGGCGGCACGGCCACCACCGAGCACGTCAATCGCGGTCAGCGGCTTGGGCTCGGCGTGGCTGAACAGACCGGCGGCCTGTTCCAACTGGCCCACGATGATCTGGGTCATGCGGTCGTGCAGGCTGCTGGCGATCAGCTCGGCCTCGGCCTCGCTGAACTGGCCTGCTACATAGAAGGCAATCCCGCGTTCCAGGCGCTGGATTTTGTCCAGGCCGCAGTTGCGGGCGATGTCGCTGGCCTTGCTCGACCAGGGCGAGATGGTGCCGAACCGTGGCAGGACCAGGAACAAGCGGCCGTTAGGCTCTTGAACAGGAACGCTGGGACCGTACTTCAGAAGGCGCGCCAGCACTTGCTGTTCGTCGGCGGTCAAAACGCCAGTAACGTCGGCGAAGTGAGCAAATTCAGCATACAAGCCACTGACAGAAGGTACCTTCTGGCTCAGTTGCTCAAGGAGTTTGCTGTGGCGAAAGGCAGAAAGGGCAGGAGCGCCGCGCAGGATCAACATCTTCGGGACAGCCTCGGGAAGGGGGGTGTGCTTTGAGGCCGTGCATTCTAGCGTAAACCGTCGCCAACGGCACCCGAAACGGCACCAGTGGCCGCAGCCGGACGTCAGTTGGCATAAATCGCACGATATCATATGGCCATATAGGCTATTCCGGGCAGTTATTTTAACCGTCACAATCGGCTGCCAAGCCCCGTTTCTGCGGGCTGCAGCCAAGGTTTACGGGCGCTAGCAGACAAGTGCCCCGCTGTCGAGATATGGCGCCGAGGGTCCTTTGCGTATACTGCGCAGATGTTCTCCCCTACTGCTTTACGCCCGCGATGCGCCAAATGGCTCTTCGTTACCGGACTCTTCCTGCTGCTCAGTGCGTGTGTGGATAAACCCAACACGCTCGAGCGAATCAAGGAGGATGGCGTATTGCGGGTGGTCACCCGAAACAGTCCGGCCACTTATTTCCAGGACCGTAACGGCGAAACCGGCTTCGAATACGAACTGGTGAAACGTTTTGCCGACGAGTTGGGGGTAAAGCTCGAGATCGAGGCGGCCGACAACCTGGATGACCTGTTCTCACAGATCGGCAAACCCAACGGCCCGGTACTGGCCGCCGCCGGCCTGGTCAGCAGTGAACAGCGTCGCCAGCAAGTGCGTTTCTCCCACCCTTATCTGGAAGTCACCCCGCAGATCATCTACCGCAACGGCCAGTCCCGGCCGACCACCGCGGCAGACCTGGTGGGCAAGAAGATCATGGTGCTCAAGGGCAGCACCCACGCCGAGCAACTGGCGCAGCTGAAAAAACAGTTTCCCGGGATTGACTACGAAGAGTCCGACGCCGTTGAGGTGGTCGACCTTCTGCGCATGGTGGATGAGGGCCAGATCGACCTGACCCTGGTGGACTCCAACGAAGTGGCGATGAACCAGGTGTACTTCCCCAACGTGCGGGTGGCCTTTGACCTCGGTGACGCCAGCCATCAGGCCTGGGCGGTCGCCGCCGGCGAAGACAACAGCCTGCTCAACGAGGTCAACAACTATCTCGACAAGGTGGAAAAGAACGGCACGCTGCAACGCCTGAAAGATCGCTATTACGGGCACGTCGATGTACTCGGCTACATGGGCGCCTACACCTTCGCCCAGCATCTGCAGCAGCGCCTGCCCAAATACGAGAAACACTTCCGGGCCTATGCCAAGGAAGAAAAGGTCGACTGGCGCCTGCTGGCGGCCATCGGCTATCAGGAATCACTCTGGCAGCCGGCGGTGACCTCCAAGACCGGCGTGCGCGGCCTGATGATGCTGACCCAGAACACGGCGCAGGCCATGGGCGTGTCCAACCGCCTGGACGCCAAGCAGAGCATCATGGGCGGCGCCAAGTACCTGGCCAAGATCAAGGATGAGCTGGACGACAAGATTGCCGAGCCGGACCGCACCTGGTTTGCCCTGGCGGCGTACAACGTCGGCACCGGGCATTTGGACGACGCGCGCAAGCTGGCCGAAAAAGAAGGCCTGAACCCGAACAAGTGGCTGGACGTGAAGAAGATGCTGCCGCGCCTGTCGCAGAAGCAGTGGTACAGCAAGACGCGTTATGGCTATGCCCGTGGCGGTGAGCCCGTGCATTTTGTGGCGAACATCCGGCGTTACTACGACATTCTGACGTGGGTGACGCAGCCGCAGCTGGAAGGCAACCAGGTGGTCGAAGGCAACCTGCATGTGCCGGGTGTGGACAAGACCAAGCCGACGGAAGAAACCCCGCCGCTGTAATCCCCCGATTCTCCAAACACCACAAAACCAATGTGGGAGCGGGCTTGCTCGCGAAGGCGATGGTTCAGCCAGCACATGGATTGACTGACACACCGCCTTCGCGAGCAAGCCCGCTCCCACATTTGATCTTCTTTGATTTATAGAGCGGTGTTCAGGCCGGTAAGCAGGTGCACCACCCCACCCGCCAACACCATCACGCCCGGCACGCCTGCCGCCTTGAGCGCCTGCGCATCCAACCGCCCCGCATCCTGCAACTGCACCCGCACCCGGGTCAGTGCTACCCGCTGCTGCGACTTGAGATTCTCCGCGCCTCCCAGCGCATTCAGCACTGCCGGGGCCAACAGTGTTTCGCTCACTGGAGCTGCCTGCGGCGTTTCAAGCACCAGATCCGGCGTCAGGGCCTTCCAGAACGCCCGCTGAAATTTCTCGAACATGTCAGTTCTCCACAACCAATGAGGTTTCAACGGTAGCCGCGTGGTACAGGCGCAAGGACTCGCGAACCTGCGCCGCTTCTTCCAGGCCCAGCACCTGGCGGGCGATGGATTGGCAGTCCGCCAGGTCCAGCTCGCGCACGGTAGCCTTGATGGTCGGGATCAGCGGCACGCTGACCGACAACTCATCCACTCCCAGCCCGATCAGCACCGGCACCGCCAGCGCTTCAGACGCCAACGCCCCACACACGCCGACCCACTTGCCATGGGCATGGGCCGCCTTGACGGTGGCGGCGATCAGGCGCAGCACCGCCGGGTGAAAGCTGTCGGCCTGGCTGGCGAGGCGCGGGTGATCGCGGTCCATGGCCAGGGTGTATTGGGTCAGGTCGTTGGTGCCGATGGAGAAGAAATCCACCTCCGGCGCAAACAGATCGGCCATCAATGCCGCCGATGGCACTTCGATCATGATTCCCAGCTTCGGCAGTTCCGTCAGCCCCAGGGCCAGCGCTTCCTCTTCAAGAATCTGCCGCGCCAGGCGCAGCTCCGAGAGCAGGCTGACCATCGGCAACATGATGTGCAAACGGGCGAAACCGGCACTGGCGAGAATTGCACGGAATTGTTCACGCAACAGTTCCGGGCGCTCCAGGCACAGGCGAATCCCGCGCAGGCCAAGGAACGGGTTGGTCTCGCTGTCCATCGGCACATAGGCCAACGGCTTGTCGCCACCAACGTCGAGGGTGCGCACCACCAGATTGCGCTGCGGGCCCAATGCACGGGCGATGGCGCTGTAGGTGCCCGCCTGCTCCTCGGGGCTCGGCGCGCGGTTGCGGTCCAGGTAGAGGAACTCGGAACGCAGCAAACCAACGCCTTCGCCCCCCAGGGACAATGCCTGCTCCACCTCCTGCAACGATGCGACGTTGGCCGTCACTTCGACGTGATGACCGTCGCGGGTCGTGGCGGGCAACGACGCCTGCTCCACTTCCCGCTGGCGGCGCAGCACTTGTTGTTGGCGGCTGGCTTGCAAGTGTTCGATCTCGGCCAGGTCCGGGTCCAGGTGCAACTCGCCCTTGTCGGCATCCAGCAGCACTTGCTTGCCGTTGGCCAGTTCCAGCACCTGCGCCGGCACCCCGCAGATGGCCGGCAAGCCAAGGGCGCGGGCGAGAATGGCGACGTGGCTGGTAGCGCCGCCGCCCACCGTCACAAAACCCAGCACCTTGCGCGTGTCGAGGCTGGCGGTTTGCGAGGGAGTCAGTTGTTCGGCAATCAGGATTGCCTGCTCCGGCAAATCCCAGGCGCTGTCCTGAACCCCGAGGATCAATTTCAGCACCCGCTGGCCAACGTCTGCCAGGTCGGCAGCGCGCTCGGCAAGCAAGGCGTTGCCCAGGCCCTGGAAGAGCGTGGCGGTGGCCTCGGTGGCGCTGTTCCAGGCGAAGGCCGCGCTCTTGCCCTGGTCCAGCAGGTCGCGGGTTTGTTCCAGCAGGGCCGGATCGTCCAGCAACTCCTGATGGGCGCGGAAGATCTCGGACTGGGCAGTGCCGACGGCCTTTTCCTGCAGGGCTTGCAGCGCCTGATTGGCGTTGTTCAGGGCATGGGTCAGGGCCGCACGTTCCAGCGCTTCACCTTTGCCGGTCTCTACGAACGTCAGTGCCGGCTCCTTGACCTGCACCACTTGGCCAAACGCCGAACCGGGCGAGGCGCACACGCCGCGCAGCAAGGTCGCCGATGAATCAGGCGCCACGGGTGCAGCGTCAGGTTGATGAGCCGCGACGGTTTCGCCGCAGCCTTCGGCCAGCAACGTCACCAGCGCCTGGATCGCCGCTTCGGCATCCTCGCCGGCCGCGCTGACTTGCAAGGTGTCACCCTGCACCGTTTGCAACGCCATGATCCGTACCAGCGACTTGGCGTTGGCGCTCTCGGTTTGCTTGTGCAGGTAAATACTCGCCTTGAAGCCTTTGGCCGCCTGCGCCAGCACCGCCGCCGGGCGCGCATGCAGGCCGTTGGCGTTGGGCAAGGTCAGTGGCCTGGAGAACAGGGCGTCACCCTCCTCGTCTTTCACCTCGTCGGCAACGGCTTGCGGCGTGACTCGCAGCAGTGGCTGCCCCACGTCCACCAGGCCCTGCTCGGGCGTCAGCAGCTTGAAGGGTTCGCCACTGACCACCAGCATCAGGGTCAGCAAACTACGGGCATTGAGCGCCACGTAGTCGGCATCGAATTCAATCAGCGGTTGCCCGGCTTCCACCCGCTGGCCTTCCTCGACCAATCGGGTGAAACCCTTGCCCGCCAGGTTCACGGTGTCCAGGCCGATGTGCATCAGCACCTGGACGCCGTTGTCATCGGTGATGCTCACCGCATGACCACTGTCCTGGATATTGCTGATCACCCCGGCCAGTGGCGCGCAGAGGGTCTGCGAGGTCGGATCGATGCACAGGCCATCGCCGATCAGGCGACTGGAGAACACCGGATCAGGCACCTGGTCCAGGGCGAGCAGCACCCCGGACAATGGCGCCAGCAATTCCAGGGATTGGGTTGTGGTCATGACTTCACCTGCTGTTTGGTTCTGTAAAAATCATTGGGCATCGACGGCTTTATTTCCACCAGTACTCAACCTGCACACCAAAGTTGGAGCCATGCAACGCCGTGCCATAACTGCCGGTGTCGGACAACGCCGAACCTGCCGCCAGTTCATTGGCCGCACGCTTGGCCGCTTCGTTCCAGGTCGCGTAGGTGTAATACAAGCGCACTTCCGGTCGTGCCCAGAAATCCGGGCCTTTGGGCGACCAGGTCGGGGCGAACGTAAATTTGCTCAGCTTGCGCGTGCCACCGGTAGCCTCGACCTGATCATGACCGAGTTCGGTGACCAGCTTGAACTGTTCGGAAATCGCATAGGCCGGGCGCACGCCCAGCGACATCCAGGTCTGATCCTGGTTGCCCGGGCGAATATCCTTCTGGTACACGGCCTCGATCTGCCCGCCAAACCGTGGCGTCACTTGCCAGTCGAAGAACTCCACTGCGCGGTAGCTCTTGCTGCTTTTATCGAGGAAGGTATCGCCGGTGTAGCCGAGGCCGGTGCCGGGGCCTTCGCCGTACTGCAGGGCAAATTTGTTGCGCCCGCCGAGGAAGGGTTTCTGCACATGCTGGGCGGTAATGGCCCAGCCGCTGTTGGTGTCACGGCCACCGGCTTTTTCGATGTAGCTCAAGCCCAGTTCCAGCTCGCCGCCGGGATTGGTCTTGAAGCCGGCCACGTTAAAGTCGTGACGGGTGGCGTATTCCTTCTGGTACAGGTTGTCCTTGCGGGAAAGCGCGTAGCTGTATTTCAGGTCGCCGATTTTCACGTCCTCGATACCGCCGCCCGTGGCGCTCTGGTTCCAGTAGTAGAAGTCGGAGATATGGATGTCGTTTCGTTTGTAGTAGCGCCGGCCGGCCCACAGCGAACCGCCGTTGAGGCTGGGGATGTTCGACCACTGCGCGTACATCTGCGGCATGCGTGCCGAGCCGTTGTCTTCGCCCTGGAACTTCAGCGCCCGGTCGTACTTGTTGTACAGCGAAGCCATGGCGTCGACGCTGAACACCGAGCCGTCGTCGAGGGTCAGCAGGTCCTGGCGCAATTCGAGTTCGGCGTACTGCTCGCACTCGTTGCCCAGGCGGTATTTGGATTGTGCACCCGGCAACTGGAAGCACTGCTGCTTGCCACTGCCGGTTGAAGTCCCCGCACCGCTACGCAAGTAGCCGGCAAATTCCAACGCCTGGGCTGCCATCGGCAAGGTCAGGCAGGATGCAACGAGGCCCAGCTTTATTGTTGTTTTCATGAAGCACTCCGATATTTTTATTATGTTTTTTTAAGCGCCCCGGCTCTCCCACGCCGGGGGTAAAGCGGGTCTCAGTCCTTGAGATGCAGCACAAACGATTCATACGGGCGCAGCGAGACCTGGCTCGAGCGCTGTGGGCAGTCGTCGTAGTTGCTGATCAGCAGGCGTTGCTCACTCGCCGCCGTCAGCAGGCCATCGGGCAGTTCGATCTGGCATGGCGTGCCGTAGAAGTTGTTCAGCACCAGCAGGCGTTCGCCGTGGCCTTCGCGCAGGTACGCCCAGACCTGGGTGTGCTGTGGCAGCAGTTGGCGGTAAACGCCTTCCTGAATCAGCGGCTCATGCCGACGCAGCTTGATCAGCGCACGGTAGTGATGCAGTACCGATTGCGGGTCATCCAGCTCGCTTTGCACGTTGATCTGCGCGGCGTTGGCCGGGATGCCGATCCACGGTTCGCCGCGGCTGAAGCCGGCGTTTTGCTCGGCATTCCATTGCATCGGTGTGCGGCTGTTATCGCGGGACTTCTGCATGATCGCCGCCATGCTCGACGCCTCGGACTCACCGGCCTCGCGCTTGAGCCGATAGATGTTCAGCGTCTCGACATCTCGGTATTGGTCGATGGTGTCGAAGCCCGGATTGGTCATCCCCAGCTCTTCGCCCTGGTACACGAAAGGCGTGCCCTGGAGGAAGTGCAGCGCAGTGGCGAGCATCTTCGCCGAGACCACGCGGTGCTCGCCGTCGTCACCAAAACGCGAGACCACCCGCGGCTGGTCGTGGTTACACCAGAACAGCGCATTCCAGCCGCCACCGGCCTGCATGCCGAGTTGCCAGTCGGACAGAATCTGCTTGAGTTGCAGGAAGTCGAAGTCGGCCGCGACCCACTTCTGCAGGTTCGGATAGTCGACTTTCAGGTGGTGAAAGTTGAAGGTCATCGACAGCTCTTTCGACTGTGGATTCGAATAACGAATGCAGTGCTCAAGGCTGGTGGACGACATCTCGCCGACGTTGATCAGGTCATGCCCCTCGAACACTTCGCGGTGCATTTCCTTCAGGTATTCATGCACGTTCGGGCCGTCGGTGTAGAAGCGCCGACCGTCGCTGTTGTCTTCCGGAAAATCCGCCGGCTTGGAGATCAGGTTGATCACGTCCAGGCGGAAACCGCCCACGCCCTTGTCGCGCCAGAAGCGCATCAGCTTGAACACTTCGGCGCGCACCTTGGGGTTGTCCCAGTTCAGGTCGGCCTGGGTGTGGTCGAACAGGTGCAGGAAGTACTGGCCGGTCTGCGCCTCGTATTCCCAGGCCGAGCCGCCGAACTTGGATTCCCAGTTGTTCGGCTGGTCGCGCCAGATGTAGAAGTCGCGGTACGGGTTGTCGAGGCTGCTGCGGGCCTGCTGGAACCACTCGTGTTCGATGGAAGTGTGGTTGACCACGATGTCGAGCATCAGCGTGATGCCGCGCTTGGCGGCTTCGCTGATCAGCAAGTCGCAATCGGCCATGGTCCCGTAGCTCGGGTCGATGGCGTAGTAGTCACTGATGTCGTAGCCGTTGTCGCGCTGGGGCGAACGCAGGAACGGGGTGATCCACAGGCAGTCGACGCCCAGCCACTTCAGGTAATCGAGCTTGTCCACGATGCCCAGCAGGTCACCGGTGGCGTTACCCGCGTGGCTGTGGAAGCTTTTGGGGTAGATCTGGTAGATCACCGAATGTTGCCAGTTTTGCATGACGGGTTCCTTCAATCTGGAAATGCGATCAACTGTGGGAGCTGGCTTGCCTGCGATAGCGGTAGATCAGGCGACCCGGTATCCGGGCCGGACAATTTTCATGCTCAACACACAGGTCAAAACAAACGGCACGACAATCGCGACGACCATGCCGATGACAAAACTTGGGATGTACTGCGGGATGATCGAGATGAACCCGGGCAAGCCACCCACGCCAATCGCCGAGGCCTGCACCTTGTTCAATGACAGGAAAATACTGCCCAGCGCCGAGCCGGTCAGCGCCGCGTAGAACGGAAACTTGAAGCGCAGGTTGACCCCGAACATCGCCGGCTCGGTGATGCCGAAGTAGGCGGAAATCGCCGAGGTGGACGCCATGCTCTTGTCCCGCGCATTGCGGCTCATGTAGAACACGCCGAGCGCCGCGCTGCCCTGGGCCAGGTTGGACATGACGATCATCGGCCAGATAAAGGTGCCGCCCTGGGTGGAAATAAGTTGCAGGTCCACGGCGAGGAACATGTGGTGCATGCCGGTGATCACCAGCGGTGCATACAGCAGACCGAAGATTGCGCCGCCGACCATCGGCGCCAAGTCAAACAGGGTGACCACGCCTTCGGTGATCAGGATGCCGAGGTGGCGGGTCACCGGGCCGATGATCGCCAGCGCCAGTACGCCGGTGACGACGATGGTAGTGATCGGCACCACCAGCAACTGAATGGCATTCGGCACCCGTGCCCGCAGCCATTTCTCAATCACGCTCATCACGTAAGCGGCCAGCAGGATCGGCAGGATCTGGCCCTGGTAGCCGACCTTCTCGATCTTGAACCAGCCGAAAATATCGAAGTACGGCAGGCTCTGGCCGTCGAGGCCGGCGACCGCCTTGCCGTAGTTCCAGGCGTTGAGCAGATCGGGGTGCACCAGCATCAGGCCGAGGACAATGCCGAGGATTTCACTGCCACCAAAGCGCTTGGCCGCCGACCAGCCCACCAGTGCCGGCAGGAACACGAACGAGGTGTTGGCCATCAGGTTGATCAGGCTCCACAGGCCATCCAGGTTCGGATAGGCGTCGAGCAAGGTCTTGTCCGCGATGAACATGCCCTTGGCGCCCATCAGGTTGTTCACCCCCATGAGCAAACCGGCAATGATCAGCGCCGGCAAAATCGGCATGAACACGTCGGAGAACACCCGCACCAGGCGCTGCATCGGGTTTATTTTGTCGGCGCTTTTCTGTTTCACGTCCGCGATGGTCGACGCGGCGAGGCCCGTTTGCTCACGCAGGGCGGCGTAGACCTTTTCCACTTCGCCGGGGCCGATCACGATCTGGAACAGGCCGCCGGTGAAGAACGAACCCTTGACCAGGTCGACCTGGTTCAGCTCGCCGCTGTTGGCCAGGCTCGGGTCCTTGAGGGCTAGGCGCAAGCGGGTGACGCAATGGGCAGCTTGCTCAAGGTTGTCGCTGCCGCCGAGGTTCTTGAGAATCTCGCGGGCAATATTCGGATAGTCGTGGCTCATGCTTGGTATCCACTCTGGTTTTTTTTATTGGGCGGTCATAGGCAGCACGCCGAAGCCAAAAGTACTCGTCTGTACGAGTTAAAGCAATAACTCGTATGTACGAGTTTGAAAATGATTAATTTTCTGTTTTTTGAGTCAGAAATTTCCGAGTTCTACAATGGGTTGCATGGACAAACCCCATCGCTGCCACTAAGGTTCCTGCCTTGAACGCCAACGCGGCACAGAGCCCTTCCCCATGAGTAAATACAACCAGATCTATACCGATCTGCTTGCCAGCATCACCACCGAACGCCTGCAACGCGGCACGCGCCTGCCCTCCGAAACCGAACTGATGGACGCTTACCAGGCCAGCCGTGGCACGGTACGCCGGGCGATCGAGCAATTGCAGGAGCGCGGCTTCGCGCAAAAGATCCACGGCAAGGGCACCTTCGTGCTGTCACCCAACCCCATCGAGTTCCAGCTCGGCGGTATCGTCAGCTTTCGCGAGACCCATGCCGCCCTCGGCGACGACGTCAGTACCGAAGTGGTGGAGTTCAGCCAGTTCCCGCTGGAAGGCCCGTTGATGCAACACATTGAGGCCGAAGCTGGCAGCCTGATTACCCGGGTCAAACGGGTGCGGCGGATCGACGGCAAACGGGTGATCCTCGACATCAACCACTTCGTCGCCGACCTGATACCGGGGCTGGATCGGGAGATTGCCGAGCAGTCGATCTATGCGTTTATCGAACAGACCTTGCAGCTGCAGATCAGCTATGCCCAGCGCACCATCGAAGCGCTGCCGCGGGGAAAGGACGATCAGACACACCTGGACCTCGAAGGTCAGAGCCATGTGATCGTGGTGAGCAACCAGACGTTTTTGCAGGATGGACGGCAGTTCGAGTACACCGAGTCGCGGCATACGCTGGATAAGTTTTACTTTTCGGATATTGCGCGGCGGTAAACAAAGAAACGACTTGGCGAGTCCTCGAAAAGCCCGGCGTCGTCAGTCGGGCAAATCACTCCGGCACAATGCTCCTGGCCAGCCCGGCATTCCATGCAGCGACCATCTTTCCCCCCACCTCGTCGAACGCTGGGTGGACGCTTCGATACTCGGAAAGCTCCTCCATAGCGCGACTCATACCCTGGTGCACTCTGGCTAGCAATTCGTTGCAGCGCGCCTCTGTCAAACCGCATGAGCTACGCCCGAACTGAACCAGCATCTTGCGCTTTGGCCAGGCTTTCGAGCCACCGAGCAACAGCCCCATGATGTCGTTGCCGTTGTACACGGTGGTGGTCACCAGGTCGTAAGCCGGGGCGAGCCACACGTCAGCATCTTCTGCACAATTTTCATAAAGCAGGCCGAAGTTCTTGAGGTGCCCGTCACCATTCTGGATACCGGCAGAGAGTCCCACCATCATGAAGAAGTCTTCCAGCGTCCTGGTTATGCGGCTTGGCGTGACAAAAGACCGGATCAGCTTCGCGCATCCCTGATAACTGCCGTCGTACTTCTTCGCGGTTCCCCAACCCGATAGAACGCACATGTCCTCAAATCCGAGGTAGGCGCTTTCACCGATGTCGAACCGCTTCACCACCAGGAGCGTTCCCTGCTGGCTGAGATGGAATTCAGGTACTTCAAGACCACAATGGAGTGCGGCCCGCATGCAGAAAAACTCATTGGCTGCCAGTTGCGGAAAGTCTGAGTCGTTGAACGCCTTAACCAGATGCGTGGCGCCTCGATGAGTGAAACGCTCAACGTCGGGAGCCCTATCGCCTGCGTCGCGCACCAGCACTTTCGGTTGAACGCCCGACACCCCCGAGTAGGCTGCGTAGGTTTTGAGAAGGTCATCAAACAGCTCTTGCGCCCCGTCATAGACCAACAGCTCGGAGAGCTTGACCTCAGGCAACGGCTCGCCACCCGCTTCATGGGCAACACTGATACGGCCAAGTTGGTGTGGACCGACAATGCCCAGCAAAGAGAAGTCATCAAAGCCACGCACTGACTTGCTGAAACGTCGCACAAGCTCGCCCTTGAGATGCCCCTCAGGGATGTGCATCTCGAACAACGGGTGGATTCCATACTCCCAGTTGTAGCTTTCCAGACGCACCGGCATGGTCAAGGAAACGGCGTTCTCGTCTGCTACTCCCTCGTTATACGAGAAGACCGAATCGCGCTGATTTTCTTGACGTCGCCCCAACGTTCCGGAAGGTACACCGCCAGCGCCGATATACAGTCGGTCACTTTGCCTAGTCATGGACATTTCCTGATTTCAGTTCATCGAGGGTCTTGCGCCGACGCATGGGGATAGCGGTCAGCTCGTACCCCAAGCCTTCAAGGATGGCTGCGACCTTGCGAATCCCTACTTCAGGGACGGTGTTGTTCTCAATCCCCGAGATGGTTGCGCGACTCATGCCGTGCCGTTGCGCGAGCTGGCTTTGTGACAGGCCTGCGGCTTTGCGGAGATTCTTGATGAGTATTCCTAAGTCGCCCACTTATCTGCATCCCATACAATGCATAAATAGATAAAATCACACATATGAACCGTATACGATGCAAATCATTCTGAATAGATCTTTATTCGGGTAAACGACCAAGTGCAGCTCTCGCGTAAATATCCACACTCCAGAAACACAAAACCCCGGCACCAGGCCGGGGTTTTGTTATTCAGCGCTCACCTGCTACCGCAGGTTCACTCCCACTCAATCGTCGCCGGCGGCTTGCTCGACACGTCATAAGTCACGCGCGAAATACCTTCAATCTCATTGATGATACGGCCGCTGACCGTCTCCAGCAGTTCGTACGGCAGGTGTGCCCAACGGGCGGTCATGAAGTCGATGGTTTCCACCGCACGCAGGGCCACAACCCAGGCGTAACGACGGCCATCGCCGACCACGCCAACCGACTTCACCGGCTGGAACACTACGAACGCCTGGCTGACCTTGTGGTACCAGTCGGCCTTGCGCAGTTCTTCGATGAAGATGTGGTCGGCGCGACGCAGCAGGTCGGCGTATTCCTTCTTCACTTCACCGAGGATCCGCACGCCCAGGCCCGGGCCCGGGAATGGGTGGCGGTAGACCATGTCGTACGGCAGGCCGAGTTCCAGGCCCAGACGACGGACTTCGTCCTTGAACAGTTCGCGCAGTGGCTCTACCAGCTTGAGGTTCATTTCCTCAGGCAGGCCGCCCACGTTGTGGTGGGACTTGATCACGTGGGCCTTGCCGCTCTTGGCGCCGGCCGATTCGATCACGTCCGGGTAGATGGTGCCCTGGGCGAGGTACTTGATGTTGTCCAGTTTGTTGGACTGGGCATCGAATACGTCGATGAAGGTGCGACCGATGATCTTGCGCTTCTTCTCCGGGTCGGACTCGCCGGCCAGGTTGTTCAGGAACTGATCTTCAGCGTTGGCGCGGATCACCTTGACGCCCATGTTCTCGGCGAACATGGCCATCACTTGCTCGCCTTCGTGCAGGCGCAGCAGGCCGTTGTCGACGAAGACACAGGTCAGTTGGTCGCCGATGGCCTTGTGCAGCAGCGCCGCAACCACGGAGGAGTCAACACCGCCGGACAGGCCCAGCAGGACGTTGTCGGTGCCGACCTGGGCACGTACGTTGGCGATGGCGTCTTCAGCGATCTTCGACGGGGTCCACAGGGCTTCGCACTGGCAGATGTCGAGGATAAAGCGCGACAGGATGCGACCGCCTTGCTTGGTGTGGGTCACTTCCGGGTGGAACTGCACGCCGTAGTAGCCGCGCTCGTCGTTGAACATGCCGGCAATCGGGCAGCTCGGGGTGCTGGCCAGGATGTGGAAGTCTTCCGGCATCCGGGTGACCTTGTCACCGTGGCTCATCCATACGTCGAGGCCAAACAGGCCGTCGGCGTCGATGTGGTCTTCGATGCCGTCCAGCAGGCGGCTCTTGCCGACTACGTCGACACGGGCGTAACCGAATTCACGCAGCTCGGAACCTTCAACCTTGCCGCCCAGTTGCTCGGCCATGGTCTGCATGCCGTAGCAGATACCGAAGACCGGCACGCCCAGGTCAAACACCGCCTGCGGGCAACGCGGGCTGTTGGCTTCGTGCACGGACTCGGGGCCGCCGGCGAGAATGACGCCTTTTGGAGCGAATTCGCGAATCGCTTCGTCGTCCATGTCGAACGGATGCAGTTCGCAGTACACGCCGATTTCACGCACGCGGCGGGCGATCAGCTGAGTGTACTGGGAACCGAAGTCGAGGATCAGGATGCGGTGGGCGTGAATGTCGAGGGCCATGAGATCAGTCTCGTCTAATGAATCAGAAACAACTCGGGGCTGAATAAGACAGCCCCGGTTACTTAACTATTTGCTGGAAGCATCAACCTACGCGGTAGTTTGGCGCTTCCTTGGTGATCTGTACGTCGTGGACGTGGGACTCAGCCATGCCGGCACCGGTGATCCGCACGAACTCAGGCTTGGTGCGCATTTCTTCGATGTCGGCGCTGCCGGTGTAGCCCATCGAGGAACGCAGGCCGCCCATCAGTTGATGGATGATGGCGCTCAGGGTGCCCTTGTACGGAACACGCCCTTCAATGCCTTCCGGTACCAGCTTCTCGGCGCCCGCGGAGGAGTCCTGGAAGTAGCGGTCGGAAGAGCCTTGAGCCTGGGACATGGCGCCCAGGGAACCCATGCCGCGGTAAGCCTTGTACGAACGACCCTGGAACAGTTCGATCTCGCCCGGCGCTTCTTCAGTACCGGCGAACATCGAGCCCATCATCACGCAGGAAGCACCGGCGACGATGGCCTTGGACAGGTCACCGGAGAAACGGATGCCGCCGTCGGCGATCAACGGTACGCCAGTGCCTTCAAGGGCAGCGGCGACGTTGGCGATGGCGCTGATTTGCGGCACGCCTACACCGGCCACGATACGGGTGGTGCAGATCGAGCCAGGGCCGATACCGACCTTGACCGCATCAGCACCGGCTTCGGCCAGGGCCTTGGCGGCAGCGCCGGTTGCAATGTTGCCGCCGATCACTTGCACGTCAGGGAAATTCTGTTTGACCCAGCGAACGCGGTCGATCACGCCTTTGGAGTGACCGTGGGCAGTGTCGACCACCACCACGTCAACACCGGCAGCCACCAGGGCCGCTACACGGTCACCGGTGTCTTTGCCGGTACCGACCGCAGCGCCTACGCGCAGACGACCTTGATCGTCCTTGCTGGCCAGCGGGTAAGCCTTGGCTTTTTCGATGTCGTTGACGGTCATCATGCCCTTGAGGGCGAATTTGTCGTCGACGATCAGTACGCGTTCGATGCGGTGCTTGTGCAGCAGCTCGCGCACATCGTTCTTGTCGGCGCCTTCCTTGACAGTAACGAGGCGCTCTTTAGGCGTCATCACTTCACGGACGGTGACTTCAAGACGGTTCTCGAAACGCACGTCACGGGAAGTGACGATGCCGACCAGGTCGCCATCGTGCAGCACCGGAACGCCGGAGATGTTGTGCAGGCGGGTCAGGTCGAACAGGTCACGAACGGTGGCATCGGCCTCGATGGTGATCGGGTCCTTGACCACACCGGCTTCGTAACGCTTGACCTTGCGAACTTCGGCAGCTTGCTGCTCGATGGTCATGTTCTTGTGGATGATGCCGATGCCGCCTTCCTGAGCCATGGCGATTGCCAAACGGGCTTCAGTGACGGTGTCCATGGCAGCGGAAACCAGAGGAATATTCAGCTCGATGCCACGGGTTAGGCGGGTCTTGAGACTGACTTCGTTAGGAAGCACCTCGGAATAACCGGGCACTAGGAGAATGTCGTCGAATGTCAGAGCTTCTTGGCTGATACGCAGCATCGCGGGGGCTCCCGAGCGGGAAAATGGAAGCGCGCCATTATAGTCAGACACCCCCTCGGGTTCAATGTAAAACTCTGACAAACTTGGTAATACTGATAGATGGATGATTTTTGCAGCACTGAGCGTTCCCACGCTCTGCGTGGGAACGCTCACATCGAATTAAAGTTCGACTTTGACCCAGCTCATCTTCTGGTCCAGCCAGTCGGCAAATTCGTCGATAAAACTCTGCTTGAACCCCGCCTCCGCCCAGTTATTGAAGATGAATCCCAGGTTGGAAAAGCCGCATTCCTGCAGGAACAGGAAACCGTTGATGTCGTCCTCATGCCCACACAGCGGGCAGGTGAAGTTATCGGTGTGGCCGGGCATCCAGTCTTCCAGGCTTTCGAACAGGGCTTCGCCGACTTCCTTGAGGCACTCGGGACAGCCGGCCTCTTCCAGGAAGCCTTTGGCCGGGGTGTAGATGCAGCGCTTGTAGATGATCTCCAGGCCGTTGATCGGCTCGTTGAACGGCAGCGCGTCGGGGTGCAGCACCACGGCGCGGGCACCGTCGGCCAGGGCATAGCCCATGCGGTTGCCGGTGCGCCCGCAGGTGGTGAGTTCTTCCTTGACGATGTTCTTGCGCACCAGCCAGCGCACGATCGCCCGGGCGCGGGGTTCGTGGACGGGTAGCGTGGAGATTTTCGGGACAAGGATGCTTTGGGAATTCATGGGAGTCCTGCGGCGTGGCTACTGGCGCCTTCGCGAGCAAGCCCGCTCCCACAGGGGGAATGCGTTCCAAATGTGGGAGCGGGCTTGCTCGCGAAGAGGCCCTGAAGGCTGGCAGCTTAATCCCTGAAACAATCAGGTCAAGTACTCAAGTAACGGGCAATCAAGGCAATGCCACTGGCCAGCACCAGCCAGGTCACCAACCGCACAAACGCCTCGCGGGACATGCGCAGGGTCAACCGCCGCCCCGCCCACAGCCCGAGCGCCATGGCCGGCAACAGGCACACCGCCAACATCAACAAGGGTAGCTCGGCATACACGCCCGCGATCAGAAACAGGCTCAGGCGCACCACCGTGCTGCAACTGATCAACGCACTCTGGGTCGCCCGCGCGCCATCCTTGGGCAATCGGCTGTTGAGGTAGATCGCATACAGAAAGCCGCCACTGCCAAACAACGCGCCAAACAGCCCGCCGACAACCCCCATGGGAATCGCCCAGCCGGCTGCCATCTGCGTGGGCTTGGCCTTCACCGCCAGGCTGTAGATCGCATAGGCGCTGATAAACAGCCCCATCAACAGCAGCAATAAATCAGAGTGTAGGTTGAGCAGGAAGATCACCCCAAGGGTGCAGCCAATCGCCATGCACGGCAGTAGCCTGAACAACTCCGGTTTCACCACATCCCGGCGCGATTGCAGAAGGTTGCCGAAGGCCGCGACAAAATCCAGCAGCACCAGCAAGGGGATGATCTTCGACAGCGGCATGAACAGAATCAGGATCGGCCCCGCCACCAATGCGGTACCAAAGCCTGCAATGCCGAACACGATATACGCCAGGGCAATCGCCACGCCGATCACCAGCCAGTCCACACCGCCAAACGACCAATGACTCAACAGCTCGACCGGACTCATGACGTATTCCTTATTAGAGATGGCCATCACTTTAGCCATTGGCAAGCGTTGCGACTAATATCTTCAAAGCCCATCACTCATCTCGAAAAGGCATGACTTGTGATTTCCACCCGGCAATTGCGTTACTTCGTCGAAATCGCCGAGAGCGGCAGCTTCAGCGCAGCGGCCGAGCGGCTGTTTGTGGCGCAATCGGCACTGAGCCGGCAGATCAAGGAGCTGGAAAACCTGCTGCAAACGCCGCTGTTTGAACGCACTGCGCGCCAGCCACGGCTGACGGCTGCGGGCGAGGCTTTTTATCCGCGGGCACGCAACCTGCTGGGCGAACTGCTCAAGGCCAGTGAGATGGCGACGCAAGTGGGCAATGGACAGCTCGGCACGCTGCGAATGAGCCATTCGAGCACGGTGCCGATGAGTGGCCGCCTGCTGCGCGGCATCGGTGCCTGGCTGGAACGATGCCCGGGCGTGTCGATGGACATCGCCAAACTGTCCTCCGAAGCCCAGTTGGAAGAAATCGCCGACGGCCGACTGGAGGTCGGGCTGTTGCGCTTACCGGTGTTGCGCCAGCGCGAAGGCGTGCGCATCGTGCCTTTATATAGCGAGCGACTGTTGCTGGCCGTGCCGCCGAACCACCGGTTGGCCGGGCACACATCCGGTATCGATTTGGCGCAACTGAAGAACGAAGCGTTTATCTCGATCCCTCACCCCCAGCGCGGAGGGCTGAGTTACCTGTCAGCCGAGTTGTGCATGCGTGCAGGATTTTTCCCCAAGGCGGCGCGGGTGATGTCGCGCAAGACCACGCAGCTACAGCTGATCCAGGCCGGATTCGGGATCGCCTTGCTGCCGGAGTCGATGCAGGACATTGCGCCGGCCAACATTCATTTTTTACCCCTAGCCGATCCCGATTGCCAAAGCACCGTCGCCCTCGCCTGCCAGCAAACGCCGAACGCGCTGGTGGAGCAGTTCTGTCAAACCCTGCACGAATGCCTATAAACTGCCGCCCATGATTAAAGATCCCTTTGCCCGTCTGGGCCTGGACCGCGAAGTCCTGACTGTCAGCCAGCTCAACGGCCGCGCGCGGGTGTTGCTGGAAGACGTGTTCACCAATATCTGGGTCGAAGGCGAGATCTCCAACCTCGCCCGCCCGGCCTCCGGCCACGTGTATTTCACCCTCAAGGACAGTGGCGCCCAGGTGCGTTGTGCGCTGTTCCGGCAGAACGCCGCACGGGTGCGCCAGGCGTTGAAAGACGGCCTGGCGGTGAAGGTGCGGGGCAAGGTCTCGCTGTTTGAGGGCCGTGGCGACTATCAGCTGATTCTCGACACGGTGGAGCCGGCCGGTGACGGCGCACTGCGCCTGGCCTTCGACGCGCTGAAGGAAAAACTCAGCGCCGAAGGCCTGTTCAGTGCCGAGCGCAAGGTGCCGCTGCCCGCCCACCCACGGCGCATCGGGATTATCAGCTCGCCCACCGGCGCGGTGATTCGCGACATCATCAGCGTGTTCCGCCGCCGGGCACCCAACGTGGAACTGACGTTGATCCCGACAGCCGTACAAGGTCGTGAAGCCGTGGCGCAGATCGTCCGCGCACTGAAGCTGGCCGATGCACGCGGCTTCGACGCGTTGATCCTGGCCCGTGGCGGCGGGTCGCTGGAAGACCTCTGGTGCTTCAACGAAGAAGCCGTGGCGCGTGCCGTGGACGCCTGCGTGACGCCCATCGTCAGCGCCGTTGGCCATGAGACCGATGTGTCGATCAGCGACTTTGTCGCCGACGTACGCGCCCCAACGCCTTCCGCCGCTGCCGAGCTGTTGGCGCCGGACTCCAGCCACCTGACTCGCCAGGTAGAGAACCTGCACCGCCGCCTGGTGATGCTGATGCGCAACCGCCTGACCCACGACCGCCTGCGCCTGGAAGGCATGGCTCGTCGCCTGCGTCACCCGGGCGAGCGCCTGCGCCAACAGGCCCAGCGCCTGGATGACCTGGACATGCGCCTGCGGCGTGCCTTCGAGCGCAGCCTCAACACCCGTCGCGAGCGTTTGATCCGCCTGGAAACCCGCCTCGCCGGCCAACACCCCGGCCGCCAACTGGCGCTGTTGCGCCAACGCCTGGACAGCCTTGCCGAACGCCTGCCCCGTGCCATGCGCGAAGGCCTCAAGGCCCGTCGCCTGCAACTGCAAAGCCAGGTGCAGACGCTGCACGTGGTCAGCCCGCTGGCGACGCTTGGACGCGGCTACAGCATCTTGCTCGACGAACGCGGCCAGGCGATTCGCAACGCCGCGCAAACCCACACCGGGCAGCGCCTGACCGCGCGCCTCGGTGAAGGCCAATTGCAGGTACGGGTGGAAGACAACCACCTGACGCCCGTCACCCTCTCGTTACTGGATTGATTGATGCCACGCTTTTTAAGTTTGTTGATGCTGCTGTGCCTGACCTTTAACGCCCATGCCGACAGCTACATCACCCGGCTGCTGAACAAGCCGGTGCCCGGTGGCGTGGCGGTGGTCGACCTCGGCACTTCGGCCACGGCGCCCAAAGCCACCTACATGAACCGCCCAGTGCTGGTGGTGAAGGAGCAAAACAACTGGCTGGCGATTGTGGGCATCCCGCTGACGGTCAAGCCCGGCACCCAACGCATCACCAGCGGCAGCCAGAACCTGCCGTTTGTCGTGGGCTTCAAGAAATACCCCGAGCAGCACATCACCCTGAAGAACAAGAGCCAGGTGAACCCGGACCCGGCGCAACTCAAGCGCATCGAAGGCGAGCTGGCGGTCCAGCTCAAGGCGTATCGCAGTTTCAGCCCGAACACGCCGAGCAACCTGCTGCTGGACAAGCCGGTGAACGGGCCGCTGTCGAGCAAGTTCGGCGTACGACGTTTCTTCAATGGCGAGGAGCGGAATCCGCATTCCGGCCTGGACTTTGCCGTGGGCGCCGGCACGCCGATCAAGACCCCGGCAGCGGGCAAGGTGATCCTGACCGGCAACTACTTCTTCAACGGCAACACCGTGTTTGTCGACCATGGCCAGGGCTTTATCAGCATGTTCTGCCATATGTCGAAGATTGATGTGAGCGTGGGCCAGCAACTGGCTCGTGGTGCGGTGGTGGGCAAGGTCGGTTCCACCGGCCGGGCGACCGGGCCGCATATGCATTGGAACATCAGCCTGAACGACGCACGGGTGGATCCGGCGATCTTTATCGGCGCGTTTCAGCCCTGATGCTCAATTGCGCACCCGGCAAAGGGTGCGCAAACAAAACAACCCCACGCACAATTCTCAACCATAAAATCTCGTTTTCCTCAGCAATAGCAGAACTTCTCTCAATTTTTTCCGACTGCTTGCCATCTTTCACCCCGGCGGTTAGGGTTGGACCTATGAAAACCTCTCACACCCTCATTCAGCTCCGCCAGCACCGCAGCCTGTGCCTAGTCAGCGCACGACTGCCAGGCTGAATCGATCTGCCTCGTCTTCCGCTTTATCCCCAATAACAGTTTTACGGCAGGCCGCCTTTTCTCGGCCCCTAGACAAAGGATTTCCCGATGAGCATGCTCAAAGACCCGTCTTCGAAGTACCGCGCGTTCCCGACCATTGATATCCCGGACCGTACCTGGCCTTCGAAAACCATCACCACCGCGCCGATCTGGTGCAGTTCCGACCTGCGCGACGGCAACCAGTCGCTGATCGAACCGATGGACGCGGTGAAAAAGCTGCGTTTCTGGAAGACCCTGGTCGCCGTCGGTGTGAAGGAAATCGAAGCCTCCTTCCCGGCCGCATCGCAAACCGATTTCGACTTCGTGCGCACCCTGATCGAAGACAATCACATCCCCGCGGACACCACCATCCAGGTGCTGACCCAGGGCCGTGAAGACTTGATCGCGCGCACCTTCGAATCCCTGCGCGGGGCGAAGAAAGCCATCGTTCACTTGTACAACGCCACCTCGCCGTCGTTCCGCCGCATCGTGTTCAACCAGGACAAGGACGGCATCAAGGCGATCGCGGTCAACGCGGCCAAGCTGTTCGTCAAATACGCCGCCCAGCAGCCGGAAACCCAGTGGACCTTCGAATACTCGCCAGAGACGTTCAGCGCCACTGAGCTTGAGTTCGCCAAGGAAGTCTGTGACGCGGTGATCGAGGTCTGGAACCCGACGCCTGAGCACAAGGTGATCCTCAACCTGCCAGCCACCGTCGAGTGCGCCACCCCGAACATCTATGCCGACCAGATCGAGTGGTTCGGTCGTCATATCAACCGTCGCGACAGCGTGATCATCAGCCTGCACACCCACAACGACCGTGGCACCGGCGTAGCCGCCACCGAGTTGGGCCTGATGGCCGGCGCCGACCGTGTCGAAGGCTGCCTGTTCGGCAACGGCGAGCGTACCGGTAACGTCGACCTGGTCACCGTGGCCTTGAACATGTACACCCAGGGCCTCGACCCTCAGCTGGACTTCTCCGACATCGACGGTATTCGCAAAGTTGTCGAAGAGTGCAACCAGATCCCGGTGCACCCGCGTCACCCGTACGTCGGCGACCTGGTTCACACCGCCTTCTCCGGCTCCCACCAGGACGCGATCCGCAAGGGCTTCACCCAGCAGAAAGACGACGCCTTGTGGGAAGTGCCGTACTTGCCGATCGACCCGGCCGACATCGGCCGCAGCTACGAGGCGGTGATTCGCGTCAACAGCCAGTCGGGCAAAGGCGGCATCGCCTACCTGCTGGAGCAGGAATACGGCATCAGCTTGCCGCGCCGCATGCAGATCGAGTTCAGCCAGGTGGTACAGGCCGAAACCGACCGAGTGGGCCTGGAGATGACCGCCGCGCAGATCTACAGCTTGTTGCAGCGTGAATACCTGCAAGCCAACATTCCTTACGCGCTGGTCAGCCATCGCTTGCAGGAAGAGAACGGCAACAGCTCGGTGGAAGTTGAAGTCTCCGGCAAGGGCCAGGGCGAAACCAACCTGCGCTGGCACGGCAAGGGCAACGGCGCCCTGGAAGCGCTGGTGGCCGGGCTGCCGATTGGTGTGGAGATCATGGATTACAACGAACATGCGATTGGTGCCGGCACCAATGCCAAGGCAGCGGCCTACATCGAGCTGCGAGTGAACGGTGAGCGTCCGGTGCATGGCGTGGGCATTGATGAAAACATCACCACGGCGAGCTTCAAGGCGGTGTTCAGCGCGCTGAACCGCTCGTTGAGCCAGCTGGAAGCGAAAGCGGCATAAACACGACCGCTGAAATGCGAAAGGCCCCGGGACGAGAATCCAGGGGCCTTTTTATTGGAATTTGTGGTGATTTTAAGGGCCTCTTCGCGAGCAAGCCCGCTCCCACATTTTGACCGCGTTCTTTCAGGTAGCGCAGGACGAATGTGGGAGCGGGCTTGCTCGCGAAGGCAATCTATAAGGCGGCGAAAATCCTTCAGGTGAACTCGAAGCTGTCCGCATCCAGGTTCGCCGGGAAGCGCGTGCGGTACTCCGCCAATTCCGCTGCATCCAGGCACACCTGGAACACCCCGTCCGCCTCCCCTGCGCTCAGCAGGCTTTCGCCCTGGAAGTCCACGACCTGGCTGTCGCCGGTGTAGGCAAAGCCCTTGCCGTCCGTGCCCACCCGATTCACCGCCGCCACGTAGCACAGGTTTTCAATGGCCCGTGCCGGCAGCAGACGGTTCCAGTGCTGGCGACGTGCGCCCGGCCAGTTGGCGGTGTACAGCAGCAAGTCAGTGTCCTGGGCGTCACGACTCCACACCGGGAATCGCAGGTCGTAGCAGATCAACGGACGAATCCGCCACCCCTTGAGTTCGAACTGCACCTGGCGCTCGCCGGGGGTGTAGTGGTCGTGTTCACCGGCCATACGGAACAGGTGACGCTTGTCGTAGTGCAACACCTCACCATCCGGTCGCGCCCACAGCAGGCGGTTGCGGTGGCTGCCATCGGCGGCCTGGATGATCACGCTGCCGGTGATCACCGCGTTGTACTTCTTCGCCTGGGCCTGCAGCCATTGATGGGTGGGGCCGTTTTCAGGCTCGGCGAGGGTTTCCGATTCCATCGAGAAACCGGTGGTGAACATCTCCGGTAGCACGATCAGGTCGGCACCCTTGGCCTGTTCCAGCAACAGTTCAAAATGCTCCAGGTTGGCCTGGCGGTCGTGCCAGGCCAGGGTGGTTTGCACCAGGGCGATGTTCAGGTTGGGCAGTGCACTCAGATCACGCATAGTTTCTCGGCTGCTTGACGCAGCGTCTCCTCGCGTTTGGCAAAGCACAGTCGCACCAGGCGCTGGCCTTGCGGTGGGTTCTGGTAGAACACCGAGACCGGGATGGTCGCAACGCCGTGTTCGCGGGTCATCCACAGCGACATGGCGACGTCATCCAGGTCCGGGCGAATCTGTGAGTAATCCACCAATTGAAAGTAGGTACCGGCCACCCGGGTAAAGCTGAAACGCGACGGTTCCAGCAGGTCGCAGAACAGGTCGCGCTTGGCTTGATAAAAAGCCGGCAGCTCCTCGACGTGTTCCGGGTGTTCGGCCATGAAGTCTGCCAAAGCGTACTGCAACGGGGTCACGCCGCAAAAGTTGACATATTGATGCACCTTGCGCAGCTCGGCGCTGAGGGCTGGCGGCGCGACCACGTAGCCGGTTTTCCAGCCGGTGACGTGGTAGGTCTTGCCGAACGAACTGACCACAAACGCACGCTGATACAGCTCTTCGTGGGCCAACACGCTGACGTGGGGCACACCGTCGAACACCAGGTGCTCGTAGACCTCGTCGCTGACCAGGTAGATGTCGCGGTCGCGGATCAACTCGGCCAACTGGTCCAGCTCGGCACGGCTGATCAGGGCACCGGTGGGGTTATGCGGGCTGTTGAGGATGATCATGCGGGTGCGCGGCGACAGCGCAGCGCGCAGTTGCTCGAAGTCCAGGGCGAAATCATCCAGGCCCAGTTGCACGTGTACGCAGCGACCGCCTGCCAGTTCCACAGAAGGCTCGTAGCTGTCGTAGGCCGGATCGAACACGATGACTTCATCACCGCTGCGGATCACCGCCTGGATCGCACAGAAGATCGCTTCAGTGGCGCCTGGGGTGATGGTCACTTCGCTGTCGGCATTCACCGTTGCGCCATAGCTGCGGGCGATCTTGGCCGCCACTTGCTGGCGCAGTACCGGCAGGCCGGTCATGGGGGCGTATTGGTTATGGCCCAGGGCAATGTGTCTGCCCACTCCATCGAGCAACTCCTGGGGCCCGTTAAAGTCGGGAAAGCCCTGGGACAGGTTGAGCGCACCGGTTTCGGCAGCGAGTTGCGACATGGTGGTGAAGATGGTGGTGCCGACATTCGGCAGCTTGCTGGTGATCATCGGTGCGCCCCTTGCGGTGAGCCCCAAGTTTTAAGCTGCATGCCGCGAAGGGTCAACCGCCAGGCACAAAAAAAGGGCTCCGAAAGAGCCCTTTTTCAACCGATCAGGATCAGCGCTTGTCGCGGCGCTTTTTGTCGGCCTTCTTGTGGTGCGTCATCATCCGGCGCTTTTTGTTTACCTGGCGGTCGGTGAGGCTGTTCTTGTTACCTTCGTACGGGTTCTCGCCACCCTTGAACTCGATACGGATCGGCGTACCGACCAGTTTCAAGACGCGGCGGTAGGTATTTTCCAGGTAACGCACGTAGGACTTCGGCACCTTCTCCAGCTGGTTACCGTGAATCACGATAATCGGCGGGTTGGCACCACCCAAGTGAGCGTAGCGCAGCTTGATCCGACGGTTGTTGACCATCGGCGGCGCGTGCTCGCTGACCGCATCTTCAAGAATCTGGGTCAGGCGGTTGGTCGGCCAGCGGGTAACCGCGGACTTGAACGAGTTCTGCACCGAGGCGTAGAGGTTACCCACGCCGGTACCGTGCAGTGCCGATATAAAGTGGATATCGGCAAACTCGACGAAGAACAGGCGACGCTGCAGCTCGACCTTGACGTAGTCGCGCTCGCTCGGCGTCATGCCGTCCCACTTGTTGATCGCAATCACCAGGGCGCGACCGGCTTCCAGGGCAAAGCCCAGCAAGTTCAGGTCGTGGTCTACCACGCCTTCGCGGGCGTCCATGACGAAGATCACTACGTTGGCGTCTTTGATCGCCTGCAGGGTTTTCACCACGGAGAACTTTTCAACTTCTTCGTGGATCTTGCCGCGCTTGCGCACACCGGCAGTGTCGATCAGCGTGTACTTCTCGTCGTTACGCTCGAACGGGATGTAGATGCTGTCGCGGGTGGTGCCCGGCTCGTCATAGACGATTACCCGGTCTTCACCGAGCATGCGGTTGACCAGGGTCGACTTGCCGACGTTCGGACGGCCGATGATCGCGATCTTGATACCGTCTTTTTCGCTTGGGCCAGGAATGCGCTTGGCTTCCTCGCCTTCGGCAACGATTTCTTCTTCGCCTTCGACTTCATCCACGTCATCACGCGGGAAGTCGCGCAGGGCGATTTCCAGCATCTGGGTGATGCCGCGACCGTGGGCACCGGCGATCGGGATCGCGTCGCCCAGGCCCATCGGGCTGAACTCGGCGCGGGCCATTTCAGGATCGATGTTGTCGATCTTGTTGGCCACCACGTAGGAACGCTTGTTGCGCTTGCGCAGGTGCTCGCCAATCATCTGGTCTGCAGCGGTGTAGCCCGCGCGGGCGTCCACCAGGAACAACACGACATCAGCTTCTTCAATGGCCAGCAGCGACTGCTCGGCCATCTTTTCGTCCATGCCATGCTCGTCACCGGAGATACCACCGGTGTCGACAATAATGTAGGAGCGCCCTTGCCACTTTGCCTCACCGTATTGGCGATCACGGGTCAGACCGGACAAGTCGCCGACGATGGCGTCGCGAGTCCTGGTCAGGCGGTTGAACAAGGTGGACTTGCCGACGTTCGGTCGGCCCACCAGGGCGATTACGGGAACCATGCGGCTCTCCACTTCGTTATTTCAGAAAATACAAAAGCCGCTGCAAGGCAGCGGCTGGTGCTCGGGGCAGCGCTCGAAAGCGCCGCATGCCCTGCCGAAGCAGGGCCGCCTGGGAATTACCCCAAGCATAGTCAAACCATTACTTGATGGTCAGCGCTTCCAGTTTGCCGCTGTTGCCATACACGTAAAGCATGTTACCTACCACCAGCGGACGGGCACGCAGGCCGTCGCTGTCGATACGTTCGCGACCCACGAAGCGACCGTCCACCTGGCTCAGCAGGTGCAGGTAACCTTCAAAGTCGCCTACCGCTACGTAGCTGGAGAACACTTCCGGTGCCGACAACTGACGGCGGGCCAGGGAGTCGTTGCTCCACAATGCAGTGGTGGAACGCTCATCGACACTTTCAACGGTGCCGGACGCCAGGCTTACGTAGACGCTGCCAAACCCTTGGGCGACACCGGCGTAGCTGGAAGCATCACGCTGCCAGTTGATCCGGCCGCTCTGCACGTCCAGCGCCGCAACACGGCCCTGATAAGTAGCGACGTAAAGGGTATCACCCGACAGCAGCAAGCCACCGTCGATGTCCACTACGCGGTCCAGTTCCGAACGACCTTGAGGAATCGCGACCCGGGTTTCCCAGGCCGGCACGCCGTTCTGGGTGTCCAGGGCGACCACTTTACCGGTCGACAGGCCTGCCAGTGCCAGGTTGCTGGTCACAACCGGACCGCTGGTACCGCGCAAGGTCAGGACCGCCGGCGTGCTGTCATACAACCAGCGCTGGTTACCGGTGGCGGCGTCGAGGCCGATCACACGGTCATCCTGGGTCTGCACGACAACCACGTCACCGTTGGTAGCCGGTGGCGAGAGCACTTCACTGGTCACGCGAGCGCGCCATTTCTCTTCACCGGTGCTCGAATCCAGTGCCACGACGTCGCCTTTCAGCGTGCCGAGCATCACCAGGCCAGAACCCACGCCAACGGCGCCGGACACAGGCAGTTCGAGGTCTTTCTTCCACTTGACGTCGCCGTTCATGCGATCCATGGAGACCACAACACCGGTGGAATCAGCGGCGTAGATAGTGTCACCGTCGATCGCCGGGACCATCAGGTTGTACAGATCGCCCTGACCGTCACCAATGGAGCGGCTCCACTGCTTTTGCAGGACCACTTCTTCCTTGAAGCTGGTCAGCTCGGCCGGAGGCAGTTCTTTTTTGCTGTTGCTGCTGCAACCCGCGGCCAAAACGGCCAGAGCCAGCAATGCTGCATGTTTCCAACGGATCACGTCACGCATCCCCTTTGGCCAAGTCGTCGAGCTTGATTTGTAAGCCACCGACCGCCGCTTCATCAGACAGCGCCGCCTTGGCTTTTTGGTACGCAGCATTGGCTTCGTCGGTACGACCCAATTGGACCAGGAGGTCGCCCTTGAGCTCTTCACGAGTGGCCAGGAATGCCTTGTCAGCATCGCCGTCGAGCAGTTTCAGTGCTTCGTCGGCCTTGTTCTGTGCCGCCAGTACCTGAGCCAGACGCTGACGTGCGATTTCACCCAGTGTCGGGTTGGCCGGCTTGTCGGTGATGGCTTTCAGCTCGGAGGCGGCGTCATCCAGCTTGCCGTTGTCGACCGCAACTTTTGCGACGAACAGGCTGCCGTATTGCGCGTAGGTGCTACCGCCGAATTCGCTCTTCAGCTTGCCGGCCAGGTCTGCAACCTGGGCCAGGTCAGGCTTGCCGTTTGGCGTCAGCGTGGTTTCCAGCAGTTGCTGATAGATAATCGAGGCGCCTTGCGACTGGTTAGCCTGATACTTGTGCCAGGCTTGCCAGCCGAACACCACTACTAAAGCCAGCAAGCCGCCAGTGACCAGGGGCTTGCCGTTGCGCTGCCACCAGTCTTTGAACTCGGCCAGCTGGTCATCATCAGTACTCGACACCCCAATACTCCTTAATCGCTAAATCGGCTGTTTGACAGCTTCAACCCTGCACGATGCAGGTGGCCAGGTGCGCTGCAAGCGCATCAAAGGCAATGCTTTGTTGTTCACCCTGACCACGCAGGGGTTTGAAACTTACCACTTGCTGGGCCAACTCATCATCACCCAGGATCAGTGCATACAACGCACCGCTCTTGTCGGCTTTCTTGAACTGGCTTTTGAAGCTGCCGGCGCCGGCATTGACTTGCAGGCGCAGGTTCGGCAGTTGGTCGCGCAGTTTCTCGCTCAGGGCCAGGGCAGCCAGTTCGGCCGCCTCGCCAAAGGCACAGAAGTACACGTCCACCTGACGGGAGATTTCTTCGGGAACCTGCTCCAGGGTTTCCAGCAGCAGGATCAGCCGCTCGATGCCCATGGCAAAACCTACGCCGGTGGTCGGCTTGCCGCCCATCTGCTCGACCAGGCCGTCGTAACGACCACCGGCACACACCGTGCCTTGGGCGCCGAGCTTGTCGGTGACCCACTCGAACACGGTCTTGCTGTAGTAATCGAGGCCACGCACCAGTTTCGGGTTGATGACGTAAGGAATACCGGCTGCATCCAGGCGAGCCTTGAGGCCCTCGAAGTGGATACGGGACTCGTCGTCAAGGTAGTCGGCCATTTTCGGCGCGTCCACCAGTACGGCCTGGGTCTCGGCGTTCTTGGTGTCCAGTACCCGCAGCGGGTTGGTTTTCAGGCGGCGCTGGCTGTCTTCGTCCAGCTTGTCCAGGTGGGCCGACAGGAATTCCACCAGGGCTTCGCGGTAGCGGCCCCGGGATTCGCTGGTGCCCAGGCTGTTGAGTTCAAGCTTGACCGCATCGCGGATGCCCAGCATGCCCCACAGGCGCCAGGTCAGCACGATCAGCTCGGCGTCGATGTCCGGACCGTCGAGGTTGAAGACTTCCAGGCCGATCTGGTGAAACTGGCGATAACGGCCTTTCTGCGGACGCTCGTGGCGGAACATCGGGCCGATGTACCAGAGCTTCTGCGGCTGGCCACCGCCGGTGAGGCCATGTTCGAGCACCGCACGCACACACGCGGCAGTACCTTCCGGACGCAGGGTCAGGGAGTCACCGTTGCGGTCTTCGAAGGTGTACATCTCTTTTTCGACGATGTCGGTCACTTCACCGATGGAGCGCTTGAACAGCTCGGTGAACTCGACGATCGGCATGCGGATCTGCTTGTAACCGTAGTTATCCAGCAGGCGCGCGACAGTGCCCTCGAAGTAGCGCCACAGGGGCGTCTGCTCAGGCAGGATGTCGTTCATGCCACGAATGGCTTGCAGAGACTTGCTCACATCAAATCCTTAAATTCGTTCGATCAGCCGCGCGCGATAACCGCTGCGTCAGCTTCGACCTTTTCGGCCGCTTTCTGGCGGATCAGCCGTTCCAGCTCATCCACCAGATTGTCATTCGTCAATTTCTGCGACGGCTTGCCGTCGATGTAAATCAGGTTTGGCGTACCACCGGTCAGGCCCACATGGGCCTCTTTGGCCTCACCCGGCCCGTTGACCACACAGCCGATCACCGCGACATCCAGCGGCACCAGCAGGTCTTCGAGGCGTACTTCCAGTTCGTTCATGGTTTTCACCACGTCGAAGTTCTGCCGCGAGCAGCTCGGGCAGGCAATGAAGTTGATGCCACGGGAACGCAAATGCAGGGATTTGAGAATGTCGTAACCGACTTTCACTTCCTCTACCGGGTCTGCCGCGAGGGAGATGCGAATAGTATCGCCAATCCCGTCGGCCAGCAGCATACCGAGACCCACCGCAGATTTCACTGTGCCTGAGCGTAAACCGCCGGCTTCAGTGATACCCAGGTGCAGCGGCTGGACGATTTCCTTGGCCAGCAGGCGGTACGCTTCTACCGCCATGAACACGTCGGAAGCCTTTACGCTGACCTTGAAGTCCTGGAAATTCAGGCGTTCAAGGTGTTCTACGTGGCGCAGCGCGGACTCGACCAGTGCGGCCGGCGTCGGCTCGCCGTACTTCTTTTGCAGGTCTTTTTCCAGGGAGCCGGCGTTGACGCCGATGCGGATTGGAATCCCGCGATCACGGGCGGCATCCACCACGGCGCGAACCCGGTCTTCACGGCCGATGTTGCCCGGGTTGATCCGCAGGCAATCGACGCCCAACTCGGCCACGCGCAACGCGATCTTGTAGTCGAAGTGGATATCGGCGACCAGCGGCACCTTGACCAGTTGCTTGATGCGGCCAAAGGCTTCGGCAGCGTCCATGTCCGGTACGGAAACCCGCACGATGTCGACGCCCGCCGCTTCCAGGCGGTTGATCTGGGCGACAGTGGCCGCCACATCATTGGTGTCGCTGTTGGTCATGCTCTGTACTGCGATGGGGGCATCGCCGCCCACCGGCACCGAGCCGACCCAGATCTTGCGCGATACGCGACGTTTGATTGGAGATTCGCCGTGCATGACTTTATTGTCCCAACTTGAGGCGAGCAGTCTCGCCACTGGTGAACGGCGCCACGTCCACAGGCTGGCCGTTGTAGGCCACTTGCGCGCCACGGGCAAAGCCCAGACGCAGCGTCAAAGGAGGCTTGCCGCCCTGGTCAAGTGTATCTCCCTTACGCTTCAGACCACTGAACAGCACCTTGCCGTTGCCATCGGAGACTTGCGTCCAGCAGTCAGCGACGTAGGTAATTTGTACTCGGCCATCACCGGCGATCAGTGCCGGGGTGGTTGGCGCGGAAATCGCCGGGGCGACGGGAGCCGTTGTTGCCGGAGCCTGCGCCGGTACTGCTGGCGTTGCTGGCGTTGCTGGCGTATGAGCTGGAGCAGCAGGCGTCACTGCAACCGCTGGAGCGGGTGCGACGGGTGCCACTGCGGCGGCAGTACCTGCTTCGGGCGCAGGCTGCTCGGCGCTTGGCTCTGCCTCAGGCGCCGCCTGACCCTGGGCCACGGCCTGGTCTTCCGGCTCATCCAACGGATGAATCTGGGTGGTGCCGTCGGCGCTTTCGACTTCGACGTGCTCCATGGCGTTGCTGGACAAGTCCTTGCCACGCTGGGCGGTCTGATCCTGCCACCATACAAAACCACCGCCGATCACGGCGATGAGCAGCAACAGGCTGACAATGCGCAAAATGGTGTGGGAAACCCGCACAGGCTCTTCAATGCGGCCAAGACCATGGACATTGCTGCCCTGGGAATCGGTACCGGTGATTTGGTCGAATTCCTGGACCAATGCAGCCTGGTCGATACCCAGCAACTTCGCGTAGGCGCGGATATAGCCGCGGGCAAAGGTATGCCCTGGCAGCTTGTCGAATGCGCCAGCTTCAAGGTTGCCCAATGAAGTCGTGGTCAAATTGAGCTTGAGGGCCACTTCTGCCAGCGACCAACCATTGCTTTCGCGGGCCTGACGCAAGGTCTCGCCTGGGTTTCCACGATTAGCTGCTACAACTTCCGGGTGCGCCGCTTTCATCATTGCTCCGACAGGTATTGCTGATATTCCGGCGTACCGGGATAGAGTCGTTCGAGTTGCTGGCCAAAACGTGCGGCCTTGTCGCGTTCTTCATGAACCGTCGCCAGGCGCACACCGAGCAATAGACTACGTGCATTTTGCCCGCTCAGCAGGCTAAAACGCTCGTAATAGTCACGTGCCGGCACATAATGCCTGTCTTCGAAGGACAACTCAGCCATTTCGAGCAAGGCCCGTGGCTGGCGCTGGTTCAGGTGCAGGGCTTTTTCCAGTTGCTGGCGTGCGGTGTCGCGCTGGCCGAGAAGCATTGAGGTCACCCCCAGGTTCTCGAAAACCCGCGAACGCTCAGGATAGAGGGTATCGGCCGCAGCCTGCTGGAAATATTCGGATGCCTGGGCATAACGTTTCTGCGCAAACAAAAAACTGCCGTAGTTATTCAGCAGTCTTGGATCGCCAGGGCGTGTGGCCAGGGCCTTTTGGAAATATTGATCGGCCAATTCGGGCTCGGCCTGGGCCTGGAACACCAAGGCCAACGCAGCATTGGCGTCGGCGTCGCTGCCATCCAGCTCGAGGGCTTTTTTCAGCGGCACCTTGGCCTGTTCGGTCATCCCTTGCTGCAAGTACCCCAAGCCCAGCTGCACATAGGCAGCTCGCGCTTCGTCACGGCCCTTGCCGGTTTGCAACGGGCTGTCATGGCCCGATGAAACACAGCCAGCCGCGAGGCTGGCAACAAGCAAAAGCAGCGCAAGGCGCAAGGGCATAGAGATCCTCTCTCAGGTTCGAGTCGCGGCGCTTTGCGGCATATCGTCGGCGGCACTCAATTCACGCACGGCGATATAACGTTCGCTGCGACGGGTGCGATCCAGCACCTGTCCTACCAATTGGCCACATGCCGCATCGATGTCTTCGCCGCGGGTGGTGCGCACGGTGACATTGAAGCCTGCATGGTGCAGTTGATCCTGGAAACGGCGGATGGCGTTGTTGCTCGGCCGCTCATAGCCAGAATGGGGAAACGGGTTAAACGGAATCAGGTTGATCTTGCACGGTACGTTCTTGAGCAACTCGATCATCTCGACCGCGTGCTCGACCTTGTCGTTGATGTCCTTGAGCATGGTGTACTCAATGGTCAACACACGCTTTTCGCCCAAGGTCGCCATGTAACGCTGGCAAGATTCGAGCAGCATCTTAAGCGGATACTTCTTGTTGATCGGCACCAATTGGTTACGCAATGCGTCATTCGGTGCGTGCAGCGACAACGCCAGGGAGACGTCGATGTGCTTGGCCAGCTCATCGATCATCGGTACCACGCCGGAGGTCGACAGGGTCACGCGGCGCTTGGAGATACCGTAGCCCAGGTCGTCCATCATCAGGTGCATGGCCGCGACAACGTTGTCGAAGTTCAGCAGCGGCTCGCCCATGCCCATCATCACCACGTTGGTGATGGCACGGTCGGCGGTCGCCGGGATGCTGCCGAACGATTTATTGGCAATCCACACCTGGCCGATGACTTCGGCGGCGGTGAGGTTGCTGTTGAAACCTTGCTTGCCGGTGGAGCAGAAACTGCAGTCCAGGGCACAGCCTGCCTGGGACGAAACGCACAGAGTGCCGCGTTTGCCCTGGGGAATGTACACGGTCTCGACGCAGCTGCCGGACGCCACGCGCACCACCCACTTACGGGTGCCGTCGGTGGAAATGTCCTCGCTGACCACTTCGGGGCCGCGAACTTCGGCAATGGCCTTGAGCTTGTCGCGCAGGGCCTTGCTGACGTTCGTCATGACGTCGAAATCATCGACGCCAAGATGGTGAATCCACTTCATTACCTGAGCGGCACGAAAACGCTTCTCCCCGATTGAGTCGAAGAATTTTTCCATTTCCTGTTGAGTCAGACCCAGCAGGTTGGTTTTTGCAGTCAATGTAGTCATGGATTCACCTTCGCTCTTTTAAGCCAATGCTTAGCGAGCGGTTACTTCAGTAGCAGCGAAAAAGTACGAGATTTCGCGGGCAGCAGCGGCTTCGGAGTCCGAACCGTGAACGGCGTTGGCGTCGATCGATTCAGCGAAGTCAGCACGGATGGTGCCGGCAGCAGCTTCTTTAGGGTTGGTAGCGCCCATCAGCTCACGGTTCAGAGCGATAGCGTTTTCGCCTTCCAGAACCTGAACAACAACAGGGCCGGAGATCATGAAGGCAACCAGGTCGCCGAAGAAACCACGAGCGCTGTGCTCAGCGTAGAAGCCTTCAGCTTCAGCCTTGGACAGTTGCTTGAGTTTCGAAGCTACAACCTTCAGGCCGGCTTTTTCGAAACGAGTGGTGATCTCGCCGATGACGTTTTTTGCAACAGCGTCAGGCTTGATGATGGAGAAAGTACGTTGAACAGCCATGGTGTAACTCCAGAAACGGTAATTTGCGAAAAATTAAACCCGCGAATTATACGCGGGTTCTTGGGTATTGCCTAACTGCGTAAAAAGGCGATTCAGTCTGCTTCTTCGATCCACAGGCCTTGTATCGCCTCAAGAACCTTTTCGCCACCCCGATCCGGGATGTCGTCAAATTCCGGCAGCTGCATCACCAGGTTGCGCAACTTGACGAAGTTCACCGACAGAGGATCGACATCCGGGTGAGCTTCAGCAAGTTGTATAGCGATTTCTTGTACATCAACCCATTTCAGGCTCATGACATTTCCTTGAATCAATGCGGCGCTTCGGCGGCATGGTTGAGCGAATATTTCGGAATCTCGACGGTGAGGTCTTCTGTTCCCACTTTTGCCTGACAGCTCAATCGCGACGTCGGCTCAAGGCCCCACGCCCTATCAAGATAGTCCTCTTCCAGCTCATCAGCCTCTTCCAGGCTATTGAAACCTTCGCGGATGATGCAATGGCACGTGGTACAGGCGTTAACGCCGCCGCAGGCGCTTTCGATCTCGATGTGGTTATCGTGAGCGACTTCGAGAATGGACTTGCCGGTCTCAGCCTCCACAACCATACCGTCCGGGCAATGCTCGGCGTGTGGCAGAAAAATGATCTGCGGCATCAGTTAATCCTCAAGTTCATTCAAGTTGCGGCCCGCCAGGGCGGCTTTTACCGTCTGGTCCATACGACGGGCGGCAAAGGCATCGGTCACTTGCGACAGGCGCTTGGTCTGTTGCTCGATGGCGTAACCATCGGTGCCTTTCATCAATTCAGCCAGTTCCTGCATTTGCAGGTCGATGACCATGCGCTCTTCGGCATCCAGCAGACGTTCGCCGTCAGCTTCCAGGGCGCCCTGCACCGCTTCGAGCAGGCGCTGGGCGTCGACTTGCTGCTCACGCAGCACGCGGGCGACCTTGTCGTCACCGGCGTACTGGAACGAATCCTTGAGCATCTTGGCGATTTCACCGTCGGTCAGGCCGTAGGACGGCTTGACCTGGATGCTGGCTTCAACGCCGGAGGCCAGTTCGCGAGCGGCAACGCTGAGCAAGCCGTCGGCGTCGACCTGGAAGGTCACGCGAATCTTCGCCGCACCAGCCACCATCGCCGGAATGCCGCGCAATTCGAAGCGCGCCAGGGAACGGCAGTCGCTGATCAGCTCACGCTCGCCCTGCAGCACATGAATCATCATGGCCGTCTGACCATCTTTGTACGTGGTGAAGTCCTGGGCGCGGGCAACGGGGATGGTGGTGTTGCGTGGAATCACCTTCTCCATCAGGCCGCCCATGGTTTCCAGCCCCAGGGACAACGGGATCACGTCAAGCAGAAGCAGTTCGCCACCATCACGCTTGTTACCGGCGAGGGTATCGGCCTGGATCGCGGCACCGATAGCCACCACTTGATCCGGGTCGATTTCAGTCAGCGGCTGACGGCCGAAGGCTTCAGCGACCGCCTCACGAACACGCGGCACGCGGGTCGAACCACCCACCATGACCACGGCGACCACGTCTTCCAGCTCGACACCGGAATCACGCACGGCGCGGCGGCAGGCTTTCAGGCTGCGGGCGACCATCGGTTCGATCAACGAATCGAACGCTTCGCGGGTCAGTTGAGCCGACCAGCTACCGTAGGAAACTTCAACCGACGCAGCGTCAGTCAGCGCTTCTTTGGCGGCACAGGCAGTTTGCAGCAAATTACGTTGCGCACCCGGGTCCAGGTCGGCAGACAAGCCGGCACTGGTGATGATCCAGCCAGCAATGGCGTGATCGAAGTCATCGCCACCCAGGGCGGTATCGCCACCGGTAGCCAGCACTTCGAAGACACCGCCGGTCAGGCGCAGGATCGAAATATCAAAGGTACCGCCGCCCAGGTCGTAAATAGCCACCAGGCCTTCGGCGTGCTGATCCAGGCCGTAAGCCACAGCGGCTGCGGTCGGCTCGTTGAGCAGGCGCAGCACGTTCAGGCCGGCAAGTTTCGCCGCATCCTTGGTGGCCTGGCGCTGAGCGTCATCGAAATATGCAGGAACAGTAATCACCGCACCTACCAGTTCGCCACCCAAGGTGGTCTCGGCGCGCTGGCGCAAGACCTTGAGGATATCGGCCGACACTTCCACCGGGCTTTTCGGGCCCTGGATCGTGTCGATGAACGGCATATGTGATTCGCCGCCGACAAAGCGGTAGGGAAGCTGGTCGCCCAGCTGCTTGACGTCGGACAAACCACGACCCATCAAGCGCTTGACCGACAGCACGGTATTCAAAGGATCGGTAGACGCCGCCAGCTTGGCCGACTCGCCCACTTCGGTGCGGTCAGCGTGATAACGCACGGCAGACGGCAGGATGACCTGGCCATCCGCGTCGGGCAGCGGCTCGGAAAGACCGCTGCGCAATGCAGCGACCAGCGAATTGGTAGTGCCCAAGTCAATCCCGACCGCCAGACGACGCTGGTGCGGTTGAGGACTTTGACCGGGTTCGGCGATCTGCAGTAGGGCCATGGTAATCAGGACTTATCTGTATATCAGGCGTGCAACCTGGGCGGCACTGGGTTAATCGTCGAGGCGCTCTTCTAACTGGCGCACTTCGTAGGTGAGCTTGTCGAGGAACTGCATGCGCCGCATCAGGCGTTCGGCCTGTTCACGTTGCGCTGCATCATCCCAACAGGCTGCGAAGCTTTCGTTGAGTTCATCCTGGGCCACTTTCAGACGGCGCTTGAACACTGCGACTCCGGCCAGATCAGCCTCGTCCTGCAGTTCTTCAAGCTCCTCGCGCCATTGCATCTGCTGCATCAGGAAATCAGGGTCCTGGACCGTGACTTCAAGCGGCAGCTCGCGACCGCCCATCGCGAGCAGGTAGCGCGCGCGTTTGGGAGGGTTCTTGAGCGTCTGATAGGCTTCGTTGAGGCTGGCTGATTGCTCCAGCGCCAGGCGTTGCTCACGCTCGGAAGCGTCAGCGAAGCGGTCCGGATGCACCCCACGCGCCAATTCACGGTAGCGCGTGGCAAGCTGTTCAAGGTCCAGTCGAAAACTCGGCTGCAGCTCGAACAAAGCGAAATGACAAGGAGTACCCACGATCAGCCTCAGATGTTGAAGCTTTCGCCGCAGCCACATTCACCGCGTACGTTGGGGTTGTTGAACTTGAAGCCTTCGTTCAACCCTTCCTTGACGAAATCGAGTTCGGTGCCGTCCAGGTAGGTCAGGCTTTTCGGGTCGATGATCACTTTTTCGCCGTGACTCTCGAACACCTGATCTTCCTCGACCACCTCGTCGACAAACTCCAGCACGTAGGCAAGGCCGGAACAGCCCGTGGTGCGAACACCCAGACGAATCCCCTCACCTTTACCGCGCCCATTCAGGGAGCGGCGAATGTGCTGCGCAGCCGCTTCTGTCATGCTGATAGCCATCGTGACTCCTTACTCGTCGCCAAATTGCTTAGATCAAGCCTTTCTTCTGCTTGTAGTCGCGAACGGCCGCCTTGATGGCGTCTTCTGCGAGTACCGAGCAGTGGATTTTCACTGGCGGCAAGGCCAGCTCTTCGGCCAGCTGGGTGTTGCTGATAGTCACAGCCTCATCCAGGGTCTTGCCTTTCATCCATTCGGTCGCCAGGGAGCTGGAGGCGATGGCCGAACCGCAACCGTAGGTCTTGAACTTGGCGTCTTCGATAACGCCAGCTTCGTTGACTTTGATCTGCAGGCGCATAACGTCGCCGCACGCCGGAGCGCCGACCATGCCGGTGCCGACATCAGGGTCTTCCGCGTTCATCTTGCCGACGTTGCGCGGGTTTTCGTAGTGGTCGATGACCTTTTCGCTGTAAGCCATGGTACTGAATCCTCACTCATCAGGGCCGCTCTGGAGCCCTGTAAACACGCCTGCGTTTTCCGCCACGTCTTTACAGAGCCTTTTGGGTGGCGGCTTCTATATTTAGTGTGCCGCCCACTCGATCTTGGAAATGTCGACACCGTCCTTGTACATGTCCCACAGCGGGGACAAGGTACGCAGCTTGGTGACGGCCTCGCAGACTTTCTGCGCGGCGTAGTCGACTTCTTCTTCGGTGGTGAAACGGCCGAATGTAAAGCGGATCGAGCTGTGAGCCAGTTCGTCGTTGCGGCCCAGGGCGCGCAGGACGTAAGACGGCTCAAGGGAAGCCGAGGTGCAGGCCGAGCCGGACGAAACCGCCAGGTCCTTGAGCGCCATGATCAGCGACTCGCCTTCGACGTAGTTGAAGCTCAAATTCAGGTTGTGCGGTACACGGGCGGTCATGCTGCCGTTGATGTACAGCTCTTCAAGGTGCTCGACCTGCTTGTAGAAGCGATCGCTCAGGGCCTTGATGCGCACGTTTTCGGCAGCCATGTCTTCCTTGGCCACACGGAACGCTTCGCCGATGCCGACGATCTGGTGGGTCGCCAGGGTGCCCGAACGCATGCCGCGCTCGTGACCGCCGCCGTGCATGGTGGCTTCGATACGTACGCGAGGCTTGCGGCTCACGTAGAGCGCGCCAATGCCTTTAGGGCCGTAGGTCTTGTGGGCAGAGAACGACATCAGGTCGACTTTCAGTTTCGACAGGTCAATATCGACCTTGCCGGTGGACTGCGCAGCGTCGACGTGCAGCAACACGCCCTTGGAGCGGGTCAGCTCGCCGATGGCGGCGATGTCGTTGATGGTGCCGATTTCGTTGTTCACGTGGATCACGGAAACCAGGATGGTGTCTTCACGCATCGCGGCTTCGATCATCGCAGGGGTCACGATACCGTCGGTGGTTGGCTCAAGGTAGGTAACCTCAAAACCTTCACGCTCCAGTTGGCGCATGGTGTCGAGGACAGCCTTGTGCTCAATCTTGGTGGTGATCAGGTGTTTGCCTTTGGTCGCGTAGAAATGCGCCGCACCCTTGATTGCCAGGTTGTCGGACTCGGTGGCACCGGAGGTCCAGACGATTTCACGTGGGTCGGCATTCACCAGGTCAGCGACCTGGCGACGAGCGTTTTCCACTGCTTCTTCGGCTTTCCAGCCGAAAACGTGGGAACGGGACGCCGGGTTACCGAAGTTTCCGTCAACCAGCAGGCATTCGCTCATCTTTTGCGCGACACGCGGATCAACCGGGGTGGTCGCTGAGTAATCAAGGTAAATCGGCAATTTCATGGACTTTCTCCTAAATCAGGCTGGCTGGCGTGCCGTTAGCTCTTCGGCTGTCACTCGACGGCGGACGCTTCAATCTTGTCCAGACGCGGCGCCTTGGTGTTGCAACGGCGCTGGTCCTGACGCTGGGCTACTTCTTGCACCTCACGGCGAGTCACAAGATCAGCCAAGCTGATACCACTCAAAAACTCATGGATCTGCAGGCTCAGGTCACACCACAAGTGGTGCGTAAGGCAGGTGTCGCCTGCGTGGCAATCACCCAGGCCCTGGCATTTGGTGGCATCGACGGATTCGTTCACCGCATCGATCACCTGGGCGACCTGTATGCCCTGCATGTCGCGGGACAATTGATAGCCACCGCCTGGACCACGAACGCTGGAAACCAGATTGCTGCGGCGCAACTTGGCGAACAACTGCTCGAGGTAGGACAGGGAAATGCCTTGGCGCTCGGAGATATCGGCCAGGGACACCGGCCCATTTTGCGCGTGCAAGGCCAGGTCAAGCATGGCGGTCACCGCGTATCGGCCTTTTGTAGTCAGTCTCATGGACAAGTACCAAGGTGTTTCAGAATGGGAGCAAGTATGCGATTCCCGAGTATTTAAGTCAACTATAAGACCTAGTACTTTAGTCAGGAATACCCGTAAAAAGGGCGCGCGAATCATAGCAGGGCGGGACGGGATGGACCAGCGGGAACAGGGCCAAGCCCCCAACCTCAAGACCAATGGAGATCAAATGTGGGAGCTGGCTTGCCTGCGATAACGGTTTGCCAGCCAGCCTTTCCGGCACTGACTCGCCGCCATCGCAGGCAAGCCAGCTCCCACAGGGATCGCGACCGACTCAAGAGTCAGCCAGCTTTGGTAGCGCTTTCGTCCTTGATCTCGGCGAAGTCTTCCTTGCGCAGCTCAGGCAGATCCTTGGCGCAGTAGCTGCTGCCGAGGTCTTTCAGGGCACCGCACATACCGTCCAGCTTGCCGTCCACCGCTTGCAGGTGATCCAGCAACTGACCGATGGCACGCGCTACCGGGTCAGGCATGTCTTCGCTGACGCCATAGGCATCGAAGCCGATCTTCTCGGCCATGGCCTTGCGCTTGGCTTCCTGCTCATCACCCACTTCCGGCTTGACGATGATCCGCCCCGGAATACCGACAACCGTTGCGCCAGGCGGTACAGCCTTGGTCACCACAGCATTGGAGCCGACCTTGGCGCCCGCACCCACGGTAAACGGACCGAGCACCTTCGCGCCCGCCCCTACTACAACGCCATCTTCCAGCGTAGGGTGGCGCTTGCCTTTGTTCCAGGTTGTGCCACCCAGGGTCACGCCCTGGTACAGGGTCACGTCATCACCAATCTCGGCAGTCTCGCCGATAACGATGCCCATGCCGTGGTCGATAAAGAAACGACGACCGACCTTGGCGCCCGGATGAATCTCAATCCCGGTCAACCAACGGCCGAAGTTCGACACCAGCCGCGCCAGCCATTTCCAGCCCATATTCCACAAGGCGCCCGACAGGCGATGGATCCAGATCGCATGCATGCCCGGGTAGCAGGTCAGCACTTCAAAGGCGTTGCGCGCCGCCGGGTCACGGTGGAAAACACTCTGGATATCTTCTCGCAAACGCTCGAACATTTTTAATCCTTCCGCTTAAGAAGCTCGCCACGGGCCGCTTTCTGGGTTTCCGTGAGGATGCCACGCAATATATTCATTTCTGCCCGGCTGACCGAGCTGCGTCCGTACAACCGACGCAGGCGCGCCATCAAGTGCCGCGGTTTTTCCGGATCGAGGAACTCGATGGCCACCAGGGTTTGCTCCAGGTGCTCATAGAATCGCTCCAGCTCGTCCATGGTGGCCAGTTCGCCACTCTTGGTCGATGCAACCTCATCCTTTTCAACCTTGCTTGGCTGGCCTTCAGCAGCCAGCCAGGCCATGCGCACTTCATAGCTCAACACCTGCACCGCTGCCCCGAGGTTCAGCGAACTGAACTCAGGGTCTGATGGAATGTGCACGTGATAATGACATCGCTGCAGCTCTTCATTGGTCAGGCCGGAGTCTTCACGGCCGAATACCAAGGCGATTTCAGCGCCGCCGGCGGCCTCTTCCACGACTTTGGTCCCGCATTCGCGAGGATCCAGCAGCGGCCAGGGGATGCGACGGTCGCGAGCGCTGGTGCCGAGCACGAGGTTGCAGCCGACTAGGGCGTCTTCCAGAGTGGCAACGACCTGGGCTTTTTCGAGGATGTCATTGGCGCCGGACGCGCGCGCATCGGCCTCGTGGTGCGGGAACACCCGCGGCTCCACCAGCACCAGGCGCGTCAGCCCCATGTTCTTCATGGCTCGCGCCACGCCGCCGATATTGCCGGGATGACTGGTATTGACGAGGACGACACGGATGTTTTGCAGCAAGGGAGGCGCTCTCGGACACGGGAAAGGGGAGCAAATCTTACAGAACAGCCTAAGGTTATGCCATGAAAGGTAACGTCGTCCTTCACCTGAAGAAAGTTTCTGCTAGAATGCTCGGCTTTCTTTAACAACCTTAGGTGACACATCCATGCAGCCCATGCTGAATATCGCGCTGCGCGCCGCCCGCAGCGCCAGTGAATTGATCTTCCGCTCCATCGAGCGCCTGGATACCATCAAGGTCGACGAAAAAGACGCCAAGGATTACGTATCCGAGGTGGATCGCGCCGCCGAGCAGAAAATCATCGACGCGCTGCGCAAGGCCTACCCTACCCACGGCATCCTCGGTGAAGAAACCGGCCTGCACAAAGGTAGCGGCGAAGGCGAAGACTACCTGTGGATCATCGACCCACTGGATGGCACCACCAACTTCCTGCGCGGTATCCCGCACTTTGCCGTGAGCATTGCCTGCAAATACCGTGGCCGCCTGGAACACGCCGTTGTGCTGGACCCGGTTCGCCAGGAAGAATTCACCGCCAGCCGTGGCCGTGGCGCCCAGTTGAACGGTCGCCGCCTGCGCGTCAGCGGTCGCACCAGCCTCGACGGCGCCCTGCTGGGTACCGGCTTCCCGTTCCGTGACGACCAGATGGACAACCTGGAAAACTACCTGGGCATGTTCCGCGCCCTGGTTGGCCAGACCGCCGGCATCCGTCGCGCCGGCGCAGCCAGCCTGGACCTGGCGTATGTCGCTGCCGGTCGTTTTGATGCGTTCTGGGAGTCGGGCCTGTCCGAGTGGGACATGGCTGCAGGCGCACTGCTGATTCAAGAAGCGGGCGGCCTGGTGAGCGACTTCACCGGTGGTCACGACTTCCTGGAGAAGGGTCACGTGGTTGCCGGCAACACCAAATGCTTCAAGGCAGTCCTGACGGCGATCCAGCCGCACCTGCCGGCTTCGCTGAAGCGCTAAGCGAGCGAGCACAAAAAAGCACCCCTCGGGGTGCTTTTTTTATACCTGGGATTACTGCTGCGGCTGGTTCTGACCGATAACCAGGCGCCCTTCCTTGTCGACGGGGATCTGGTTGCCTGGATCACGATCCATGCGCACGGAGCCTTCCTTGCCGTCCAGGGTGTAACGTACGTCGTACCCGACAACCTTGTCGCTGATGTCATTAACGGTATTACAACGAGTTTGCGTGGTGGTGTAGGTATCGCGGTTCTGCATGCCTTCCTGAACCTTGTTACCAGCGTAACCGCCACCGACCGCACCGGCCACGGTGGCCAGCTTCTTGCCATTACCGCCGCCGACCTGATTACCCAACAGGCCGCCCGCCAGCGCACCGACCACCGTACCGACGATCTGATGCTGATCCTGCACAGGTTTCTGCCGGGTTACGGCAACATCCTTGCAGACTTCACGCGGGGTTTTAATCTGGGTTTTCACCGGCTGCACCGCCAGCACTTGCGCATACTCAGGGCCGCTTTTTACCAGGCTGTAGGTGGCAACAGCACCCCCGGCAGTCACACCGACAGCACCCAATACCGCACCAACCAGTAACGACTTGTTCACGTGAACCTCCTGACCATCACAAACGGACCGAACGATCCGCGCTATACCCAGCCTTGGAGCAAAAAAAAAGGCGCGAGTTCAATACTCGCGCCTTATTTGTAACAGCAGATCAACAATCACCCATCAAGGGCGGTCGTCGACCTCCTTGCCGGTGCTGGCAGGAGGGATCAGGTCTTCGCTGTTGAGGTTCAGCCAGATCAGTACCACGTTGGCGATGTAGATCGACGAGTAGGTACCCGCCAGCACGCCGATGAACAGCGACAGCGAGAAGCCCCACAGGTTGTCGCCACCGAACACCATCAGTGCGGCAATCGCCAGTAAGGTGGAGATCGAAGTCGCCATGGTGCGCAGCAGGGTCTGGGTGGTGGAGATGTTGATGTTCTCGATCAACGTCGCCTTGCGCAGCACCCGGAAGTTCTCACGAACCCGGTCGAATACCACGATGGTGTCATTGAGGGAGTAGCCAATGATTGCCAGCACCGCCGCCAATACCGTCAGGTCGAAGGTGATCTGGAAGTAGGCCAGGATACCCACGGTCACGATCACGTCGTGGATCAGCGACACAATGGCGCCGACACCGAACTTCCACTGAAAGCGGAAAGCCAGGTAGATCATGATGCCGACCAGCGCCATCAGCATGCCGAGGCCGCCTTGGTCGCGCAGCTCTTCACCTACCTGCGGGCCCACGAACTCGACGCGCTTGACCGACGCCGGGTTGTCGCCGCCGACCTTCTGCAAGGCCTCGGCTACCTGGTGACCCAGTTGCGGGTCTTCGCCGGGCATCCGCACCAGCAGGTCGGTGGTTGCACCAAAGCTCTGCACGATAGCTTCGTGATAGCCGGCCTTGACCAGCTCGTTGCGCACCAGGCTAACGTCGGCCGGCTTCTCGTAGGTCAGCTCGATGAGCGTACCGCCGGTGAAGTCCAGACCGTAGTTCAGGCCCTTATGGAACCAGCTGAACAACGCCAGAACGGTAAGGAGCATGGTGAAGCCGAACGCAACGTTGCGAACGCCCATGAAGTTGATTGTACGTAACATGGCAGCCCCTTAAATCCACAACTTCTTGAAGTCACGTCCGCCAAAGATCAGGTTGACCATTGCGCGGGTCACCATGATGGCCGTGAACATCGAGGTAAAGATACCGAGGGACATGGTCACCGCAAAACCTTTGACCGGGCCGGTGCCCATGGCAAAGAGAATCCCGCCGACCAACAGGGTGGTCAGGTTGGAGTCGAGAATTGCAGTAAATGCCCGGCCGAAGCCTTCGTTGATTGCCCGTTGCACGGTCATGCCCGCAGCAATCTCTTCACGAATCCGCGAGAAGATCAGTACGTTGGCGTCAACCGCCATACCCATGGTGAGTACGATACCGGCGATACCTGGCAGGGTCAGCGTTGCACCCAGCAGCGACATCAGGGCCAGCAGCATCACCATGTTGCCCGCCAGCGCGACGGTGGCGATGACGCCGAAGAAGCGATAGATGGCGATGATGAACAGGGAGACGAACAGCATGCCCCACAGTGCAGCGTCGATACCCTTGGTGATGTTGTCAGCACCCAGGCTCGGGCCGATGGTACGTTCTTCAGCGAAGTACATCGGGGCGGCCAGGCCACCGGCACGCAGCAGCAGCGCCAGTTCGGATGACTCACCCTGGCCGTTCAGGCCGGTGATGCGGAATTGAGCACCCAGCGGCGACTGGATGGTCGCCAGGCTGATGATCTTCTTCTCTTCTTTAAAGGTCTGTACCGGTACGTCTTTCTCGACGCCGTCGACCACTTGCTTGGTGTAGGTGGTGACAGGACGCTGCTCGATGAAGATCACCGCCATGCTGCGACCGACGTTGCTGCGGGTTGCGCGGCTCATCAGTTCGCCGCCGTGGCCATCCAGGCGGATGTTCACTTCAGGCGTACCGTGCTCGCCGAAACCAGCCTTGGCGTCGGTCACCTGGTCACCCGTAATGATCAAGCCACGCTCGATCAGTGCAGGTGGACGATTGCCTTCACGGAACTCGAACTCTTCTGCAGTAGCACGGGTAGCACCCGGCTCAGCCGCCAGGCGGAATTCCAGGTTGGCTGTTTTACCCAGGATACGCTTGGCTTCAGCGGTGTCCTGCACGCCCGGCAGTTCAACCACGATGCGGTTGGCACCCTGGCGCTGAACGATCGGCTCGGCCACACCCAGCTCGTTGACGCGGTTACGTACCGTGGTCAAGTTCTGCTTGATCGAGTATTCACGGATTTCCGCCAGCTTGGCCGGGGTCATCGCCAGACGCAGTACCGCCTGACCATTGAGGTCGGCCGGAACAATGTCGAAATCGTTGAAGTTCTTGCGGATCAGCGCACGGGCCTGTTCGCGGGTTGCTTCGTCAGCAAAGCCCAGCTGAATGGCACCGTTGAGCTGCGGCAGGCTGCGATAACGCAGGCGCTCTTTACGCAGCAGGCTCTTCACATCGCCTTCGTAGACTTTCAGGCGAGCGTCGAGGGCCTTGTCCATGTCCACTTCCAGCAGGAAGTGCACACCACCGGACAAGTCCAGACCCAGCTTCATCGGGTGTGCGCCGATCGCGCGCAGCCATTTTGGCGTGGTCTGTGCCAGGTTCAGTGCGACGACGTAGTCATCACCCATGACCTTGCGCACAACGTCTTTTGCCGGCAATTGGTCTTCTTGCTTGGTCAGGCGCAACAAGCCGCCCTTCGCATCAGCAGCCAAACTTGCCGCTTTAACCTGGATACCCGCGTCGGTGAGCGCTTTGCTCGCACGGTCCAGATCAGCCTGATTGACCTGCAGCGCAGTGCTGGCGCCAGTGATCTGGATAGCCGGGTCATCAGGATAGAGATTGGGAGCGGAATAAATAAAACCGATCGCCAGCACCGCCAGGATCAGTACGTATTTCCACAGAGGGTATTTGTTCAGCATCACGCCGCCCGCTTATAACGCGGGGCGCCTTGCGCGCCCCGTCGATTGGTAAAGGTTGTTACTTAGATCGCTTTGAGCGTGCCTTTTGGCAGCGTGGCAGCGATGGCGCCCTTCTGGAACTTCATTTCTACGGTGTCGGAGACTTCCAGAACCACGAAAGCGTCGGACACTTTAGTGATCTTGCCGGCGATGCCGCCAGTGGTCACGACTTCGTCGCCTTTCTGCAAGCTGCCCAGCAGGTTCTTCTGCTCTTTGGCGCGCTTGGCCTGTGGACGCCAGATCATCAGGTAGAAGATGACCAGGAAGCCGACCAGGAAAATCCACTCAAAACCACCGCCCATAGGACCGGCAGCGGCCGGTGCAGCGGCATCAGCCATGGCATTAGAGATAAAAAAGCTCATTTAGCACTCCAGTTGCAAATAGTGAATCTTAGGGTCGGAAAACTCAGTCCAAGGGCGGCACAGGCAGCCCGCGCTTGGCATAGAAGGCATCGACGAAGGCGGCCAATGTACCCTGTTGAATAGCCTCGCGCAAACCAGCCATCAGGACTTGGTAGTGACGCAAATTGTGGATGGTATTCAACATGCTACCCAGCATTTCCCCACACTTGTCCAGATGGTGCAGATAAGCGCGCGAGAAGTTCTGGCAGGTGTAGCAGTCACAGGTAGGATCCAGCGGCGATTCATCATGGCGATGGAACGCGTTACGGATCTTCAGCACGCCTGTATCGATGAACAGATGCCCATTGCGGGCATTACGGGTTGGCATCACGCAATCGAACATGTCCACACCGCGGCGCACACCCTCTACGAGATCCTCCGGTTTGCCAACGCCCATAAGGTAACGAGGTTTGTCAGCCGGCATCAGGCCCGGCAGGTAATCCAGCACCTTGATCATCTCGTGCTTGGGCTCGCCCACCGACAGGCCGCCGATGGCCAGGCCGTCGAAGCCGATCTTGTCCAGGCCTTCCAGCGAGCGCTTGCGCAAGCTTTCATGCATGCCGCCCTGCACGATACCGAACAGGGCAGCGGTGTTATCGCCATGGGCGTTTTTCGAGCGCTGGGCCCAACGCAACGACAGCTCCATGGAAATCCGCGCGACGTCTTCATCGGCCGGGTACGGCGTGCACTCGTCGAAAATCATCACGATGTCGGAGCCCAGGTCACGTTGCACCTGCATCGACTCTTCCGGGCCCATGAACACTTTGGCGCCGTCCACCGGGGAGGCGAAGGTCACGCCCTCCTCCTTGATCTTGCGCATGGCGCCCAGGCTGAACACCTGGAACCCACCGGAGTCAGTGAGGATCGGGCCTTGCCACTTCATGAAGTCATGCAGGTCGCCATGCTTCTTGATCACTTCGGTGCCCGGGCGCAGCCACAGGTGGAAGGTGTTGCCCAGGATAATTTCGGCGCCCGTGGCGACGATGTCACGCGGCAGCATGCCTTTTACCGTGCCGTAGGTACCGACCGGCATAAAAGCCGGGGTCTCGACGGTACCGCGAGGGAAAGTCAAACGGCCGCGGCGAGCTTTACCATCCGTGGCCAGCAATTCAAACGACATACGACTCATGATTGTTCCTCTGGGCCGCGCGGCGCCGGATTACGGGTGATAAACATCGCATCACCGTAGCTGAAAAAACGGTATCCGTTATCGATGGCGGCTTGATAAGCGGCCATGGTCTCGGGATAACCGGCAAATGCCGACACCAGCATCAACAGCGTGGATTCCGGCAAATGGAAATTGGTCACCAGGGCATCGACCACATGAAACGGCCGGCCCGGGTAGATAAAGATGTCTGTGTCGCCACTGAACGGCTTGAGCACGCCATCGCGCGCCGCGCTTTCCAGCGAGCGCACGCTGGTCGTACCGACCGCCACCACCCGCCCGCCGCGCGCCTTGCACGCGTCAACCGCATCCACGACGTCCTGGCTGACTTCCAGCCACTCGCTGTGCATATGGTGGTCTTCGATGTTATCCACACGCACCGGCTGAAACGTGCCGGCCCCCACGTGCAGGGTCACATAGGCCGTTTCAACGCCTTTAGCGGCGATCGCATCCAGCAGCGGCTGGTCGAAATGCAGCCCCGCCGTCGGTGCAGCCACGGCACCCAGGCGCTGGGAGTACACCGTCTGATAACGCTCGCGGTCCGAGTCTTCGTCGGGGCGGTCTATATAAGGAGGCAGCGGCATGTGGCCGACACGCTCGAGCAGCGGCAACACTTCCTCAGCAAACCCCAGCTCGAACAACGCATCGTGACGGGCCAGCATTTCTGCTTCGCCACCGCCATCGATAAGGATCTTCGAACCCGGTTTCGGCGACTTGCTGGAGCGCACATGGGCCAGCACGCGATGGCTGTCCAGCACCCGCTCCACCAGAATTTCCAGCTTGCCGCCGGACGCTTTCTGGCCAAACAGCCGTGCCGGAATCACCCGGGTATTGTTGAAAACCATCAAGTCGCCCGGGCGTAAATGCTCAAGCAAATCAGTGAATTGACGGTGTGCGAGGGCACCGCTGACCCCGTCCAGGGTCAGCAGTCGACTGGCGCGACGCTCGGCCAAAGGGTGGCGAGCGATCAGCGAATCAGGGAGCTCAAAAGTAAAGTCAGCAACGCGCATGATGGGGTTCGTCTAGCAGGGCCGGGAAGTCTAGCGGAAATAGTGAAAATTGACCATGAAACGTGATTGACCAACGGTAATCTCATCTCTATACTTCGCCGCCATTGAGCCCTGATGGCGGAATTGGTAGACGCGGCGGATTCAAAATCCGTTTTCGAAAGGAGTGGGAGTTCGAGTCTCCCTCGGGGCACCATCTTAAAAAAAGACCTTGAAATTCAAGGTCTTTTTTTTCGCCTGCAGGAAAGTGATGATCAGCGGGCGAACGCGAGAAAAGAGGAACCTTGGCCATGGAACAGACGCTGGAAGCTGTAGCGCTTTTTGCGCTCAAGCTGGTGCATGAGACCGAAGGCGCGAGCCCGATTCTGCGGGACGACCTGGTCATGGACGGCTATGAGCGGGAGGTGTTTGGCTTGCTGGTGCGCAAGGGCGATATCAATGCCATCCAGCATAAGATCGACGAGTGCCTGGCATTGGCCCTCGAATCCCTGGGCGGTGCACACACCGTGATGGGCCGCGAGCTGCAACGGCTTGCGGTGGATGCGCGCCAAGCGACGACACTCGAAGAACTCAATGCCCCGCTCAACGCACTCAAGGATTACCTGAAGGCGATCCTTTAACGCCTGCCTTCGACCGCCATGCGTACAGCCAGGCCCATCAGCACCGAGCCCATCAACCAGCGCTGTACGGTTTGCCAGACCGGTTTGCGGATGAAGAACCCCGCGATCGAGCCCGCCATCAGAGCGATCAGCCCGTTGACGCTCACGCTGATCATGATCTGCGTAAAGCCCAGTACCAGCGATTGCGACAGCACACTGGCGTGCCCGTTGGGGTCGATAAACTGGGGCAGCAACGACAGATACATCACTGCCACTTTGGGATTCAGCAGGTTGGTGACAAAGCCCATCATGAACAGCTTGCGCGGGCTGTCCTTGGGCAAGTCCCGCACCTGGAAGGGCGACCGGCCACCCGGCTTCACCGCCTGCCAGGCCAGGTAAACCAGATACAGCGCCCCGCCGAGCCGCAGCGCGTCGTAGGCATAGGGAACCGCCATCACCAACGCGGTGATACCCAATGCCGCGCAGAACATATAGACGACAAAACCCATCGCAACGCCGCCCAGGGAAATCAGCCCGGCCACTCGCCCCTGGCAGATCGACCGCGAAATGAGGTAAATCATGTTCGGGCCGGGCGTCAGCACCATGCCGAGCGAGATCAGGCCGTAGGCAAGCAGGCTGGAGAGTTCGGGCATGGTGTGGCTCCTTGACGACGTAAAATCTTGTAATGGCCGGCGGGTTGTTGGCGCCATGGTAGGTCGATAAAAGGAACGCCGTTAGATACAGATCCGCGAGCAAAACGTCATACACCGGTACCGGCGTCTGCTGCACCACTCACCCAAGGAAAGGCACATGATCGACTTCAACAACAAAGGCTTCTTCAAGCTCAAGCAAAACAACGAATACGCCGAGCGCGTTTCGTCATTGCTGCTGGATGATGAGCAGGTCATCGATTCCTACAAGGCCATGCGCGATGGGGTGGTGTTCACCACCAAGCGCATCATCGCCGTGAACGTGCAGGGAATTACCGGCAGCAAAAAGGATTTCACGTCCCTGCCGTATAAAAATATCGTCGCGTATTCGGTGGAAACCTCGGGGACCTTTGACCTGGATTCGGAGTTGGAGATTTACTTTTCGGCGGTGGGGAAAGTGAAGTTTGAATTCACGGGAAAGACGTCGATTGTTGAGATATCGAGGGTGATTTCCAGGCATGTGCTTTGAACCGTTACGAAAACTCCGCTTTTAAGGATTTCCCACTATGGGCCCAAAAACCGCAGAGCTAATCGATGTGCTTGAGGAACTTGCCATCCTGCTGGAAAGCGATGGGGACAATCACTGGAGCCGATGGATGCGTAAGGCCAAAACCTTATTGCAAGCATCCGATTACTCCGGAATCACCTATTTGCGCTCTGCATACGGCGGAATGGGCTCGTTCAATGACCTCGTTCTTGGACAAAGCAGCGAAGGCGGCGTTTTTTTCTGGAAGCCTGGATACAAGGAGTTGAACGACCGGTTGGACGGGTTACGTAATAAAGCCGCGCAGTTGGGCGCGCAGATACAGCGCTCTCAGGCAGAGTAAGCGTGCTTGAATCAATGTAGCGATTGCTAAAGTGACTTTCCCCACACCTCCCATCGAACAACGAGAATTTCAGGTTCTTCTCCGCTCTCATAGGCTCGCTTCCTTGCACAGGGAAGTGAGCAGCCATGACAGAGCGCGCGTATCCAATTACCGAAGAAGAGCAGCTGAAGCGGCGAATCCTGACGCCGCAGCCTAAGCAGATTCCGTATTCACCGTTCATTGATTTGTATGAAGCCCCTCCCGCGCCCACGCCTGAACCCGCGAGAATTCCAGGCCATGTATTCGCCAAGTCGTGCCAGTTGCCCGACGGGATCATCAGCTACAACAACCCCACCGGTTATGTGCCGCTTGAGCTGATCAAGGATTACGGCCACTTCACGCTGTTAGGCGGACGGGAAGTGGACAGCCAAGGCGGAGTTTCCCTCAGGAAAATCAGCGGTAGTGCCCTACCCGTTGGGCTTGGCCAGCTTGTGCTGCGCACATCCGCGTTGGAGTCCGCGGCTGCGGCGGTCGGTGCCGCCGCTGGGGGTTTGCTTGCAGGGCTGGTGGCGCTGGCCTGGCCGTCGGAGCTTGGCGACAGTGCGCTCTATGGAGCAGCTTCGTCACCTGCAAAAAGCCCGTTCGCGGATGCGGTTGCATATCGAGCAACGCGCCGATGGGACGCTGAAGGGATATGGGTTTTACACCGGTAAAAATACCGACTGGCAGATGATCGATGTGGTGCAGTTTCAGAGTCGTGACAGTCAGTTCGTGGCGGATCTTGGCGAGGGTGTGGAGCTGATTTGGACGCCGGCCATTGATCCTGGCGACACCCTTGGCATACCGGCATTGGAGGCTGCACCACAAGCGCCGGTGATGTGGATTTATCCGCCGACGGAGGCGGCCAAACAGATGCTGGTGAACCCGATTTATCCGCCGGAGTATCGGGATTTTATTCTGGTTTTTTCGGTGGAGTCGGGGGTTCGGCCGCTGTATGTGGTGGTTAACGAACCACGAAAGGGGCTTAAAAACCCGGACCATGATTATTTCCCGGCCCCCAACGCTGCAGACATAACAGGCTTTCCAGGTCTGATAGACCAAAGACCCGTGACACCTAGAAAAGGCGGTAGCGGCTTACGCGAGCGCTGGATAGATGCCAAAGGGAGGAAAATATAGTGGGATTCCAAGAAAGGCGAATTAGAAGTCTATCGAAACAGTGACCTTGCCCACCTAGACGCATTCGATCCCTACACCGGTGAGCGCCGAGGTCGAGCAAAACCCGAACGCCGCATATACAGATAAGTGGAAAACACATCATGGTTATGAAAGTCAGATTGCGTTGGTACGACAAGCAAAGCAATTACGTGAAGGCAGATGAATACTCGGCAGATATTGATGACGCGGAGAGCTTTTTTGAAACACTAGGGTTGAGTCAAGAAACGGCAATATATGCGGACGTGTTCAACGTTCGCCCAAGCTGGATAGCGACTATCCAACCGCATTTCCAGCACGTAATTGAACCCGTGAACTTCGATTACCAAATCTCTTTCAGCTACCAAGGCACATGGCCGCCCCAATCCTCCAAGAAACCATAAAGGAATCCAATGAAAAAGCCCCCTCTCTACCGCTCAGTCAACACCCGCACGCACAACGTGCGTCACGGCAGTTGCCGCACCTACAGGCAACAACGCCATAGTAAAAGCGAAAAGAATTCCATGCTCAGCCGTGGATCAATGCATAGCCATCACCGGCACGGTCTCGATTACACGCCACTATTTCGGTTTCTTCTGTCCAAGGTCGGCCATCATTGGGATGGTGTGTTCAGCGAAGCCAACGCCCGCCTGGACCGCCCGGAACCTGTGTTCTGGATGGTTGCTCTGCATGAAAGCGACAAAAAAGAGTACGTACGAACGGACGAATCCAGTTACTACAGCGGCTTATACGTCGACGAGACTGGTCTACTGCAAAAAGTTAACCCACAACTGACACCCGCGTTCATGAAGCCGTTTTGCGACTGCTGCACCCACACCTTCAACGGTGTGGTATTCCCACCGGTTCCACCCCACAGGCGCTAAAACTCAACCGCGCACACAACCCACCCACCTCCCGGTTATACAACTCCAACCGCCCCCCAATCTTCCCCACGATCATCTGCACAATCGCCAACCCCAACCCCGCCCCATTTGCATTCCCACGGCTATAAAACCGCTCGAACAACCGCCCAATCTCCCCCTCATCAATCCCCGGCCCCGCATCCTCCACACACAGCTGCACCCCTCCTGAATCCGTCCCCCGCACCACCACCCTCACCTCACTCCCCGCCGGCGAGAAATTCAGCGCATTGGTCACCAGGTTCTGCAGCGCAATCGCCAACGCTATCGGGTCCGTTTCAATCCAGCATTCCTCATCCCCTTCCAGCACCAACTCAACGCCTTTCTCCATCGCCAGGGGCGTCAGTTCCGCAAGTTCTTCGCGCACCAACTCCGTCAAAGGCACACGCACTCGTACGGTGTTGTTCAACTGCGGCTCGATCCGCGCCATGGTCAGCAGCTGGCTGCCAATGCGCGTCGCCCGGTCCACGCCATTTACCAGGAAGTCCAACGCCTCTCGCCGCTCCTCCCCGGTACCCGCGCTCTGGGCGTTCTGCGCGTGAATGCGCAATATCGCCAACGGCGTGCGCAGTTCATGCGCCGCGTCCGCGATAAACCGACGCTCCCGCTCCAGCAGGTCATCCACCTGCACCAGCAGGCGGTTCAGCGCGGTTTGCATCGGTTCCAGGTCCGCCGGCAACGGTTCAAGTTGCAGCGGTCGCAACGTATTGCTGTCCCGCCCGCGAATGGCCTGGGCCATGGCGCGCAGGGGCTTGAGGCCCCAGCCGATGGTCAGCCAGATCAACAACGCCAGCAGCGGCACGCCAATCAGGATGGGCCAGAGGGTGTGGCGGATGATGCGCTGGATCACGTCCTGGCGAATGTCGTCGCGCTCGCCCACCCAGATCAGCAGGCCTTGTTGCATGTCGGCGAGCATGAACGCGCACCAGTCATTGCCGTTTTCCATCAGGTCGTGAGGCCCGAGGGTGGTGGGCGGTGCGTTGAGGATCGGCGCGTCGGTGGAGCGCACCAGCAGTTGGCCGTCGGCGCGCCATACCTGAAAGGTCAGGCGGGTTTCGTAGGGGTGCGCGGCGCCGTCTTCGCCGACACGGCTCATGGCTTGATCGAAAGCCTGGTAGAGGCGGTCCCAGTCGGCATCGCCGGGATCGCGCTGGCGCAGTACGCCTTGCAGCAAACGGGCGCTTTGGGCGAGTTGGGCGTCGTAGACTTCTTCGATTTCGTGGTGGCTGTCCCGCAGCACGAGCCAACTGATCAGCCCATCACCCAGCAGGATCAGCACCAGTACCGGAATGAGGATGCGCGCGCGGACCGAATTCATGGTTTGAGTTCCACCATGTAGCCCACGCCACGCACGGTGCGGATCAGTTCGGTGGAGAGTTTTTTGCGCAGGTTGTGGATAAGGACTTCGAGGGTGTTGCTTTCGACGCGGTCCTGCCAGCCGTACAGCGCGCGGGACAACCGCTCGCGGGTGACGACTTTGCCGGGGCGCACCATCAGTTGGTGCAGCAGTTGGTATTCCATCGGCGTGACCACAACGTCCTCGCCTTGATAACTGACCTGTTGGGTCACCGGGTCCAGGCTCACGCCCGCATGTTCCAGCAATGGCTGCGCGCGGCCCTGGCTGCGGCGCAACAGGGCGCGCACACGGGCCTTGAACTCTTCGACGTCGAAGGGTTTGACCAGGTAGTCGTCGGCGCCGGCGTCCAGGCCGGCGATGCGCTCGGCGGTGCCGTCGCGGGCGGTAAGGATCAGCACCGGCAGGTCGTATTGCTCGGCGCGCAGGGTTTGCAGGAGTGAGAGGCCGTCGAGACGCGGCAGGCCGAGGTCGAGCAGCAGCAGGTCGAAGCTTTCGGTGCGTAACGCGTGCAAGGCGCTGACGCCATCCTGCAACCAGTCCAGGGTGTAGCCTTCGGCGCCCAGGGCCACGCGGATCCCTTGGCCAAGGGCACGATCATCTTCGACAAGGAGCAGGCGCATAACTGATTCTCTGGAGTAACCGGCGGCATGATGCCGTGTAACCGTCGAGGCTATTTCGGGAAAGATGTTACGGGCCGTTGCCAACTAAGCTTTCGCTAAGGTTGGTTTTGCACAGTGAAACCTCCTATGCCTGTTGAGAGTGTTTCTGTGCGCAACAAGCCTTTTTTCGACACGTTTTCGATACGCGCGCCTTTAACGATCTGCAGTCTGCTACTGGTGTTTCTAGTTGCCTGGACCAGTCACCCGCCCCACGTGCTGGCGCCGTTTGCCCAAGCTGGCAAGGACACGTCCCCTGCAGCGGCCGCCCCGCAATACAGCAGCCGCTTTGTCTCCTCGCAGCTCAATGACTTTGTGCATTCCTCCTCGGTCACCGCCCTGCCCGGCGGCGACCTGATGGCCGTGTGGTTTGCCGGGTCCCGCGAGGGCGCCGCCGATGTGCAGGTGCGCACCGCGCGCTTTGACGCGAAAAGCGCCGAGTGGGGCCCGGAGCACGTATTGGCCACCCGTGAAAGCACCCGCGACGGCACGCACCGCTACATCCGTAAACTGGGCAACCCGGTGATCGCCCTGGCACCGGACAATCGCCTGTGGATGTTCTACGTTTCGGTGTCGGTAGGCGGCTGGGCCACCAGCGCGATCAACGTGATGGTCTCGGATGACCTGGGGACGAACTGGTCGGCCCCTCGGCAACTGATCACCTCGCCTTTCTTCAATATCAGCACGCTGGTGCGCGCCGCACCGGTATTCCACGCCGACGGTTCCATCGGCGTGCCGGTGTACCACGAGTTCATGGGCAAATTCGCCGAGTACCTGTACTTGAGCCCCGACGGTGCGGTGGTCAACAAATTCCGTATCAGCCGTGGGAAGAACTCGCTGCAGCCGACCATCGTCCCGCAGGACGGCCAACGCGCCATCGCCATGCTGCGTTACGCCGGCGAAACCCATCACCGAGTCCTCGCCAGCCGCACCGAAGACGCCGGCCAAACCTGGAGCGAGCCTTACCCACTGGAACCGTCCAATCCCAACTCCTCGCTGGCAGCCGTCGGCACTGAAGGCGACGGTTTGCTCGTGGCCCTCAACGACCTGCAGGACGGCCGCTTCAAGCTCAGCCTGTACGGCACCGATGCCAAGCTCAATCAGTGGCGCACCGTGGTGGAACTGGATCAATCCCCCGACCCCTTGGGCCAACCGTTCTCCCCCGAGGCCTACAAGGAAATCATCGGCGAAGGCTTCCGCGCCTCCAGCGGTGCCCTGCGCCTGCCGCTGGAACAACGCTTCCTCAGCAACCTGGATTACCGGGTGTGCAAGCCCCGTGGCTGCGATTTCGAATACGAGTACCCGTACTTCAGCCGCAGCCCGGACGGCATGTACCACCTGGTGTACTCGTGGAATAACACCTTTATCAAACATGTCAGCTTCAACGAAGCCTGGCTGTCGGAGCGCCTGTGATGGTTTCTGTATGGCAAGCACATTTGAGTTTTGTGCTGTTGGGTTTTGTACTGCTCAGCCTGTTGCGCGTCACAACACCCTGGCGCCCCTGGCTGCTGCCGGTGTTGGTGGTGGTAAGTTTTATCCCGGTCAACGAACTGCCGTTGGCGGCGTATGTGCGCAGCTTCACCGATGACCTGGCCATCAGCACCCTGGTGTTGCTGGCGTGGGTCAGCCTGTGCCGGTTGGGTGTGGTGCAGCCGCTCCAGCGCCCGCTGAAGGTCCAGGTGCTGCTGCTGTTTGGCATCCTGAGCCTGGTGCTGTACCCGGCAACGATGGGCCTGACGTACTTTGACCCCTACCGCTGGGGTTTCAACCCTCGGCCGATGATCGTGCTGATAGGCGCGGCAGCACTGTTGATGCTCTGGCTGCGTAATACGCTGGCGGTGTGGATGCTCGCGGCGGGCACCCTGGCGTTCGCGCTGCGGCTCAAGGCCTCGGAAAACTACTGGGACTATCTGATCGACCCACTGCTGACGGGCTACTGCCTGGTGGCCGGGTTGTGGATGCTGGCGATGGCTGCCTGGCGCCCTCTTTTAAAATTGCACAGAGGTCAATGATGGGATGGTTGCACTCGCGCCGCCTGCGCTACGGCGTGGGCGCGATCGGTTTGGTATTTGCGTTGCTGGCGGCACTGCGGCTGGTGTTTGTATGGGGATTTTCCGGGGTCGGCCTGAGGGAGCCCGCACTGCTGGAAACCGTGGGCATCGGCCTGCGTTTCGACCTGCGCCTGGCGGTGCTGATCCTGTTGCCCCTGGCACTGCTCGCCTGGCTGCCACGCTGGAACCTGGTGACTGTCCCCGCCCTGCGCTGGCTGGCACGGGGTTATCTGCTGCTGGCGCTGGCCATCGTCGGGCTGGTGTACATCATCGACTTCGGCCACTACGCCTACCTCGGTGTGCGCATCAACGCCACGGTGCTGCGTTACCTGGAAGACGCGCAGATTTCACAACAGATGGTGTGGGAAACCTACCCGGTGCTGTGGATAACCTTGAGTTGGCTTGCCGCCGTCGGCCTATGGACCTACGCCCTGGTTCGCCTTGAACGCATCACCCTGGATGGCGAACGCAAACCCATTGGCAAGCTGGCCATCGCATCCGTGGCCACCGTCGGCGTGATCGCGGTATTGCTGGCCCTGCTCGGCCGCGTCGCCAACCTCAATATCGAAAACCCGGTGCCCCTGCGCTGGAGCGACGCGTTCTTTTCCGGCAACAACCAGATCGCCGCCGTGGGCCTCAACCCGGTGCTGTTTCTGTACGACACCCTCAAGGTCGGCCAGTCGCAATTCGATGAGGCGCGGGTGCGCGAGCATTACCCGCAAGTCGCGAATTATCTGGGGGTCAGCCAGCCCGACCCCGAGCAGTTGAACTTCGCCCGTGAACAAGCCGTGCAGCCTTATCGGCTCAAGGGCGAGCGCCCGCCGAACGTGATCTTCGTGATGCTCGAGTCCCTCGGCACCAGCGCCGTGGGCGCCTATGGCAACCCGCTGAACCCCACGCCGAACCTCGACAAGCTGGCGAAGGAAAGCTGGTTCTTCAAACACTTCTACGTGCCCGTCACCGGCACCGCCAAAACCGTGTGGGCGAGCATCACCGGCGTGCCCGACGTTACCCGCCAGGAGACGGCAACCCGCAACCCGCTGATCACCCGGCAACACACCTTGATCAATGCGTTCGAGGACTACCAGAAGCTCTACATGATCGGCGGCAATGCCGGCTGGGCGAATATCAACGCCTTGATCCGCCAGAGCATCGACGGCGTGAAGCTGTATGACGAAAGCCACTGGCGCTCGCCACGGGTGGACGTGTGGGGCGTTTCGGATCTGGACCTGTTCAAGGAAGGCGACGAACTGCTGCGGGCCATCCCCAAGGACCAACCGTTCTTCGCCTACCTGCAAACCTCCGGCAACCACCGACCGTTTACCATCCCCAAGACCAACGATGGCTTCAAGGTGCATGACCTCACCGTGGAACAAGTCCAGGCCGCAGGCAGCCGCAGCGTCGAGCAGTACAACGCCGTGCGCCTGCTGGACTTCAACATCGGCCGCCTGATGGAAATCGCCAAGGCTGGCGGTTACTACGACAACACCATCTTCGTGTTCTTCGGCGACCACAACACCCGAATCAGCCAGATTCCGCACATGGCGCCGGCATTCGAGCAGCTTGGACTGGAAAGCAACAACGTGCCGATGATGATCCACGCGCCCGGCCTGCAACCCCGGGTGATCGAAGAAGCCGTCGGCCTGGCGGACCTGCTGCCGACCGTGGCCGGCATGGCGGGCATACCGTTCCGCAATGGCGCGATGGGCCGGGATATCCAGCAACCTGCGCCGGAAGGCGAGCGCGTGGTGCCGCTGGTATTGCGCGAGGGCACGTTCCCGCTGATCGGCGGCGTGACCAAGGACTTCCTGCTGCAAATGGAGCACGACGGCAGCTCGCCGACCCTGCATGACCTGGCGTCGCAAACGCCGAGGGACAATGTGGCTCAGCAGTATCCCGAGGAGTTTGAGCGGTTGCAGGGGCTGACCCGTGGCCTGCATGAGAGTGCGCGATTGATGTTGTTCCGGAACGTGCGCTGACGCCCCAGGAGGCCAACCCCAACGGCACAAAAACCACTTACGCTACCCGGTCAAAGAGGCCGCGGATGACGACGATGCGGCCCAGGACCGGGCCTGCCTTGATGGTGCTAAACGACCAAATAAACAGCAAACAGGCACATCGGCAGCAATACCAGTCCCAACACCATAAACACCACAACGCTCAACGCGTTGGCACGGGGCGTGCCAACGCTGCTGACAAACCCCAGGCAAAACCGTCTGAGTAACTCGACACCTTGGGCAAACAGATAAGCCAGCGTGATCGCAACCAGGGAGAGCGTTCCCGTAATCGCACAGTAAAGCAGTACCGGCTCCGGCATGAAGTAAGTCGTTATCCAGCCTTGGGAGGTGACATGGATAATCGTGGGAGGCTGAAACAAGGACAATGCGTAATAAAAATCACTGAACGGTGAATACTCAACATTGGGCCTCACCTCACCTGCGGGTAAAGCGTTGTACAGCTCATTCATGTCCGACCAACGAAACCAATACGTCGCGGCGGTAAACAGAACGTAGGCCACCATAATTGTCAGCAGGAAACTCAGCGCAAAACGCAGAGAGCAAAAACCTCGCCGCACTCCAACGTTGATGCTTAACTTGGTGAGTTGAATCGTGACGAAGTCGATTGCCACGGCAACAATCAGGCCCTTGGTATAAAAATCCACAAACGCCTGCAAAACACTAAGCGGCGGCAGGACATTAAACACGTGCTCTGGGTTGTTGAATAAGTACAGATCCAATAACCAGGCGCTGAAAAAAACAACGGACACCACCAGCGTATACAGCGGCACACTAATAATTTGCCGCTTGGCAAACAGCGTAGTCCCAAACAACCGCTGAAAACTGCGGGCCCATAGTTGGGCGATACGCACGATGCCATTGTGCCCAAAATCCATCCCACCCAAGGTCTTCAGGATTTCCATACGCGACTTTTTGGTAGCGAGCGCTACGCCTAGAAATACAATGGTCACAGAAAAAATTATTGAAATAAAAACGATCAGTGCCCCCACCAAATCCTTCATCGTTACTCCCTATCAGTTCAACGCCAACTTCATGAAAACCCCTTCACAGCCCGTCTTTGGCGGGCTCTTCATTTGGCCGCCAAGGCGGTGTAACAAACGTCTATTGCTTCTGAAACGTCGCAAGGTAGGCCAGCAAGTTGTCGATCTTCTCCTGATCACTGATCCCCCAGAAAATCATCCGAGTGCCGCTCACGACCTTTTTCGGTGCCTCGATGTAGGCGGCCAGCTTGTCCCGCGTCCAGACCACCCCTGAATTCTTCATCGCATCTGAATACTGGTAATCCGTGGTCGTGCCGGCCGGGCGGCCAATGATGCCGTTGAGCTGCGGCCCGAAACCACCCCGTGCGTTTTCGCCGACGCTATGGCAACCGCCGCAGGTCTTGCTGAATAACTTTCCACCGGCTTCGGCATCGCCTTCTGCGACGGCTTGAAAACTGAAGGCCCCACCGATGAAGGCAATGGCGAGTAAAGCGGCGTATTTCATGAGTGGCTCCCCACAGGTCGTTCGCCCAACCGCTGCACCAGACGCACCAGATAGCCATCCGGATCTTGCACGATGAATTGCCGTTGGCCCGCCTCCACCTCGCCCGCCCGATACCAGGCGTCTTCGACCTCGCGGAACAGCGGCCAGCCGATGGCAGCCAGACGCTGCAAGACAGGCGCCACGGCAGGCACATCGATTTGCAGGTTGATGCCTCGTCCCAGAGGTTTTTCCAGCGGTGCGGTCAACCACTGGCCGGCATCCGGATCGTATTGCTCAAGCATGATTTGCGCGCCTTGCTGGTCGAGATAGGCAAAGCCTTCTTCGGGGCGCTGATAGGCAATGTCGAAACCCAACTGGGTGACCCAGAAGTCGAGGCTCGCCGTGAGACTTGTCACGATGAGCTCGGGGACAATGGGGTTGCGGATGAACATAAGGATCCTTGGGGGCTTGGTCGGCGTTGTAGAGATTAACATCTGGAAACAGCCACTCAATTGATATGGAGCGCCCTGCCCTGACGCACACAACCAAATGACCACCCATCGCAAAAAAAACATCCAATCGAACCTAATCGACGGCGCCCCACTCCACCTTACTTAACCCGGATGGTGGAGTAAGGATCATGGCTCAGCCATCGATATTGGTGCTGGAAGACGACGAAATCATTCGCTCGTTGATGGTAGATGTACTGGAGGATTTCGGCGCGGTGGTGACCTCGTTCCCGTCCGCAGACGAAGGGATGATTTTTCTTGAACGGGCCAGTGATCCGGTAGACTTGATTGTCAGCGATATCCAGATGCCCGGCCTGCTCAATGGCTACGACTTGAGCAAGGTGGTCGCCCATCGCTGGCCGACGCTGCCGGTGGTGCTGACCTCGGGCAACACCGCAATGGCCTCGCAGTTGGGCAGCACCGTACGGTTCCTGCCCAAGCCGTGGACCACCAAGCGCCTGATCGACTGCGTGCAGTCGGCCCTGGTGCAGGGTTCGCCCATGCACTGATAGCATCGCGATATCAGCCAAGGCGAACTTCACGGCGACTCCTGCGGTCAGTTATTAAGCAACCTTACATGGCCAGCAGGCCCCCAGTTCGAGTTTACTGAATGCATTCACAGGCCCATGACGTTGGTGCGCCCCCTGTACTTGAAGCCCTGCGCTCGGGTACCGCTTTACTGCACGTCGCCCTGGAAAAGCGCTTGCCGTTTTTCTCCCCGCAGCTGGATCACACTCGGTATAAACGCCTGCTCCAGGCCTATTACGGGTTCTACAACCCTCTGGAAACGACGCTGAACGACAGCGGCTTGATCCCCGTGGGGTTTGATCAGGTGCTGCGTCGCAAAACTCCCACCTTGCTGACGGATCTTCACGCCCTGGGCCTGGACGCCCGAGCCATCGCCGCCCTTCCCCATTGCATGTCGCTACCGCTCCTCGACACGCCGGCCGCCTGCCTGGGCGCGCTGTATGTGCTGGAAGGCGCCACCCTGGGCGGGCAGATCCTGCGCCGGGAAATGGCCCAGCGCCTGGGACTGGATGCCGACAACGGCGGCGCGTTTCTCAACGTGTACGGCGCTGAAACCGGTCGGCGCTGGAAAGACTTTCTCGACTACCTGAGCCATGTGCCCCTCGATGCACACGCCAAACTGCGCGCCGTGAACGCGGCCCGCTCGACATTCAGCTGCTTTGAGCAATGGCTCGACAGCCAGGAGGTACTGCTATGAAACCCGAAGATTTTGAAGAGCTGCTTGCCAACTGTGCAGACGAACCCATCCGCTTCCCGGGGGCCATCCAGCCCCACGGTGCGCTGCTGACCCTGTCCGAGCCGGACCTGCATATCGTGCAGGTGAGCGCCAACGTAGCCGAACTGTTCAACCACTCACCGGAATCCCTGCTGGGCCAGCCGCTGCACACATTGATCGGCATTGAACATGCCGAAGCCGTCCGGGCCATGGTCACGCAAAACAGCTTTTTCGACGCCGCACCGCTGCACATGACCCTCAACGGCGCCGAGTTCGAAGGCTTGCTGCACCGCCATCAGGATGTACTGGTGCTGGAGTTCGAACCACGGCTCAAGGACTTCCAGCCGCGGGCACTCAATGGTCGGACCAGCAACCTGGGCAAGATGCTGCAACGCCTGCAGGCAGCGAAAACCCTGCAAGCCTTGTATGAAATCAGCGTCAACGAAATCCAGGCCATGACCGGCTATGACCGGGTGCTGATTTATCGTTTCGAAGAGGAAGGCCACGGCCAGGTGATCGCCGAAGCGTCCGCCCCGTCGATGGAATTGTTCAACGGCCTGTTCTTCCCGGCGTCTGACATCCCCGAACAAGCCCGGGAGCTGTACCGCACCAATTGGCTGCGGATCATCCCCAATGCCGATTATGAGGCAGTGCCGCTGGTGCCCAAGTTGCGCCCGGACACCGGCCAGCCCCTGGACCTGAGCTTCGCCACCCTGCGCAGCGTGTCGCCGATTCACTGCCAGTACATGAAAAACATGGGGGTGCTGTCGTCCATGAGCATCTCCCTGATGGCCGGCGACAAACTCTGGGGCCTGATCAGTTGCGGCAACCGCCAGCCGCTGCTGGTGCCCAATGATTTGCGCACCGCGTGCCAGACCATCGGCCAGGTGCTGTCGTTGCAGATCAGCGCGATGGAGGCCCTGGACCTAAGCCGCCAGCGCGAAGAAAAAGTCGAGGCCCTGGCCTTGCTCAGCCAGGCCATGCAGGCCTCGCCCGCAAACGTCTTCGATGGCTTGGCGCAGCGTCCGCAATTGCTGATGGACCTGACCCTCGCAGGCGGTGTGGCGATCATCGAAGACAAGCAACTGCACCGTTACGGCAATTGCCCGGAACCTGCGCAGATTCGCGCCCTGCACAAGTGGCTGCAAGAGACCGGGCAGCCGGTGTTTGCCAGCCATAACCTGGCCTCGGTTTACCCGCCGGCGGCTGAATACCAGCACGTAGCCAGTGGCGTGCTGGCCATGAGTTTGCCCAAGCCGGTGGACAACGGCGTGTTGTGGTTTCGTCCCGAAGTGAAGGAAAACATCAACTGGAGCGGCGACCCGAACAAACCCCTGGACCTGGAAAGCACCGACGCGGGCCTGCACCTTCGCCCACGCACCTCGTTTGAAATCTGGAAGGTGGAGATGGCCGGCATTTCCACCAAATGGAGCCACGGTGACCGCTTCGCCGCCAACGACCTGCGCCGCTCGGCCCTGGAAAATGACCTGGCCCGCCAGGTGCTGCGTGAACAACAGGCGGTGCGCGCCCGGGATGAACTGGTGGCGGTGGTTTCCCACGACCTGCGCAACCCGATGACGGTGATCTCGATGCTCTGCGGCATGATGCAAAAGGCCTTCAGTTCCGATGGCCCACACACCTCGCGACGGATTTCCTCGGCCATCGATACCATGCAACAAGCCGCCGGGCGCATGAATGTGCTGCTGGAAGATTTGCTCGACACCTCGAAGATCGAAGCCGGGCGCTACACCGTCAAGCCGGTGGCCCTGGACGTGAGCCAGATGTTCGAGGAGGCCTATTCACTGCTCGCGCCCCTGGCGATGGAAAAGGGCATCGACCTGTCCTTCAATGCCGAACCCGGGCTGCAAATCCATGCCGACCCGGAACGGTTGTTCCAGGTGCTGTCGAACCTGATCGGCAACGCCATCAAGTTCACCCCGCGCCAGGGCAATATCGGCATCAGTGCGTTGAGCAATGGCGAAGAGATCGTGTTTTCGGTGCGTGACTCCGGCGAAGGGATCGCCCCTGATCAGTTGCCTCACGTGTTTGATCGCTACTGGACGCAAACCGAAAACAATCCCACCGGCAGCGGCCTGGGCTTGTACATCACCCAAGGCATCGTGCAGGCCCACGGCGGGCGGATCGAGGCTGAGAGTGAGTTGGGGCGAGGCAGCGAGTTTCGGTTTACGGTGCCCAAGCCGGCTTGAAACGGCGCCTCATCGAGACGGCGAAGCATATGGAAACCCAAAGGCCCGGAACGCCGGACCGGGCCAGGGCCACTGATCAGGACGCACTCAAAGGGAGGTGAATGCGCACACTTCACGTCCTTTCTAATGAGAGCCAAAATCTATGTCCTTTCCAATCATTGGCAGCGCTTTCCATATCCAATCCTTCAATGGGCCCACTCATTCGCCTCAAGCCACTCAACCCGTCCAACCTGTTCAGCCGGCCCCCAAACCAAACGATGAGCCCTCGCGTAGCAGTTCCAACCAGCAAATTTTTCAGTCGAATAGCGGTAATCTGACTGATCTGGGAAAAGGCAATTTGCCGTGAGGGTTTAAGCCTTCCTAAACCGGCAACACCACCACGGCGGCCAACCCGCCACACGGGCGATTCTCCAACGTCAGCGTTCCACCGTGTTCCAGGACAATCGCCCGTGCCGTGGAAAGGCCCAAACCGACCCCGCCGGTACTTTTATTGCGTGAGCCTTCCAGCCGAAAGAACGGCAGGAACACCTGCTCATGCTGCTCCTGCGGGATGCCCGGGCCACGGTCCAGTACCCGTATCGTCACCACGCCCGGACTCTGTTGCAGTTCGATTTCCGGCGCCCGCCCGTAGTGGATCGCATTGTCCATCAGGTTGGTCATCACTCGCTTGAGCCCCAGCGGACGACCGAAATACACCAGCCGTGGCGGGCCATTGAAGCCGATGTCGATGGACTGATCGCGGTAGTCGTCAATCAGCGTTTGCAGCAACTCCGCAAGGTCCAGTTGGGTGGCCTGTTCCAGGCGCGCATCGTCGCGAAAGAATTCCAGCGCGGTGTTGATCATCGCCTGCATCTCGTCGACATCCCGGAACAGGCGGTGCTGCTGGTCGGCATCTTCGATGAATTCCCCCCGCAGGCGCAGGCGGGTCAGCGGCGCACGCAGGTCATGGGAAATCGCGGCGAGCATCTGGGTGCGGTCCTGGATGAAGTGCTGCAACTGCGCCTGCATGCCGTTGAACGCGAGAATCGCCTGGCGGATTTCCTGGGGGCCGACCGGCTCGATAGGCGGCGCACGAAAGTCGGCGCCGAAACGTCGCACACCCTGGGCGAAATACTGCAGCGGCCGGGCCAGGCGCCGGGTGGCGATCAGCGTGACCAGCGCGGTGGAAATCAGTACCAGCATCAGCACGATCAGGCTTCGCGGGCCCTCCGCCAGGCCCCAGCTGCGCGACGGCGCGCTGAACATCAGCCAGGATTCATCCACCAGCTGCACCACCAGCGCATAGCGCCCGCCGGGGCCAGGCCAGTCGGACGGTTCGTAGGCTTCCATTCGCCGCTCCGGCCCCTTGAGCAGCTGCTTGAACACCTGGTCGGAGTGAAACCCCGGGTCTTCCAGAACCGGCACATCAATGCCTGTGCGGGTGGCCGACCAACTCACATTGAAGCTGTCATCGGCCACTGCCCGAGTCAGTTGCGCGCGCTGGGACGGCTCTGCCGCTTCGATCATCCGCACGATCACCGCGACCTTCTCCAACAGGCCGGTTTCACCCAACGGCGGCCTGGCCCAAACGCCAGCCAGTTGCACAAACAGCGCATTGAAGGCCAGCGCTGTGAGCATCGCAATCAGGATGGTCAGGGCAATCCAGCGGGCCACGGTGTCCCGAGGTTTGAAGCGGCTCATGAGCGGGTCACCGCGACGGTGAACTGGTAACCACCGTTGCGCACGGTACGAATCATCGCCGGGCGCTTGGTGTCGAACTCCAGCTTGCGTCGCAGGCGGCTGACCTGCACGTCGATGCTGCGGTCGAACGCGTCGTGGCTATGGCCCCGCGCCAGGTTCAGCAATTGCTCGCGGGTGAGCACGCGCTGCGGGTGTTCGACGAACACCAGCAGCAGGTCGAACTCCCCGGACGACAACGGGATCATCACCTGGTCCGGCGAGCGCAACTCACGGCGCGTCAGGTCCAGTTGCCAGCCGGCGAAACGAATCAGCGGGCGCGACACGTCGCCCAACGTCGGCCGGTTTTCACCCGCCCGACGCAGTACGGCGCGCACCCGGGCAAGTAATTCACGGGCATCGAAAGGTTTGCTCAGGTAATCATCGGCGCCCATTTCCAGGCCCACCACGCGATCACTCAGTTCGCCCATGGCGGTCAGCATGATCACCGGTGTTGCGTATTGCTGGCGCAGGCGCTGGCACAGCAACAGGCCGTTATCCCCCGGCAGCATCAGGTCGAGGATGATCAGGTCGGCAGGTGTGCGCTCCATGGCCGCCCACAGCTCGGCGCCATTGGCGGCGGTCTCGACCGTGTAGCCATGTTGCAGGAAGAATTTCTTCAGCAGGGCGAGGACCTCGAGGTCATCGTCCACGATTAAAAGATGGCTCACCGATGGGCATCACTTGGTCTTGTCGATGCGCCATCTAAAACCATTCGACGCGGCCCGTCATATATTTCAATCGTGCAATAAAGCGTCAACGGCGCAATAAAGCAGACATCTTTGCGCAAGCTGCGGCTGCCAGCATCGGCTTCCTTTTCCCGGAGACTGACCCCATGCGCTCGCTGACGTATCCCCAGCACCTGGCTCGCCAGGCGGTGTTGTTGCTGACTGTGTCTTACCTCACAGGCTGCGCGAGCCCGGCCAACGTAACGAGTACCACACGCTGCGCACAGGTTTCCTACCCGGTGTATGACCCCGCCGAACCAGTCAACCGGGGCGTGTTCGCCTTCAACCGCGCGGTGGATGACTACGCCCTGGCGCCTGTAGCCCGAGGCTACCGATACATGCCGGAGTTTTTCCAGAAGGGTGTGCATAACTTCGCCAGCAACTTCAGCGAGCCCAAGGTCTTCATCAACGACCTGCTGCAAGGCAACCCACGGCGCTCGATCAACACCCTGGGACGTTTTGCGGTGAACACCACCGTGGGGATCGTCGGCTTGATTGATGTCTCGGACCCGCTGGGCATCCCTCGCCACACCGCCGATTTCGGCCAGACCTTTGGCGTGTGGGGGATTGGCAACGGGCCGATTGTCGAACTGCCGTTGCTGGGCACCGGCAACAGCCGCGATGCGGCGGGCAAGGTCCTGAACTTCCTGGTGGCGCCGCTGGGCGACAGCGATACCGTGCAAACCCTGGGCACCATCAGCCTGGTGGGTGGCACAGTGGACACGCGCGCCTCGTTGCTGCCGCTGACCGACAGCCTGCAAAAGCTGCCGGACTACTACAGTGCCTTGCGTAACGTGGTGGCCGAACACCGCGCGGCCTTTGTGCTGGAGGGCAAGCAGGGGGCGACGTCGCCTCAGGCCGATAATTGTGCACAGGGAGCCGGCGATGATTTCTGAATCAAGCTCACTGGTCCTGCAACGTCAGGTTCGTAAACGCGGGACCAGCGCGCTGCTCTGCCGGGAGACCCGCCTGAGCCTGTCGTCGGAGCAGGGCCACCTGGTGCTGAGCCGCTATGTCGAACGGTACAGCCCGCAGGGTGTGCGCTGGGTCGAGCGCCAGCACAGTGTGGCCCTGGCCGAAGTGCTGCGCTGGATGATTGCCGAAGGCGAGACCTGCGCCACGCAGTCATGATTTGAGATGAAAGGTTTATAGCCCGGGCCAGTGGGCGCCGGGTAATTTGCGGCTCGCCCGGGTATCGCGCCTTAACAAAACGCTGACATTCAATGCGTTACCTTTTCGGCCCAACCTTGCCCAGAGCCGTTGCCTTGATGCCTCACCCCGACACACTTCCCGCTGTACTCGCCGGCCCGTTGCTGCGACGCCTGGAACCGCGGCGCCTGGTGATGTGGCTGGTGGGAAGTCGTCCCCTGGCATTGACCCTGAGGCTGCAAGTCGCCCAAGGCGCGGCGCTCGATATCGAGTTGGACGCCAGCCAATGCAAGGTGGTGCCCGTCGGGCGCCAGGCCTTTATCCATCTGATCGACGTACCGCTGGCGGAAGCCCTGCCCCAGGACGTGAGCATCGGCTACGACCTGCTGGTAAACCGTGCCGGTATCGCCGAATGGGCGCCGCACCTGCTCTACCCGGGCGCACAAGGCCCGCATTTCGTCCTGCACAGCCGCATCCACCAATTGGTCCACGGTTCCTGCCGCAAGCCCCATCACAGCGCAGCCGACGGTTTGCTGTGTGTCGACCGGCTGCTGGCCGAATCGAACACCCTGGAGGAACGCCCGGCCTTGTTGATGATGAGTGGCGACCAGGTCTACGCCGACGATGTCGCGGGGCCGATGCTGCGGGCCATTCATGCGCTGATCACGCGCCTCGGCCTGTTCGATGAACACCTCGACGGTGCCGTCGTCGACAACAGCGCCGCGCTTTATGAGCATGCCGCCAGCTACTACCATCGAGCCGACCTGTTGCCCGCCCTGAAGAGCAACGAGACCCTGCGCGAGCGTTTTTTTGGCGGGGTGAAGAAGCCTATTTTCACCAGCAGCAGCGCCGACAACCACCTGGTGACTTTTGCCGAAGTCATGGCGATGTACCTGCTGGCGTGGTCGCCCGTACCGTGGCAGCTGATCACACCGCAAGCGCCGCAACTGCGCGCCGAAGGGCACGTACGCTATGGGCACGAGCAAGTGCAGATCGACACGTTCCGTGACGGCCTGGGTGGCGTGGCCAGGGTGTTCGCCCACCTCTCCTGCCTGATGATCTTCGATGATCACGACATCACCGACGACTGGAACCTCAGCGCCCAATGGGAAGAAACCGCTTACGGGCATCCGTTCTCCAAGCGCATCATCGGCAACGCACTGCTGGCCTATATGCTGTGCCAGGGCTGGGGCAATAACCCGGATGCGTTCGATACGGTGATCGGCAAAACCCTGGCGCTCACCACACAGGCCCACGACAACTACCTGCAGCCTGACGCTCAAGATGAGCTGGTGGATGACCTGCTGAAGTTCCAGCAATGGCATTACGTGCTGCCCACCACCCCCGCACTGGTAGTGCTCGACACCCGTACCCGGCGCTGGCGCAGCGAGTTCAACCTCAAGCAACCCTCCGGCCTGCTGGACTGGGAAGCACTGAGCGAACTGCAACAGGAGCTGCTGGATCACCCTTGCGCGATCATCGTTTCACCGGCGCCGATCTTCGGCGTCAAGCTGATCGAAACCGTGCAGAAGGCCTTCAGCTGGTGCGGCTACCCGCTGCTGGTGGACGCGGAAAACTGGATGGCCCACCGCGGCGCAGCACAGGTGATCCTCAACATCTTTCGTCACTCCCGCACACCGGGCAACTACGTGATCCTCTCGGGAGACGTGCACTACTCGTTCGTCTATGAAGTGCTGATTCGCCACCGCAATGCCGGTCCAAAAATCTGGCAGATCACCAGCAGCGGCATCAAGAACGAATTCCCGCCGCGCTTGCTGGAATGGTTCGACCGTCTCAATCGATGGCTCTACTCACCGCGCTCACCGCTGAACTGGTTCACCCGTCGCCGACTCATGCAGGTAGTGCCGCATATTCCGGAACACGCTGAAGCGGGCGAACGGCTCTGGAATTCTGCCGGGATCGGGCAGGTGTTTTTTAACCGGCAGGGGCAGCCTGAGGCGATTTATCAGCACAATGCCAATGGGGCGCCCAGGACCAGGATGGCGGCGCCTGATCAGAAGCTGAACCCAAGCAAGTAGTGGCTTTTAGCCACATTCTCACTAGACCAAAGACCCCCTTCTAAGCGCCAAGGCGCCGTTGTACAGTACCGCCAGCCACGGAGTATCGGCATCAATTTTGGCTGGCCCCAGGAGCCAGTCCACGCAGGGAGTGCGCAATGGACGATACATCCGGCAGCGAACCGTCAAGGAAGGACTTTTGCGACCTTAACGCCGACATGCTGCATGCCATCATGGAGCTGGTCAGCGACGGGATCTGGGACTGGAACGCCAACACCGGGTTCGTCTACCGCAACCCCGGCTGGTACGAAATGCTCGGCTATGCCCATCACTCCCTGGAAAACAGCGTATTCACCTGGGAAAACGTGATTCATCCCGATGACTATCCCCAAGTGATGGTGCTGTTTGATAACTACATCAACCGCCGCACCACTCACTATCAAGCCGAATACCGCTGCCGCAAGAAAGACGGCTCCTACCTGTGGATCGAAGACCGCGGCTACGTGATCGCACGTAACGACGACGGCTCGGTGGCACGCATGGTCGGCGCCCACCGCAGTATCCAGGCGCGCAAACAGTCCATCGAACAGCTGGAGCGCCGCAATCAATCCCTTGAAGCCCTGGTGGCCGAGCGCACCCGCGAGCTGTCGCGGGTCAATCAACAACTGCAGTTGCAACTGGACGAGAATCGCTCCCTGGCCGAACGCGACGCCTTGACTCGCGTGGCCAATCGTTACCGCCTTGAACGCGTCCTGCTGGAAGAGTGCGCTCGCGCCCAACGGTTTCGCCTGCCGCTGTCGCTGATCGCCATGGACATTGACGACTTCAAGCCCATCAACGATCAGCACGGCCATGCCGTAGGCGATGAAACCCTGGTGCGCGTGGTGGAATGCCTGGAGGCCTGCATTCGCCACGGCGACTTGCTGGCCCGCTGGGGCGGCGATGAATTCATGGTCATCGTGCCCAAAAGCACGTTGGAGACCGCGCGGGAATTGGCCGAGCGGATGCGCTGTGCGCTCAAGGACTTGCCCGCCGTGGGCAGCTTCAAGGTGACGTTGAGCCTCGGCGTGGTAGAGCGACGCAACGATGAGTCACCCGCCTGCCTGATGGCCAGGGCCGATCAGGCGTTGTATCGCTCCAAGGCGGCGGGCAAGGACACGGTTTCTTCGTGAAACCTCAGCGAACCGGCGGCGCGTACTGGATCCCGCCGTTGCTCCACAGGGCATTAAGGCCGCGCTTGATCTTCAGCACGCTGCCCTGGCCGATGTTGCGCTCGAACACCTCGCTGTAGTTGCCCACTTGCTTGACGATCTGCACGACCCAGTCCTTGCGCAGTTTCAGGTCCTTGCCGTAGTCACCGTCTGCGCCGAGCAAACGGGCGACGTCCGGGTTTTTGCTGGACTTGGCTTGCTCTTCAACGTTCTGCGAAGTGATGCCCATTTCCTCGGCATTGAGCATGGCGAACAACGTCCACTTGACGATGCTGAACCACTCGTCGTCGCCCTTGCGCACCAGCGGGCCCAATGGCTCCTTGGAAATGACTTCCGGCAACACCACGAACTCATCCGGGTGAGCCATCTTGATCCGCTGGGCGTACAGCCCCGACTGGTCGGTGGTGAGCACGTCGCAGCGGCCCGCTTCGAGGCCCTTGGCACTTTCGTCAGCAGTGTCGAAGGTAATCGGCGTGTACTTCAGGCCGTTGGCGCGGAAGTAATCCGAGACGTTCAGCTCGGTGGTGGTGCCGGCCTGGATGCAGATGGTCGCGCCGTCCAGGTCCTTGGCGCTCTTCACACCGAGCTTGGTGTTCACCAGGAACCCGATGCCGTCGTAGTAGGTCACGCCGGTGAACACCATGCCCATGCCCGCGTCACGGGAACTGGTCCAGGTGGTGTTGCGGGAAATCAGGTCGATCTCGCCGGATTGCAACGCAGTGAAACGCTCCTTGGCGGTCAACTGGCTGAACTTCACCTTCGACGCGTCACCAAAGAGTGCTGCAGCGACGGCGTGGCACACGTCCACATCAATGCCGGTCATCTTGCCGTTGGCGTCCGGCACGCCAAAACCCGGCAACCCATCACTGACCCCACACTGGATAAAACCCTTCTTCTGGATCGCATCCAGGGTCGCCCCTGCGTGGGCGCTCCCTGCCAGTCCCAGTAATGCTGCGGCGGTGAATGCCGCCAACGTGGATTTCATGTGCTTCATGCAAGGCGCTCCCTGTCGGTCTTTATTATTCGGCGCCACAAACCCGCGCCGTTTATAGTGTTGCCGGTCAGTATCAACGGCTTTACACCTTGGCCACAAACGACGTTTAGGCAAAGGCTCCTTCCGATTTGGAATGAACTTCTCATGATCTCGAAACGCTTGACCCCTTCGATGACCGCCCTGCAGTGCTTCGAAGCCGCCGCCCGCCACCTGAGTTTCACCCGCGCTGCCGAAGAACTGCACCTGACCCAGAGCGCGGTGAGCAAGCAGGTGGCACAGCTCGAAGAGATGCTCTGCCACCCGCTGTTCCAGCGAGTACGCCAGCGCTTGTACCTGTCGCCGGCGGGCTCGCTGTACCTGGAGGAAGTACGCAAGATCCTCAACCAGGTGGATATTTCCAGCCGCTACATCCTCACCTACGGTGGCGAGACCGAAGTGCTGCGCATCGCCACCCAGCCGACCTTCGGTGACCGCTGGCTGGTGCCCAAGCTCAAGGATTTTGCCGCGCGCCATCCCAATATCCACCTGGACGTGCGCAACGAACTGGAGCCGTTCGACGTGTTGCAGGCCAAGGCGGATATCGCGTTTTTCTTCGGCCAGGGAGCGTGGCCGGGGGCAACTTGCATCGAGTTGTTTCGCGAAGCCGTGGTGCCGGTCTGTGCCCCCGGGTTTGTTGCCGCTGGCAGCGACGCCTCGTCCCGCCACACCTTGCTGCAATGCACCTCGCGCCCGGAAGCCTGGCACGAGTGGTTTCTGGAACAGGGCCTGCACTCGCAAAACAGCTACCACGGGCCGCGTTTCGACACGTTCTACATGTGCATCCGCGCCGCGCAATCGGGGTACGGCGTGGCGTTGGTGCCGCAGTATCTGGTGGCCGAGGAATTGGCGAACGCCAGCCTGATGATCCCCTGGGATTACAGAATGCCGAGTGCCGGCGCGCACTTTATCGCCCATGCCGAACATGCCGGGGAGATCCCGAAAGTGAAGGCGTTCCTGAACTGGATGGTGGATGTGGCGAAGGAGCTTGCTCCCTCGCCATAGCACATCCCGACTTTTAATAATGACCCGGCGACTTTATTTCGTTTGCGGGGCAAGGCGGCTCACGGCTTAGATAAAAGGACGCATCCTATTCTTGAGTCCCGGATCCATGAGCCGCGAAACCATCAGCCAATCGATTTCCATCGTCCACCCCATCAGCCTCAGCCATGGCCGGAACGCCGAAGTCTGGGACACCACCGGCAAGCGCTTCATCGATTTCGTCGGCGGCATCGGCGTGCTCAACCTGGGCCACTGCCACCCGCGTGTGGTGGAGGCGATCCGCGACCAGGCCACCAGGCTCACCCACTACGCCTTCAATGCCGCGCCTCACGCGCCCTACATCGAACTGATGGACCGTCTTACCGCATTCATCCCGGTGGATTACCCGGTCAGTGGCATGCTCACCAACAGTGGCGCGGAAGCGGCGGAAAACGCCCTGAAAATTGTCCGCGGCGCCACTGGCCGCACCGCCGTCATCGCCTTTGACGGTGCGTTTCACGGGCGCACGCTGGCGACGCTCAACCTCAATGGCAAGGTCGCGCCCTACAAGCAAAAAGTCGGCGTATTGCCGGGGCCGGTGTTCCACCTGCCCTACCCCAGCCGCGACAACGGCGTGACCTGCGGCGAAGCACTCAAGGCGATGGACCGCCTGTTCAGCGTGGAAATCGACGTCGACGACGTGGCCTGTTTCATCATCGAACCCGTGCAGGGCGAAGGTGGTTTCCTGGCGCTGGACGTGGAATTTGCCCAGGCCCTGCGACGCTTCTGCGATGAGAAAAACATCCTGTTGATTGCCGATGAAATCCAGTCCGGCTTCGGCCGCACCGGCCAGCGCTTCGCCTTCTCACGCCTGGGCATCGAACCGGACCTGATCCTGCTGGGCAAAAGCATCGCCGGCGGTGTGCCGTTGGGTGCGGTGGTGGGTCGCAAGACATTGCTCGACAACCTGCCCAAAGGCGGCCTCGGCGGCACCTACTCCGGTAACCCGATTGCCTGCGCGGCGGCCTTGGCCACCCTGGACGAAATGACGGACGAGCACCTGCAAGGTTGGGGCGCGCAGCAGGAAGAAGCGATCGTCAGTCGCTATGAATCATGGTGTTCGAAAAGGCTCTCCCCCTACCTCGGCCGCTTGACCGGCGTGGGCACCATGCGTGGCATCGAACTGGCCAACGCTGACGGCAGCCCGGCGCCACAACAACTGGCCCAGCTGCTGGCACTGGCCCGCGAGGCGGGTTTGTTGCTGATGCCCAGCGGCAAATCGCGGCATATCATCCGCCTGCTGGCGCCGTTGACGATTGAAGCGGCGGTGCTGGAGGAAGGGCTGGATATTCTTGAAGAGTGTTTGGCGAAGTTGGCTTAAAAACCAAAAAGCCCGGCGGGAAGCCGGGCTTCGAACGGAAAACGTCAGTGGACGAGTCGGGCGACGCCAAAGGCGATGGCAGACAAGGCGCCAGCTGTTCCGACAAACCATTTCAGCAGTCGGGTTTCCAACGATTGCATATCCGTTCTGAAATTGGCGATTGAGAGATCCAACCCGGAGGTTGCTTCGAGCAGGTCGATTTTGGTCTGCATCAGATCGGACTTGGTGGCCATGTGCTCCTGCATGCCATCCAGCTTCGTCTCGACGCGCTCCAATCTTGCCTCAACTTGTGAAATACGCTTTTCCAAATCGTTTTCTCCTCCGTTGCCCCCACCGCCTGCGCCGCCTTTGCGGTCGTAGCCTGATGACGAACCTTGACGGTACTCCTGGCGAAGATAGCTCACATTATCCTTGAGGTCATTCGCCATTTCAGGCCTCCTTCTTTTGGGTCAAAGCATTCAGTCCATCAGCTACACCTTCCATGCAGTCGATAAACTCATTCAGCTTCACCCATGCTTCATCTGCCGCCTGTTTTACATCCACGTCTTCACTATGTTTGAGCGCACCGGACAAGCTAATGATGCCGGAGCCGAGCCTAGCAATTGCACTGTGATACTGACCGAGAATAATGACTAATTCCCCGGCTGTTACGGCCTTTGCCTCACCCACGTTGTCGTCGCCTTCCATGTCGACCCCCCATCTGTTTTGGTGACGCAGATAACCACGCCCTCAAACACAAACCAACGCACAGATTGCTACCAAATCCGACGATCCAGCGCACTATTACCAAATCCGAAAGAATCCATCTTCCGTTTAGCCCTTTCTCTCCCCGCGCCAGGGCTTTATCCTTGTCAGCAACAAACTGAAACGTTTCATCATTCCACCAAACCATCGACCGCCCGTGTTCAACGCCCTTGTGCGAACGCGCCAGGCCGCTGTTTGCGTTTCAAAACCATAAAATATTAAGACCCCATTTTGCCTATGCCTGCTTTCCCAAACCTGCGCCTGTGCGCTGCGCTGTTACCGTTCGGCCTGATCAACTGTGCCCAGGCCGCACCTGCCTTTGACGCTGAATCACCGTGGATGCTGGGTGATTTCGGCGGCACTCGGACAGCGCTGTCTCAACAAGGCTACGACTTCAAATTCGACTACACCGGCGAAATGGGCAGCAACCTGCACGGCGGCTCGGATCACGACCGCACTGCGCGCTACAGCGACCAATTCGGCCTGGGCACGCACCTGGATCTGCAGAAGATCCTCGGCTGGCACGACGCCGAGTTCCAGTTGACGGTGACCGAGCGCAGCGGCAACAACATCACCAATGACCGGGTCAACGATCCGCGTGTGGGCGGTTTTACCTCGTCCCAGGAAGTCTGGGGCCGTGGCCAGACCTGGCGCCTGACGCAGATGTGGTACCAGCAGAAATTCTTCGACCAGAAGCTCGACATCAAGGCCGGGCGCTTTGGCGAAGGTGAAGACTTCAACAGCTTCCCCTGCGACTTCCAGAACCTCGCATTCTGCGGTTCGCAGGTCGGTAACTGGGTTGGCAGCATCTGGTACAACTGGCCGGTGAGCCAGTGGGCGTTGCGGGTCAAATATCACCTGACGCCCGAGTTGTACGCCCAGGTCGGCGCCTACGAACAGAACCCGTCCAACCTCGATCGCGGCAACGGCTTCAAGCTCAGCGGCAGCGGCACCCAAGGCGCCCTGCTCCCGGTTGAGCTGGTGTGGACGCCTACGCTGAACGGCCTGCCCGGCGAATACCGCGCCGGCTACTACTACAGCAGCGCCAAGGCCAGCGATGTGTATAAAGACCGCAACGACCAGCCGGCAGCCCTCAGCGGCGAGGCCTATCGCAGCGCCTCCAGCAAGCACGGGGTGTGGCTGGGGGTGCAGCAGCAAGTCACCAGCCTGGCCAGCGACCATTCTCGGGGCTTGAACGTGTTCGCCAACGGCACGATGCACGACAAGAAAACCAACGCTGTGGATAACTACGTGCAAGCCGGCGTGGTCTACAAGGGCCTGTTCGACGCCCGCGCCAAGGACGATATCGGTTTCGCCGTGGCCCGGGTGCACGTCAACCCGGCCTACCGCAAGAATGCCGAGGCAAGCAACCAGGCCCACGCGGTATACGACTTCGATGACCCATCCTACCTGCCGATTCAACACACGGAATACAGCGCTGAGCTCTATTACGGCATCCATGTCACCCAGTGGCTGACGGTGCGCCCGAACCTGCAATACATCCGTCACTCCGGAGCCGTGGCCCAGGTGGATGACGCGCTCATCGGCGGGATCAAGCTGCAAAGCTCATTCTGACGTTGTAAGTAAATTCTGAAGAAAACGAATTAGCCCTGAACCAAGCCTGCGCCGGAACGTCATCTACAGTGAACTGTGCGCAATCAATTCAAAACGTAACGGAGAACCACACTATGAGCACTGATGGTGCTTCAAGTCCAAGTCGCCTGCTGCCCAGGCTGCTGGGGATCTTGCTGCTGATAATGGGCCTGGCCTTGTTGGCCGGGGGGATCAAGCTGAGCATGCTCGGCGGGTCGCTGTATTACCTGCTGGCCGGTCTCGGCATCACCGTCACAGGCCTGTTGCTGCTGGCAACACGCCGTGCGGCGCTGGGCTTGTACGCACTGGTGCTGTTTGCCAGCACCGTATGGGCGCTGTGGGAAGTCGGCCTGGACTGGTGGCAACTGGTACCGCGCCTGGCCCTGCTGTTTGCCCTCGGCATCGTCATGCTGCTCCCGTGGTTCCGCCGTCCGTTGCTGCGTGGCCAAGCCTCGCCGCTGGGCACTGGCGCGCTGAGCGTCGCGGTCGTACTGGCCGGCGCCGCTGCATTGGCCAGCCAATTCACCGACCCGGGCGCCATGGTCAAGAAAGGCCAGCTGGACCGCGATGCGGTACCGGGCATGGCCAGCACTGCGCCGGCCCAGGCTGATGGTGAGTGGAACTCCTATGGCCGTTCGGCCTTCGGTGATCGTTACTCGCCACTCGCACAGATCACTCCGGAAAACGCCCACAAGCTGGTTCCAGCCTGGACCTTCCGTACTGGCGACATCCCTGGCCCAGGCGATCCCGGTGAAACCACCGCGGAAAACACCCCGCTGAAAGTCAACGGCATGCTCTACGTGTGCACGCCTCACAGCCAGGTGATTGCCCTGGACCCGGACACCGGCAAGGAAATCTGGCGTTTCGACCCGAAGATCAGCAGCGAAGGTGCTGCCAACTTCAAGGGTTGGGCGCACATGACCTGCCGTGGCGTGTCGTATCATGATGACGCGGTCTATGCCTCGGAACAGAGCCCGACTGGCAGCGCCAGCCCGGCCGCCGCGCCGAATGCCTGCCCGAAACGCATCTTCGTCCCTACCGCCGACACCCGTCTGATCGCCCTGAACGCCGACACCGGCAAGATGTGCGAAGACTTCGGTGACAAAGGCCAGATCGACTTGCGTGCCAACATCGGCACCTTCGCCCCGGGCGGTTACTACTCCACCTCGCCACCGGCCGTCACCAAGAACCTGGTGGTAATCGGCGGTCACGTGACCGACAACGTCTCCACCGACGAGCCTAGCGGCGTGATCCGTGCGTTCGACGTCCACACCGGCAAGCTGGTGTGGAATTGGGACAGCGGCAACCCGGACGACACCACCCCGTTGGCCGAGGGCAAGACTTACACCCGCAACTCGCCAAACATGTGGTCGATGTTCGCGGTGGACGAAAAACTCGGCATGCTCTACCTGCCGATGGGTAACCAGATGCCCGACCAGTACGGCGGCGACCGGACTCCGGACTCCGAGAAGTACAGCGCCGGCCTGACTGCCCTGGACATCGACAGCGGCCACGTGAAGTGGACCTTCCAGTTCACTCACCATGACCTGTGGGACATGGACGTGGGCGGCCAGCCTTCGCTGATCGACATCAAGACCGCTGACGGCGTGAAGCAAGCGGTGATGGCGTCGACCAAGCAAGGCAGCATCTACGTGATCGACCGCTCGAACGGTCAGCCTGTAGTGCCGATCAATGAAATCCCTGTACCGCAAGGCGCAGTGGCCGGCGATCACACCGCACCGACCCAACCGAAGTCCGACCTGAACTTCATGCCACCGCCCCTCAAGGAGCGTGACATGTGGGGCGTGACGCCGTTCGACCAGATGCTGTGCCGGATTGACTTCAAATCCATGCGCTACGACGGTCCGTTCACCCCGCCGTCGCTGCAGGGCTCGATCGTTTACCCAGGTAACTTCGGCGTGTTCGACTGGGGTGGCATTTCCGTCGACCCGGTTCGCCAGATCGCGTTCGTGAACCCAAGCTACATGGCGTTCAAATCGAAACTGATCCCGGCCGCCGACATTGCCAAGCAAGGCCCACGGGTCAGCGAAACCGAAGGCGTGCAGCCGAACAAAGGCGCGCCATACGGTGTGATCCTCGAAGCCATGCTGTCGCCACTGGGCCTGCCGTGCCAGGCGCCGGCGTGGGGTTATGTGGCCGCGGTCGACCTGACCAACCACCAGACCATCTGGATGCACAAGAACGGCACCGTGCGTGACAGCTCGCCGGTTCCGATTCCACTGACCATGGGCGTGCCAAGCCTGGGCGGGACTTTCACCACCGCCGGTGGCGTGTCCTTCCTCAGCGGTACCCTTGACCAGTACCTGCGTGCCTATGACGTGAAAAACGGCAAGCAGTTGTGGGAAGGCCGCCTGCCGGCAGGCGCGCAAACCACACCAATGACCTACACCGGCAAGGACGGCAAGCAGTACGTGCTGGTCATGGCCGGCGGTCATGGTTCCCTGGGCACCAAGCAGGGTGACTATGTGATGGCGTTCAAACTGCCGGATTAAGCAAAACCGGCAGTAAGAAAAAGGCGGCTACCTAAGTGGGTAGCCGCCTTTTTTTATGCGTGAAATAAAGCGATCCGATAGCGCCGATGTATTTAAAAGTTTACTCGGAAAAGTCCTATACCGCCCCAAAAGTCTTTCCCTCAACTTTGGCCCTGCGCCATCCGACGCTCACTGTCGCCAGTAAATCCCCAGCCAAACAAACGTTATCTATATGACGTGCTGTAACTAACATGGAGTTTTCATCATGACGGACCTCAACAGCGTTGAATCAATACCTGCAGTCCAGCATAGCCAGACGCCCGGGATCCTGGCGCTTGAGCAACTCGACACACTCAGCCTGGAAAAACTTATTCGTGGAGAAATACTTGCCATCCGGGTACCTGACTACGCGAATGAACAAACCAGCGAAGTACTAAATAAACATATCAACGAAACGGCGACGCTCCAGGAATATAACCACGAGACCTATGAGCACGGAAAAGTTGTCCAGCATTTCTATGGTGTCCATCGCTGGGGAACACCGTTCAACTCCACCTACGGCAAGGCCGCAGACAGCTATTCGCAACAGAAATACTACGCAGACGCCACCCACATGCGCTGCGTGATCGATGACCTCTGTGCCCCGCGCAAACCACCCATCCATCTACTGATGGAGCATATCCGGCAGGTGTGGCCAGAAGGCGCGACAACCGCGGCGTTCCAGGGCCAGCCGATGTTCTGCGGCATTATCCGCGCCATGTTCCCGGAGACAGCCCACCTCTCCGAAACAGTCCCCCATGTCGATTGCCTGCCCTTGTCGATTGCAGAACTGGAACATCAATTCAGCGCGAATATTTACCTCGAAGTACCACCTTCGGGAGGTGAACTGGTCATTTGGGATACCGAGGCGTTTACCTACGACGAGGTCATCCGTTTCGAAGGGGCGGAACTGCCCGAAGATCGTTTGCAAAAACCGCTGCGCATCCAGCCGCAGAAAAACGAACTGGTGATTATCAATACTCGCCGTCCCCATGCCATTTGCGGTTTCGATTCAGGCAAGCGCATCAGCATCCAGTCGTTTATCGGCTATACCACTGGCCAGCCGTTTTACTTCTGGTGCTAACGCCTTTATTTCTCTTTCTGACGGACACCCTGATATGACACCTGAAGAATTCCGCCGACATGGCCACGCCATGATCGACCTGATTGCAGACTATCGACAAAACATCGAGCAACGCGGTGTGCAACCCACCACGGCCCCGGGAGAAATCAGGTCCGCATTGCCGGCCAGCCCGCCTGAGACAGCCGAACCGTTCGAACAGATCATGGGCGACGTCGAAACACTGATCATGCCCGGTCTGTTGCATTGGCAGCATCCAAGTTTCTTCGGGTTCTTCCCGTCGAATGTGGAACTGTCCTCCGTCCTCGGCGATTGCTTGAGTACCGGCCTGGGCGTGGTGGGATTGTCGTGGCAATCGAGCCCGGCCCTGACCGAAATCGAGGAAGTCACCACCGATTGGCTGCGCGACATGATCGGCCTGAGCGCCAACTGGAGCGGAGTGATCCAGGACTCGGCCTCGACCTCCACCCTGGTGGCGCTGATCAGCGCCCGCGAACGCAGCTCCCACTACGCGCTGATGCACGATGGCCTGCAAAACAGCGGCGCCCCCTTGATCGTCTACACCTCGGCCCACGCCCATAGTTCAGTGAACAAGGCCGCGATCCTGGCGGGGTTCGGCCAGAACAATATCCGTACCGTGGCAACCGACGAACACAATGCAATGTCACCGCATGCATTGGAGCGGGCAATCGAACAAGACCTGGCTGCCGGGAACAGACCCTGTGTGGTGATTGCGACCACCGGCACAACGGCAGCCATGGCCATCGATCCCCTGGAAGCCATCGGCGCCCTGACGCAACGCCACGGCCTGTGGTTGCATGTCGACTCAGCCATGGCCGGGGCCGCGATGATCCTCCCGGAATGCCGCGCGCTGTGGCACGGCATTGAGAACGCCGACTCGCTGGTCCTCAACCCTCACAAATGGCTGGGGGCGGCGTTTGATTGCTCGGTGTACTTTGTACGCGACCCCGAGCACTTGATTCGCATCATGACCACCAACCCCAGCTATCTACAGTCCAAGGCTGACGGCCAGGTCAGGAACTACCGCGACTGGCGGATCTCCCTGGGCAGCCGGTTCCGCGCGCTGAAGCTGTGGTTCCTGATCCGCGAGCAAGGCGTCAGCGGCCTGCAGGCCCGGCTGCGGCGTGACCTGGCGAATGCCCGCTGGCTGGCAGAACAGATTGAAGGCAGCAAACACTGGAAACTGGTAGCCGCCGTCACCCTGCAAACCTTGTGCATTCGCCACGAGCCACCAGGCCTTGATGGTGAGGCGCTGGATACCTACACCCGGGCCTGGGCGGAAAAGCTCAACCATTCAGGCAGCGCCTACGTCACTCCCGCGGTGCTCGACGAGCGCTGGATGGTACGCGTGTCCATTGGCGCGCTGGGGACGGAGCGCCACCACGTCGAAGGCTTGTGGGAACGGTTGCAAACCCTGGTCGATGCAACGGTTGAACACTGAAAGACCGGCGTCGGTGCAGCCACCGACGCCCTAGACCGGCACGCGCTCGCGGCGCATCCACATCTCAAACGCCATGGCATTCAACGGCCGGCTGATCAGATAGCCCTGGGCCGTGTCGCACTTCCAGAGCTTGAGCAGCTTGAGGCTGGGCTCGAACTCCACCCCTTCGGCCACCACCTTGAGCCCCAGGTTGTGGCTCATTTCGATGGTCGAGCGCACGATCACGCCGTCGCCGGAAGTGCTGTCGAGGTTGCGCACAAACGACTGGTCGATCTTCAATTCCTGCACCGGCAGGCGTTGCAGTTGCGCCAGGGATGAATAGCCGGTGCCGAAGTCATCCACCGACAGGCTGATGCCACAAGCGCGCAGTTGCTCCAGCACGCTGAGGGCCTGGGCCGGGTTGTGCATGATCGCGCTTTCGGTGATTTCGAAAATCAGTTGCCGGGCCGATACCCGGTAGTGCGCCAGCAACTCGGTCACCCGCGGGGCCAGGCCGTCATCGGCCAGGTCATCCACCGAGATGTTCACCGACAACTGCACCTCCAACCCGCGCACCGCCCACTCGGCCAGTTGGCGAATGGCTTCTTCGATCACCCACTGGGTCAGGCTGCCCATGCTGCCGGTGCGCTCGGCCAGGGGAATGAACTCGGCCGGCGACACCAGGCCCAGGGTCGGGTGCTGCCAGCGCAACAGCGCTTCGGCCTGGCGCACATGGCCATGGTGCAGGTCGAGCTTGGGCTGGTAACACAGGTACAACTCGCCCTCCGTCGGCGCCCGGCGCAGGTCACGAATCAGGCTGATCTGGCGTTGATGGGCGAGGTCGCGGTCCTGCTGGTAGATCTGCAAGTAACCCGGGAACGCTGCCGCATCGTGGCGGGCAATCGCGGCGCGGCTGATCAGCTCTTCAACCTGCTGGCCGTCGGCCGGGTAGGCGGCGATGCCGATGCTCACTTCGTGGCGCAATTCATCGCCACCAATGCGCTGGGGTTCGGTGAGCAGCCCATACAAGCGGTCAGCCAGGGCCACCGCGCGGTCGATCGCAGTGTTTTCCAGCAGCAGCAAAAACTCGCTGCCGGTGATGCGCGCGGCGGTGTCGCTGGCCGACAGGCTCGACAGCAGGCAGCGGCTGGCTTCGCGGAGCATTTCTTCCACGCCTTCCGGGCCGTAGCCTTCGTTGATCACCCGGTAGTTTTCAATCCCCAGGTACAGCAACACCACCGGCCGGCCAGCGCTGATGGCGCTGCCCAGGCGCTCCATGGCCAGCGCGCGGTTAGGCAGGCCGGTGAGCGGGTCGTGCAAGGCGTTGTGGGCCAGTTGTCGCTCGCGTACCGCGATCCCGGTTTGCATGGCGTTGAAGGCCTGGGCCAGCAGGCCGAATTCATCGTGGCTGCGCACCTGTACCGGTGTGCGGTAGTCACCGGCCCCGATGCGTTCGGCCGCCTGCACCAACGCATTGAGTGGGCGTGAAACCCGCCGCGCCAGAAACAACGCACCCGCGAGCGACACCAGCAGCACCACCAGGGCGATCGCGAGAAATTGCCGGTCCAGCGGCGCGAAGGATTCAAGGGCGTGGTCCAGCGGGCTTTGCAGCAGCACCCGGACCTCGCCACCATCTGCCGTGTTGCCCAACGGCAGCACCTGGCTGAGATAGCGCTGGCCGTGGAACAGGTTCAATTGCGCCACCGGAGTGATGTACGCGCCCTGCAGGTCGCTGGCAATCGACGCCTGTAGCGCCTCGGGCTGAGTACTGAACAATTCGCCGGGCTGACCATGCTGCGCGCTGATGAACGACACTTCCAGGTTGCTCATGGAGCGCAATTCACTGGCAAAGATTTCGTCCATGGGAAAGCCCATGGCGACACGGGCGATCGGCGCGGGGTCGACGACTTCCTGTTGCACCAGCAGGAAAGGCCGGCCATCCAGGGCCACGATCAACATTTGCAGGCCGCTGCGCCGGGCCTGGCGCAAGGCATCGTTATAGGGAAAGGCCTGGCCGGACGTCAGCGCCGGTAACGTGCTGACCATCACGCGGCCGTCGAGCCCCAGCACAAATACCTCGCTGGAACTCAGGCCGGTGCCATGCCGGCGCAGGGTCGCGAGAATCGCGTCGGGCTCGCCATCGGCGACAGCCTGGCGAAACGGCAGGTCCGCCGTCAGCCAGTTCAAGCCGTATTGCAGGCGCCGGCCACGCAGGTCGAGCAGGCGTTCGAACACCTGGCTGCCGGTTTCCAGCTGCACCTGGGCCTGGTTTTCCACGGCGCGATTGGTGGCGGTCTTCACCGCGAAATACACCGCCGCCACGACCACCAGCAACAGCAGCGCCAGCACCCCGGCAATCCGGGTTTGAAACGTATGGCGCCACCTCATTCTGTTGCCCTCTGGCAGCGCCTGCCCCCTCCAGCCGAAACGTCCCTTCGTCATACGCGTCCCTCGCGACAGCTGAACCGGCGTCAAATAAATATCCTTTTTACAGGGATATTTGAATTATCCAGATTAGCTGCGCAAGAGAAGAAGTGCACCCAATAAATACGGGAGTTTATATGTCATTAATTTGGCGACAGGCTGCCGTTACGACGTTCGCGCCCGCATGAAGTCCCCCCAACGCCGCACGAGATAGTTGTGCTCATCCATCACCGAGTTCCACACCGCGATATGCCCCATGCGCTGTTCATAGGAACCGCCGTCGCGCACGTCACCCACATCGATCAGCGGTAAGCCATCGCTGCCCAACAGCTCTTCCCGGGCGGGCAGGCCGGCGTACCAGTAGTCCCATTCGGCGCTGCTCAGGTGATCTCGGCTGCGAGCCGGGTTGCCGATGTAATAACCCTGGCGCGCCATCACCGCACCCGGCCAGCCGGACAGCCACCAGTTGAGGTAGGCATAGGCCGCATCCAGCACCGGGCCCTTGGCATGGCGCGACAGCGACAACCCGCCGAACCAGGCGCGATAGCCTTCACGGGGCACCGCCAGGCGGTATTTGACCCCGGCCCGATGCAGGCGCATCAGGGTCGGTGACCACAGGCTCTGGATATCGATGCTCGGGCTGAGCATCAGTTGCGCGGCTTCCTCGTCATCGGACCAGAACGCCGCGAAGTGGCCTTCCTTCTGTTTACGCACCAGGATATCGGCCAGTACATCGATCTCTTCGATGCTCATGTTGCCGATGTCCTTGAAGCTCGCGAGGCCCGCGCCTTGCACGGCCAGCGCCGCGTCCAGGGCGCCGATGGCGGCGTCGCTCTGCAACGCAGTGCGTGCGCCCCAGGCCGGGTCCAGCAACCAGCCCCAACTCTCGTTGCCGCGGTTGAACCCTTCGGGCAAGCGCTCGGGGCGGTAGGCGAAACTGTCGGCGTTGTGGGTCAGGGGCAGCATGCTGATGCGTTCGGTCACGGTGCTGCCGAGGCTGCCGTCGTGCTGCACGAAGAGGCGCTCGCTGGGCACACTGCCGCTGCCCAGACGGTCGTTGGCGGACAAGCGTCCGCGCTTGGGCAGGTCGTTGATCTCGTGCCACAGCGCGATGCGCCGGGTGTCGATCGGCTGGATCGCCCGCGCCGGCCACACGAAATCGACGTTGTGAAACCACTGGTCGTAGAGGTCGTAGCTGTCAGGTTGCATCACCGCAATGCGCTGGGCCTGCTCGACATCATGCACCTGGTACACCAGGCGAATGCCCAGCTCTTTTTCCGCTCGCACACGCAAGGTTTCGAGCAAGGTCACCGAGGTGCCGAGGACGCGAAGCGTGATCATGCGGCGAACCTTCTGGAGAACACTTCAAAGGAGCGCCGCAGCAGAGCCGGGTCAAGCCCGCGCAGGATAAACACCAAGCGCGATTGCCGATCGGTCCCCGGCCAGGCAGGCAGGTGAACCGGGGCATGCAGGCAATGCTGCACGCCATGAATGACGATGGGAGCGTTACTGGCGTTCACGTTGAGCAGTCCTTTGACGCGAAGAATACGTTCGCCGTGGCATCTTAACAGCATCGATAACCAGACCCCGAAACCGACCCAATCCAGTGGCTGATCGAAGGTCAGGCAACAGACTTGCGCAGCGCCGTGGTTGGCGGCGGTGGTTTGATGGAGTTTCCAGCGGCGGACTTCTGCAGCGGGCTCGGCACTGCGCAGGCCTTCGCCAAGCAGCAGTTGTTCACCGCTGTCGATATCGCAGGTATTGAGGATCGGCGTGCCGGCGTTCAGTGCCTGCAAGTGCAAGCGCAACGGGCCACAGTCTTCGACGAGGTCGGTCTTGCTCAACAGCAGGCGATCGGCAGCGGCCACTTGCGCCAGCCATTCCGGGTGCAGGCGCTCTTGCAAAGCGGCGTGGCTGGCGTCCACCAGCGTCACCACCAGGCCGATATGAAAGCGCCCGCGCAGTTGCACGTCGTTGTTCAAGGTCGCGAGGATTGGCGCCGGGTCGGCCAGGCCGGTGGTTTCCAGGATCACCCGCTTGAAGGGCGGAATCTCGCCCCGCTCACGACGCTGCAACAGGCCGAGCAAGGCGTCTTTCAACTCGCCGCGAATCGAACAGCACACGCAGCCGCTGGGCAGCAGCACCGTGTCCGGCGCGACTTCCTCCACCAGCAGGTGGTCGATGCCGACGTCGCCGAACTCATTGATCAGCAACGCCGTGTCGCCCAGGCTTTCACCTTGCAGCAGGCGCTTGAGCAAGGTGGTCTTGCCGCTGCCGAGGAAGCCGGTGATGACGTTTAGCGCGATGCTCATAGTTCTACCTCAATGATGCCCCTGCAGGAGTCCGGCTTGCCGGCGATGGCGATATCAAGGACGCCATCGCCGACAAGCCGGGCTCCTACAGTTCCAGATGATCGAGCAGGCGCGGGTCCAACGGGTCCAGCGGTCGACCGAGCATGGTCTCTGCCGCCTGCCACAGTTGATCCAGGCCGCTGGCCAGTTCCTGTTTGCCGGTGGCGCCCAGCAGCAGATAGGACGCGCCCTGGAAGTCTTCGACCTTGAGCCGGAACACCGCCAGCACCTGGTTGATCGCCGCGATGCGGCGCAGGCGTTCGCGTCGGCGCGGCAATTCATCGCCCAAAGGGTCGCTCCAGTGCAGGTCTTCGCCCAGCAGGCCGCAAAGTCCGCACATGCTTAGTACCCGCTCATGGCATGACGTCGCCGGAGTTCGGGCCAAGGGTCTGGCCGACGAACAGATTGCCGCCCGGCTCGCTGGCCAGCAGCACGGCAGTCGGCGCGACTTCGTCCGCCAGGCCGAAACGACCCAGGGGCAACTCGGCGGCCTTGGCGCGTTTCCAGGTGTCGCTGATGCCGCCTACCAATGGCGTTTCGATAGGCCCGGGTGCGATGGCGTTGACCAGTACGTTGTCCTTGGCCACTTCCAGGGCCAGGGATTTAGTGAAGCCGATCACTCCGGCCTTGGCCGCCGCATAGTGCGTCAACTCGGCGCCGCCCTTGATCCCCAGTTGCGAGGCGACGTTGATGATCCGGCCCCAGCGCTGGGCGATCATGTGAGGCAAGGCGCGCTGGCTGGCGACGAACACGCTGGTGAGGTCGACGCGCAGCATGTCGTTCCACATGTCCAGGGTCAGGTCGACGCAACGGGCCTGGGTCAGCATGCCGGCGTTGTTGACCAGGATGTCGATGCCGCCGTAGTGGGTGACGCAGGCATCGACGCTGGCCTGGGCGCCGTCGACGGTGCCGACATCGGCCACGCACTCGAGGACTTCGGCGCCGAGGTTGCGGCAGGTGATGGCGGTTTCGGCGAGGGTGGCGGCATCGCGGTCGGCCAGCAACAGGCGCGCGCCTTCGACGGCGTAGGCACGGGCGATGGCGGCGCCGATGCCGCTGCCGGCACCGGTGATCACGGCACGGCGGTTAGCGAGTTGGGGCATGGTGAACTCCTGAAATAATCAAACGGCGAACGCAGTCAAAAATGTGGGAGCGGGCTTGCTCGCGAAAGCGGAGTGCCAGCCAATACATGCGGAACTGATCCACCGCATTCGCGAGCAAGCCCGCTCCCACATTTGGAGCGAGTCCGGCTTAAAACTGGGGGTTAGTCCGGCCAGCGCACGGTCAAGCCACCATCAATCACGATGCTCTGCCCGGTCAGGTAGCTCGATTCCTCACTGGTCAAAAACCGCACCAGGGACGCCACTTCATCCGCCCGCCCGACCCGGCCCAACGGAATCGCCCGCGCGGCTTTCGCCAGCCCTTCCGGCCCGAGGGAGTTCTTCGCGTCCAACGACTGGGGCGTCTCGATCAACCCCGGAATCACCGCGTTGCAACGAATCCCCAACGGCGCCAATTCCACCGCCAGCGACCGACACAACCCCGGCACACCGGCCTTGGCCGCCGCATAGTGCGCGTGCTCCTGCCAGCCATACACGCCACCGGCAATCGACGAAATCGCCACCAGCGCACCGCCTTCATGCATGTGCCGGGTCGCCGCCCGGAAGGTGCGCATCACCCCGGTCAGGTCGACGTTGAGCATCTCGTTCCACAGCTCGTCGGTCATCTCCAGCAGTGGCGCACGGCGTAACAAACCGGCGTTGGCCACCGCGTAATCGAGGCGACCGAAGTGCTGGACCGCCTGCGCCGCCAGGTTATCCACCGAGGTTGTATCGCCCACGTCAAGCGGCAACATCAGGCATTCACCGCCCGCCTCTTCCACCAGCGCAACCGTGTGATGCGGGTCATGGGGATCGGCCGGGTAATACCCACCCACCACCGCCACGCCGCTGCGGGCATACGCCACCGCGAGGGCCTGGCCGATGCCGCTGGCGGCACCGGTAATCAATGCAACTTTACGACTCATCGAATCAACTCCTTACTGGACGGTTTCCGGACGCACATGGCGCGCGGCAAACATCAACGCACCGGAGAGGAAGCACGGCACTGCGCCAAACCACAGCGCAGCGGTCTGCCAGTCACTCCCCGCCGACAACACCTGGGTCGCGCCGAACCCGGCAACCACCGCACCAATCGGCCCCATGGCATGGATGATCGCGCCACCGGTAGCCCGGATGCTGGTGGGGAAACTTTCACTGATGAAAAACAGCGCCGCCGAGTACGGCCCGATCAGGAAGAACAGGCCCAGGCTGTACAGCCCCACCACCATCGCCATGTTGCTCGGGCCAAACAGCATCCCGGCAAACGACAGCCCGCCGAGCATCCAGCCCAGGCCGATGACATTGCGCCGGCCGATCTTGTCGCCCATCCAGCCGTGGCTGAGGTAGCCGCAGTAACCCACCAGGTTCGACAGCACGAGGATGATCAGCGAGTTCTCGAACGAGATGTGGTGCACGCTGACGATCACCGACGTACCCAGCACGCTGAACACCTGGATCGCCGCCCAGTTGAGCAGCAGCGCCGCACCGATCACCAGGGTTGCACGGCGGGCCGGGCCACGGAATGCGGCCTTGAGGCCGGCCTTGCTGTGTTCGTCATAGTCCACGCCGTAGGTCACGGCGACGTTTTGCGCCTCTTTCACCGCGCCGCTTTTACGCAGCTCGCTGATGCGCTGGTGAATCTGGAACTGCGGGCTTTCCTTGAGCTTGCGCGCCATGACCGCGATGACAATCGCCGGGACCGCCGCAAACACGAAGCACCCCTGCCAGCCAATCACCGGCAGCAACAGCGCGGTCAAACCCGCCGCGATCAACGCGCCCACCGGCCAGCCGCCCTGCACCAGGCTGTAGATAAAGCCGCGACGCTTGGCCAGTTTCGGATCATCCGAGGCGGCGTACAGTTCGCTCAGGTAAGTCGCGTTGACGGTTTCCTCGGCATACCCCAGGCCGCCCAGCGAACGGATCAGGATCAACGACGACTTGCCCCACGCACCACCAATGGCGGTGAGCGCCGAGCAGATCGCCGAACCGGCCACGGTGAAAATAATCCCTTTGCGCCGACCCAGTTTGTCCACGATCGGACCGATGGCCAGCGCGACCACGGCGGTGCCTACCGCCACCCATGTCGCAATCTCCGCCTGCTCCACTTCACCCCAGTTAAAGTGCCGCCCGATTTCCGGCAGCAAGGTGCCGAAAAGGATGAAGTCATACACCGCAAACACCCAGGCGAAAAACGCGATCCAGGTGGCGAAACGCACCTCCTTGGGCGTCAGTTGCCGGGGTTTCCAGCCAGTCAGATCAAGCTTGTTGTAGATAGACATGAATCGCGCCTCGGGAGGTTGGCCAGGGTTTAGGTACGGGTGTCAGGTACGCGGTTGGCGGCGGATAAAGTCATCAGCGATTTCGTCGAAAGTGACGAAGCGCACGCCGGCATGGCTCTGGATGTGTTCGATCAGCCGCTCAAGCATCAGCAGCACTTGCGGGCGGCCGGACACGTCGGGGTGGATGGTCATGGTGAACACCGCGTGTTCGTGCTCGCGGTAGACCCAGTCGAACTGGTCGCGCCACATTTCTTCGAGGTGACGCGGGTTGACGAAGCCGTGGCTGTTGGGGGCTTTCTTGATGAACATCATCGGCGGCAGGTCGTCGAGGTACCAGTTGGCCGGGATCTCCACCAGGTCGGTTTCTTCGCCGCGCACCAGGGGTTTCATCCAGGTGTCGGGGTGCTGGCTGTAGTCGATCTTGGTCCAGGTGTCGCCCTTGCGCACGTAGTACGGGTGGAAGTCGTTGTGCATCAGGCTGTGGTCGTACTTGATGCCTTTTTTCAGCAGCAGTTCGTTGGTGACCTTACTGAATTCCCACCACGGCGCGACGTAGCCGGTGGGGCGTTTGCCGGTAACCTGGGTGATCAGCTCGATGGACTTGTCGAGGACGATTTCTTCCTGCTCGGCCGTCATCGCAATCGGGTTTTCGTGGCTGTAGCCGTGCACACCGATTTCGTGACCGGCGTCGGCCACCGCCTTCATCTGCTCGGGGAAGGTTTCCATCGAGTGGCCGGGGATAAACCAGGTGGTGCGCAGGCCGTAGCGCTCGAACAATTTGAGCAGGCGTGGCGCACCGATTTCACCGGCGAACAGGCCGCGGGAAATGTCGTCCGGGGAATCTTCGCCGCCATAGGAACCGAGCCAGCCGGCGACCGCGTCGACGTCGACGCCAAATGCACAGAGGATGTCTTTAGCCATGATGTGTCTCCTTAAAAAGTGAGTGCGGTTTCTACTGACAGCGCGGCCCGAAGCAGGCGCGCGTCTTCGCCGCTGGGGGCGCTGAGCAGCAGGCCGGTGGGCAGGCCCAGGGCATCGCGGCCGCTGGGCAGGCTGACGCCGGGCATGTCCAGCAGGCTGCCGGGCATGGTCAGGCGCAGGGTGGCGAGGTTGGTGCTGACGAACAGTTCAAAGTCGGCTTCCAACGGCGCCAGGGCCGGGGCCACATGGGCCACGGTGGGGGTGATGAGGATCGCGCCGTCGAGTTCGTCGACAAGTTGCTGTTGCAGGCGGCGACGGGCTTCGTAGAGTGCCAGCAGTTGGCTGGCCGGCAGTGTGCGGGCCGCTTCAAGGCGACGGCGAACGCGGGGGTCGAGTTGCTCGGCATCAGGGCTGTCGAGCAGGGCTTCGTGGAGGGCGAAGGCTTCGAAGGCGCCGAGCCAGCCCTGGTGCAGGATCAGGTCGAGGGTGGCCTGGAAGGTCTTCGAGGGGCGCACGTCAATCAGCGCGCCGTCTGCCTTCAATCGGTCCACACAACGTTGCAGGTTGTCGCGCACCGCAGGTTCAACCCGTGCGTCTTCCAGCACACTTTGCTCGACCCAGAACCGCTGGCCATTGAGGCTCCGAGGCGGGCGTGGCGGGCGCTGCTCGCGACCATTGAGCAGGTCGTCGATGGCCAGTGCATCGCGCACGCTGCGGGTCAGCGGGCCGAGGCTGTCGAGGGTGTGAGCCAGCGGGAAAACGCCGTCGCGGCTGTAGCGCCGGCAACTGCTGCGATAACCGACCACGCCATTCAGCGCAGCCGGAATACGGATGGAGCCGGCGGTGTCGGTACCCATGGCGATCGGCACGATGCCGGCTGCCACGGCGACCGCCGAGCCCGACGACGAGCCGCCGGGAATCCGCGGTTGATCGACGCTGGCCGGGTTGTGCGGCGTGCCGAAATGCGGGTTCAGGCCCAGGCCGGAATAGGCCAGCTCGCTGAGGTTGGTCTTGCCGACGCTGACCATTCCGGCGCGGCACAACAGGCCCACACTTGGTGCGTCCAGCAAGACAGCCGGCGCATTGCGGCGATAGGCCGCGCCCGCCGTGGTAATGCTGCCGGCCACATCGAACAGATCTTTCCAGGCCAGTGGCACCCCGTCGAACACGCTCAACGGCTGGCCGGCACGCCAACGGGCAGCCGACGCTTCGGCCTCACGGCGGGCGCGCTCGGCGGTCAGGGAGATGAACACGCCGGGGGCCATGCTCGCGTGGGCAAGTGCCTGTTCCAGGACCTGCACCGGGTCGCTGCGACCGCTGGCGAAATCCTCGGCCATTGAAGTGGCGTCTGACATAGGAATGACCTTTGAAAAATGTACATATTAATAAAATGTACATTTTACAAAGGCAGCTTTCGTGCCAGTCTCGTGGACAGCTCGGTTGCCACACCTGGCACTTTGGAGCAGATCCACGGGCTAGATGGGTTTCAGGCATTAAAAGAAATATCGGCTGGTGTTTAAGGCTCGCCTGGAATGAAATAATGTATCTTTTATTAATAAATACATTTTGGTGCAGAAAAGTAACATCAACCCTCTGAAGGCCCCAAAAAAGTGCCACCGACGTGGCGCAGAGTGACAGGCGCAACTATGAGAGAATCCCCGGCCACCGACCCGTTTGCTCCAGAGAGCCCGATGAAAGCAGTGTCAGCCTCGGCTTCCCGTTACGCGATGATTCACCAGGTTCTGCGCGACGCCATCACCCACGGCACCGCCCGCCATGGCCTGGTGTTGCTGGAAGCGCCGCTGGCCGAATTGTTCGGCACCAGCCGGGTGCCGGTGCGCAAGGCGCTGAACCTGTTGCATGACGAAGGACTGATCTGCCGCTTTGATGGCCGGGGTTACCTGATCAACCCCGACGGCCTGGACATGGAGCCGCTGCGCCTGCCCCTGAGCCATGCGCACCTGGGCCTCAACGGTGAAGATGAATTGGTGGACACCCGGCCACTGGGGGAGCGCATCGTCGAGGAAATCGGCGCGGCGCTCTCGACCTGTATCGCCTTCGGGCATTATCGCCTCGATGAACAGGCCGCCGCCGAGCACTACAACGTCAGCCGCGCGGTGGTGCGTGAAGCGCTGATGCGCCTGCGGGACCGTGGCCTGGTGGAAAAGGAACCCTATTCCCAATGGCTGGCCGGGCCACTGACTGCCCGGGAAGTCACCGAAGACTACGAACTGCGCGCCTGCCTGGAGCCCGAAGCCCTGCGCCAGAGCGCGCCGAACCTCGACCGCGACCTGCTGCACGCCATGTTGCAGCGCGTGCTCGATGCGCAAAACAGCGCCCATTGCAGCCTGGAAGAGATCGAGCAGATCGAGGAAGACCTGCACCAGCACTGCCTCGCCGGCCTGCAAAATCGCAAGATCGCCGCGCTGATCCGCCAGGGGCAAAGCCCGATGATCATCAGCCGGATTTTCTACCGGCTGCTGGGCATCGGTGCCGATCCGGCGATGCTGGCCGAGCACCGGCTGATCCTTGAGCTGTTGCTGCATGGCGCCTTCGACGCCGCCGCACTGAACCTGCGCGAGCACCTGCAACGGGCCCGGCAGCGGATGTTGCAGCGTTTGAAGGTGCTGTCGGTGCTGCCTGAACAACCTTTACCGGCCTACTTGCACAAACTCAGCTGACGAAATGCAATCGAAAATGTGGGAGCGGGCTTGCTCGCGAAGGCGGCGCATCAGTCACAGATGCATCGACTGACAGACCGCCTTCGCGAGCAAGCCCGCTCCCACATTTGTTCAGCGGTGCTTTTGAAAATATTGTGCAATATGTTGCTATCTCACCCCACCCATTGAAACCACTGCCGACCCGCCCCATCTAACTTGCATACTTCCTTATGCAGGTGCCCCATGAGCGACCAGCAAGAATTCCCGGACATCGACCTCAACGACTACGCCGACCCGGAAAACGCTGAACACACTTCCGCCAACACTGGCTTGGCCCTCCCAGGGCAAAACCTGCCCGACAAGGTCTACATCATCCCGATCCACAACCGGCCTTTCTTCCCGGCGCAAGTGTTGCCGGTGATCGTCAATGAAGAGCCGTGGGCCGAAACCCTGGAGCTGGTGAGCAAGTCCGACCACCACTCCCTTGCCCTGTTCTTCATGGAAACCCCGCCTGAAGATCCGCGCCACTTCGACACCTCCAGCCTGCCGCTGTACGGCACCCTGGTGAAGGTGCACCACGCCAGCCGCGAAAACGGCAAGCTGCAATTTGTCGCCCAGGGCCTGACCCGCGTGCGGATCAAGACCTGGCTCAAACACCACCGCCCACCGTACCTGGTGGAAGTCGAATACCCGCACCAGCCAACCCAGCCGACCGACGAGGTCAAGGCCTACGGCATGGCGCTGATCAATGCGATCAAGGAACTGCTGCCGCTCAACCCGCTGTACAGCGAAGAACTGAAGAACTACCTCAACCGCTTCAGCCCCAACGACCCGTCGCCGCTGACCGACTTCGCCGCCGCCCTCACCTCGGCCACCGGCACTGAACTGCAGCAAGTGCTGGACTGCGTGCCCATGCTCAAGCGCATGGAAAAAGTCCTGCCGATGCTGCGCAAGGAAGTCGAAGTCGCGCGCCTGCAAAAAGAAATCTCCGCCGAAGTGAACCGCAAGATCGGCGAACACCAGCGCGAGTTCTTCCTCAAGGAACAACTCAAGGTCATCCAGCAAGAGCTGGGGCTGACCAAGGACGATCGCAGCGCCGACGTCGAGCAATTCGAACAACGCCTGGTGGACAAGGTCCTGCCGACCCAGGCGCAGAAACGCATCAGCGAAGAAATGAACAAGCTGTCGATCCTGGAAACCGGTTCGCCGGAGTACGCGGTCACCCGCAACTACCTGGACTGGGCCACCTCGGTGCCGTGGGGCGTGTATGGCGAGGACAAACTCGACCTCAAGCACGCCCGCAAGGTACTCGACAAACACCACGCCGGCCTGGATGACATCAAGAGTCGCATCCTCGAGTTCCTCGCCGTGGGCGCCTATAAGGGCGAAGTCGCCGGCTCCATCGTGTTGCTGGTGGGCCCGCCGGGCGTGGGCAAGACCAGTGTCGGCAAATCGATTGCCGAATCCCTCGGCCGGCCGTTCTACCGCTTCAGCGTCGGCGGCATGCGTGACGAGGCCGAGATCAAGGGGCATCGCCGCACCTACATCGGTGCGATGCCGGGCAAGTTGGTGCAAGCCCTCAAAGATGTGGAAGTGATGAACCCGGTGATCATGCTCGACGAGATCGACAAGATGGGCCAGAGCTACCAGGGCGACCCGGCCTCGGCCCTGCTCGAAACCCTCGACCCGGAACAGAACGTCGAATTCCTCGACCACTACCTGGACCTGCGCCTGGACCTGTCCAAAGTGCTGTTCGTGTGCACCGCCAACACCCTGGATTCGATCCCCGGCCCGTTGCTGGACCGCATGGAAGTGATTCGCCTGTCGGGCTACATCACCGAAGAAAAGGTCGCGATTGCCAAGCGTCACCTGTGGCCAAAGCAGCTGGAAAAAGCCGGCGTGTCGAAAAACAGCCTGTCCATCAGCGACGGCGCCCTGCGCGCCCTGATCGATGGTTACGCTCGCGAAGCCGGGGTGCGCCAGCTGGAGAAACAGCTGGGCAAACTGGTGCGCAAGGCGGTGGTCAAGCTGCTGGATGAGCCGGACTCGGTGATCAAGATCGGCAACAAGGACCTGGAAGCCTCCCTGGGCATGCCGGTGTTCCGTAACGAGCAAGTGCTGTCGGGCACCGGTGTGATCACCGGCCTGGCCTGGACCAGCATGGGCGGCGCGACCCTGCCGATCGAGGCGACGCGCATCCACACGCTGAACCGTGGCTTCAAGCTCACCGGGCAACTGGGTGAAGTGATGAAGGAGTCGGCCGAGATTGCCTACAGCTACATCAGCTCGAACCTGAAGTCGTTTGGCGGTGACCCGAAGTTCTTCGATGAAGCCTTCGTGCACCTGCACGTGCCGGAAGGCGCCACACCGAAAGACGGCCCGAGCGCGGGCGTGACCATGGCCAGTGCGCTGCTGTCGCTGGCACGTAACCAGCCGCCGAAAAAAGGCGTGGCGATGACCGGTGAGCTGACGTTGACCGGGCATGTACTGCCGATTGGCGGGGTGCGCGAGAAGGTGATTGCGGCGCGGCGCCAGAAGATTCACGAGTTGATCTTGCCGGAGCCTAACCGGGGGAGCTTTGAAGAGCTGCCGGAGTACCTGAAGGAAGGGATGACGGTGCACTTTGCCAAGCGCTTTGCGGATGTGGCGAAGGTGTTGTTCTGATAGTTATGTAGCGCCTGAGCTGGCCTCTTCGCGAGCAAGCCCGCTCCCACACTTGACCGAGTCCATGCTTTGGAATGCGGTCGAATGTGGGAGCGGGCTTGCTCGCGAAGAGGCCGGTGCAGCCAACACAACGCCATCTGTCACACCTTGTCTCATCTTCGGTTATGCTCGCCCTTCGTCGCCAAACAACGGAGCCCCCATGACCGCTGCCCGTCTGCTTCTCCCCCTGAGCCTTTGCCTGCTCGCCGCCTGCGCCAGTGCGCCGAAGCAAAACGTCACCGTGGAAAAACAGAGCGCCTGCCCGCTGCAACTCAAGACCGGGCAAAACCTGATCCTGACCCTGCCCAGCAATCCCACCACCGGTTACCGCTGGGCCATCCAGGACTCGGCCGGCGGCGTGCTGCGCAGCCTGAGCCCCGAGGTCTACAGCAACACCGACGACACCGGCGTGGTCGGCAGTGGCGGCCAATCCACCTGGCGCTTCCAGGCCTTCAACGCCGGCCAGGGCCGTTTGCGCCTCACCTCACAACAACCCTGGGAGCCGGAAGCTGAACCGGCCGAAACCTTCGACTGCGCCATTACGGTGAACTGATATGCCATGGATGATCCTTGCGTTGATGGGGGCGGTAACCTTTATCTACGGCCTGAGCACCCACGCCACCCTGCTCTGCCTGTTGGTAAAGCCATTGCCGGTACTGGCGCTGCTGGGCTGGCTGCATGATGCGCCGCCCACTGACTATCGACGCTGGATCAGCCTGGGGCTGATTTTTTCCCTGGTGGGCGATGTGCTGCTGGCCTGGCCCGGCGACCTGTTCATCTTCGGCCTCGGTGCGTTTTTGTTCGCGCACCTGGCGTACCTGAAAGCCTACTTGAGCGACTGCCGCCGCCCGGCGATTTTGCCGCTGGTACTGGCGCTGGTGGTGGGCGCGATCTTGCTGAGCATTCTGATTTCCCATGGCCTGGGCCCATTGCTGGTGCCGGTGGTGGTGTATGCGCTGGTGATCAGCGCGATGCTGTGGCGAGCGCTTGCGCGGTTGGGCAGCGGCGTGCCCAAGCGCTCGGCATACCTGGCGGCCGCAGGTGCGGCGTCGTTCGTGTTTTCCGACACGCTGATCGGGATCAATCGGTTTGTGGTGGCGTTTGAAGCGGCGCCGTATTTGCTGATTGTCAGCTACTGGCTGGGGCAGTGGGGCATTACGGCCTCTTCCTTTCCTCAGAAAAAAACCGTCAACCTGTAGGAGCTGGCTTGCCAGCGAAAAAACCCACAGTTGCCGCGTTCATCCAGAAAGTCCGCGTCATCGTTAACGAACATCGCCGGCAAGCCAGCTCCTACGCTAAAATGCCCGGCTTTCCCCCTTCGTCGCCGGAACAGCCGTGAGCAAAGAAACCGATCGCCTATTCGCCCAGCCCCTGCCCCAGGTGCCGGACTTCGCCTTCAACGAAGACGTGGTGCGGGTTTTCCCGGACATGATCAAGCGCTCGGTGCCCGGCTACCCGACCATCGTCGAGAACCTCGGCGTACTCGCGGCGCAATTTGCCCAGCCCAATAGCGTGCTCTACGACCTCGGTTCGTCCCTCGGCGCCGTGACCCAGGCCCTGCGCCGTCACGTGCGCACCGACGGTTGCCGGGTGATCGCGGTGGATAACTCGGCGGCGATGGTCGAGCGTTGCCGCGAATACCTCAATGGCCAGGATTCGATGTTCCAGGAGTTGCTGCCAGTGGAGGTGATCGAGGGCGATATCCTCGCCCTGCAATTCCAGCCGGCTTCGGTGGTCGCGCTGAACTTCACCCTGCAATTTATCGCCCCCGAACAACGCCAGGCGTTGCTCTCGCGCATTCGCCAGTCGCTGCTACCGGGCGGAGCGCTGATCCTTTCGGAAAAGCTGCGCTTCAATGACCCGGAAGAACATGCGCTGCTCACCGATTTGCACATCGCCTTCAAGCGTGCCAACGGCTACAGCGAACTGGAAATCGCCCAGAAGCGCAGCGCCATCGAAAACGTCATGAAGCCCGACAGCCTCGAAGAACACCGCGAACGCCTGCTGGCGGCCGGGTTCTCGAAAGTCGTGCCGTGGTTCCAGTGTCTTAACTTTGCCTCGTTGATTGCCTTGCCATGATTGATCTGTCTCCCCTCGCCCGCCACCTGGTCGGCACTCCCCTGGCCGTCTGGGCCCAGGGCCTGCAAGCGCAACTCGATGCGAAGATGGAAAAAGGCCATGGCGACCTGGAACGCTGGCAGAGCGCGCTGGATGCGCTGCCGAAGATCATGCCCAGTGAAATCGACCTGCTGAACGGCCTGGTGCTGGATACCGATTGCGACGACGACACCCGTGCGCAAATGCGTACTGCGCTGATGGGCCTTTGCCCGTGGCGCAAGGGCCCGTTCGATCTGTTCGGCGTGCACGTGGACACCGAATGGCGCTCGGACTGGAAATGGTCGCGGGTCGCGCCGCACCTGGACCTCAAGGGCAAACGGATCCTCGATGTGGGCTGCGGCAACGGCTATTACATGTGGCGCATGCTCGGCGCCGGCGCCGACAGTGTGATTGGCGTCGACCCGAACTGGTTGTTCTTCTGCCAGTTCCAGGCGGTGCAGCGTTATCTGCCGACGCCCAAGGCCTGGCACCTGCCGTTCCCGTTTGAAGACCTGCCGTCGAACATGGAAGGCTTCGACACGGTATTTTCCATGGGTGTGTTCTACCATCGCCGCTCGCCCATCGAGCATTTGCTGGCGCTGAAGGATTGCCTGGTCAAGGGTGGGGAGCTGGTGCTGGAGACGCTGGTGGTTGAAGGCGATCAGCAGCAAGTGCTGGTGCCGGAAGACCGCTACGCGCAGATGCGCAACGTTTGGTTCCTGCCGTCGGTGCCGGCGCTGATGCTGTGGCTGCGGCGTGCGGGCTTCAGTGAGGTACGCTGTGTGGACGTGAGCGTGACCACGGTCGAGGAACAGCGCGGCACGGCGTGGATGAAGTATCAGTCCCTCAGCGACTTCCTGGACCCTGAAGATCACAGCAAGACCATCGAAGGGCTGCCGGCGCCGATGCGGGCGGTGATTGTCGCGAAGAAATAAGACTGCTGTTGTGTTGAAGAAATAAGACTGCTGTTGTGGCGAGGGAGCTTGCTCCCGCTGGAGTGCGCAGCGCTCCCCGGATTTTGGGGCCGCTACACAGCCCAGCGGGAGCAAGCTCCCTCGCCACAGGGCATCGTGTCAGCCTTTGGCTCTTCGCGCCTTGAAGAACTCGCTCAACACCGTCCCGCACTCCTCGGCCAACACCCCGCCCTCATACAGCACCCGATGGTTGAGAAAGCCCTGGGTAAAAAACTGCCCCTGGCTTTGCACAATCCCGGCTTTCGGCTCCAGCGCGCCGTACACCACCCGGGCAATCCGTGAATGCACGATCAGCCCAGCGCACATGCTGCACGGCTCCAGCGTGACGTAGAGCGTACTGCCCGGCAGTCGATAATTACTGACAGCCTGAGCAGCGGCCCGAATCGCGACCATCTCGGCATGCGCACTGGGGTCGTTGCCGCTGATGGGGCAGTTGAAGCCGCGCCCGATCACTTCGCCATCCTGCACCAGCACCGCGCCCACCGGCACTTCGCCCAGCGCGGCACCCTGGGCAGCCAGGGCCAGCGCTTCACGCATGAAGTCCTGGTCGCGGCTGCGGTCGATAATCGCCGTGGGGCGAAACTGGCGCATCACGCCACCTCGATGGCGGCCATCAGGCCGGTTTCCATGTGGTCGATCACATGGCAGTGGAACATCCAGACACCCGGGTTATCCGCCACCAGCGCCACGCGGGCACGCTCGTTCTTGCCCAGCAGGTAGGTGTCGGTGAAGTACGGAATCACCTTGTGGCGGTTCGAGGCGATGACTTTGAAACTCATGCCGTGCAGGTGGATCGGGTGTTGGTACTGGGTCATGTTCTTCAGTTCGAAAATGTAGCTCTTGCCCTTTGCAAGCTTGGCAATCGGGCGGTCGGCGCAGGTCTTGTCGGTGATGTCCCAGGCCTGGCCGTTGATCTGCCACAGGCTCGGTGGCTTATTGTCCACGTTCACCGAGACCGATCCAACCCATTCGAAATTGAAGTTGAGTTTCTCGGCATTGGCCAGGTCCGGCTCGGCAATCGGGTTCGCCGGCAACGCAGGCGGCCATTCGGTCGCCGTGTCGGTGCTGGCCACCGAGCGGAAGGTGCCCAGGCGTACCGGGCCGTTGCGGATCGACAATTCTTCACCGGCGGGCGGCGCCTTGATCGCCAGGCAGATGCGCATGCCAGGGCCGAGCCAGTATTCCTTGCCCAGCGGGCGCGGTTCGATGGGGTTGCCGTCCAGGGCATAGATCTGCGCTTCAACGTCGGGGATGTTGATGCGATAGGTCAGGGTGTTATCGAGGTTGAGCAGGCGCACACGGGTGATCTGCCCGGCCGGCAAATCAATCACCGCCTGGGACACGCCATTGATGGTCGACAGGCGTCCGGCGGTGCCGCCCCGGGCCGCTTCGCGGGGAATGCTGAAGGCGACAAAAGCGCCCTCTTCGTCCACGTGCCAGCTTTTCAGGCTCAGGGTGCGTTCGTGCTTGAAACCGGTGGGTTCGCGCTCCTCGATGATCAGCGGGCCCACCAGGCCACGGCCCAGTTCTTCGCTGCTGTTCACGTGGGGGTGATACCAATAGCTGCCGGCATCGGGCACGCGGAATTTGTAGTCGAAGTATTCGCCCGGCAGTACCGGCAATTGCGAGACATACGGCACGCCGTCCATTTCCAGCGGCAGGCGAATGCCATGCCAGTGGATGGTAGTGGCGACCGGCAGGTGGTTGATAAAGCGTACCCGCAGCCATTCACCCTGGCGCACTCGCAACTCGGTGCCCGGCGCCGAAGGGCCGAAGGCCCAGGCCTGGGTCTTGTGCCCCGGCACCAGCTCCACGTCCAGCGGCGCGGCGATCAGCTCGTAATCGTGCCCCGCCTCGGCCTCGGCCACCTTCCCGAGCCAGTAGCGATAGGCGCCACCGGCACCGACGCCCACCACCGCGAGACCGGCAAGACCACCCAGGATTTGTCGACGGGAAAACGATTGGGACACAACAACCTCACGTATCTGCCGCGGGTCCGAGACCCGCAAAGGGCAGATACCATACACCGGCATCACCTAAACAGTAAGGGTTCGCATTGCCACATGTGGGAGCGGGCTTGCTCGCGAAAGCGGCGTGTCAGACGATGCATGAGTAACAGACCCACCGCCTTCGCGAGCAAGCCCGCTCCCACATTGGATCTTCAGCGCTCTTTTAATGTTTGGCGGCGGCCAGAATCAAGGCTTTCATCTCGGCGACGGCGCCTTTGAAGCCGACGAACAGCGCGTGCGCCACCAGCGCATGGCCGATGTTCAGCTCGTTGATGCCCTTGATCGCAGCCACGGCTTCGACGTTATGGTAGTGCAGGCCGTGGCCGGCGTTGACGATCAGGCCTTCGCCCAGGCCGCAGTTGACGCCGTCGATGATGCGCTGTAATTCGTCGGCAACTTCGGTCGGCGTGGTCGCGTCGGCATAACGGCCGGTGTGCAGTTCGATGGCCGGGGCACCGACACGGCGCGAAGCTTCGATCTGGCGCTCATCGGCATCAATGAACAGCGAGACTTCACTGCCGATCTTCGACAGGCGCTCCACGGCAGCCTTGATCCGCGCTTCCTGGCCAGCCACATCGAGGCCGCCTTCGGTGGTCAGTTCCTGGCGGGTTTCCGGCACCAGGCAGATATGCGCCGGGCGAATGCGCTCGGCGAACGCCATCATTTCCTCGGTGACGCCCATTTCGAAGTTCATGCGGGTTTGCAGCACGTCCTTGAGCAGCAGCACGTCGCGCTCCTGGATGTGGCGCCGGTCTTCGCGCAGGTGCACGGTGATGCCGTCCGCGCCCGCTTCTTCGGCGTCCAGCGCGGCCTTGACCGGGTCCGGGTAACGGGTGCCCCGGGCCTGGCGCAGGGTGGCTACGTGGTCGATGTTCACGCCGAGAAGAATGCGATTGCTGGTGGTCACGAAAAGCGCTCCTGAAGAGGGAAGGAATCGCTGCACAGCATACACGGGGATGTCAGGGCTTTCGAAACAACTCGCGGCTGACCAGTGGCCGACCGCCCAGATGCACGGCCAGGGCTTGGCGCATCAGGCGCTTGGCGGCGGACAGGGCGCCGGGGGCGGTCCAGTCGGCTTCGCTCATGGCGAGCAATTCGGTGCCCTGGAACAGGCCGGGTTGCAGCAGGTAGACCCGCTCCAGGCCTGCGTCCACTTGCAGGCGGTACATGCCGTCGGCGGCGATGGGCTCGCCGTGCAGGTCGTTGCTCAGTTCGAAGCCGTAGCCCAAGTCATCCAGCAGGCGCCATTCGAATGCGCGCAGCAGCGGCTCCAGGGGACGGCCTTCGGCGAGGGCGAGCAAGGTGGCGGCATAATGATCGAAGACGCCGGGGTGCGGGTCTTCGGCGGGGAGCAGGCGGATCAGCAATTCGTTGAGGTAGAGGCCGCTGAACAGCGCCTCACCGTTGAGCCAGTTGGAGGCGCCGGCAGCTTCCATGCGGCCGACGTTCTTCAGCTCGCCGCGTCCACGAAACTCCACTTCCAGGGCCACGAAGGGCCGCGCCAGGGTGCCGGCCTTGCCACGTGCACTGCGCAAGACCGCGCGCAGGCGGCCTTGGGGCGTGAGGAAGTCCACCAGGGCGCTTGTCTCGCGGTAGGCGCGGCTGTGCAAGACGTAGGCGGGTTGGCCGGTGGGTGGGGTTTGAGACATGGGGTTCTCGCTGCGGGAACACGGTCTGGAAAACAACGACTATCCAATGTGGGAGCGGGCTTGCTCGCGAATGCGGGGTGTCAGTCAACACATCTAGTGACTGATCCACTGCATTCGCGAGCAAGCCCGCTCCCACATTTGTCCTGCGGTGTTCCGGAGACCTGTTACAGGTCGCCGTAACCCAACGAACGCAACGCGCGCTCATCATCGGACCAACCACCCTTAACCTTCACCCACAGGTTGAGCATGATCTTGGAATCAAACAGCAATTCCATGTCCTTGCGCGCTTCGGTGCCGATGCGCTTGATGCGCTCGCCCTTGTCGCCAATGATGATTTTCTTCTGGCCGTCACGCTCAACGAGGATCAACGCATGGATATGCAGGGTCTTGCCCTGCTGCTTGAACTCTTCGATTTCGACGGTGATCTGGTACGGCAGCTCGGCACCCATCTGGCGCATGATTTTCTCGCGTACCAGTTCGGCGGCGAGGAAACGGCTGCTGCGGTCGGTGATCTGGTCTTCCGGGAAGAAGTGTTCGTTCTCCGGCAGGTAGCCAGCAATCACACGTTCCAGGGCTTCAAGGTTGTGCCCGTGCTGGGCCGAGATCGGCATGATCTGGGCGTTCGGCAGTTGTTCCTGCAGCCAGCTCAGGTGCGGCATCAGCTCGGCCTTGTCTTCGATGCGGTCAGTCTTGTTCAACGCGACGATCAACGGGCCGGTGACATACTGCACGCGCTCCAGAACCATCTGGTCTTCGTCGGTCCACTTGGTACGATCGACCACGAAGATCACCACGTCGACGTCTTTCAACGCTGCCGAAGCGGTTTTGTTCATGTAGCGGTTAAGGGCCTTTTCGCCGCCTTTGTGCATGCCCGGGGTATCAACGTAGACAGCCTGTACGGCGCCTTCGGTCTTGATGCCCAGCATGTTGTGGCGGGTGGTCTGGGGCTTGCGCGAGGTGATCGCCAGCTTCTGTCCCAGGATGTGGTTCAGCAACGTGGACTTGCCCACGTTCGGACGGCCGACGATGGCAACATAGCCACAGCGAGTTGCGGTTGAATCAGTCATGGCCATTCTCCACGCCCAGGGCAATCAGTGCTGCAGCGGCCGCTACCTGTTCGGCAATACGACGGCTCACACCCTGACCTCGGCTTTTTTCATTCAGTAAGGTGATTTCGCATTCGACGAAGAAGACTCGGCAATGCGGTTCACCCTGGATATCCACCACTTCGTAACGCGGCAGGTCGCAACCACGGGACTGCAGGAATTCCTGCAGGCGGGTCTTTGGATCTTTGTTGGTGTCTACCAGCGTCAGGCTTTCGATTTCGGTCGACAGCCAGGCGACGACGCGCTCCTTGGCCGCTTCCATGCCCGCGTCGAGGTAGATCGCGCCGATCAGTGCCTCAAGGGCGTCGGCCAGGATCGACTCGCGACGGAAACCGCCGCTCTTCAGCTCGCCGGAGCCCAGGCGCAGGTAATCACCCAGGTCGAAACCACGGGCCAGTACAGCCAGGGTCTCGCCTTTCACCAGGCGCGCACGCAAGCGCGACAACTGGCCTTCGCGGGCCAGCGGGAAGCGATTGAACAGGGCTTCGCCGGCGACGAAATTGAGGATGGCATCACCGAGGAATTCCAGGCGCTCGTTGTTACGCCCGGCAAAACTGCGGTGTGTGAGGGCAAGGATCATCAATTCCTGATCCTTGAAGGTGTAGCCGAGCTGGCGCTCGAGACGGCTTAGAGAAACGCTCACGGTTTACCCACATTCAGTTCGAGGCACCGGTGGCCTGCGACGATTAACGCTGTGTTCAAATTCAAATCCTGGTGGTTGCTGCATGGGGCCTGGTTTTGTCCAAGCCCCAGAAAAGCATTCGGCGCTGTGTTCACAGCGCCGCATGGATTACTTGATCAGCCCGACCCGCGAGAAGTTCGGCAAGTGGCTGAGCTTGGGTTCCGGCCAACTCATCCAGACCGCGAAGGCCTTGCCGACGATATTCTGGTCGGGGACCATGCCCAGCAGGTCCTTGGGAATATTCGGGTCATCCCAGTAGCGGCTGTCGTTGGAGTTGTCGCGGTTGTCGCCCATCATGAAGTAGTGCCCGGCAGGCACTGTCCACTGGTTGTCAGGCGGCGAACGGTAGCGGCTCATCTCCTTGCGGATTTCGTGCTCTACCGCCCCGAGTTTTTCCTGGTACAGCTCGGCGCTGCCCAGGGTGTTCGGCTCGGAGCCGATCAGTTTTTCTGCCACCGACTCGCCGTTGACGAACAGGCGCTTGTCGCTGGTGTAGCGAATCACGTCGCCCGGCAGGCCCACTACACGCTTGATGTAGTTGACGTTCGGGTCGCTTGGGTAGCGAAACACCATCACATCGCCGCGCTGCGGGTCACCGATCTCGATCACTTTCTTGTCGATCACCGGCAAGCGGATCCCGTAGGAAAACTTGTTCACCAGGATGAAGTCGCCCACGTCCAGGGTAGGTTTCATCGAGCCCGAAGGGATCTGAAACGGTTCCACCAGGAACGAACGCAGCACCAGCACGATGAACAACACCGGGAAGAACGACTTGCCGTATTCAACCAGCATCGGCTCTTTGTTCAGTTTCTCGATCACCGCCACATCGGGCTGGCTGACGCTGCCCTGATAGGACGCGATGGCTGCCCGGCGACGCGGGGCGAAGAACACCAGATCGAGCAACGCCAATAGACCGCAAACGGCAACGGCGATGACCAGCAACAGCGGGAAATTTAGTGACATAGGACCTAACTATCCAACCTGAGCACCGCAAGGAAGGCTTCTTGTGGAATTTCCACGTTACCCACTTGCTTCATGCGTTTTTTACCGGCCTTTTGCTTCTCGAGCAGCTTGCGCTTACGGCTGACGTCGCCGCCATAGCATTTGGCCAGTACGTTCTTTCTGAGTGCCTTGACGGAAGTCCGTGCAATGATCTGCCCGCCGATGGCGGCCTGGATCGCGACGTCGAACATCTGGCGCGGAATCAGTTCTTTCATCTTTTCGGTCAACTGGCGACCTTTGTAGTGCGCGTTGTCCTTGTGCACGATCAGCGCCAGGGCATCCACCTTGTCGCCGTTGATCAGTACATCCAGCTTCACCAGATTAGCTGATTGGTAACGGTCAAAATGGTAATCCAGCGAAGCATAGCCGCGGCTGGTGGATTTGAGACGATCGAAGAAGTCCAGGACCACTTCGTTCATCGGCAAATCGTAGGTCACTTGCACCTGGGTACCGAGGAACAGCATGTCGTGTTGTACGCCACGCTTTTCGATACACAGGGTAATGACGTTGCCCAGGTGTTCTTGCGGCACAAGAATATTGGCCCGCACGATCGGTTCGCGCATGTCTTCGATGGAAGACAGATCCGGAAGCTTGGACGGGTTGTCGACGTAAATCGTTTCACCGGTTTTCAGCGCCAGTTCAAAAATAACCGTCGGCGCGGTGGTGATCAGGTCCAGGTCGTATTCGCGCTCGAGGCGCTCCTGGATGATTTCCATGTGCAGCATGCCCAGGAACCCGCAGCGGAAGCCGAAGCCCAGGGCGTCGGAGCTTTCCGGGGTGTACTGCAACGACGAGTCGTTGAGGGTCAGCTTCTGCAGGGCTTCGCGGAAGTCCTCGAAGTCATCGGAGCTGACCGGGAACAGGCCGGCGTAAACCTGCGGCTGGATGCGTTTGAAGCCCGGCAGCACATCGACGTCAGGGGTGGAGCTCAAGGTCAGGGTGTCACCTACCGGTGCACCGTGGATGTCCTTGATACCGGCGATGATGAAGCCCACTTCACCGGCTTTCAGATCAGTGGTCGCGGTGTGCTTCGGGTTGAATACACCAACGCTGTCCACCAAGTGGATCTTGCCGGTGGATTTGACCAGGATTTTGTCGCCCTTCTTCACACGGCCGTGGCGCACGCGTACCAGGGAAACAACGCCCAGGTAGTTGTCGAACCAGGAGTCGATGATCAACGCTTGCAGCGGATCTTCGTAGTTGCCGGTAGGCGCGGGAATGGTCTTGACCAGGCGCTCGAGCACTTCGTCGACGCCCAGGCCGGTCTTGGCGCTGCACTCGACGGCGTCGGTGGCGTCAATGCCGATGATCTTCTCGATCTCTTCCTTGACGCGGTCCGGATCGGCCTGTGGCAGGTCGATCTTGTTCAGCACCGGCATCACTTCCAGGCCTTGCTCGATGGCGGTGTAGCAGTTGGCCACGGACTGGGCTTCAACGCCCTGGCCCGCGTCCACTACCAGCAACGCACCTTCGCAGGCCGCCAGGGAACGGCTGACTTCATAGGTGAAGTCGACGTGGCCCGGGGTGTCAATGAAGTTGAGCTGGTACTTGATACCGTCTTTGGCGGTGTAATACAGAGTAACGCTGTGGGCCTTGATGGTGATCCCGCGCTCGCGCTCGAGGTCCATGGAGTCCAGCACCTGGGCTTCCATTTCACGCTCGGCAAGGCCGCCGCACATCTGGATAAATCGATCGGCCAGCGTCGACTTGCCATGGTCAATGTGGGCGATGATGGAGAAATTGCGGATATGACTCAAATCACTCACGGATCAACACTCAAAAAGGCTGCAGGCAGACTGCCCGCTGAAAAATAGCCGGGAATTGTACCTGATGCGCAGACCTGACGTCATCCATGGTGACCAAGAACAAAAATGCCCCGATCGTTCGAACGGGGCATTTTTTTTCATAAGCGCGGGCTCAACCGGCCCGACGCAACAGCCAGAAGCCGGCCACGGCGCAGATGGCGGTCGGCACCAGCACCGCAAACAGCGGCGAGAAACCGAATACCAGGCTGGACGGCCCCAGCAGGTCCTGGGCGATACGGAAGGTGAAACCCACCAGTACGCCGGTAAACACGCGCTGGCCGAGGGTCACGGAACGCAACGGGCCAAAGATGAACGAGATCGCCATCAGCACCAGCGCAGCCGTCACCACCGGCTGCAACACCTTGACCCAAAACGCCAGCCAGTAACGACCATTGTTCAAGCCCTGGTCCTTGAGGTAATGGATATACCCCCACAGGCCGGAGATAGGCAGGCTTTCCGGGATCATCACCACGGTATTCAGCAATTCGGGCTTGAGGGAAATATCCCACTGCTCCGTCGGCACATTGATCACTTCGGTGGTCGATGCCGCACCCTTGCCGATATCACGGAAATAGGTGGTGGTCACATCGCTCAATTGCCACTTTTCGTCGGCGTACTGCGCACGTTTGGCGAAGCTCGACGACAGCAGGTGACGTTCCTTGTCGAAGTGGTAGCGGGTGACACCCACCAGCAAGCCACCCGGCTGCACGGCGTTGATGTGGATAAACTCCTCACCCTGGCGGTGCCACAGGCCATGCTTGGAGCTCTGGGCATCGCCCGAACCCTGGGCCAGGGCACGATTGGCCTGGGCCGTGGACTCGGCTGGAGGCGCCACGTATTCACCGATCAGCACGCTGACCACCATCAGCAACAGCATGGGCTTCATGACCGCCCACACGATGCGACCGATGGAAACACCCGCCGCGCGCATGATGGTCAGCTCGCTGTTGCTGGCCAGGCTGCCCAGGCCGATCAGGCAGCCGATCAGCGCAGCCATCGGCATCATGTCGTACAGGCGACGGGGCGCCGTCAGCGCCACGTAGCTCAGGACGTCGGTAACGGTGTAGGTATCGCTGACGTTGCCGACTTCATCAATGAAGGCGAACAACGAGGCCAGCCCCAGAATAATGCCCAATACCGCAAGGATTGCGACCAGGACGCTGCTACCAATGTAGCGGTCGAGCTTAACCACGGGCCATCTCCTTCACGCTGCGACGACTCCGCATCTTCAACCGCATCGGTTCCCAATAAAGCAGCCCCAGGCCAATGGCCAGGAAGACCCCGTGGACCCACCACAACCCAAGGGCCGGCGGCAGTTTGCCCTTCTCCAGGGAGCCGCGGGCGGAAATCAGGATGGTCAGGTAAGCCATATAAAGCAGGATCGCCGGCAGCAGCTTGAGGAAGCGGCCCTGGCGCGGGTTGACCCGGGACAGCGGCACTGCCATCAAGGTCACGATAAACACCAGCAACGGCAGGGAAATCCGCCATTGCAGCTCGGCGATCGAACGCAGTTCCTTGCTGCCGATCAGGTCTGGGGTCGGGATCGCGTCGCGGTCGGTGACCTCATCGCTGACATCCGGCCGGGCCAGCATCACGCCATAGGTGTCGTACTTGATTGCGCGGTAATCGGCCTGACCGGGGCTGCCGTCATAGCGATAGCCATCTTCCAGGATCAGGTAACGGCTGCCATCCGGGCGCACTTCCTGGCGCCCCTTGTCGGCCACCAGAATCGAAATACCACGGTCTTTCTGGTTCTGGCCGAGGTTTTTCTGGGAGATGAACACCCCTCCCAGGTTGGCACGGTCATCCGACATTTGCTCGGTATAGGTCACCCGGGTGCCGTCGTTGAGCGCTTGGAAGCGGCCCGGCTCCAGGGTGTCGAATTCGGTCATGGCGTCCTGTTTGTTCAGCACCAGCTGGAACTGCATGGCGCCCTGGGGTGCCAGGCTCAAGCTCAGCCAGGCCACCACCAGCGCGATACCGGTGGCCGGAACCATGGTCATGGCCAGCAAACGTTGCTGGCTCATGCCGGTGGCCGACAACACGGTCATTTCGCTTTCAAGGTACAAGCGGCCGTAGGCCAGCAGAATCCCGAGAAACAGGCCCAATGGCAGGATCAACTGCAGGAAGCCCGGCAGGCGAAAGCCCATGATCAGGAACAGCGAACCCGGATCCAGGGCACCCGAGGCAGCCTGGGCGAGGTATTTGACGAAGCGACCACTCATGATGATGACCAGCAATACCGCACTCACGGCACTCAGGGTCAACAGGACTTCGCGGGATAGATAACGGAAGACGATCAAACCAGACACTCCAGGGTTGTCAGGCTAAGGCGGCCAAACAAGCAAGCATATCGAGTCGACCCATTGCTGCAGGCCGGCTAAAAAGATGGCGCATTATCCTGTGATTGACCGCACCTGTCACGGAGCTTGCTCATACGCGTGCACAAAGCTGCCCGCAAGGGTTGTCAGGCTCGGGCGGCGAGGTTCAAACTGCGGCCTTTGTCGCGGGCGGCCTACAGGCTGCCAAGCTTACAAGCCGGAGTACAGACTCCTGGCTCACTGACCTTTATAAGGGACCCGAAAATGGAACTGGTTGTAAAAAGCGTTAGCCCCGAAACGTTGAAAACCGCCACCCTCGTGGTCGCTGTCGGCGAAGGCCGCAAGCTGGGCGTTGCCGCCAAGCAACTGGACGAACTGAGCGGCGGCGCCATCAGCGCAGTCCTCAAGCGCGGCGACCTGGCCGGCAAGGTCGGCCAAAGCCTGCTGCTGCAAAGCCTGCCTAACCTTAAAGCCGACCGCGTATTGCTGGTGGGCGTTGGTAAAGACGCCGAACTGGGCGACCGTCCGTTCCGCAAGATCATCGCCGGCATCCTCAACACCCTCAAGGGCCTGGGCGGCACCGACGCGGCCCTGGCGCTGGACGAAGTCGTGGTCAAGGGCCGCGACAGCTACGGCAAGACCCGCCTGCTGGCCGAAAGCCTGCTGGACGGCGGCTACGTCTTCGACCAGTTCAAGAGCACCAAGGCCGAACCCCGCGCCCTGAAGAAAGTCACCCTGCTGACCATCAAGGCGGCCCAGGCTGAAGTCGAACGCGCCGTGACCCACGCCCAGGCCATCGCCGGCGGCATGGCGTTCACCCGTGACCTGGGCAACCTGCCACCGAACATCTGCCACCCAACCTACCTGGGCGAGCAAGCCAAGGCGCTGGGCAAGGAATTCAAGGGCCTGAAAGTCGAAGTCCTGGATGAGAAGAAGATCAAGGAACTGGGCATGGGCTCGTTCTATGCCGTGGGCCAGGGCAGCGACCAGCCGCCACGCCTGATCGTGATGCAATACAACGGCGGCAAGAAGTCCGAGAAGCCATTTGCCCTGGTCGGCAAAGGCATCACCTTCGACACCGGCGGCATCAGCCTCAAGCCGGGCCTGGGCATGGACGAGATGAAGTACGACATGGGCGGCGCCGCCAGCGTGTTCGGCACCCTGCGTGCCGTGCTGGAACTGAAGCTGCCGATCAACCTGGTGTGCATCCTGGCCTGCGCCGAGAACATGCCGAGCGGCGGCGCGACCCGTCCGGGCGACATCGTCACCACCCTCAGCGGCCAGACCGTGGAAATCCTCAACACCGACGCCGAAGGCCGCCTGGTGCTGTGCGACGCCCTGACCTACGCCGAGCGCTTCAAGCCGCAAGCCGTGATCGACATCGCCACCCTGACCGGTGCCTGCGTAGTTGCCCTGGGCGCCCACACGTCGGGCCTGCTGGGCAACAGCGACGAACTGATCGGCCAACTGCTCAGCGCCGGCCAGGCTGCCGACGACCGCGCCTGGCAACTGCCGCTGTTCGATGAGTACCAGGAACAGCTGGACAGCCCGTTCGCCGACATCGCCAACATTGGCGGCCCGAAAGCCGGCACCATCACTGCGGCGTGCTTCCTGTCGCGTTTCGCCAAGAACTTCAACTGGGCCCACCTGGACATCGCCGGCACCGCCTGGACCAGCGGCGGCAAGGACAAGGGCGCCACTGGCCGTCCGGTTCCATTGCTGACCCAGTACCTGCTGGACCGCGCCAAAGCCTGAAAATGAAGATCCCCGGGCGCTTGTAAAGCCGCCCGGGGCTCAGGAACCGCAATGACCCAAGTCGACTTCTATATATTGCCCAGCGCCGATCCTTCCGCGCGCCTGGACTTTGCCTGCAAGCTCACCGAAAAAGCCTGGCGCATGGGCCACCGTATCTACCTGCATTGCAGCGATGCCGCCCAGCGTGACGACCTCGACGCCCGCCTGTGGCGCTTCAAGGGCGAAAGCTTCGTGCCCCACGGCCCCGCCGAATCAGAGCCGGAAGGCCTGGTGGTACTGGGTTTGGGCGACAGCTGTGGCGATCACACAGACCTGCTGGTCAACCTCGACCTGAAAGTACCGGCCTTCGCCAAAGGTTTTGCCCGTGTGGCGGAAGTGGTGGTGGAAGACCCGGCTATTCGTCAGGCCGCGCGGGAGAGTTTCCGTTTCTACCGCGAACAGGGCTATTCTCTGCAAGATCACCGGCTACAATGACTTTGAGCACACGATGGACACTCCAAACCCGCTAAAAGACTCTGACCACCTGCTGGATGACCTTGAGTCGATCCGCAAGCTGCTCGGTGATGATGACCTGCAACCGCCATTGCTGACCGATTCGGTCAACGGTGACGTACAAATTCCCCTGCTGTTCGATATGGTGGGTGGCAAGCCGGTTACGCCGGAACCTGTCGAAACGCCCGCGGTGCAAGCTGCGCCGGCTGCGGCTGTTGCCGTACCTGCCGCCGAAAAAGCCCCCGACGCCCTGCTGCTGCACCTGGACAACGAACTGCGCGCCGCCGCGCAACTGATCATGCAAGACGTGATCGACGATTTTGCCCCGCATATCGAAACCGAGATCAAGCGCCGGCTGGATGCGCGCATGGAGCGGTTGTTGAGCCAGTACCAGAACTAAGGCTGACACATATCCCCTGTGGGAGCGGGCTTGCTCGCGAAGGGCGTGAACGATAACGCGTACATCCTGAATGAACGCGCCGCCCTCAGGTTTTTCGCGAGCAAGCTCGCTCCTACCCCTCTCCCCTATCCCCCGTTATACTTGTCGGCTTTCCTGAATTAATGCCAACTAGGGTCCCGCCGCGCATGGATAAGACCTACCAGCCGCACGCTATTGAAACTTCCTGGTACCAGACCTGGGAGTCCGAGAATTATTTCGCTCCGCAAGGCGCGGGCGATGCCTACACCATCATGATTCCGCCACCGAACGTCACTGGCAGCCTGCACATGGGCCATGGCTTCAACAATGCGATCATGGATGCCCTGATTCGTTTCCGCCGCATGCAGGGTCGCAATACCCTATGGCAACCAGGTACAGACCACGCCGGTATCGCCACCCAGATGCTGGTGGAACGCCAACTGGAAGCCACCGGCCAGAACCGTCACGACCTGGGCCGCGAGAAATTCCTCGAGAAAATCTGGGAATGGAAGGATCAGTCCGGCGGCAATATCAGCCGTCAGATCCGTCGCCTGGGCTCGTCCGTCGACTGGAGCCGCGAGCGCTTCACCATGGACGACGGCCTGTCGGAAGCCGTGAAGGAAGCCTTCGTGCGCCTGCATGAAGACGGCCTGATCTATCGCGGCAAGCGCCTGGTCAACTGGGACACCAAGCTGCACACGGCGATTTCCGACCTTGAAGTGGAAAACCACGACGAGAAAGGTTTCCTGTGGAACCTCAAGTACCCGTTGGCTGACGGCGCCAAGACCGCCGAAGGCAATGATTACCTGATCGTCGCCACCACCCGTCCGGAAACCATGCTCGGCGACGCCGCTGTCGCGGTCAACCCGAACGACGAACGCTACCAGGCGCTGATCGGCAAGTTCGTCGAGCTGCCGCTGGTTGGTCGTCGCATCCCGATTATCGCGGATGACTACTGCGACCCTGAATTCGGCACCGGCTGCGTGAAAATCACCCCGGCCCACGATTTCAACGACTACGAAGTCGGCAAGCGCCACAACCTGCCGCTGCTGAACATCTTCGATAAAAACGCCGCCGTTCTGCCGGCCTGCCAGGTGTTCAACCTCGACGGCACGCTGAACGAGAGCATCGACGGCAAGATCCCGGCTGAATACGCCGGCCTCGACCGTTTTGAGGCGCGCAAGCAGATCGTTGCCGCCTTCGACGCCGCCGGCCTGCTGGTAAGCGTTGATGACCACGGCCTGAAAGTGCCGAAGGGCGACCGCTCCGGCACCATCATCGAGCCGTGGCTGACCGACCAGTGGTACGTGTCCACCAAGCCGCTGGCTGAGCCCGCGATTGCTGCCGTGGAAGACGGCCGCATCGCGTTCGTGCCGAAACAGTACGAAAACATGTACTTCTCGTGGATGCGTGACATCCAGGATTGGTGCATCAGCCGCCAGCTGTGGTGGGGCCACCGGATTCCGGCCTGGTACGACGAGTCGGGCAAGGTCTATGTGGGCCGCGACGAAGCCGAAGTACGTGCCAAGCACAACCTTGGCGCGGACGTGACGCTGCAACAGGACAACGACGTACTGGACACCTGGTTCAGCTCGGGCTTGTGGACCTTCTCCACCCTCGGCTGGCCGCAACAGACCGAGTTCCTGAAGAAATTCCACTCCACCGACGTGCTGGTCACCGGCTTCGACATCATTTTCTTCTGGGTTGCCCGGATGATCATGCTCACCATGCACTTGGTGAAGAACGAAGACGGCACCCCGCAGGTACCGTTCAAGACCGTGTACGTGCACGGCCTGGTGCGTGATGGCCAGGGCCAGAAGATGTCCAAGTCCAAGGGCAACGTCCTGGACCCGCTGGACATCATCGACGGCATCGACCTGGAAACCCTGGTGCAGAAACGCACCTCGGGCCTGATGCAGCCGAAACTGGCGAAGAAGATCGAGAAGCAGACCCGCGACGAGTTCGCCGATGGCATCGCCAGCTACGGCACCGACGCCCTGCGCTTTACCTTCTGCTCGCTGGCGTCCACCGGTCGCGACATCAAGTTCGACATGGGCCGCGTCGAAGGCTATCGCAACTTCTGCAACAAGATCTGGAATGCCGCGCGCTACGTGCTGGATAAAGGCGAAGACTGCGGCCAGAACGGCGAGGCCATCGAGCTGTCCCTGGCGGACCGCTGGATCATCTCCCAGCTGCAGCGCACCGAAGCCGAAGTGACCCGTCAACTCGACCAGTTCCGCTTTGACCTGGCGGCGCAGGCCCTGTACGAGTTCATCTGGAACCAGTATTGCGACTGGTACCTGGAACTGTCCAAGCCCGTGCTGTGGGACGAGAACTCGCCGATCGAACGTCAGCGCGGCACCCGTCAAACCCTGGTGCGCGTACTGGAAGTGGCGTTGCGCCTGGCGCATCCGTTCATGCCCTTCATCACCGAAGAAATCTGGCAGCGCATCGCGCCGCTGGCGGGCAAAGACGGCAAGACCATCATGCTGCAACCTTGGCCGGTGGCCAACGAAGCCCGCATTGACGAGGCAGCCGAAAGCGATATCGAGTGGCTCAAGACCCTGATGATGGGTACGCGCAACATCCGCGCCGAGATGAATATCGGTCCGGGCAAGCCACTGGCCGTGTTCGTGAAGAACGCCAGCAGCGAAGACCTGCGTCGCCTCACCGAGAACGACGCGCTGCTCAAGAAGCTGGCGAAACTGGAGTCGATCACCGTATTGGCCGCTGGCGAAGAAGCACCGCTGTCCGCCACCGCACTGGTGGGCGAGATGGAAGTGCTGGTGCCGATGGCCGGCCTGATCGACAAGGCTGCCGAACTGGCGCGCCTGGACAAGGAAATCCTGCGCCTGCAAGGCGAAGTGCAGCGGGTGGGCGGCAAGCTGTCCAACGCGGCGTTCGTCGACAAGGCTCCGGCTGAAGTGATCGAGAAAGAACGCGCCAAACTGGCTGAAGCCGAACAGGCTTTGGGCAAGCTGGCGGAGCAACACGCACGGATTTCCAGCCTGTAAGGGGCAGCCCGTGTAAAAAAAGAGACCTTCGGGTCTCTTTTTTTTGCTTGGAAAAACACCGCTATTTCTCTTTGGAAACCCGACCAATGTGGGAGCTGGCTTGCCTGCGATGGCATCGCCTCGGTCTGGCAGATACACCGAGTCGCCTGCATCGCAGGCAAGCCAGCTCCCACATTTGACCGAGTTCGACCAAGGAATGTGTGACAATACCCACCACTTTTGAAACAAACGCAGAATCGACGCAGCCCATGACCGCCCCCAGCACACCCAAAGCACCGCGCAAGAAGCCAAAATCCAGTACGCCGGCCAAGCCCGTCGTTCCGCGCAAAGAGGCCACCTTGCACCCGCGTAACCGCCACCAGGGCCGTTACGACTTCCAGGCGCTGATCAAGACCACGCCCGAACTGGCGCAATTCGTGATCATCAACCCGTACGGCAAGGAAAGCATCGACTTTGCCAGCCCAGACGCGGTGCGGGTGTTCAACCGGGCGTTGCTCAAGGCGTTCTACGGCATCAATCACTGGGACATCCCGGCTGACTACCTGTGCCCACCGGTACCGGGGCGTGCCGACTACGTGCACTTCCTCGCCGACCTGCTGGCCAGCGTCAACGAAGGCGTGATCCCCCGTGGCGCGCCGGTGAAGGTGCTGGACATCGGCATGGGCGCCAACTGCGTCTATCCGTTGATTGGCTACAGCGAGTACCGCTGGAATTTCCTCGGCTCGGAAGTCGACCCGACGGCCGTGGCCGCCGCCAAGGCGATCGTGCAGTCCAACGGGCTGAACAAGGCCATCCAGCTGCGCCAGCAAACCAACCCCAAGCAGATCCTGCTGGGCTTGCTGGAGCCGGGCGAGCGGTTTGACCTGACCATGTGCAACCCGCCCTTCCACGCGTCCATGGATGAGGCGACCAAGGGCAGCGAACGTAAATGGCGCGCACTGGGCAAGGCTGATCCGAAACGCAAGTTGCCGGTGCTGAACTTCGGTGGCCAGTCGGCGGAATTGTGGTGTGAAGGCGGTGAAGCGCGGTTCGTGACGCAACTGATCGCTGAAAGCGCGCATTTCCAGCACAAGGTGCTGTGGTTCAGCACGCTGGTGTCGAAAGCGTCGAACTTGCCGGCGATCCAGACAGCGCTGAAAAAGGCCGGTGTGCTGGAAAGCCAGGTAGTGGAGATGTCCCAGGGCCAGAAGCAGAGCCGCTTCGTCGCCTGGACGTTCCAGACCCCGAGCGAGCAACAGGTGTGGCGCCAGCGTTGGGCCCGTAAAGACTGATAAATCGCAGGCAACAAAAAACCGTGCCCGGATCGCTCCGGAGCACGGTTTTTTTTGCTGCGTCTTACTTGTTAACAGCGTCGGTCAGGCCTTTGGCCACAACCAGCTTGATAACTTTCTTGGCAGCGATTTCGATGGCAGCGCCAGTCGAAGGGTTACGGCCAGTACGGGCAGGACGCTCGGTCACTTTCAGTTTGCCAACGCCTGGCAGAGTGATTTCGCCGCCGTTTTCCAGCTGATCAGCAACGATCTGGCTCAGTTGGTCCAGCAGAGCACGCACGGTGGTTTTCGGTGCGTCTACAGCTTCAGCCAGATCAGCGATCAGTTGGTCTTTAGTAATAGCCATTGTGGTGTTCCTTCCCTATCAAATTCATTTGGATTGCAGAGTGCAGTGTCAGCCATCGAGCCCTGCCATCAAGGCCTGGCACCCAAGGGCTATAACCACGAAGATCGGGGTTATAGATACCTGAAACCGGGTTTGGTTCGACCTGACAAATGCTGAATGCACGCTTAACGCCCAGACTGCGCGTAAGACGGGGCAAAACTAGCACAGAGACGGGGAAATATCCGCCTCAACATACCCATTTGGTCAGCTTTATCGCTCTAAACCGTGAAAAAAAGGCATATGGCCCGTCGGATGGCGCTCAAAACGCCCTCCGAACAGCGCCATCCCCAGCGGGTGCGGTACACTGGCGACTTTTTCCGGGAGCCCCACCCCTCCCCTTCAACCAGCCGAGAAGCCCATGCCGATCCGTCATTGCATCGTCCACCTGATCGACAAAAAACCCGACGGCACACCCGCAGTTCTCCACGCCCGCGACTCCGAGCTTGCCGAGTCGGCCGCGATCGAGAACATGCTCGCCGACCTCAACGAGAGCTACAACGCCAAACAAGGCAAGGCCTGGGGCTTTTTCCATGCCGAGTCCGGCGCGCACCCGTTCAGCGGCTGGTTGAAGGAGTATTTCGACGGCGGCAAGGATTTCACCGCCTTCAGCCGCATTGCGGTGGAACACCTGCAGAAGCTGATGGAGGAGTCCAACCTCTCCACCGGCGGCCACGTGCTGTTTGCCCACTATCAACAGGGCATGACCGATTACCTGGCGATCGCCCTGCTGCACCACAGTGAAGGCGTGGCCGTGACCGACCAGCTGGACGTGACGCCGTCGCGCCATCTGGATCTTGGCCAACTGCACCTCGCCGCGCGCATCAACGTGTCCGAGTGGCAGAACAACAAGCAATCCAAGCAGTACATCTCGTTTATCAAGGGCAAGAACGGCAAGAAGGTCTCGGAGTACTTCCGCGACTTTATCGGCTGCCAGGAAGGCGTCGACGGCCCGGGCGAGACCCGCACCCTGCTCAAGGCCTTCAGCGACTTCGTCGAGAGCGAAGACCTGCCGGACGAATCCGCCCGCGAGAAAACCAAGACCCTGGTGGACTACGCCAGCAGCCAGGCCAAGCTCGGCGAGCCGATGGGCCTGGAAGAGCTGTCCGGGTTAATCGATGAAGATCGGCCAAAAGCCTTCTACGATCACATCCGCAACAAGGACTACGGCCTGTCGCCGGAAATCCCGGCGGATAAACGCACCCTCAACCAGTTCCGCCGTTTCACCGGGCGTGCCGAAGGCTTGTCCATCAGCTTTGAAGCGCACCTGCTGGGCGACAAGATCGAATACGACGAAGCCGCCGGCACCTTGATCATCAAGGGCCTGCCGACCCAACTGACCGACCAGCTCAAGCGTCGCAACTGATGCTGGGCGGGGTTCTGAAGAAAGTCCTGCTGGTGTTGCTGGTGGTGGTGGTTTTCCAGAACTGGGGCAAGATCGAGCGGTTGTTCAACCCCTCCCAGGTGGTGCCGGAGCAGACACGCGCGGCAGCGCGCGTGGTGCTGTATTCCACCGAGTGGTGCGGCTACTGCAAACAGATCCGGCGTTTTCTGGATTCCAAGGGGATTCCCTACCAGGCGTTTGATATCGAGAAGGACGCCCAGGCGCGCAAGGCGTACGAGGCGTTGGGGGGCGGCGGGATTCCGTTTGTGGACGTGAACGGCACGCTGATTCGCGACTACAACCCTGAAGCGATCATGGCGGCGCTGAAGTAACTCACTCTGTAAAATACCGCAGATCAAATGTGGGAGCGGGCTTGCTCGCGAATGCGCTGGTTCAGTCAATACATCTGGCGACTGACCCACCGCTTTCGCGAGCAAGCCCGCTCCCACATTGGGTTTGCGTACGCGTTAGAAATTGGCCTCCAGGGAAACCATCGCCGTACGCTCTTCACCCACGTTGTAATACGCCGAACTGGCCGCCAGGCCATTCACCGGCGCCGAGTTGAACGACACGGTGCGCGCCGAGCTCAGGTATTCCTTGTCGAACACATTGAGCATCGAGAAGCGCAGCGCGGCCGACTTGAAGACCTTCTTGTCCACCGGCAGGTAGATACCGGCGTTGAGATCAAACACGGTGCGCCCGGAGATTTTCTCGTTGTTGGTCAAATCACCGTAGAACGCCCCGACATACTTGCCGGCAATGTTGCCGTAGTAGCGCTTGTCGTCGTAACCAAACACCAGGTTGAGCATGTTTTCCGGCACGTTGGCCAACTGGTTGCCCTTGGTCGGCAACAACACGTTCTTGCTGACAAAGTCGTCCTGCTGCTCGGACTTGGTATAGGTGTACGACGCGTAGTAGTTGAAGTTGTACGGCAGCAGGCCGCTCCACTCCAACTCCAGGCCTTTGTTGGTCACGTCACCGACGTTGGCCATCACGTAGTCACCGTTCAAGTCGGTGGTCGACAGCTGACGGTCCTTGAAGGTGATGTAGAACAGGGTGGCGCTCAGGGCCATTTTCTCTTCGGTGTAGCGCCAGCCCAGCTCCTGGTTCCAGCTCAGCTCGGGGTTGAGGTTGAGGGAATCGCCCTTGTTGTACAGCACGTAGTTCTGCGGTGTGCGCATGTTGCGAGTGACGTTGTAGAACGCCTGGTTGCTCTCGTCGACCTGGTACTTGGCACTGAAGTTCGGCAGGAACTGATGGTAGCGGGCGTTACGCTTTTCCGGCTTGTCGTACAGGCTGCCCAGGTTGTCGCCGTCACGCTCGACGTACTGGTACGCCAGCCCGCCGACAAAACTCAGGTCTGGGGTGGCTTGCCAGCTGTCCTGCACCCACAGCTTCTGGGCCGGGGTCACGGTGTACTGGTGACGGCCCTGGACGGTCTTGCCGTTCTTGTCGACCACCTGGCCGCCGCTGTTGTAATCCCCCCAGATGTCGTCCGGTGCACCTTCGCTGTTGATCCCGATATACGGCTGGGTCTGGCGCTGGCGAGCGCGCTCGTACCAGTAACCGTAATCCAGGCTGTGCTCCTCGTTGATGTCCCATTTCATTTTGACCGTGACGCCAGGGCGCCAGGTTTCGGTCCACGACGGCCGGTAGTAGTTGGCCGACTGGAGGTTACCCAGGTCGTAGTTACCGGCCTTGTCGGACTTCGGCCCCAGGTTGGTCGCGGTCTGGCCGCTGAAACTGCCGCCGTTGCCCCGGTAGTAGTAAGGCGCAACTGTCAGGGCCAGGTCATCACGCAGGCGCCAGCGCTGGGTGAAGGTGGTCATGACACTTTCAAATGGGTTGCGGTTGAGCTTGTAGGAAGACGACAGCAATCCGTTCTTGTAGACCGGCGTTTCCGCGTAATCCAGGCGGCGGCCCTGTTGCTGGAACTGGCTCTTGCTCAGCGTGTTGTAGTTGTAGTTTTCCTGGGTGTTGTACTTCATGGTGAAGTTGCTGGTGTTGCCGTTGTCGTCTTCGAACAGCGTGCTCCACTCCACCTTGTCGCCCCGCAAGGTGCCCTTGCCGCGCCACTTGTCGCCTTCGGTGTGAGAGGCCGAGACCCAGGTCTTGAAGCCGCCCAGGTCGCCGGTGTTGAGCCGTGCGAAGGACTTTGTCAGGTTGTTCGAGCCGATGGATTGCTTGACGAACAAGCCTGGCTCTTTGGTCGGCCGGATCGTGACCATGCCGATATTGCCGCCGCTGGAACCAATGTGCGGGCCGTCCGCTTCGGAGGAGCCCTGGGTGACAAACACTTCACCGACGTTTTCCGGATCGCCCAGCTGGTTGGCGTACACGCCATAGCTGCCGGAGTCGTTGATCGGCACGCCGTCCATGGAAACCCCGACCTAGTCGGAGTTCATGCCGCGCATGGTGAAGCTGGTGCCGCTCATGCCGCTGGCGTCGTCGTTGGAAACGTTGATGCCCGGGGTGTACTTGAGCTTGTCGATGGCGTTGGCCGTCGGGGACATTTCGTCCATGGCTTCCTTGGTCACCGTGGACCGGGCCTTGGCACTTTCTTCCTGAATCATGTGGCCGGTGCCCAGGGTACGTTCGCCGGCGACGTGCACCGAACCGACATCCTGGGAATCGTCTGCCAGAACCAGCGGCGCAAAGCCGCCCAGGCCCGATGCTAAAAGCAGGGCATAGAGTTTGTTGTAGGTCACGAGTAGATCCCTTACATGCATCTATCTGTTGTTATGGGGGAGGTATTGGCGATCTCGGCTGGGTGAACAGCGCCGCCAATCTTCCTGACCACCTGCTCAGGAATCCGAGGATCATCCGTGCATCACGTAACGATTTGGTTACAGGTTTTGGCGATTGCGATGAAGGTTAAATGAAAGGTCCACACACACGGATGTGCCAAGGCATGGGGATTTTCAAGGGAAGGTGGTGCAAGTAATGACAGCGCCACGCCATTGCGGCGTAGCGCTCTGTATCTAGCGCAATACGATCATCCGACCGAGCAGCGAGTGTTGTTCAAACCCCAAGACCGCCTGCAACGCATTGAGCACCGCCTGGGGGTCCTTGCTCGGGAAACTGCCGCTGACACGCCGGGCGCCGAGGTCTTCGTTGAGCAGCAGAATGCGCCCCGGATAGTAGCGGCCGAGGTCTTGCACCACATCGGCCAGCGGCGCCTTGTAGTAGTTGAGCCAACCATCGCGCCAGGCCAGGCGCGACTCGCTGTCGACCGCGTGCAGCTCATCGGCGACACCGTCGGCGTAGGCCACTTGCTGGCCGGCCGTCAGAATCTGTTGCTGAGCATACTTCGACGGCGTTACCCCAACCCGACCGGACAACACCGTCACCTGCGCACCTGCCGGTTGCAGGCGCACCTCAAACTGCGTGCCGAGCACCCGTGCTTCGCCGCTGCCGGCCTCGACCACAAAGGATTCGCCAGTGTGGGTCACACTGAAAAAACCGGCGCCACGGCGTAGCTGGATATGGCGCTCGCCATGCTTGAAATCCACTGCGATCGCACTGTCGGCGTCCAGGGTGACCTGGCTTTGATCGGCCAGGGTCACGGTCTTCACCTCACCCGGCGCGGTGACGTAATCCGCGCCGAAGTCATCGACCCAGCGTGACGGCTGCCAGCCGGCGCCCATCGAGATCATCACCAGCAGGCAGGCGGCCATGGCCAGGGCACCAGACCAGCGCCGCACGCTGGAGCGTTTCGAGGTATTCATCGCGTTCAAGTAACCCTGCAGCGCCAGGGCATCCTCATCCGCCAACGTTCTGGCCGGTACTTCACTCAATTCCCACAGCACCTGGGCCTGGGCGTAGGCTTCCACATGCGCAGGATCGGCCCGCAGCCAACGGCTGAACGTGGCCTGGTCGCCACTGCTGGGTTGGTCATGCAACAGGCTCAACCAGGCCAGTGCGGCCTGTTCCTGGTCGGGCGTCGGGGTGACGCGGGCAGTGGCGTTCACGGGGCTTTCCTTGGCGATGGTTCACGAAGGCTGGCCTTGCAGGCTTCGAGGGCACGCATCATATGTTTTTCCACGGCGCTTTGGGACAGGCCCATGGCCTTGGCGATTTCCGCGTACTTGCGGCCATGGATGCGGTTGAGCAGGAAAATCTGCCGGGTACGTTCCGGCAGGCTGCGCAAGGCTGCTTCAACGTGACGCAGATCATTGCCCGCCTCCAGCGCGGCCTGGGGTTCGCAGCCCTGGTTATCCTGTTGTTCCGGCAGCCAGCCTTCGCTGCTGCGCACCCGGGCGCCTTCGCTGCGCAGGTGGTCGATGGCGATATTGCCGGCGCAGCGCAGCAGGTAGGTGCTGAGCTCCTCGACCTGCACCAGCGGCCGGCGCCAGAAGCGCAGGAACAAATCCTGCACCAGGTCCGCCGCCGTCGCACGGCAGCCCACGCGGCGGCTGACCAGCGCTTCCATCTGCGAGCGCTGGGACAGGAACACCTGCAGGAAATGCGCCCGTCCGCCCGCCGCGTCTGCGTGCTGCTCTGGATGTTCGGGGGGCGTGGTGATCATCAACGATGGACTCAAAGGGTCGCGAAGGCCGCAACCGGACTGGCCAGCAGGCCGAGGCCCGCCAGGATCAAGGCCAGCCTTGGCCGATACGGCAACAGCAACACCAGCAACAACCCGCTGAGCATCAAGACCGCGCACCACTCCACCAACCCCTGGCTCCACCCGGTCGCGAGCACCGCCGGCCAGATCGAGACAATCAACAGCAGCCAGCCGCCCACGCGCAAACCCAGGCGCCGACGAGGCGAAGGTTTACTGTGCAGCAGTTCGCCATGGTGCCGGTCCATGGACAGGCACAACGCGGTAAACCCTGCGTAACACAGCAGCAGCGCCAGGAGCATTCAGTTCACCTCGCCCTTGAGGGTCAATGGCCGGGCACGTTCGGCCTTGGGCTGAGGGACACGGCGGTGCTGCATTTTCCAGGCAGCCCAGGCGAGGAACACGCCGCTGCCCAGGCACGTCAGGTCAAAACCGGCCATGGCCCAGTCGCCGTTGGCCAGGGACACACCCAAATGCTGGGTCGTGGTCAGCGCGTTGAGCACCGGCACGCCGATAAACAGCAGCGCGCCCACACTCAATTGCTCAACCCAGCCGCGGCGCCCCTGGCGGACAATCGCGTGCAGGACGCTCAAGCCCCAGGCAATAAAGAAGGCTTGTACTTCCCAGTCCGAGCGCCCGGCAAAGCTGGCCGGCAACAGGCGGTTGGCCCAGAAGAATGCAGCGATGGCGATCATCAAGCCGGACATGCTGGCGATGTTCAGCACTTCCACCAGCCGCAGCTCAAAGGGCAGCACACCGGTTTTGGTGTGCTTGAGCTGACGCTTGCCCAGCCACATCACCAGCCCGGTGCCGATCATTGCCGTGCCCGCGAGGCCGCAGATGAAATACAGCCAGCGCAATACCGGGCCGGCGAAATGGCCCATGTGCAAACCGTAGAAGCTGCCACCAATCGCCGCCGGCAGCGACTGCTCGCCGCTCACCCGCAACAGTTCGCCGGTAGTGCCGTTGAATGAGACGGTGCTGCCAAAGTCATGCACCACTCGATCCGACCCGGCGCGGAACACATTGACCGAGGCGTTTACATCGCTTGGATTATTCACCACCAGCCGTCCGACATGCCCGCCGGCCCATTGCTCGCGCGCCTGCTCGTACATCGGACCCAGTGGCAGCAATTGCCCCGGCTGGCCGAGGGCCGGCGCATTGTCGGTGGCCGGAAACACATCGTTGAAGAACGCACGGGTATCGTTGCCGTAGGAAGCGAGGATGCTCGCCGGCATCACCATGCTCATGAAAATCACCAGGCTGCTGTAGGTGATCATCAAGTGGAACGGCAACACCAGCACGCCCACGGCGTTGTGCCCGTCGAGCCAGGACCGCTGGCCCTTGCGCGGGCGGAAGGTGAAGAAGTCCTTGAAGATTTTCTTGTGGGTGATGATCCCGGTGATCAACGCCACGAACATCACCATCGCGGCGATGGTCGACAGCCAGCGCCCCCACGGATAGGGCATTTGCAGCTGGAAGTGGAAACGATAGAAGAATTCGCCGCCCATGCTTTCCCGGGCCTGGACCTGCTGGCCGCTGACGGGATCGAGGAGTTTTTCGACGAAATTGCCGCGTTTGCCCGGGTCGACCTTGTCTTGCCACATCACCGACAGGCCCGGCTCACGGCTGCTCGGCAAGGTGATAAACCAGCGCGCGGCATTGGGCGCCTGGTGTTGCAGATAGGTTTGGGCGGCGGCCAGGCTACGGGCGTCATCGACGGGATGCGCCTGCACTTCGGGCTGCATCCAGTGGGTAATTTCGTCCTTGAAATACGACAGGGTGCCCGTCAGGAAAATCGCAAACAGCAGCCAGCCAAAGATCAGCCCGGCCCAGGTGTGCAACCAGGCCATGGCCTGGCGGAAGCCCTCTTTCATGTGCGCGCCATCCAGTACGCCAACCCGGCGAACGTGGCCATTATCGCGCTGGGCAGCAACACGCCAAACCAGGCGCGCCAGGCCGTGCGGCAGGCGAAGCACCAGATGACTGCCAACAGGTAGAACACAAACGAACTCAGCATGCCGCTGATCACCGCATCGGCGCGGCTGGTGGGCAGCCACAGCGTCATGCACACGCTGGCCAGCGAGGCCAGCAGGTAACCGCCGACCACAGCCGCCAGCACCCGCGACGTCACGGCAAGACGGTAGGAAACGGGAAGTGAGGTTTTGCGTTTCATGCACAAGGCGCCAGGTTCGTCAGTGCGCAATATTAATGATAAAGGTTCTCATAAGCAAAAGAGAACGCATCACTGGCAATTGCCGAACCCGTCTGCGCGCCCTACAATGCGAACAATTCTTGTTCTCTAAAGCATGCCCATGCTGCCGGAGTGTGCGCGTTGCAGCCGTCCAACACCGTCGAAGTCCTGTACCACGACCATCACCACTGGCTTACCGGCTGGTTGCGACGCAAGCTCGGCTGCCCGGAAAGCGCCGCCGACCTGGCCCAGGACACCTTCATCCGCGTGCTCACCGCACGGGAAACACCGACGCTGATCGAACCTCGCGCCTTCCTCACCACCATCGCCAAGCGTGTGCTGTGCAACCATTACCGCCGCCAGGACCTGGAGCGCGCCTACCTCGACGCCCTGGCGCAAATGCCCGAACACGTGGCGCCGTCGGAGGAAGAGCGGGCAATCATCCTGCAAACCCTGATGGAGCTGGACCAGTTGCTGGACGGCTTGGCGCCCCCGGTCAAACGCGCGTTCCTGCTGTCCCAGCTCGACGGCCTGACCTACGCGCAAATCGGCGCGGAACTGGGCATCTCCATCGCCACGGTCAAGCGCCATCTGAATAAAGCGGCGATGCGCTGCTACTTCGCCCTATGAGTTTCTCAACGCAAGTCGCCGAACAAGCGGTGCACTGGCTGATGGAAATGCAGCAGGGCCCGCTCAACCCACGTAAACAGGCGGCCTGGCAACAGTGGCTGGACGCCCACAGCGAACATCAGCGGGCCTGGGAGCACATCCAGCGAGTGAACCAGCGCTTGCGCGGGATGCCATCACCCCTGGCCCACGCCGCCTTGAATGCACCGAAATCCAACAGTCGTCGTCAGGCCCTGAAGTTGTTGCTGATACTCGGCGCCGGGTCGGCAGCGGCCTGGGGTTTGCGCCAGCAACATATATTGCCGCCGTTGAGTGCCGACTACCGCAGCCCCATCGGCCAACGGCGCAAGTTCCAGCTGGCGGATGGCAGCCAGTTGCAGCTCAACACCGGCAGTGCGGTGGATGTGCATTTTGAGGGCCAGCAACGCTTGATCCGCCTGCTCGAAGGCGAAATCCTGCTGACCGCCAAACCCGGCAACGCCCCGCTGCGGGTCATCACTTCCCAGGGCCTGCTCAGCGCCCAGGCCGCGCGGCTGAACGTGCGGCAATTCAACGATCACACACAACTGGCGGTGTTTGATGGGCACGTTGACGTGATGCCCAACACCTATAGCGGTTTGCCGTTGTCGGTGGAGAAAGCCCATCAGGTCAATTTCACCCGCAAAGGCTGGGACACCGCCCGCCCCACCGACGCCGGCAGCGGCGCCTGGGCCGACGGCATGCTGGTGGCGGCCCACATGCGCCTGGAAGATTTCCTCGCCGAATTGAGCCGTTATCGCCGTGGCCAGCTCAATTGCGACCCGCAGGTGGCCAACCTGCTGATTTCCGGCAGCTACCCGCTGGACGACAGCGAACGAATCCTGGACCTGCTGCAAGTCAGCCTGCCGGTCAGGGTCCGGCGGTTTACCCGCTACTGGGTCACTGTCGAAGCCCGTGCCTGAAATATTTTCAAACCCCGTGAGCCGTTTTCCGCACCTCGCGTGACAGAGAAGGAAAGCCACCTTGATCCTTCCTTCTCAGGACCGCACTTCATGCCCCAGCAACCGACTCGCCTGACGCCACTCGCCCGCACCCTGCGCCACTTGTTGCTGGGGGCCAGCCTCAGTTTCAGCACCGTTCCCTACGTAATGGCGGCCGACGCCAAGCCCTACCGCATCGCCCCTACGTCACTGGAAGCGGCGCTGAATCAATTTGGCCGGGAAGCCGGCGTGCTGATTTCATTTGGCTCGGACGTGACCGCCGGCGTGCAAAGCCACGGCCTGTCGGGCAACTACACCGCTGAAGAAGGCTTGAATGCGTTGCTCAAAGGCACCGGCCTGCAAGCCCGTGCCGAGGGCAACAACGCCTTCAGCCTGCAACCGGCGAATGCTCCGGCCACCCTCGAATTGGGCACCTCCAACGTGGTCGGCGACTGGCTGGGGGACGCGGCGCAAACCAACGTCTTCGAGCACCCTGGCGCCCGGGACGTGATCCGCCGCGAAGAATTCGAACGCCAGGGCGCCACCCAGGCCCGCGACGTGCTCAACCGCATTCCCGGGGTCAACGCCCCGGAAAACAACGGCACCGGCAGCCACGACATGGCGCTGAACTTCGGCATTCGCGGGCTCAACCCACGCTTGGCCTCGCGCTCCACGGTCTTGATGGACGGCATCCCGGTGCCGTTCGCGCCGTATGGCCAGCCGCAGTTGTCGTTCGCGCCCATCAGCATGGGCAACATGGATGCCGTGGACGTGGTACGCGGCGGCGGCGCAGTGCGTTATGGCCCGCAGAACGTCGGCGGCATCGTCAACTTCGTCACGCGCGCGATTCCCGATGCGCCAACGGTGAAAGGCGGCCTGCAAACCGAAACCAGCCCGTCTTCCAGCCACGATGGCTTCAAGACCACCGGCAACCTGCTGGCCGGCGGCACGGCGGACAACGGCCTGGGCGGCGCGATCCTGTATTCCGGCACCCGTGGTGGTGATTGGCGCGAGAACAGCGACACCCGCATCGACGACCTGATCCTCAAGGGCAAATACCAGCTGGACGACGCCAACAGCTTCAACGCCATGGCGCAGTACTACGAAGGCAAAGCCGATATGCCCGGTGGTTTGAGCACTGCGGCCTACAAGGCCGACCCGTATCAGTCCACCCGCCCCTACGACCAGTTCTGGGGCCGGCGTACCATGTTCAACGCGGGCTATCGCTACCAGGAAGATCGCCGGGAATTCACGGTCAACAGCTTCTTCACCACCACCCTGCGCAGCGGTTACCTGGACCAGGGCAACTTCCTCTCCCTATCGCCCCGCGAGTATTGGGTACGCGGCCTGGAAACCCGTTTCGCCCAAGGCTTCGACCTCGGCCCAACCAGCCACGAAGTCGGCGTGGGCTACCGCTACATCAACGAGGCCGGCCACGAACTGCGCTACCGCACGCCGATTTCCGCCAATCAGCAACTGCCGACCACCGACAGCCGCAACGACCGCGACACCCGAGGCAGCACCGAAGCCAATGCGTTCTTCGTCGACGACCGGATAGATATCGGCAAGTGGACCATCACCCCGGGCATCCGCTACGAGATGATCGAGTCCCAGCAGACCAACAACCTCAGCAACGTCAAATACAAAGGCGACTACAACACCGCCCTGCCGGCGCTGAACGTGCTCTACCACCTGACCGACGACTGGAACCTCTACGCCAACACCGAAGGTTCGTTCGGCAGCGTGCAGTACAGCCAGATGCCCAACCGCGTGACCAGTGGCGAAGTGAAGCCGGAAAAAGCCCGCACCTGGGAACTCGGCACACGCTATGACAACGGCACCTTGCGCGCCGAGATCGGCGCGTTCCTGATCAACTTCGACAACCAGTACGACAGCAACCAGACCAACGACACCGTGATCGCCCGCGGCGAAACCCGCCATCAGGGCATCGAGTCCAGCATCAACTACGCCCTCGACGGCTTGAGCCCGGCGCTCGCCGGTTTTGATGTGTACGCCACCTACGCCTACGTCGACGCCACCATCCGCGAAGACGGCCCGAACAAAGGCAACCGCGTACCCTTCTCCTCCAAGCACAAGGGCACCCTGGGTGTGGGTTACACCGAAGGTCGCTGGAAGTTGAACGTGGACAGCAGCTACCAGAGCAGCCAGTTTGCCGACAACGCCAACACTGAAGCAGAAAGTGCTGATGGCAGCACCGGACGCATTCCTGGCTACATGCTGTTCAGCAGCCGCGCGGCGTACGACTTTGGCCCGCAGCTGTCGGATTTGAACGTGGCGGTGGGTGTGAAAAACATCTTCAACAAGCAGTACTACACCCGCTCGTTTGACGATAACAACAAGGGCAAATACGTCGGCGAGCCGCGCACGCTGTATGTGCAGACGTCCATCGCGTTCTGATCAGCTACCCGCCAGGCACGACGGTGTGCCGGCCACCAACGCGTCGATGGCGCAACGGGTCTTGGCCGGCATGTGCGTCGCCGTGGGCCAGATGACATGGATCGGCATCGGTTGCTCGCGGTGGCCCGGCAGCACCGCCTGCAGTTGCCCGCGCAACACGTAGTGGGCGATCAGCCAACTGGGCAACCAGGCCAGGCCGACCCCGGCGATGGCGGCATCGGCCACGGCCTGCAGGTCATCGAGGATCAACGGCGAGGCGACTCGCTCGCGGTGCGGGGCATTGCTGCGATAGGCAATGCCCCGGTGCCCGGCCAGGTCGTCGATGGAGTCAATACGAGGTGTGCGCTGCAAGTACGCGGGTGACGCCGCCAGGGCAATCGCCTGTTCGCCGAGGCGACGTGCACTCAAGCGGTCGGTGTCAGGCAATGCGCCAATGCGCACCGCCAGGTCGAAGCCTTCCTGGGCCAGGTCGATCAGTCGGTCGGAGAAGGAAATTTCAATCTCCAGTTGCGGAAAACGGTCCATGAGCCCCCACAACGCCGGCGCCGCATAGTGATGACCGAACGCCAAAGGCAAGCTGGCCCTTAACCGTCCACGTGGCTGCTGACGGCCACTTTCCAGCACGGATTCGGCGGCTTCCAGTTCCGCCAGCGCACGCAGGCAATGCTCGTAATAGGCCTGCCCGTCCTCGGTCAAACGCTGACGCCGGGTGGAGCGTTGCAACAGCGACGTCCCCAACCGCGCCTCCAGCCGCGCCAGGCCTTTGCCCACCGCCGAGCGCGTGAGGTTCAGCCGTTCGGCGGCCTCCGTCAGATTGCCGCTCTCGACGATCTGCAAAAACAGTTCAACACCATCAAAACGCGGAGTGGCCATGGTCGTTTGTCGCCCTATATTCCCTTATCACAGGAAGAAGTATCGCTAATAAAGAATCAGATTCCCGTGAAAATGACACCTTCCCCCATTGAAAGGAAGAGGCCATGCCACCCGACGCCGTTGTATCCGCCATCAACCCGCCACGTACCGCCCGGGACGGCCTTGCGCTCACCGCCGTGTGCCTGGTGGCGCTGATGTTCGGGCTGGAGATTTCCAGCGTACCGGTCATCCTGCCCACCCTCGAGCAGCAACTGGGCACCGGCTTCCAGGACGCCCAATGGATCATGAACGCCTACACCCTGGCCTGCACCAGCGTGCTGATGGCCGCCGGCACATTGGCCGATCGTTTTGGCCGCCGACGCATGCTGGTGCTGTGCCTGTGGGTATTCGGGCTGGCTTCGCTGGCCTGTGGGCTGGCGAACGATGCGTCCACGCTGATCGCGGCGCGTTTTGTCCAGGGCGTGGGAGGCGGGGCGATGATGATCTGCCAGTTCGCGATCCTTTCGCACCAGTTCCGCGAGCCGGCGGCCCGGGCCCGGGCCTTTGCGGTGTGGGGCGTGATCGCCGGGGTGGGCCTGGGTTTCGGGCCGATGGTGGGGGCATTGATCCTGGCGGTGGCGGATTGGCGCTGGGTGTTCCTGGTGCATGTGCCGTTGACCTTGTTCACTCTGGTGTTGCTGCGCATCAGCGTGCAGGAATCCCGTGACCCGGCGGCCCATCGCCTCGATATAGCCGGTATGGCCACCCTCACCCTGGCAGTGTTCGCCCTGGTTTATTTCATCACCCAGGGCACCGAGAGCGGCTTTGCCACCCCGGCCATGCTCGGCTGGGCCGGGTTGTCGGTGGCCAGCCTGCTGTTGTTCATGGTTGTCGAGCGGCGCAGCCCGCACCCGATGTTCGACTTCTCGGTGTTTCGCATCCCGCGCTTCAACGGCGCGCTAATGGGCTCGATCGGCATGAACTTCAGCTTCTGGCCCTTCATGATCTACCTGCCGCTGTATTTCCAGGCCGGCCTGGGCTACGACACCATGCTCACCGGGCTCGCCCTGCTCGCCTATACCCTGCCCACGTTGGTGGTGCCGCCGCTGGCTGAACGCCTGGCCCTGCGCTATGGCGCCGAACGCATCATTCCATTGGGCCTGGGCCTGATGGGCGTGGGGTTTGTGACAATGGCGGCGATCAATCATAGCGGCCAGCCCAGTGTGGTATGGGTCCTGATCGCCTGTGGGATTGCCGGCAGCGGCTTGGCGTTTACCAACTCGCCCACCACCAACACCACCACCGGATCAGTTTCATCCGACCGCGCAGGGATGGCCTCGGGCATCGACTTCAGTGCACGGCTGATCACCCTGGCGCTGAATATCGCGTTGATGGGGTTGGTGTTGATACTCGGGATCGCTCATTACCTGGCTGGCATATTGCCTGGCACGGCACAGTTGGCCACCCTCAGTCAGGACATCGCCGCCGGCAAGCTGGACGTGTTGCCGCAGGGCCCACTGATCGCCCAGGCCGCGCTGCGCAACGGTGCGGGATGGGCCATGTTGTATGCCGGCGTTGGAGCGTGCGCACTGGCGGCCTTGAGCGCCTGTTTTTTCCGGCGCAGCCCGCGCTGACCTTTTGCGCATAAAAAAACGGGCCTGCATCTGCAGGCCCGTTTTCAGTGGGGTTGAAAAAAGTATCAGCTATCAGCCGTTAAGCGCAGCCTGTTCGTTTTCCAGGAATTCCTCTTCTAGCTCGGCCTCGTCGGCCTTGGTATTGGGCAGGCTTTGACCCGCGGCGCGTGGTTTGCCGCGCAGTTTGCCGTACAGATGCTCCAGGGCATGCTCCAGCTTGGTCGCTGCGCCATCGATCGCCTGTTCCAGCGTATCGGCTTTATGGAGGACCGAAAGCGGTTGATGGCCTTTTGGCCGTGCTTCCAGTCGGCAACTCAGATCGTGTGGGCCGGGCTTGTCACCGTTCTCGTCCCGCAGGTAAACCTCGACGCGGGTCAGATCTTCTTCGTAACGTTCGAGCGTGCTCTCAATGGTGGTACGTACCCACTCCTCCAGTCGGATGCTGCTTTCAATATGGTTATCGCTATTGACTTGGATTTGCATAGTTTTCCCTTATTTCAGCTAGCTCGCCGAAGGCCATTCCTGCTTCACCGGATGGGTGAAAACCATGACCTCCTGATTACACAATTGAGCAGACAGAGGAACATTTCAACCCCTTTGCAAAGATAAATCCCACATTACAAATTAACCCTGACTACAACCAAAAACGCTGTTAGGGTGGGGAGTTGGTTACATCTTCTTACCGCCAACTTCCTTACAATTGCCCCTCTCCCAACGGGTGCAATCCGCGAAAAATCTCCGCTTCCTCCACCAGCCAGTCATGCACCGCCCGCACGCCCGGATGGCTCAACGCACCCGGCGCGTACAGCAGCACATAGCGTTTGTGGTTGGGAACGGCGAGGCCGAATGGCACGATCAAGGTGCCGCGTTCCAGTTCGTCATTGAGCAAGGTTCGCCGGGCAATCGCCACGCCCATGCCCGCAATCGCCGCCTCGATAGTCAGGTGGTTGCGGTTGAAGGTATGCCCGCGCCGTACGTCGGCGGCGTCATAGCCGATGGCGTTCAGGTAGAACTCCCACTCTGCGTACTCATAACTCCCACGCCAGGCAGTGATGTCGTGCAGCAGCGGGAAATGCACCAGGTCAGCGGGGCCATGCAGTGGCGGTCGCCCCCGCAGCAGGCTCGGTGCGCACACCGGGAAAATCTGCTCGTCCAGCAAGGCTGTGGACAACAAGCCGGGATAGCTGCCGTCGTTAAGGTCGATGGCCAGGTCGAAGTCGCCCTCGTGCAGGGCGACGCTGCTGTCTTCGGCAACCATGCGCAGCTGGATATCCGGGAAGCGCTGCTGCAAACGTGGCAAACGCGGGGTCAGCCATTTGCCGAGAAACGACGGGATCGAGCGCAGGCGCAAGGTGCCGCTGATCATCCCGGCGTCCAGCCGCTGCAACTCGGCATCGATGTTGCCATAGGCCTCGCCCACGGTGATCGCCAACCGCTGGCCCTCTGCGCTCAGCTCAACCCCGCGTGCGCGCCGATGGAACAGGCGAAACCCCAGACGCTCCTCCAACTGACGGATTTGCTGGCTGACCGCGCCCGGGGTGATGTGCAGTTCCTCGGCGCAGCGGGTGAACGACAAATGCCGTGCCGCGCAGGAAAAAACGTGCAACCAGACGTAGGTCTGGCCATGAAGCGGGCGAGCCATAGGGTTTAGTCCTGCTAAAGGGTGTCTTAGGATAATTCGTTGGTCAGTGCCGATCCAGAGGCTCAGTATCGCGCCAATTCCGCTTGTCCTACAAAACATGGCAGCGATTCCTACTCCATTGCTTGTAAGGGTTTAGCATGGCTATCAGTGTTTTCGATCTATTCAAAGTGGGCATTGGTCCTTCCAGCTCCCATACCGTCGGCCCGATGCGGGCCGCGGCGACCTTCGTCCAAGCGCTTATCGACCAGCAATTGCTCGACGAAACCCGTCGCGTAGAAGTGCGTTTGTACGGCTCGCTGTCCGCCACCGGTGTCGGCCACGCCACCGACCGCGCCTGTGTGATGGGCCTGATGGGCGAATGGCCAGACAGCATCGACCCCACCAGTATCGGCCCACGCATCCAGCAACTGCGCGAGTCCGGCCAATTGCTGCTCGGCGGCCGCACGTCGATTGCCTTCAACTGGCAACACGACCTCCTGCTGCTGGACGAAAGCCTGCCCTACCACCCCAACGCCATGTCCCTGCATGCCTATGGCGAAAACGGCCTGTTGAGCGAACAGACGTACTACTCGGTGGGTGGCGGTTTCATCATCGAAGCGGCGGAAGCCGAGTCCGGTATCGCGCCTACCAGCGAAGTGCAATTGCCTTACGACTTCTCCAGCGCCGTCGAGCTGTTGGCCTTGTGCAACAAGCACGGCCTGCGGGTTTCCGAACTGATGATGGCCAACGAACGGGCCTGGCGCAGCGATGCCGAGATCCGCAGCGGCCTGCTGCATATCTGGTCGGTGATGCGTGAATGCGTCGAACAAGGCCTGCGCCACGAAGGCATCCTGCCCGGCGGTCTGGATGTGCCACGGCGCGCGGCGAAACTGCACCGCAGCCTGCTGGAAATCGGCAAACCCAACGTCATCACCTCGACCTTGTCGGCCATGGAATGGGTCAACCTGTTCGCCCTCGCCGTCAACGAAGAAAACGCCGCCGGCGGGCGCATGGTGACGGCGCCGACCAATGGCGCGGCGGGAATCATCCCGGCGGTGCTGCACTACTACATGAAGTTCAACCCGGACGCGTCCGACGATGACGTGGTGAATTTCTTCCTGGCTGCCGCCGCCGTCGGCATCCTCTGCAAGAAAAACGCCTCGATCTCCGGCGCCGAAGTCGGCTGCCAGGGCGAAGTCGGTTCCGCCTGCGCCATGGCCGCTGCCGGCCTTGCAGACGTGCTCGGCGCATCCCCGGAGCAACTGGAAAACGCCGCCGAAATCGGCCTGGAACATAACCTTGGGTTGACCTGCGACCCGGTTGGCGGCCTGGTCCAGGTGCCGTGCATCGAGCGCAACGCCATCGCCGCGGTCAAGGCGATCAACGCCACGCAAATGGCCCTGCGCGGCGACGGCAAACACTTCATCTCCCTGGACCGGGTGATCCGCACCATGCGCGACACCGGCGCCGACATGCACGACAAATACAAAGAAACTTCACGGGGCGGCCTGGCCGTCAGCTGGGTGGAGTGCTGATCGGAGCACTCCTGCCGCCCCAACGTGAGCCCGCGCAAAAATAATAACGAGGCAATAACGATGACCGATGTACGTACACCTGCTGCCGAAAATCCCGCTGTAGACCTGACGCCGACCACCGTTACACAAGGCTGGAACAAACACGACACCACCTGGATGCTCGGCCTCTACGGCACCGCCATCGGTGCCGGCACCTTGTTCCTGCCGATCAACGCTGGCGTGGGCGGCTTCTGGCCGTTGATCGTGCTGGCGCTGCTGGCCTTCCCGATGACCTTCTTCGCCCACCGTGGGCTGACGCGCTTTGTGTTGTCGGGCAAATCCGGCGACATCACCGAAGTGGTGGAAGAACACTTCGGCATCGGCGCCGGCAAGCTGATCACCCTGCTGTACTTCTTCGCGATCTTCCCGATTTTGCTGGTGTACAGCGTGGCGCTGACCAACACCCTGACCAGCTTTATGGAACACCAACTGCACCTGGCTGCACCGCCCCGGGCAATCCTGTCGCTGGTGCTGATCCTCGGCCTGATGGCCATTGTGCGCTGCGGCCAGGGCGTGATCGTCAAGGCCATGAGCGTGCTGGTGTACCCCTTCGTCGCCGCCCTGCTGCTGTTGGCGGTGAGCCTGATCCCCAACTGGAACGGCGCATTCTTCGCCTCCGCCAGCGAAGGCATGCCCGTGCCGGCCTTCTTCAAGACCTTGTGGCTGGCGATCCCGGTGATGGTGTTTTCCTTCAACCACTCGCCGATCATCTCCGCCTTCGCCGTCGACCAGAAACGCGTGTACGGCCCGCAAGCCGAACGCAAAAGCAGCGGCATCCTGGCCATGGCCCACAGCATGATGGTGCTGACGGTGATGTTCTTCTGCTTCAGCTGCGTGCTGGCCCTGTCGCCGGCTGACCTCGCCGCCGCCAAGGCGCAGAACATCTCGATCCTGTCGTACCTGGCGAACCACTTCCAGACCCCGGTCATCGCCTACGCCGCACCGTTGATCGCGCTGGTGGCGATCACCAAATCCTTCCTGGGCCACTACATCGGCGCCAGCGAAGGCTTCCAGGGCCTGATCGTCAAATCCCTGCGCGGGCGCAACCGCAGCATGTCGGCCAAGTGGCTGGAGCGCTGCACCGCGCTGTTCATGGTGCTCACCTGCTGGGCCGTGGCCACCTTCAACCCGAGCATCCTCGGCATGATCGAAACCATGGGCGGGCCGATCATCGCCTGCCTGTTGTTCCTGATGCCGATGTACGCCATCCGCCGCGTGCCATCTTTGCGCCAGTACTCGGGCCAGGCGTCCAACGTGTTTGTGGTGTTGGTCGGCTTGATTGCGCTGTCTGCGATCGTTTTTTCGGTCATGCCCTGAAACGGATCACCGAACTCAAAAACACCACCCACCCACTGTGGGAGCGGGCTTGCTCGCGAAAGCGGTCGTTCAGCTGAGCAATCATTGGCTGACACACCGCATTCGCGAGCAAGCCCGCTCCCACAGGGGAAATTTGATGGCGGGCAGATTGCTGTACGGCACGCCCCTTGCTGTACAGCTACTGAGGAAAACGGACCTTGTGAAAACCTCAGCGAGCGAATGGCCGGTGGTCAGGAAACGCGAACTAATCCCGACACCGGTCGTCAATGACTGCATGTTCTTATCAGGCGGTAACGCACCATGGACAACCCTTTTCAGATCATCACCGACACCTTCGCCCCGAAATACCGGGTCAATTTAAGCATCCAGCGGCTGGACGGCAGCATCATGCTGACCCTGTCCGATGAAGACGGCGTCGTGGCCAAACGCATGATCAGCGCCGAACAACGCAACGACCCCCAGCGCCTGAAACGGCTGGTGCAGAGTGTGCAATTCGGGATTGCGATCGAGCAGGGGCACAGCGCGATGGAGATATTGGCGGTGATGACCGATGGGGACAGCCACCAGGTACTGCAGCGGCCGCCGGTCAGCAGGCCGCCGCTCAACGCAGGGTTCTAGAGCTCGCCCTTCTCTGTTTCAAGGCTCGCTTCGCCCTTGCGGCGCGGGCCTTCGACCTTCACCGACGGAAATGCCGACGACGCATACCGCACCACCAGAATCGCGAACGCCAGCAGCAGAATCCCACCGCACAGGTAGATGATGCCGATGTCGGGCGGGTTGTGGTGGGACACGTTGGAAATCAGCAGACGGGTCAGCGCCGTGATCGCCACGTAGATCAGGAAACGCACCGGCATGTGGTTGGTCTTGACGAACACGTCCGAACATAAGTCTTTTCAATGCCAGTACAGGCAACTAGCCATTATTAATTAAAGCATGGTACCTTGCGAAAAAACCCACCTACGCAAGGATGAGTATGAGAGTAAAAAAAGTACGCTTATTCAACAACTACAAAAGGTTCCACGATACAACTATTGATCTAGGTGAGAAACCCGCCAGAATAGTTGCTCTTGTTGGTCCTAACGGTTGCGGAAAAAGCAGCGTTCTAGATGGAATGCTATATCTAAATAATGTACATGGCTCATTGGGAAACCAAGGAACTAAAGACCATACTTACCACTCCATGTCTGGAGACAGGACACTTAACCATCTTAGCATTGAGCTTGAGTTTGACAGAGGTAATTTTTACAAAATCAGAGAAGGGAAAGCCGGAAAAGAGAACACCATTTTTTCCTTTCGAAGTCCTTATAGATACAACAGCAACCTCAATGTGACAGAATCCAAATCTGTTTCCGACATAATGTTAAACAATTACGGGGCAAGCACCGCATCAGACCTTGATGACAAAATGGAGCAAAGCTATAGAAGATTAAATATAAAATTCAACAAATACTTGAATGAAACCGACTGCCGACCAAGTGAAGCAAAAGAAAAAATAATTGGAGACCTTAACAGCTCCCTCAGAAATTGCTTGGATTTAGAACTAGACAATATAGGCAACATCGAAAGCGCTCAAGGCACGTTATACTTCCGAAAAAAAGGACAAACAACCCCTTTTTCTTTTAATGTTCTTTCATCAGGAGAGAAAGAAGTAGTAGACCTACTACTTGATCTTTACCTCAGACAAGATAATTTCGACGATACGATTTTTTTGCTAGACGAGCCAGAGCTACACATAAACACATCCATACAAAAAAACTTACTCATTGAGATAAATCGTCTAGTCGGTAAAAATTGTCAAATATGGATAACCACTCATAGCATTGGCTTCATGAGAGCGCTCCAAGAAAACTTCAATGATGAATGTCAAATAATATACTTCGACCCAGAAAAAAAATATTCTTCGGAGCCAGCAACGCTAATACCAGAAGAAAAAAACCTTACAATTTGGCGTAAATTGTTCTCGATCGCTTTAGATGACTTGACACATCTCCTCTGCCCTAAAAGGTTAGTATATTGTGAGGGCCGTGACAGTCCTGGCCAAGGAGGACGAGAAAGAGGTATGGATGCTCAAGCTTTCAATAGCATCTTCAATGAAAAGCATCCCGATACTCTCTTTATTTCTAGTGGTGGCAATACCGAATTGGATCAAAGAAGCGAAATAGCAATTGCTATTCTATCCAAGGCTTTGCCTTCCATAGAAGTATTGGTTTTAAAAGATCGCGACTCTGGATCGGGAAAACCTATTACTCAAGATGACCGGAATAATTATCTTGACAACAACCCTGAAAACCACCGCATGCTCAAACGTTGGGAAATCGAAAACTACCTTTTCAGCAAGGATGCGCTACTAGCATTTTGTGAAAGCCAAGGGACAAAATTCGATGAAGACAGCTATGAAAAACTTGCGACCGATATAGATAACCAAGAGATTAAAAAGGAAGTATCAAAAATACGAAATATTTGCGGCCTATCTACCAGCATCAATGCAGAAAAACTAAAATTAAATATTGCAAAAACTCTTCCTACTGACTCAACCACCTACAATGAATTGGAAAACTGTATATTCTACTAAGTAACCGGGGCGATTAACTCGCCCCCCTTCAAATTAAAATCAACCATTTTAAAATCTTATAACCCTTAAATAAGCAACCAACAAAACCGCCCCCCAATAAAAATACAAAACACACAAATTTCAAAACCCAAAACCAACTTAAGCATTTATAGCACACAACAATATCCGCAAAGAAAACTCTTGCCTCCTCGCCAAAATATCAAAATTCATAAACCCACGAAACTCCGCCCCCTCGCAACCTTTATAATATTACTCAATTTTTTCTTTAATCGATGGAAACTTTGAGGACGAATATCTAACAACAAGAATCGAAACTGCCAAAAGCAAAACACCTCCACACACATAAATAACACCCAAATCCGGCGCATTATGATGTGAAACATCACTAATCAAAAGCCTAATCAATGCTGTCACTCCGATATATAGCAAAAATCGCAAGGGCATATGATTTGTTTTAAAATAAATGCCAGACATTGCTAGCAATTCTAGATAAATGAATAGCAACAGAATATCGTCAACGCTTATTTTTTCTTGCTCGATCATTCCCACAAAAGCACTTATTGCCGCCCAGACTGTTATCAGAGCAATGCCAAATAGGGCTAAGTAATGAAATGCCTCTACAAGGAGATTACCCAACGAATCAGCCCCACCATGCAGACTCCTGCGTAGCTTCTCAATTCCACGAATCTCGTTCATCACTCATTACCTTCAATTAAAGAAAAATCTTGCAAAGCAAGCGTCAAGCGTACTCCCCCCAGCAGACACGCGGCTTTCAGACGTTTTTTGGCCCAAGCCAAAAAATGTTAGATTCAGGTAGGTTGGTCTTGAAATAAATCCCGACCATCGCCCCCAGTTCCAGGTAGATGAACAGCAGCAAGATGTCATCGATCTTGATGTGCCCCGTCTCCAGCATCCCCAGAAATTCCATCACCGCGGCATAGGCGGTCACCGCACCAATGGCGAACAACGCCAGGTAGTGGAACGTCTCGACGAACAGATTTCCCAAGGACTCGGCCAGTTGGTGCACGGTCTTGCGCAGGTTTCAGCCCAGTTGATTTTCACGATGATGCTTCCTTAGGTCGGCTCGACCGGATAATGCGGGTTGGACGTGACGGTTTCTCTGCATGCAGAAAAAAGGCCAGGGAACAGGAAGTGAGATGGTGGCGGGGTGATATGAGGCACTTATCTTGCTGCTTGATGATCGTTCCCACGCTCTGCGTGGGAATGCCGCCCCGGACGCTCCGCGTCCCATGCCCCAGGGTTTCGGGTAGAGGTGACGCGGAGCGTCACGGTATGCATTCCCACGCAGAGCGTGGGAACGATCCAGGTGACCGGGTGATTCAGGTCAGGTCGGGGCGACTTGGTCCAACGCCTGATCAACCAACAAACCACTCATTTCCAGCAGTTGATGGATCGCCAGCAACAAGCTGCGCTGTGGCCCCTCAAGCTCAAAAGCCAAGCTACAGGCCATTTCACGGGCACTGTTCAAGGTTTCGCTGGCATTGGCGAGTAAAGTTTCCGTGTCGGCATTGGGCGTAACGCTGAAAAGAATCGAGGAGGTTTCGGGAGGTGGTTCAGGTGTTTCAGGGCGCAGATAGTGATCAATCGCGCGGTTGGCTGCGGCTTGAAGACGGGTGTCAGTGTGTGAATCGTAAGGGGGACTCGGGGTAAGCTTTTTCATGGCACAGACTCTTTCGTATTAAGGGCCGTCCCCATCTGCCGCCAAGCAGATTGGGTGACGGATTGCACAAGGTTGGCGGACCGGTACGAAAGAAGAAAACCGGCACCCCGAAGGGTCCATGCGCAACCCGTCATGACACAGGAATACAAACGCCACGAAGCGTCTGCAATCTTGTTGGGACGTTGTTACGCCTTTCGTTACCGAGCCGCCAAGCCCGTCCGCTGCATTTGCAGCGCCCGAGGAAGGTAAGCGAACGGACGAAACCGGCGCAACCCCGGCAAGTTGTCAGAAATTTCTCTTGCTGCAAACCCCCGGATTCCAACTACATTAAAAAGCCACTACCCAAAGCCCATGGATTGGCTTATGCTTTTAGCTGTATATAAATACAGTAGTCGCAAAAACGCTTGGCGACACTCGAACCAAGGGCAACTCCCTTCAATACTGCACCGATGACGAGGCCGAAAAATGGCTGTTGAAACCCTGTATCGCAGTACCCGTGACCTGGAGACTACATTCGTGGATCGCAAACTTGCCGACGCACACGACCAGATGCTTGAACTGGCAGAGTCCCTGATGGAAGTGCTGTTGAAAAACGTCGAAGGCTTGAGCGAGAAGCAGGCAGAAGATGCCGGTATTTTCATGGCCAAGAACCGCGCGGCGTTTGCGGCGGCGTTCAAGAACAATGCGAGTGCATTGGCGGAGATTGGGCAGCCAGCGGCTGAGTGATGCATTGCCAGTAGTGGCGAAAGGGCTTGCTGTGGCAGAGGGCGCTTACTTGTAGCTAGGGAGCTTGTTGTGGCGAGGGAGCTTGCTCCCGCTGGAGTGCGCAGCGCTCCCAAGCTTTTGGGTCTGCTGCGCAGCCCAGCGGGAGCAAGCTCCCTCGCCACAGGTTATGCGTTGATGCCTTTCACATGTGTCATGCCTGCCACAAGGTCTTGCCGAAGAACGTCAACGTGCGGTCCCACGCCAGTTGCGACCAGGCGGCATCGTATTGCGTGTCTGCAATCCGACCATCACCAATCGCCGTCTCGTTGGCAAACGCATGGCGCGCCAGGTAGCGATGGAAAGTCGCGTCCACACCCGCAGCATGCAGTTTTGCCTCCAGCTCCGCCACGGTGTCGATATTGAAGAAGGCATCCTGCGTGCCCCAATGCCCGATCAGCGGCGCCTTGATCTTCGAAGCATCCAGATACTCCAGCGGCGGGAAGCCGTACCACACCACGCCCGCAGCCACTTCCGGAATCGCGTTCAACGCCAGCAATGTCAACGCCCCGCCCATGCAGTAACCGGTCACACCGACTTTTTTCGAATCCGCCTGCAAGTACTGCACAGCACCCTTGATGTCCTGGGAAACCGCGTCACCAAAATCCAGCCCATCCATCAGGTGGTGAGCCTCTTCCTCTTCCACGGTCGACGCGCCGCGATAAAGGTCCGGCACCAACACGCGGTAACCGCATTCGGCCAGTCGATTGGCCACGCCCTTGATCTGATCGTTTACGCCCCACCATTCCTGGATCACCACGATCGCCGGCGCGCCTTCGAGTACCGCCGGGCTGGCCAGGTAGCCGTTGACGTCCGCGCCATCCGGGCGTTTGAAGGTGATCATGCGCCCGCTGGAGCGCCCTGCTGTTTGTTTGGACATGCCAACCTCGTTCTGATGGGTTTGAAAAAATAAGCCGATAACAGAGATATCTGTATTTGCACGTGTCCGCCACTGCGGGTGTATCAGAGTGTGTATGGATGCCCCTGAGATACACACGTACCGGCAATCGCGGCAGCGCGACACACGACAGATACACATCGGCGCTTAAGTGATGAAGCCTGTTCAACATTCAATCACCCAGGGCCCGGAAAATAAAATGAATAACCTCCCTTCTGTCGACCGTCTCACCGTCACCTCCTACACCAATGGGCTGCTCGGCCCCAGCCAGAAAATGCTCGGCCCGCTGGCCGACGGTGGCACCTTGATCACCGGCACCCCGCCCGGTTGCTGGGGCCCGATGATCACGCCGGCCTTTGAGGGTGGCCATGAAGTGACCCAGCCCGTGTTCATCGCCGGCGCCGACATCGGCGACGCGGTGGCGCTGAAGATCAAGCGCATGCGCGTCACCTCCCTGGCCACGTCCTCGGGGGTCATGAGTTTTGTCGAAGGGCGTTACCACGGCGACCCGTTCGTCGCGAAGTTCTGCTCCAACTGCGGGCAAGAGCATCCCGCCAGCCACGTCGAAGGCATTGGCGATGACGCCATTCGTTGCGATGCCTGTGGCGCCGAGGTCAGTGCGTTTCGTTTCAGCAATGGTTACGTGATCGTTCTGGATGCCGAGCATCAGGTGAGCCTGACGGTCAACCAGGCCGTGGCGGATCGCCTGGCCGGCAAGGCATCGGACCTGTCGGCGCTACCCGAACTGTCTGCCCAGCACTCGATCCTGTCCCTGGCCCGCGCCGATATCCCGGGCCTGGCCGCGCATATGCGCCCATTCCTGGGCAACATCGGCACCACGCCTTCACGGGATCTGCCGGATTCCCACAACTGCGGCGACTTCGGCCAGTACCTGGTGGGCGCGCCCCATCGCTACAGCATGACCCACGATGAACTGCACGCCGCGAAAACCGATGGCCACATGGACACCAATTCCGTGCGCGAAGGCTGCATCCTGATCTGCCCGGTGAAGGTCCCCGGCGCCGGGGTGTACATGGGCGATATGCATGCTCAACAGGGCAATGGCGAAATTGCCGGGCATGCCACCGATGTGTCGGGGGAAACCGAACTGACGGTGCAGGTGATCAAGGGCCTGAGCCTGGACGGGCCGATCCTGCTGCAAAACCTCGATGACCTGCCGCCCATGGCGCGCCCGATGACCGCGGAACAACGCCTGCGGGTGAAGGCACTGGGGGAGCGCTGGGGCCAGGTGGAGATCGAGGAGAACGCGCCCATCACCTTCATCGGCAGTGGGACCAATCTCAACGTCGCGACAGACAACGGACTGGAACGCGCCGCCGCCGTGACCGGGCTGCCGCTCGACGAAGTGCGCAACCGCGCGACCATCAACGGCTCGATTGAAATCAGCCGCCTGCCGGGAACCGTGCGGGTCACGATTCTGTGCCCGATGCACATCCTTGATCGTATGGGCGTGGGCCAACTGGCCCGGGAGAAATATCAGCTTTGACCCGCCTCAGCGGTACAGCAAGCGCTCCGCCAGCTCATCCGCTACCCGCGCGGGTGAGCGTTTTTCAGCCTGGGCATGGGCGAAGATCTCGGTCAGGCGTGTGCCGATGTTCGACAGGTGCGCGGTGATGGTTTCCAGCTCCGCGCCGCCGTGCTTGAGGGCCACGTAGATCAGCCCACCGGAGTTGATCACGTAGTCCGGCGCGTAAAGAATCCCACGCCCTTCCAACTGATCGGCCACTTGCAGGTTGGTCAGTTGCGCACTGGCGGAGCCGGCCACCGCTGCGCATCGCAACTGCGCGACCGTGTAGCGGTTGAACACCGCGCCCACACCGCAGGGCGCAAGGATATCGCACGGAGTGCTGAGCAAGGCTTCGTTGGCAATCGGGTGCGCACCCAGTTGCTCCATGGCCAGTTGCACCTTGCCGTGGTCGATGTCGCTCACCAGCAATTCAGCCCCGGCGGCGTGCAGCTGCTCGGCCAGGGCATAACCGACGTTGCCCAGGCCCTGGATCGCCACGCGCAGACCTTCCAGGTTATCGCTGCCCAAGCGAGCCATCGCGGTGGTGCGGATGCCGGCGAACACGCCCATCGCCGCGTGGGGCGAGGGATCGCCGGCCGCCGTGGTGCTGGTGACATAGCGGGTCTGCTGGGCGATGCAATCCATGTCGGCCACCGAGGTGCCGCTGTCGATGGCGGTGATGTAGCGGCCATCCAGCTGCTCGATGCAGCGGCCGAAGGCTTCAAACAATGCCGCGCGGCTTTCCACATGGGCGGGGCGGATGATCACCGCGTTGCCGCCACCCACCGGCAAACCGGCCAGCGCGGCCTTGTAGCTCATGCCCTGCGCCAGGCGCGCGGCATCCGCCACGGCACTTTCATCGTCGGGGTAAGAGAGGTAGCGGCAGCCTCCAAGGGCGGGACCCAGGCGGCTGTTGTGGATGGCAATGACCGCCTTCAACCCGGTGGCCGGGTCAACGCTCAGGTGCAGCGATTCAAGGCGGGTGCTGTGCATGAGCGCAAACATCGTCAAGCTCCCGAATCACTTCTGGTAGGCGCCAAGTATAGGACTGCCAGCAAAACCCTGCTGAAGCGCGCAGGAATAAGACCACCGGTTTTAAAGGGTTTGCGACATAAACAGGTAGGACCTGTCTTAAGGCACTGGACGAAAGTTCACAGCAAGGCTAAAACGAGACATCCGCCGGAGAACCCAATGAAGCCCCGCGACGCCTTTTTTGCCTGCCTGGAACGCTCACCGCCCGCGCTGTTTGAAGCCGCGCTGTGGATGGCGGCCGAGCACGACCCGGCGGTGGACCCCTTGGCCATCCTGCAGGACTTCAAGGTATTGCAGCAATTGGTCAGCCTCAGCATGCCGATGCTGCCGGCGGATGAACTCGGACAACCGTTGCTGCGGCGCATGAACGACCTGGGGTTCGCCCAGGATGACCACACCCCGCTGCGCCCCGCCGCCGCGCTGCTGGACAAGGTGTTGAAGCGTAAACGCGGGCAGCCGCTGGCTCTCGGGCTGATTGCCCTGGAGCTGGCGCGGCGCCTGGACATCCCCTTGGTCGGCGTCAACTTCCCGGGGCACTTCCTGTTGCGCGTGCCGGGCGCCGATCACCTGCTCGACCCCTGCGGCGGCCGACGCCTGTACCCCAACGATTGCCGCGACCTGCTGACCCGCCAGTACGGGCCCAATCTCAAGTTGCAGGCCGACCACCTGCACACCGCCGAGCCGCGATCGATCCTGCAACGGCTGTCGCGCAATCTGCGCCAGTTGCACCTGTCCAACGACGACCACCTGGCCGCTCTGGTGGATGCCGAACGCGTGCTGGAGCTGGGCAATGCCAGCGCCGCTGATTATCTGGCCCGGGCCAGTTTGTATCAGCGCCTGGATTGCCCGAACGCCGAGCGTTTTGACCTGGAACACGCATTGATGCTCAGCGAAGACCCGATCCAGCGTCTACGCCTGACCGAACGGCTGGGCCATTTGCCGCCGAACTCTGTGGTGCATTGACTGGCGAGCGCACCTGGATAATCAACAACGCCGCTATCACCGCCGGAATCGCGCAGAAGAAGAAAATCTGCTGCACCGGTATGTGCATCGCCAGCAGCAGGCTGCCGAACAGCGGCCCGAGGATCGACCCGAACCGCCCGACACCCAGCGCCCAGCCGGTACCGGTGGCCCGCACGTGAGCCGGGTAGAAGTTACTGGCGAACGCGTTCAGGGTCAGTTGACCGCCGATGATGCAGAAGCCCGCCGCAAACACGCAGGCCACCAGATAGCGCGGATTGTCGTGATTCAGCCCCAGCAGGATGGTGCACACCGCAGCCGCTGCCAGCACGCCGGACAGCAGGCGCACTTTGCTTTTGAGCCGGTCGGCAAACCAGGCCATGCCGATGGCGCCCAAGGTCCCGGCGAACAGGAACATCGAGGTCACCAGATTGGCTTCGTTCAGGCCCAAACCGCTTTCCAGCAACAGCGAAGGCAGCCAGCTGATCATGAAATACAGCAGGATCAGGCTGACAAAAAACGTCGCCCACAGCAGCAAGGTCGGGCGCGCATAACCATGGCGGAACAGCTCCACCACCGTCAGTTTGCTGCCTTGCTCCTGGCGGTTTTCAGCCTCGCTCGCTGGCGGCGGTTGCCAGCCTGGCAGCATTCGCGCGGTGACTTTCTGCAGGCGCGCATACGGCGGTGCATCACGCAGCAGGCGTGGCAGGGATTCGGGCAACATCCAGGCAAGAAACGGAAACAACAGCAATGGCGTCACACCACCGGCGAGGAACACCGCCTGCCAGCCGAAACTGTCGATAAACCCGGCCGCGACAAAACCACCGGCCGCACCGCCGAAAGAAAAGCCACAGGCGGCGAGCGTCACCATCAATGTTCGCAGGCGGGGTGGTGAGTATTCCGACATGAGGGCCATGGCGCTGGGCATTGCACCGCCCATGCCGATGCCGCAGATAAAGCGGGCGGCCATCAAGGTATTGAGAGAGTTGGCGAACACCATCAGCACCGTGAGGCTGGCGTAGATCAGCACGCAGCACAGCAGGATGCGCCGCACCCCGAAGCGATCCGCCAGCGGCGTGACGGCCAGGGAGCCCAGCGTCAGCCCCAGCAGGTTGGCGCTGAACACCGGGCCGAACGCGGCTTTTTCCAGGCCCCAGTCCTTGGCCAGCGCCGGTACTACGTAGCCCAGGACCTGGGCGTCGTAGCCGTCGGTGACCAGCAACAGTGCCAGCAACAGGAGAATCAACCACTGATAGCGCGACACCGGACGGGCGTCGAGTGCCGCACGAAAGCTGGCAATCTGATTGTGCATCGCAAGGGACCTGTATTGTTTTTATATATTTTGGACACGCTGAAGATCACATGTGGGAGCGGGCTTGCTCGCGAAAGCGGTATGCCAGTCAATACATCTGCTGACTGATACACCGTATTCGCGAGCAAGCCCGCTCCCACATTTGGCCGGTGTGAGCCTGGAGATTTATGGGGTATCCGGTTGGTTGGCGGGATGAGCCGCCATGAACGCCGGATGCTGCGCCGCCAACCCCGCCACCCGCTGAATGCGCGGGTATGCCGCCAGCGACACCTTGAACCGCTCGGCCGCATACAACTGAGGAATCAAGAACGTATCCGCCATCCCCGGCTGCTCGCCAAAGCAGTAACCCTGATCACCGATCAACTGCTCAACCGCCGCCAGGCCCTGGCTGATCCAGTGCCCAATCCACTCCAGCACCTGCGCTTCATCGTGCCCCCATTGCTTGAGCAGATTCTGGGTACTGGAGTTGTGCAGCGGGTGGATGTCGCAACCGATGATCGACGCCACCGCGCGCTCATGGGCACGGGTTGCCAGATCCGTGGAGAGCAACGGCGCCTGTGGATAACGTTCCTCCAGGTATTCGATGATTGCCGGCGACTGGATCAACACATCACCCTCATCGGTGCGCAAGGCCGGCACGCGACCTTGCGGGTTGATCGCCAGGTACTCCGGCTGATGGTTGGCGCCGCCCTTGGGCACCAGCAGGTTGACCGCCACGGCGGTGAAGTCCAGGCCCTTGAGGGCCAGCGCGATCCGCACCCGGTAGGACGAAGTGGAGCGGTAGTAGGTATAGAGTTCCATGGCCCTGCCCTCTCAGCGCGCCGCGACCACGGTACCCCGGCATTCGCCGAAGCCGATGGAGGCAAAACCGTCGCGGGTGCAGCGGGCACGCAGGATGATTTCGTCGCCGTCTTCGAGGAACTTACGCACTTCGCCGGAGGCCAGTTCGATCGGCTTTTTACCGCCCTCGGTGATTTCCAGCAGGCTGCCGAATTGTCCGGCTTCCGGCCCCGACAAGGTGCCCGAACCAAACAGGTCACCCGCCTGCAACTGGCAGCCATTGACGCTGTGGTGCGCAACCATCTGCGCGACGGTCCAGTACATGTGTTGGGTGTTGCTCAGGGTCAAGCGATGGGCCGGCAGGTTCTGCTCACGCATCGAGGCGGTGGTCAGCAGCACTTCCAGTTCGATATCAAAACCACCGGCAGCCTGGTCGCGCTTGTCCAGCAGGTACGGCAGGGGTTGCGGGTCGCCTTCAGGGCGCGCCGGTTGTGCCTTGCGGAACGGTTCCAGGGCTTCAGCCGTCACCACCCATGGCGAAATGCTGGTGATGAAACTCTTCGACAGGAACGGGCCCAGCGGCTGGTATTCCCAGGCCTGGATATCCCGCGCCGACCAGTCGTTGAGCAGGCAGAAACCGGCGATGTGATCAGCCGCGTCGCCGATGGCAATCGAGTCGCCCATGGCATTGCCCTGGCCGATCCAGATGCCCAGCTCCAGCTCGTAGTCCAGGCGTGCGCAGGGGCCGAAGGTCGGCTCGGTCTGGCCGGCTGGCAGGGTCTGGCCTTTCGGGCGGCGGACCTCGGTGCCCGACGGGCGAATCGTCGACGCGCGGCCGTGGTAGCCGATCGGCACATACTTGTAGTTGGGCAGCAGTGGGTTGTCCGGGCGGAACAGCTTGCCGACGTTTTGCGCGTGCTCGATGCCCACGTAGAAGTCGGTGTAGTCGTTGATCCTGGCCGGCAGGTGCATCTGGCAATCGGCAGCCGGGTGCAGCGCAGCTTGCAGTTTGCCTTGCTGGTCGCTGCCTTCGGCCAACAGTTCCAGCAGGCGTTCACGCAAGGCCACGCGCGGGCCACGGCCGAGTTCGAAAAATGCGTTCAGTTGGCCGCCAGCGGTGGCTTCAACGGCCCGGCGGGCTTCGCCTTCAAAGCATTCCAACGCGGCGTGCAGATCAAGAATCTGCTCGCCAATCGCCACGCCACTGCGCGGTGCCGAGCCATTAACGCTGAACACCCCCAACGGCAGGTTTTGCAGCGGGAAATCCCGGTGACCGTTGGCGGAAACCACCCAACTGCGGGTGAGATTAGGCTGAGTCATGGGTTATCTCCGATTCGGGTTGAAGGTTGCAGGGAGCGAGGCCCAGCAAGCGTCGTAGGAAGGTTGCAGTTGCGGGCATTCCAGCGCGAACTGTGTAGGACGCAGCACTTGGCTGGTCTCGAACATGAACGCCATGGTGTTATCAATCTTGTGGGGCTCAAGCGTCGCGTTGATGGCTTTGGTGCAAGTCTCGCCATCCGGGCCGTGGGCGCTCATGCAGCTGTGCAACGACGCGCCGCCGGGCACGAAGCCTTCGGCCTTGGCGTCGTAGGCACCCTGGATCAGGCCCATGTATTCGTTCATCAGGTTGCGGTGGAACCACGGTGGCCGGAAGGTGTTTTCGGCGACCATCCAGCGGGGCGGGAAGATCACGAAGTCGAGGTTGGCCAGGCCGTGCACGCTGGTGGGCGAGGTCAATACGGTGAAGATCGACGGGTCCGGGTGATCGAAGCTCACGGTGCCGATGGTGTTGAAACGACGCAGGTCGTATTTGTACGGCACGTTGTTGCCGTGCCACGCCACCACGTTCAGCGGCGAATGGTCGAGCTGGCAGCCCCACAGTTCACCGAGGAATTTCTGCACCAGCGTGGTCGGTTGCTTGAGGTCTTCGTAATGGGCGACGGGGGTGAGGAAATCCCGTGGGTTGGCCAGGCCGTTGCTGCCGATAGGACCAAGGTCCGGCAGGCGCAGTGGCGCGCCATGGTTCTCGGCGACGTAACCGCGGGCCTGGGCATCCAGCAGTTCGACGCGGAATTTCAGGCCGCGGGGCAGCACGACGATTTCCAGTGGCTCGACTTCCAGCACACCCAGCTCGGTCGCAATGCGCAGGCGGCCCTGCTCGGGAACGATCAACAGTTCGCCGTCCGCGTTGAAGAACACGCGGTCCATCGAACGGTTGGCGCGGTAGTTGTAGATGCTGATGCCCGAGGGTTTTTCCGATCCGGAATTGGCGACCATGCCTACAAGGCCATCGATGAAATCTGTCGGCTCACCCGGAATATCCAGCGGGTTCCAGCGCAGGCGGTTGGGCGTCACAGCGCCCAGCGGTCCACCGGCCAATTGCCGTTCCAGCTTGACGAACGCCGGGTGATTGGCCGACGGCTGGATGCGGTACAACCAGGTGCGCCGGGCTTCGCTGCGGGCCATGGTGAAGGCGGTGCCGGAAAAGAGTTCGGTGTACAGCCCGTAGGGCGCTTTCTGCGGGGCGTTCTGGCCGACGGGCAATGCACCGGGCAAGGCTTCAGTGGCAAATTCATTGCCAAAACCCGATTGGTATTCGAGGGTCATGGATCATCCTCTGAGCGGAAGTTGTTTTTATCGTAATCCAGTTACGCATAACGTAATTTGATACCTGTTGACCGTCAAGCTATAAAGACGCCCATTCGTCTTTCGGATTCATGCCTTCCATGGAAAAGCCGCCCGCCCCCCGCGACACCGGTAAACAGAAAGTCCGCTCGGCTGAAGTGGGCACCGACATCCTCAAGGCCCTGGCTGAACTGTCGCCGGCCACCTCGTTGTCGCGCCTGGCCGAGCACGTGCAAATGCCGGCGAGCAAGGTCCACCGCTATTTGCAGGCGCTGATTGCCTCGGGTTTTGCCGAACAGAACACCGCCACCAACCATTACGGCCTGGGCCGCGAAGCCTTGCGCGTGGGGCTGGCCGCGCTGGGCAGCATGGACGTGCTGAAAGTCGCCGCCCTGCCCCTGGCGGAACTGCGGGATGAGTTGAATGAAACCTGCTTCCTGGCCGTCTGGGGTAATCAGGGCGCGACCGTGGTGCACATCGAGCCGGCGGTGCGCGCGGTGACGGTGGTCACGCAATTGGGCTCGGTGTTGCCGTTGCTCAGTTCGTCCACCGGGCTGGTGTTCAGTGCGTTCCTGCCGTCGCGGGAAACCGTGGAGTTGCGCGAGCGGGAGATTCAGGCGGGCGTTGCCCATGCGTTGGCGGATGACCAGGAATACGCGACCACCTGTGAGCAGATCCGCCAGCGCGGCTTGCACTTTGTGCATGGTTTGCTGATGCCGGGTGTGGACGCGTTGTCGGCGCCGGTGTTCAACGCGGTCGGGCAAGTGGCGGCGGTGTTGACCGTGGTGGGACCGACGTCGCTGTTCCATGCCGATGAAGACGGCCCGGCGGCGAAGCGTTTGCTGGCGGCGACCCAGGCGGTGAGTTGGCGCATGGGTTATCAGCCCTGACGCTCAGTATCAGGCACACAACAGAACAAAATGTGGGAGCGGGCTTGCTCGCGAATGCAGTCTGTCAGTTAAAGCATCAGTGACTGATACACCGCATTCGCGAGCAAGCCCGCTCCCACATTTGATCTTCATTGTTTGACGAATAGTGCATGGCTTCAAGCCATCAAGCCCAGCGTCTTGGCCTTGGCCACTGCCTGGGTGCGCCGCTCCACCCCCAATTTGCTGTGAATCCTCCGCGCATGGGTTTTTACCGTGTGCAGCGAGATAAACAATTGGCTGGCAATTTCCAGATTGGAATTGCCCTGGGCAATCAGTTGCAGCACCTCAAGTTCGCGCTGGCTCAGGGGATTTTCCCCCGCCGCCGCCGGGCATTCCTGCGGTTCCAGCCCCAATGCACTCAACAACCCCGGTTGCCTGAGACGCAGCTCGCGAATCGCCTGCTGTACCTGGCAACGCCCCGCCAGTTCCAATCCGGCTTCCAGCGAGCGCACGGCCAACGGGCGATCGCCGACTTCCCAGGCCACTTCCCCCAGCACCAAGTGCAACTCCGCTTCCAGGCACAGCATGCCCCGCTGACGGGCGGCCTCCAGTAACGCACTCAGGCGGGCGACAGGCTCTTCGGCGCGATGCAATTTCACTTCGGCCAGCACCTGCAAATATTCAAGCCTGGGGATCAACTCCAGGGTGGCCGGCGGTGCTTGTTTCGCCTTGGGGCCACGGTAGTGCCGCAGCACCCGGGTCACCGCCTCCAGGGTCAGTTCGGCGCGACCCTGTTGCAGCCAGAAATGCCCGCTGAGCAACAGCAATACGGCGCGATAGACGGTGTCGGGCACCTGGCGTTGCTGCATCAGGCGCTCAGCGTCGCGCAACTGGATAAACGCCTGGGCGTAATCGCCCTTGTTGGCGGCCAATAGCGCCAGTCCCAGGTAGCCGTAGAGCACGCGTTTGTCCTGGCTGTGCAGGCACATGCCCAGGCCGGATTCGAAGCATTCGGCGGCCACGGCGTCGTGGCCCTGGCGCAGCGCCAGGTGCCCACGTCGCAAGCAAATCCGTCCCATCAACGGCCCAGCTTTAAGCCGCTGTTGCACCAGCATGCGCTGCACATTCTCCAGCAGGCTTTGGGCCCGATACGGCGCGCCGCGCTGCTCCAGCAACTGCGCATGATCGAGCTCCAACAATGCCTCCAACAGCAGTGAGCCGTGGGAGCGCGCCAGGCACAACGCCTCGCGGTTCAGCGCCTGGGCCACGTCCAGCTCGCCACGCAGCAAGGCTTGCTGGGTCAGGCCCGACAGGCACATCAGGCGCGACGTCCAGGCGCTCTCGGGCAAGTCTTGCAGGGCTTCGAGAAAATGCTCCCGGGCCCGTGCGGCTTCGCCGCCCAGATGCAACAGCCAGCCCCATTGCGCCTGCCAGCGGGCCAGCAGATAACGCTGCAGGTGTGCGGTCGGTTGCGGAGTGAAACGCGCCAGTTGGTCAATGCACAACGCCGCCTGGTCGAAACGCCCGGCAAACAGCAACGCCGCCGTTACCAAGCCCACCAGTTGCGCCGAGCCCAGCATCAATTCATCGCCATGCTGCTCATGCAGGCGCAACAACAGCACCGCATTTTGCTGGCGGAACAGGTCTTCAAAACTGAAGTGCTGCAACAGGCTCACGGCCACTTCGTACTCTTCGGCCTGCAACGCTTGCTCAAACGCTGCTTGCCAGTCCTCGGCGGCGGTAAACCATTGGCACGCGCGCCGGTGCCAGGAGCGCCTGGCCGGCCAGGGTTCGGCGCGCATCAGTTGGGCCAGTGGCGGGAAGACTTGCAGCCAGTCGGTGGACTCTTCCCAGGGCTCGATAAAGGCGCCCAGCGTCTGCAAGTCTCGCAGGTAGTCGCCACCGTCACCAAAGCCGAACAGGTGGTCACACAAGCTCGGGTTGAAGCGTGGCAGGTGCGCGAGCACGCGCCAGGCCTCAGCCAATTCCGGCGCCAGGCCCGTGAACAGTTCGTGTTGCAGGTAGTCGAGCAAGGTTTTGTCCGGGTGCCCGTCGCCTTCAAGCAATCCGATACGCACTCCGGCGCACCAGCCGGCGCTGAACTGCAATACCTTGTCGGCGCTGGGGCCGGCCAAGTGCTGGATTTCGCTGGGGTCAAACGCCAACTCGGCAGCGCTGCATTCCCACAGCTCATCATCAAGCAACAACCGGGGCCAGTTGCAGGCCGGCCGCCGCCGCGCGCCGATCCACCAGGTCAAGGCCGGGCTGCTGGCCGCCAGAATGCGGTCAAGCAACCCATCCAGTTCAGGCGCCGGCACGCGGCAGAAGTCATCGAGAAACAACCAGGCCGGCGCTTGCCAGCGGTTCAGGGCCAGCAGCAAGGTGGGCTCATCAACAAAGTCGAGGCCAAGGCTTTGCGCCAGGCGCTGACACAAATCCGAGGCCACGCCATTCAGCGGCAACCAGTACACCTGGCACTGCGAAGGCGCCTGCAACGCGCACTCGGCGAGCAATGCACTCTTGCCACTGCCGGCCGGGGCGCAGAGCAACTTCACCCGCGCGGTGGCGTTGAGCAGCGGCACGGCCAGGCGCGGGCGCAACAGATGATGGGGAGACAAGCGTGGCATGAATCCAGGACGATCCAGACAACGGGTCATGGCGGTCATTACTGCGTCCCTGTTTTTTATTATTAGGCGGCGTGCGCCCTACCCTAGTCCTGTGGCTGGCGGTTGTTGAGGAGTATTCAGCAGGCTGATTGGCGGGCATAAAAAAGCCGGGAGCCAAAAGGCCACCCGGCACTCGTTCTAAAGGTGGAACACCGTAAATGTGGGAGCGGGCTTGCTCGCGAAGGCGGTGTATCAGTCACTGATGCTTTAACTGACAGACCGCCTTCGCGAGCAAGCCCGCTCCCACAGTTTCATCGCATTTCAATCAGGTTTTAGCGCACGCCTTCCGAGCGCAATGCTGCCGGCGTGTAGTCGGCCGCCTTGGCCGCAAAGCCGAACACAAAGCTGCTCTTCTCTTCGTTCTTCATGCCCAGGGCGATGTAGCGCCCGGCGATGATGTCGTACAGGGTTTCGACGGTGTAGGCCGGCACCTGATGGTCGTAGTAGAACTGCGCGTGACCTTCAGCAACACGCCACAGCTGGCCGCGGCCGTCGTAGTGGTCCACCAGCGCCACCTGCCAGCTGTCTTCGTCGATGTACATGTGGCGCTTGGCGTAGATGTGCCGCTCGCTCGGCTTGACCGTGCCGATCACTTCCCAGACCCGGTGCAGCTCGTAGCGGGTCAGGTCCTGGTTGATGTGGCCGGCCTTGATGATGTCGTCGTACTTGAGAGTCGGCGAATCGAGCTTGTAGCTGTTGTAGGGAATGTACATCTCCTTCTTGCCCACCAGCTTCCAGTCGTAGCGGTCGGGGGCGCCGGAGAACATGTCGAAGTTATCCGAGGTGCGCAGGCCGTCGGCCGCAGTGCCCGGCCCGTCGTAGGCCACTTGCGGCGCACGGCGTACCCGGCGCTGGCCGGCGTTGTAGACCCAGGCCAGGCGCGGTTCCTTCACCTGGTCGAGCGTCTCATGCACCAACAGTACGTTGCCGGCCAGGCGCGCCGGGGCGGTCACCGATTGTTTGAAGAAGGTCAGTACGTTGGCGCCCTTGACCGGGTCCATGTCCGGGATCAGTTGCGGCACGGCCACTTCTTCCTCGAAACGGATCGGCGTGTAGCTGCCGTTGGTCTGCGGCGTGGCCTGGGTGATGATGCGGCGCAGGTTGCCGCCGTGGTAACGGGTGATGTGGTTCCACAGCACTTCCACGCCATTTTTCGGAATCGGGAAGGCGTAGTAGCGGTTGCCGGTGAAATTTTCCAGGCCATTGCCGTCGTTGATCGCGTGTACGTTGAGCGCGCTGCGCTTGATCGACTCGTAGATCTCCGGCGGCAGGTTGACCGTGCGGTGGGTCGGGTACACCGGAATCTTGTAGGTTTGCGGGTAGCGCTTGAACATCGCCACCTGGCCTTCGGAGAGTTTGTCCTTGTATTTGTCGACCGTGGCGGCGGTGATCACGAACAGCGGCTTTTCATTGGCGAACGGGTCAGCGAGGAAACCCTTGCTGTCCACCGCCCCGGCGTTTTTCGGGATGCCACCGGTCCATGCCGGGATCGAACCATCGGCGTTACCGGCCTTCTCGGCGCCCACCGGGGTCAGGGTAGTGCCGAGCTTGGCCGCTTCTTCCGGCGACACTGCGGCCATCACGTTGGCGGCCAACAGGCTCAGGGCCAACACCCCGCATTGCAGAATCATTTTGCGCATAGTCTCTTGTCCTTACTTAAGCCAAATCAGAAGTTCACGCCAAAGCTGAGGGCGATGAAGTCGCGGTCGGTGAGGGTGTTGTAGTCACCGCCAAAAAAGTCGGTGTAGCTCAGGCTCGCGGTGTAGGTGTTGCGGTAGTCCGCATCCACGCCGACGCTGATGGCCTTGGCGCCTTCGTTGAACAGGCCGTTGGGGCCGTAGCCGCTGACGTCCTGGGACCACGACACGTTGGGCTTGAGGTTGACCCCGGCGAATACGTTGTTGTAATCGAGGATGGCCCGGGCGCGATAACCCCAGGAGTTGGCCGTGACAAAACCATCGGTGTCGCCGCCGAACCCGTACTGGCCGTAGACCGAGTCACGGCCATAACGCAGCTTGGATTTCGCCTCCAGCCCGCCGACGTGCACAAAGGCCGCCTCGCCCACCAGGGTCAGGCGTTCGGCGCCCAGTACCTGGTCGAAGAATTGGGTCATGGTGCTCTGGATCTGGGTGATTTCCTTGCGGCGGTAGCCGGCGTTGTCGGCACCGAAGGAACTGCTGATCGGTGAAGCGGCGTTGCCGGCAATCGGGTTGACCAGGGCCAGCGTCAGGTCGGTGGTGTTGAGTTGTACGGGGGCATTCGGGCGGTAGCTGATTTCGCCGGTCCAGGCGGTGCCGGTGGGCAAGGTGGTGGAGAAACTGGCACCGAACAGGCGGATATTTTCCGGGTAGTCGAGGTAATACTGGCCGCGACCGAGCATCGTGCTTTGCGCCAGGCCGGCCCCGGTACCCGGGGCGATCCCGTTGGCCGCGTTGGCAATAGCGCCAATGGTTGCCAGGTTGGTGTTGGCGGTGATGGTACCGACGGTGGGCGTGCGGCTGTGATAGTTCATGAAGTACAGGCCGTACTCGGTGTCATCTCCCAGCCAGCGCAACGCCATGCCGAACTGGCCGCCATCGCGCGCCTCGCGGTCTTTTGCACGCTGCACCACTACGCCTTCTTTCGTAACCTGGAAGCCCTGGCCAAACGCCGCCGCTACCGGTTGCAATGGTGCAATCGCCGGGCTGCCGACGGTGTAGTTGCCGTTGCAGCCATGGGCCACCACGTCGTTACCGAAGAAGGTGCCGCAGTTGTCCACCACGGTGTTTTCCCAGTTCAACTGGTAGAAACCTTCCACGCTCAACTGGTTGGTGAGGCTTTGGGAGGCGAACACCATGTTGACCGGAATCAGGCCTTCCTTGATCTCGGCGCCAGGGCGGCGGAACGCGGAAACGTCGATGGGGTTGATGCTGTTGATGGAGTTGCCGATGAACGTACTTTCCCCCCAACTGACCACCTGTTTACCGACGCGCACGTTGCCCGGCAAATCGCCGATGGAATAGTTGTGATAGACAAATGCATCGAGTAATTCGTAGCCGGAAGAGCGCGCGCCTTCGTCGCGGTGGTTATTGCTGATCTGCTTGAATTCGCGGTCTTCGTCCTGCAGTTCGAAGTCGTACCAGTACTTGCCGCGCACGAACACGCCGCTGTCGCCGTACTTGAGTTCCAGGTCGTGGATGCCCTTGAAGATCTTGGAGAAGGTCTCGCCCTTCTTGAAGTTCAGGCGACCATCATCGCCGGTGGAAGCCTGGCCCGTTCCGCCGTTGGGAATGCCCACCAGCTTCTTGTCGGCATCGCGCATGCCCCAGCTGGCACCGACCGACAGCGAGGAATCGAATTGCCCTTCGATCTCGCCGATGTTGAACGAAACAGCGTGCGCCTGGGCACAGCAACCCAAAGCAACCGCAGCGGCCAGCGCCTGTGGCCTGAAGATGGCGCGCATTGTTGTTTTTGTCATGCGTCTTCCCCGGTGGTGTGACAGAAGGCCCCACCCTACTGCCCGCGATCAGGAGCGATAAGCGCACCAAGGAGGTATTCGTGTTGTCGCTCGAAAGGATGAGAGGGCGCTCTGGCCGGGGTCTTGGAGAGGCCATGGACGAGATGGATGAAGGATTATCAGGAGGATGGATGAAGTGTTATTGCCACTGTTGCGGGTTTGGTAACAGTCCTTGTCTCGAATCGCTATTTTTCATTTTGTAACAAAAGCCTATTCTTGCCTGGCTTTCAGGGCAAACCGCCCGCTTCCAGAACCTGGAAGAACAGCCAGTTTTTTATGGATTGATCAATATTTTCAATCTGTTACCGGTGTTCACTGACGTTGATTTATTGCTCCTTGATCAAACGTCTTACTTCAGCCGCTGCCTTTGCAGCGGCTTTTTTTATGCCTGAAATAAAGCGGGGCGCCATGGCGCCCCGCTTGATTAAAACTTTTTCACGTAATGATCACAGGCTGTACTTCTGCAGGTTGGCCATCATCTCCTTCAAGGCCTCGATGTTGTCCTTGGGGTGAGCGGCCCCGTCGAAGTCACAGATTTGCTGCCAGTGGGCGGCGACATCATCCGGGGAGAACCCGGCTTCAGGATCAAACCCAACCCCCAGGCTGCGCTCCCAGCGGGTCTTGCCGATCCAGCCGCCGCCCACCTCAAACAGCCCGGAGGTTTCCTGACACGCCTCGCTGCCCAGGTACACCACCAGCGGGCTGATCAATTCCGGCTTGAGGCGTTCGAAGACTTGCGGCGGGATCAGGCCTTCGGTCATGCGTGTACCACCGGTGGGGGCGATGGCGTTGACCAGGATGTTGTTCTTGCGGCCTTCCAGCGCCAGGGTGCGGGTCAGGCCGTACAGGCCGAGCTTGGCCATGCCGTAGTTGGACTGGCCGAAGTTGCCGTAGATACCGGAAGTGGAGGCGGTGAAGATCACCCGGCCGTAGGCTTGTTCACGCAGGTGGGGCCAGGCGGCGCGGGTGACTTTGTAGGCGCCTTCGACGTGCACGCGGTAGACCAGGTCCCAGTCGCTGTCTTCCATTTTGTGGAAGGTTTTGTCCCGCAGGATCCCGGCGTTGTTGACCACGACGTCGATGCGGCCGAAGGCGTCGAGGGCGTTCTGGACGATCTTGTCACCGTCGGTGACGGAGTCGTGGTTGGCCTCGGCAATGCCGCCGGCTTCGCGGATTTCGGCCACTACGCGGTCGGCCGCCGAGGCGTTGGCGCCTTCGCCCTGGGTTGAGCCGCCAAGATCGTTGACCAGCACTTTGGCGCCGTGTCTGGCGAACAGGAGTGCGTGGGCGCGGCCTAGTCCGCCGCCGGCACCGGTGACGATCACGACCTTGTCTTGGAACTGCACAGGCTCACTCATTGGGGACTCCAGGGGTGGTTAGGGGTGGATGGGTTGAGTGTCAGGCACGGGGCCTGGGGTCACAATAAATACGGTTGGGGGTGAATGGTGCGCGATAAGGCTGGGGGATGATTGGTGTGGGTTAGATGGGGGACATATCCGTTATTTAGGTAACGGCTTCGATTGGTTCCGCTCTTACAGCGGCTCACTTTTGAACAGCGCAAAAGTAAGCAAAACGCTCTTGCCCCACCACTCGGCACCTCGCTTAGGCTCGGTGTGCCC